>CAIOLO010000001.1 GCA_903859155.1 uncultured beta proteobacterium
CGAGCTGGATGGGAAAATCCTTCGACACCTTCGCGCCGCTCGGACCGTGCATTGCCACCGCCGATGAGATTGCGGACCCGAACAATGTGTTGATCCGTTTCTGGAATGACGGCCAGCTGCGCCACAACTACAACACCGACGACATGGAGCACCGCGTGCCCGAGCTGATCGAGTGGGCCACCACCATCATGACGCTGAATTCAGGCGATGTCATCGCCTGCGGCACCAATCACGAAGGCCTGGGCATGCTGCAAAATGGCGAGACGCTCGAGATCGAGGTGCAGGGGGTGGGCAGGATGGCGCTCAAGGTGCGCGATCCGTTGCAGCGCCAATGGGAGCGCGGCGTGTACATGGGCGCCGATTCCACCAATCCGGAGGCGGTGAAGCGCCATCGGCCGCCCGGCGCGGGTTGATGGCCAGGGCAGGAAGTATTCCATGATGGGTTTTGAAATCCAATAAAATACCCGTCATATATGGATTGGCATTACATAAAGTTTTACTTTTAGAGGAAATACCATGAAAGGTGCTGCAGTCGTCGCGGAAATTCTCAAGCGCGAGGGAGTCACGGATCTGCCCTGCTATCCGCGCAATGCGGTGATCGAAGCGGCTGCCGATCTGAACATCAAGCCCTATATCACTCGCCAGGAACGCACCGGCATGCACATGGCCGACGCCATCAGCCGCGTCACCAGCCGGCAGAAGATCGGCGTGTTCGCGATGCAGCAGGGGCCCGGGACGGAAAATGCCATTGGCGCCGTGGCGCAGGCCTATGCCGAATCGGTGCCGGTGCTGGTGCTGCCCGCGGGCCACGCGCGCCGCAGCGCGCAGCTGCAGCCCAATTTCAGCGCGCTGCTGCAGATGCGCGGCATCTGCAAATCGGTGGAGCAGGTGACCTTTGCGGATGACATCCAGAACGTCATGCGCCGCGCCTTCACGCAGCTTCGCAACGGCCGTCCGCGTCCCTGCATCGTCGAATTGCCGGTGGATGTGCTGCACGAGGAATACAACGGCGTGATCGATTACCAGCCGGTGCTGACCACGCGCAGCGCGCCGGACCCGGCGGTGGTGCCGCGGGCGGCGGCGGCGCTGCTCGAAGCCAAGCGCCTGGTGATCTATGCCGGGCAGGGCATTCACTATGGCCGCGCCTGGAAGCAGCTCAAGGAGCTGGCCGAACTGCTGGCCGCGCCGGTGGTCACCACCTATGCGGGCAAGAGCAGCTTTCCGGAGAACCATCCGCTGTCGCTCGGTTCGGGCGGGGCGTCTTTTTCGAAACAGGCCTACGACTTCGTCGAGAATGCCGACCTGATTTTCGGCGCGGGCTGCTCCTTCACGCAGACGCCGTTCGCCATCAACATGCCGCGCGGCAAGCGCTATATCCACGCCACCTGGGATGTGGCCGAGATCAACAAGAACCTGCCCACCGAAATGGCCCTGGTGGGCGACATGGACCTGGTGCTCGAGGCGCTGCTCGCCGAAGTGCGCGACCGCCTCAAGGCCAAGGCGCGCGACGCCGGCCCCGTGGCGAAGCAAATCAAGGCTATTCGCGAGGCCTGGCTGGCCGAATGGATGCCCGATCTCACCTCGAACGACACGCCGATCTCGCCCTACCGGGTGATCTGGGATTTGCTGCACACCGTCGATGTGCCCAACACCATCATCACCCACGACTCGGGTTCGCCGCGCAACCAGATCGCGCCTTTCTGGCAATCGATCGAGCCGTTGAGCTACATCGGCTGGGGCAAGTCGACCCAGCTGGGTTATGGCCTGGGGCTCACCATGGGCGCGAAAATAGCCAGGCCGGAGAAACTGTGCATCAACTTCTGGGGCGATGCCGCGTTCGGACACACCGGGCTTGATTTCGAAACCTGCGTGCGCGACCGCATTCCCATCCTGTCGATCCTGGTCAACAACCATTGCATGGCCGCCGAACTCAACGTCATGCCCGGATCGACTGCAAAATACGGCAGCACCGACATCTCGGGAAATTACTCGGAACTGGCCAGGGCGCTGGGGGGCTACAGCGAGCGCATCACGCAACCGGCCGAAATCGTGGCGGCCATCAAGCGCGGCGTCGCCAGGACCAAAGAGGGCACGCCGGTGCTGCTGGAATTCATGACCGGGAAAGAAACGCGATCCAGCGCCTATGGGCGCAGCGGCGGTTAGCTGTCGGCCATCGCAGCGGCGGCCGCCGGAATCCACAGTGTCACCTCGGTGCCGACGCCAAGTGCGCTGGTGATTTCAACGCGCCCTCCATGCAGGGCCAGGATTTCGCTGACGATGCTCATGCCAAGGCCGGTGCCGGGAATATTTCCGGAGGAATCTGCGCGATAGAAGCGTTCGCACACGCGCGCCACCTGCTCAGGTTTCATGCCCAATCCCTGATCGATGACGCGCAAGCCGATTTCATTCGTGTCGTTGCCCGGCAAGGCGAGGGCGATGCGCACCGCGCCGCCCTTGGGCGAGTACTTGTAGGCGTTGGAGATGACGTTGCTTAACGCCTGTTTCATCTTGTTGGAGTCGGCGCGCATCCATAGCGCCTGCGCGGGCAGATCGAGCAGCGGCGCATCGCGTCCATCCGGCGGCAGGTAGTTGGCCACAGTCTGCACCGCCAGTTCGCGCACATTCAACGGTTCGAAGATGAAATCCTTGCCACGGCGCGCCTCGATGCGCGCCAGGTCGAGCAACTCGTTGATGATCGAAGTAATCAGGACGGCGTTGCGGTGTATGGTGTCGATCAGCTCGCGCTGCGTCGCCGCGTCCAGGGTTTGCGTCATCAGCAATTCGGAGAAGCCGAAAACACTCGTCATCGGCGTGCGCAACTCGTGCGCGGCGGTGGAGAGGAATTCGCTTTTCAGTCGATCGACCTCGGCCTCGTGGGTCACATCCCGGAAATAGACAAAGCGGTCGATGCTCGCGGCGTTGCTGCGCGCGCCGACAATTTGCAGCACGACCTCGCGCGGCCGGGCCAGCACCAGTGTCTGTTGCGCCGTTCCGACCCGGCCCTCGACGAACAGCGCCTCGATCGGGATGAAACGTTCCGGCTGTTCCATGCACTGGCGCAAACGAGCATCGAGGCTGCCGATAGATTGGCCGACGATTTCGTCTGCCGCAATGCCGGTCATTTTGTGAAATGCCGGATTGGCCAGCCGGATAGTGCCATCGGACCCGAATGCGACAAAGCCATCGGGACTTATCTCAAAAAGCATGTTGATCAATGCGGTGCGGTCCTGCAGTTCAGCGCCCTGCGTCTCCAATTGCGCCCCCTGCCGCCTGGCTTTTCGCTCGGCGACAGCGGCCTGGCCGGTGGTGACCAGCAACAAAACCAGCAACAGCGCCGCCAGCAGCACCCCGATCGCGCCGGTGCCCCAGGCGACCCACGGCCGGTGCGCCGCACGATGCGCGGCGGTAGGGTAGACGCCAAGTTCCCAGGTGCGGTCGCCCATGGTCAGGGGAATCTTCATGACGGAGGCCGGGTCCTTGGGCGGCGGCTCGTCTTCGGACTGGTAAACCTGGCTGCTCTGGCCCGCATCGAGATCGGCGATGCGGAACGCAAGACCGGGAGTTCGCGTGCCTTCGGTGGCAATTTGCGCCATCTGGTCGAGCTTGATCACGCCAACCGCGAAACCCAACAAGCGGCCGTCTGCCTGCATGTCCACACTGCCCGGCGCGGTTTCATAGGCCGGATGCAGCACCAGCGCACCGACGCGTTTCTGGTTTTCCTGGACCAGCTGCACCGGCGCCGTGACACTGGGGCGATGCGATTCCCGCGCCCGCCGGATGGCCTCCTGCCGCACCGGCTCCGAATTGATGTCATAGCCTATGGCCGCGAGGTTTCCCTCAAGCGGCGCGATATAGCCGACGGCAACATAGTCGGGGCGTTCGCCGGCACGAACCAGCTGCCGTTGCGCATCGCGTTCCTTGATTTCGAAATCCGGCCTTTGCGTGGAATGCGCCATGCGACGCTCGATCCGGGCACGCTCCTGCTGGCGCACGTAGGGGTTGAAGCTCAGGGCAAAAATGTCCGGGTTATCGCGCAGGGTGAGGCGGGTGAAGTGATCGAACTGCTCGTAGCTCATCTCCGGCGCGACCTCGATCAAACGCGTCAACGCGGCCAGCGCCTCCTGGTGCGCGATGAAACGCTGCTCGAGCTGCTTGACCAGGCGCTCGCCATTGCTTCTGACCTCCGCGTCTAGCCCCGCGGCTTCCCATTTCGAGACGGCGAGGTATCCGGCGGCAATGACGCCAAGACTGATCAGCATCGGCAGGCTGAGCGCGACCCGCCGCTCGCGCCACGGCGATTGATCGCGCAACAGCCAGGTCAGGCATAGGGGCAGCGCAACAAGCACCCCAAGCGTGTCGCCGGACCACCAGTTCCACCAGCTGAACAATACGTCGGCTGCCTGCGTCACACCGTTGCCGTAGAGCGTGGCAACGCCCACGCTTGCCGAGATGAGGCAGGCAAGCGGCCCCGCGACGATGAATATGCGCAGGATATCCTGCAGGGATTCCATCGCCTGCCAGCTGCGCCCGGCTGTGCGCTCGACGAGCCAGGCGGCAACATGGGCCTGGGCGGTGGTGCCGGCACCGACACCCAGCGCGACCAGCAGCGTGGTGGTGCGTGCCGCCTCGCCGAGGTCGCCGACGCCAAAATTGAGCACTACCGAGCCCAGCATTATTCCGGGCCAGGCACGACGGCCAGTCCAGAGCATGACCGCGACCGCAAATCCAGCCGCCGGAAAAATCGGGCTGGCGTAGCCGGGCGGGATCGCCAGCGCAAGTCCGGCCAGGCCGAGTCCGATATAGACGAGCGCAGTGAGCGCGATCTGCCCGGAAACGCCCGACTGATGTGGAGAAAGACTCTGGTTGGCGTTACTCATGCCGTTCTTGCGCCATTCGTACCTGCCGCGGCCCGAATGTTGGTCACGTCCTTGGGCGTATGGTAACTCGCCTCGGCAGGCTTATGTATCAGTTGAAATCATCAGCTGAAACCTGATCGCGCTGAGCGTGACTGATACCTATGCGATGCAGTGCTCGTGCCGGTTGTTGGAGGAGCGCGTGATTACTCAACCGCCGCGCACCGGGCGCGCGCCTCAAGCGCAGCCAGGTGCTCGTCCTGGTCGGCAAAACGCGCCGCGATCGCCTGAAAAATGGGCTGCAACACGTCAAAGGCGTCGGCGATATCCGGGTCGAAATGCGTTCCCCGGCCCTGGGCTATGATTTTCGCCGCCTGCTGGTGGGGCATCGCCTGCTTGTAGACGCGGCGGCTGATCAGCGCGTCGTAGACGTCGGCCACCGCCATCAGCCGGGCCGAGAGCGGGATGGCCTCTCCCGCCAGGCCTTCGGGATAACCGCTGCCGTCCCATTTTTCCTGATGCGAAAAAGCGATTTCCTTGGCGGTCTCCAGCAGCGGCACGCTCACGCCCGTGTGCCGTAGCGCGCTTTCGATCGCGTCCCGACCGAGGGTGGTATGCGTCTTCATGATCTCGAACTCGCCCGCGTCGAGCCGGCCTGGCTTGAGCAGGATCCGGTCGGGTATCCCCACCTTGCCGATATCGTGCAGCGGCGCCGCTTTGAACAGGCGGTCTATGGTGTCGCCATCCAGAGCATCGCAAAAACGCGTGTTCCCGCGCAGGTGCTCTGCCAGGGCGAGCACGTAATGCTGGGTGCGCATGATGTGGTTGCCGGTTTCGTTGTCGCGCGTTTCCGCGAGCGAGGCCAGGGCCACCATGGTCACTTCCTGGCTGATGCGCAGTTCCTCCAGGCGGCGCCTTGCCTCCTCGGTGCGCCGCTGCACTTCCTGCTCGAGATAGCTGTTGCGGTCCTTCAGAAAATCGGCCGCCGCCTTGAGTGCAAGGTGCGTGCGCACGCGCGCGTGCACCACGGCCGGGGCGATCGGCTTGGTGATGTAGTCGACCGCGCCGACCATGAAGCCCATGGTCTCATAGGCCATTTCGCCCCTGGCGGTGAGGAAGATAACCGGGATGTGGCACGTCGCGGGGGTGGCTTTGAACTGGCGGCAGACTTCGAAACCGTCGATGCCCTCTCCCATTTCGATGTCGAGAAACACGATGTCGGGCAGCGATGAACTGCTCGACCTGGCCAGCAGGCTCAGGGCATTCTCGCCCGAATTCACTTCAATGATTTCGTAACCGGCGGCCCCGAGGATGACGCCCAGCATCCCCGATACCACCGGGTCGTCGTCTACGATCAGGATGCGGCGCGGGGGGGATGCCTTGTCTGCAGCGGGAGCAACGGCCGGCGAGGGTTCCATCATCATTCTCCTTGCGTGTTTTGGTGGGCGGGGGTGTCGAGCAGCACGGCCAGGGTTTCGCCCGCCCGGGCCCAGGCGGATGCAAGCGCCGCGTAGTCGGCGCCGCGGCGCGCCGGGTCGTCCGTTCCCCCGAGCGCCAGCGCCGCCTCCAGCCGCGCCGTCGCGGCTTCGACTTCGATCAGGCCGACGGTGCCGGCGCCGCCCTTCAGTGCATGCGCGAGCCGCCGCGCCCTCGCCACATCCTGGCACGCCAGCGCCGCACCGATATCGGCCACGGTGCCGGCGTTGCGCCCGCGGAACAGGCGCAGGAAGCGCTCCAGCATGTTGCGCTCGCCATTCACCCGGGAGAGCGCCGCGGCCAGATCGAACACCGCGTTCGCGGCATGCGAATCGGCGGCAAGCGGCGTACTGGACTCAGGCCCGGGCACGGGCAGGCACGCAGCAGCCACGGGTGCGCGCGGCTGCTCCGCTGCCGCTTCGGACGCGAGGCCGGGCGTGTGCGCGCCTTGGCGGGCGATGCCGGGAAGCCAGCGCGCCAGCATGGCATAGAGGTCGGCGGGCAGGATGGGTTTGGTCAGTATGTCGTTCATGCCGGCGGCCAGCACGCGAGCGCGCTCCTCGCTCATGGCGTGGGCGGTCAAGGCAAGAATCGGCAGGCCGGGTGAGCGTTGGCGCAGGATGCGGGCCGCCGTATAGCCGTCCATCACCGGCATTTGCAGATCCATCAGCACCAGGTCGTAGCGGCCCTCGGTTGCCGCCGCCACCGCCTGTGCGCCGTCGTCGGCGGTGTCGACCGCGGCGCCGCTGATCTCGACCAGTTCGCGGCCGATCTGGCGGTTGAAATCGTTGTCGTCAACGAGGAGGATGCGTGCGCCGGAGAGGTCCACGGCCTCTATGCGCTTGAGCACCGGCGCCAGGGGCACGGCGAAAGCGCCCAGCGCCGTGAGCATGCTGTCGTACAGGGTGGAGCGTGAGACGGGTTTGGGAAGGAAGGCCTGAATGTCGCCGGTTTCGGCCTTGACGCGGGCCACTTCCGTCTCGCCGCCGGTAATCAGGATGACAGGCGTGGCATCGGCGGCGGCGCGCATGCGCCGGACCGTGGCCAGACCGTCCAGGCCGGGCAGGTGCCAATCCATGACGACGAGGTCGAACCCCGTCCCGGCCTCGAGCCGTGCCAGGGCCGCCTCGCCAGATTCCACCGCGTCCACGCTGCAGCCGAAGGTCTTCATGTTGACGCTGAACAATTTGCGGGTGGCCTCGTTGTCGTCCACCACCAGCACCCGCGTGCCGATGAGGGTGGTGCGTTCCAGTATGGGGGCGCTTTCGGCCGCCTCCGGGGCGACACCAAAGCGGGCGCTGAAACTGAAGCAGGAACCGACCCCCGCCTCGCTCTCCGCGTTGAGTTCGCCTTCCATTCGCTCCACCAGTTGTTTGCTGATCGCCAGCCCCAGCCCGCTGCCGCCGTATTTTCGCGTGATGGAACTGTCCGCCTGGCTGAATGCGGCGAACAGCGACTCCCGCTGCCGCGGCGTCATGCCGATACCCGTGTCCCGCACTTCGAAGCGCAGGCGCGCCACTTTGGCGCCGACCGCCTCCGGGTTCACCATCAGGCGAACCTCGCCGCGTTCGGTGAACTTGATGGCATTGCCCACCAGATTGACCAGCACCTGGCCCAGGCGCAGGGGGTCGCCCAGCAGGCGCTCCGGGATGCCGGGCAAGGCGGCGATAACCAGTTCCACGCCCTTCTCGCGCGCCTTGAGATTGAACAGGCCGGCCACTTTTTCCAGCACCTCGTCGAGGCTGAACACCACCGACTCCAGCTCCAGCTTGCCGGCATCGATCTTGGACAGGTCGAGCACGTCGTTGACGATGCCGAGCAGGGATTGCGCGGCCACGCCGATCTTGCTCACGTAGTCGCGCCCGCGCGCGGGCAGGTCCAGCTGCAGGCAAAGGTGAGCGAAGCCCGCCACCGCGTTGATGGGGGTGCGGATCTCATGGCTCATGTTGGTGAAAAAATCGCTCTTGGCGCGGCTTGCGCTTGCGGTGCGATCGCGCTCGAATTGCAGTTCGGCCGTGCGGCTGGACACCAGGTCTTCCAGATGATAGCGATGCCGATCCAGTTCCAGGCCAATGCGTTTTTTTTCGGTGATATCTTCCTTGGTCGCGACGTAGTGGGTAATACGCCCGTCGGGCTGGCGGATCGGGGTGATGATGGCGAGTTCGACATATTCGCTGCCGTCCTTGCGCCGGTTGAGAAACTCGCCCGTCCAGGACCGGCCAGCGGCGAGTGTGTCCCACATCGTTCGGTAACTGACACTCGGGGTCTTGCCCGAACCGAGGATCCTCGGATTGCGGCCAATCACCTCGTCGCGACTGAGGCCGGAGACGGCAATGAAGGCCGCATTCACGTATTCAATCCTGCCCTCGAGGTCGGTGATGACGATGCTCTCCGGGCTTTGCTCCACCGCCTGCGAGAGCTTCTGCAGCTGCGCTTCCCGGTCTTTCATCTGCTGGGCCAGTTCTTGGGCAAGGCGGAGCGCCCGCTCAAAGCCGGCGGCGCTGTTGCGCGCGTGGGCCAGCGCGCGCAGCAGGCCGAACAGCAGGCCGGAGAGCGCGAGTCCGCCAAAGAGCGTGGCCCAGACCGCGCCGTAGCCGATGTCGAAGGCGGCTGCGACGTGATCGAACTCGAGCAGCCATTCGCCACCGCTGACCGCCAGCGTTCGCCGTTGATGGAACAGCGAATCCGCGATGGGGGTTGCGGTGCCGGCGCTGTCGTACAGCAGCTGCGCAGGCCCGGCCACGCCGCCTTGATAGATGTGCAGTTCGGCGGTTTTGCCGTCGTGGCGCTCCCAGTCGCGCAGGATGCCGTTCATGAAATCGTCCAGGCGCTCGACACGCTCGGAGGCGGCGAACAGGCCGGCGCCGCCCTGGAGTGCCAGTGCATGGGTGCCGAGGCGCTCGGCTATCTTCAGCGTTATCTGATCGCAGACAAACGCAAAGTGGCGCACCTCATCGTTCTCGATGCCCCGCTTGACTTGGAGGGCTGCAAACGCGCTGAGCAACAGGCAGGCGCAGAGCATCGCCCAGGCGTGCCTTGTCTTCGCTAAGGAATCAAATAGTCCACGCCTGTGCATTTGGCCTTCGATTCCCGGCGCAAGCATCGCGCCTGAACTTCAGCTACATGTCTGTCTCTGCCTAATGTAAAGCCTGATCCGTAAGCGCCATATCGTTGCTGGTCATGAGCTTCTCGATATCGATCAGGATCAGCATGCGTTTGTCCACTGTCCCCAGGCCGGTGATGTATGCGGCATCCAGACTGGCGCCGAATTGCGGCGCTTCGCGGATCTGCTCGCCCGATAGTTGCAGCACATCGGACACGCTGTCGACCACCATGCCCACTACGCGGTGGGCGACGTTGAGGATGATCACCACCGTGAACTGGTTGTATTCGGGATTGCTGATGCCGAATTTGATGCGCATGTCGACGATGGGCACAATCACCCCGCGCAGGTTGACCACCCCTTTGAGGAAGGGCGGGGCGTTGGCGATGGTCGTCGGCGTTTCGTAACTCCTGATCTCCTGCACTTTGAGGATCTCCACCCCGTACTCCTCGTGCCCCAGGGTGAAGGTGAGAAACTCGTTGGCCTGCCCTTTCACCGCTGCCATTTGCGGTGGCGCCGCCGTGTTGTCCACTGTAGCCTGCATTGCTTGCGTCATGATCAATCTCCCGCCAAATGTCGACCTGATTGTTCTGAGGGTGAAAACCGGGGAATCTGCCTCTTCTTGTCTGCGGAGAGCAGATCCCTCGCTTTACTCTGGATGACAATTACCACAGACCACTTAGAACTCCGTCCATTCTTCCCCGCCGGAGGCTTTGCCCGCCCTGGCCTTGGCCGGCGGGTGCTGGCCGTTGCCTTTGGAAGCGGTGTTTTGAACCAGCGTTATCGGCTTGCGCGGCGCGGGCAGTGCGGCGTGCTTTGCCGCAGCGGGTTTGGCCGCGGTGAAGTGTCCTGCCTGCTGGCTCATTTTGAAGATCGACACCGCCTGCGCCAGATTGCCCGCCTGCTCTTCCATGCTCTCGGCCGCGGCGGCCGCCTGCTCCACCAGCGCCGCGTTCTGCTGCGTCACCTCGTCCATCTGCGTGATGGCGGTGTTCACCTGCTCGATGCCCGCGCTTTGCTCCTGCGAGGCCGCGGTGATCTCGGCCATGATGTCGGTCACCCGCTTCACCGAAGCGACGATCTCCTTCATGGTGGTGCCGGCCTCGTCCACCAGCTTGGTGCCCGCACCGACCTTCTCGACAGAATCGCCGATCAGTTCCTTGATCTCCTTGGCCGCTGCCGCACTGCGTTGCGCGAGGGTGCGCACCTCGGTGGCCACCACCGCGAAGCCGCGACCCTGCTCGCCCGCCCGCGCCGCTTCCACCGCCGCATTCAAGGCGAGGATGTTGGTCTGGAAGGCGATGCCGTCGATCACGCTGATGATGTCCACGATCTTCTTGGAACTCTCGTTGATCGAGCTCATGGTCACCACCACCTGACCGACCACGTCGCCGCCCTTCACCGCGACCTCCGATGCACCTGCGGCCAGCTGATTGGCCTGCTTGGCGTTTTCGGCGTTCTGCTTCACGGTGCTGGTGAGCTCTTCCATCGAGGAAGCGGTCTCTTCCAGACTGGATGCCTGCTCTTCGGTGCGGCTGGACAGATCGGTGTTGCCTGCGGCGATCTCTTTGGAAGCCACATTGATCGACTCGGTGGAATCCTTGATCTGGGTGACGATTTCGGTGAGCTTGTCCACCGTCAGGTTGGCGTCCTCTTTTAGCTTGTCGAAGGTGCCCTGGTAGTTTTGGGTGATCTTTTCGGTCAGATCGCCCTTGGAGAGCGCGCCGAGCACCCGCACCACTTC
>CAIOLO010000002.1 GCA_903859155.1 uncultured beta proteobacterium
GCGGTCGCGGTGATCGCGGGCCGGCTTCTCAGCCGTACCGACCCCGGTGTCACGCTGGTGTTCTGGGCTACCGCGATGTGGGCTTGCGGGGCGGGTGTTCTCGCACTGCCGGTATGGGTAGAAGTATCCCTCGCGCAGTGGCCTGCGCTGGTCGCGTTGGCGGTGACCGGATTCCTCGGCCAGGTGGCGATCACCGAAGCATTCCGCCACGGGCAGGCATCGGCGGTAGCGCCCTTCGAATACACGGCGCTGGCCTGGGCGATCGGACTGGACTGGTTGCTATGGCATGTGCTTGCGGACCCGATGACGCTGCTCGGCGCCGCGATCATCATCGCCAGCGGCATCTACCTGATTCGTCGGGAAGCCGCGCGCCCAGTGGCAGCGGTCCGCTGAGGCCTTCCCCGGCGGCTGGCGAACTCAGGTGAAATGGTCGAAGGAGCGGTAGCGCGCTGTGACCGGCGCACCCCTCGCGTCGAACAGCCGTAGCCCGGGCTCGGCCTGGATTTGGCCAATGCGCGTGACCCGGGTGGCGCTGGCCAGGGCCGCCTGCTCCACCGCGCCGCGCGCTGCCGGGGGGGCCGTGAAGAGCAGTTCGTAGTCGTCGCCACCACCGAGGACGCACTCGAGCCTTGTTTCGGCGTCCACTGCGGCGTCGAGTTCGGCGCTGCTGCAGGCCATCAGCGTCGCCGCAACGCTGGTGTCCAGGCAGGCGCCGACCGCCGAGGCTTCGAGCACATGGGCCAGGTCGCCGAGCAGGCCATCGCTGATGTCGATTGCCGCCGTTGCCAGTCCGCGCAGCGCAAGACCCAGCGCGACGCGCGGGGTCGGCGCATCCAGCCGCTGCTTCGCTTTCGCCAGCAGTCCTGGCGGCAGGGTCAGTCCGCGCGACGCCATCAGCGCAAGGCGAGCGTCGCCCAGCGTTCCGCTGACAAAAAGCTCGTCGCCAGCGCGCGCACCCGCACGCAGCAGCGCCGTGCTGCGTGCGCCTGCCAAGGGCACCTCGCCGAGCACCGTGATGCAGATGTTCAGTGGCCCTTGCGTCGTGTCGCCGCCTATGAGTTCGCATTCGTGAGCGTCTGCCAGTGCCAGTAATCCACGCGAGAAAGGCGCCAGCCAGGTTTCGTCGGCAGTGGGCAAGGCCAGCGCCAGCAAGAACGCCAGCGGTCGGCTGCCGCAGGCGGCGAGATCGCTCAGGTTGACCGCCAGCGCCTTGTGGCCGAGCTTGAAAGGGTCGGCGTCGGCAAAAAAATGCCGGCCTTGGACCAGCATGTCGCACGAGATCGCGATCTGGCAGCCCGGCGATGCCTGCAATAGCGCGCAGTCGTCCCCGCCGCCCAGCGCCGCCCGCCGGACTGGTCGCTTGAAGTAACGGGCTATCAGGTCGAATTCGCCCATGGCCGTTCCCGCCGGGGGTATCAGTGCAGCGTGCGTCCGCCGCCGCTTGCGCTCAGCGCGTCCAGCACAAACATCGGCACGTCGGTGTCGAACTTTTCGCCGTCCTCGGCGACGCAAAAGAAGCTGCCGTGCATGGTGCCGGTGGGTGTGTGCAGTCGTGTCCCGCTGGTGTATTCGAACTTTTCCCCGGGCTGCAGCAGCGGCTGACGCCCCACCAGTCCCAGACCTTTCACCTTTTCCGTGTGGCCGTTGGCGTCGTTCACGTTCCAGGTCCGCGATATCACCTGTGCGGCGATGTCGCCGGTATTGGTGACCGTGATGGTGTAGGAAAAAACAAAATGCCCCTGCTCGGGCGCCGACTGCTCGGGCAAAAAGCGGGGTAGAACTTCGACATGCAACTGGTACTTGGCCATGGCCCAATGCTAACTGTGAAAATGGCGCCTTGCGCGCTAACCATTTCAGGAACTCCGCCCCATGACTTACCGTATCGCCCCGTCGATCTTGTCGGCAGACTTTTCCCGCCTGGGCGAGGAGGTGCAGCAGGTGGTCGCCGCCGGCGCCGACTGGATCCATTTTGACGTCATGGACAACCATTACGTGCCGAACCTCACATTCGGTCCGATGATCTGTTCCGCGCTCAAGCCACATGCGCGTACTGCCGCCGGCGCACCGGTGCCGATTGACGTGCACCTGATGGTGCAACCGGTCGACGCGATGGCAGCAGCGTTCGCCGAGGCGGGAGCGGACCTGATCAGCTTTCACCCGGACGCCAGCAGTCATGTGCACCGCAGCATCCAGGCCATCCGCTCCAGCGGCTGCAAGGCTGGCCTGGCATTCAACCCGGCACAGTCGCTGGACGTTCTCGACTGGGTGATCGACGATATCGACATGGTGCTGATCATGAGCGTCAACCCCGGCTTTGGCGGCCAGAGCTTTGTCGACTCGGCGCTGCGCAAGATTGCGGATGTGCGCCGGCGCATCACCGCGTGCGGCAAGGACATCCGGCTGGAAGTCGACGGCGGCGTCAAGGTCGAAAACATCCGGCGCGTTGCCGACGCCGGCGCCGACACGTTCGTGGCCGGCAGCGCGATCTTTGGCAAACCGGACTACGAGTCGGTGATCGGCGCCATGCGCCGCGCGCTGGGCTGAAGCGGGGCTTGCACGCGAGTGCCGGCGGCCTAAGCCCCGGGCGTCGGCTTTGCTACACTGGGTCCATGTTCATTCACCGCATCAGCATTACGGGTTGCAGCGACCGGGGGGCCTGGCCCTGGCGTATATCACCTGATTTGCCTGCCTGCGCGCGCGCCCAAAGCGCCTGATCCCGCGCCGGGTCCTGTAGCGGACCGGTGATGCGCGCGACACCGGCGCTCTATCCGAATCGCCATTCGCCTGGTCGCCAGGCAATCCTCCATACACGCACCCTTCGGCCATGGCTCGGCAAGGGGGGCGAACCGAGAAGGTCCGCACCGTGATTTCCGAACTTGAATTCAAAAGCCTGAGCGCCCAAGGCTACAACCGCATACCGCTGATGGCGGAGGCTTTCGCCGACCTGGAAACGCCGCTGTCGCTGTACCTGAAGCTGGCGCACACCAGGGGCGGCGGCAAGCACAGCTTTTTGCTCGAGTCGGTGGTGGGCGGGGAGCGCTTCGGCCGCTACAGTTTCATCGGTCTGCCGGCCCGCACCTTGCTGCGTTCAAGCGGCTTCGGGCCACAGGCGCTGACCGAAGTGGTCAGCGATGGCGTGGTGACCGAGACCAGCCAGGACAACCCGCTGGACTTCATCGCCCGCTACCAGTCGCGTTTCAAGGTTGCGCTGCGCCCGGGCCTGCCGCGCTTTTGCGGCGGGCTTGCCGGCTATTTTGGCTACGACACGGTGCGCCATATCGAGAGCAAGCTTGCCGCCTCCTGCCCCCCGGATACGCTGGGCTGTCCCGATATCCTGCTGCTGCAATGCGAAGAACTGGCGGTGATTGACAACCTGTCGGGCAAGCTGTACCTGATCGTGTACGCCGACCCGGCGCAGACCGAGGCCTACAGCAACGCCAAGAAACGCCTGCGCGACCTGAAGGAGCAACTCAAGTATTCGGTCAGCGCGCCGGTGGTCAAGCCGAGCCAGAGCTATCCGGCCGAGCGGGAGTTCGCCAAGGCGGACTACATTGCCGCGGTGCAGCGCGCCAAGGTGCTGATAGAGGCGGGCGACTGCATGCAGGTGCAAATTGGCCAGCGCATCAAGAAGCGCTATACAGAGTCGCCGCTGTCGCTGTACCGCGCATTGCGGTCGCTGAACCCCAGCCCGTATATGTACTACTACCAATTCGGCGATTTTCAGGTGGTTGGTGCTAGCCCCGAAATACTGGTGCGCCAGGAGCAGGTCGAGGCGGGGCAGAAAATCACCATCCGCCCGCTCGCCGGCACCCGTCCCCGCGCGGCCACGCCTGAGCTCGACAAGGCGGCCGAGGCGGAGCTTGTCAGCGACCCGAAGGAGCGCGCCGAGCATGTGATGCTGATCGACCTGGCGCGCAACGACATCGGCCGCATTGCCAGGACCGGCAGCGTCAAGGTCACCGAGGCATTTGCCGTCGAGCGCTACAGCCATGTGATGCATATCGTCAGCAATGTGGAAGGCGTGCTCAAACCGGGCATGACCAATATGGATGTGCTCAAGGCGAGTTTTCCGGCCGGCACACTGACCGGCGCGCCGAAGGTCCACGCGATGGAGCTGATTGACCAACTCGAGCCGAGCAAGCGCGGCCTGTATGGCGGCGCCTGCGGCTATCTGAGCTACGCCGGCGACATGGACATTGCGATCGCGATCCGCACCGGAATCGTCAAGGATGGAACGCTGTATGTGCAGGCGGCGGCAGGGGTGGTGGCCGATTCGGTTCCCGAACTGGAGTGGCGGGAAACCGAGGCCAAGGCGCGCGCGCTGCTGCGCGCTTGCGAACTGGTTGAGGAGGGGCTGGAATGAAGGCGATCAAGCTGCTGATGATCGACAACTACGATAGCTTCACTTACAACATCGTCCAGTATTTTGGCGAGTTAGGCGCCGAGGTGGAGGTTTTTCGCAACGACCAAATCACGGTGGAGGCGATTGCGGCGCGCGCGCCCGACCGATTGGTGGTGTCGCCCGGCCCCTGTGCGCCGGCACAGGCGGGAATTTCGGTCGCTGCCATCGCGTATTTCATGGGCAAGCTGCCGATATTGGGCATTTGCCTGGGGCACCAGAGCATCGGCGCTGCGCTGGGCGGACATATCGTTCGCGCCAGGGAGCTGATGCACGGAAAGACTTCACGCATCACGACCACCCAGACCGGCGTCTTCGCGGGGCTGCCCGACCAATTCACCGTGAACCGCTACCATTCGCTGGCGATAGAGCGTGCGACCTGCCCCCGCGAACTCGAGTTGACGGCCTGGACCGACGACGGCGAGATCATGGGCGTGCGTCACCGGGGCTTGCCGCAGCATCTGCGCGTTGAGGGGGTACAGTTTCACCCGGAATCGATACTCACCGAACACGGCCACGCGATGTTGAAGAACTTCTTGCTGTGATGCACGCCACTGTGGGCGCGTGTGCCCAGCCAATGCGAACCCTCCGGCGGCGCCGGCAGTAAAACCGGAGAATGCGATGAATACCATAGTGGATCTGCGCAGCGACACCGTCACCCAGCCTAGCGCCGCGATGCGCGCGGCCATGCTGGCGGCCCCGTTGGGTGATGACGTGTTTGCAGACGACCCGAGCGTGAACGCCTTGCAGGATCAGGCGGCCGTCTTACTGGGCTTTGAGGCCTCGCTTTTCATGCCCACTGGAACCCAGAGCAATCTGTGCGCGATCCTGAGCCATTGCCAGCGGGGTGAGGAATATATCGTCGGCCAGATGGCGCACTGCTACCGATGGGAGGGCGGTGGCGCCGCCGTTTTCGGCAGCGTGCAGCCGCAGCCGATCGAACACCAGAGGGACGGCAGCCTGGCGCTGGCCGATATCGAAGCCGCGATCAAGCCCGACGACGCGCACTTCGCGCGATCGCGACTGCTCGCGCTGGAGAACACCTGGGACGGCAAGGTGCTGCCGTTTGACTATGTCAAGCAGGCGACCGATTTCGCAAGCGCACGCGGCCTGGCCCGCCATCTGGACGGGGCGCGGCTGT
Source organism: uncultured beta proteobacterium (assembly GCA_903859155.1). Classification (GTDB taxonomy): domain Bacteria; phylum Pseudomonadota; class Gammaproteobacteria; order Burkholderiales; family SG8-39; genus 2-02-FULL-62-17. Next base: position 5,541 of record CAIOLO010000002.1, read on the forward strand.
TCAACGCAGCAACGGCGCAGGAGGCTGCCAACGGATCGGATATCCGGGCCGAGGCGCAGCGCATCGCCCGGTGCTTTGACAGTGTGTCGGTCTGCCTGAGCAAGGGCCTTGGCGCCCCGGTCGGATCGGTGCTGTGCGGCAGTCGGGAACTGATTACCCGCGCGCACCGCATCCGCAAGATGGCGGGGGGCGGGATGCGGCAGGCGGGGATGCTGGCGGCGGCCGGATCGCACGCTCTGGACCACCACTTGGAGCGGCTCGCCGACGATCATGCGCTGGCGCGGCGGCTGGCCGATGGCTTGCAGGGTATCGACGGGCTGCAGGTCGAGGCGCCGCAGACCAATATTGTTTTTATAGACTTGGTGGGCGCCGCCCGGGCGCGATCGGCCGAATTGCTGCCGTACCTGAAAAGCCAAGGCGTTCTGGCCACCGGTCTGTATCGCTTGCGCTTCGTGACCCATATGGACGTCGACGCCGCCGGTATAGACCGGGCGATCGGCATAATCCAGCGTTTTTTCTCCCGCTGAAGATCGTCGCACGAAGCCAGCTGCAGCGCCCAGCACCATCTGAATCACATACCCCGGAAGCCCCAGCATGCCCCACAGCCACAAGATCAGCGCGCAGGAGGCGCTCACCAGAACCATAGAGCACCGTGAGATTTTTCACGACGAGATGCTGCATGTGGTGCGGCTCATCATGGGCGGCGAACTGTCGCCGGTGATGATGGCCGCGCTGATCACCGGCCTGCGCGTCAAGAAGGAGACCATCGGTGAGATCACCGCCGCCGCCCAGGTGATGCGCGAGTTCTCTACCAAGGTGCATGTGGCCGACAGATCGCATCTGGTTGACATCGTCGGAACCGGTGGAGACGGCGCGCATACCTTCAACATATCGACATGCTCCATGTTTGTCGCCGCCGCCGCCGGGGCGAAGGTCAGCAAGCATGGGGGGCGCAGCGTGAGCAGCAAGAGCGGCAGCGCCGATGTGATGGAGGCGCTCGGCGTGAACATCCACTTGGCGCCAGAACGCATCGCACAATGCATTGAGGAAGTCGGCATCGGCTTCATGTTCGCACCCAACCACCATCCGGCGATGAAGAATGTCGCGCCGATACGCAAGGAACTGGGCATCAAGACCATCTTCAATCTGCTCGGACCCCTGACGAATCCTGCCGACGCGCCCAACATCCTGATGGGCGTTTTCCATCCCGACCTGGTTGGCATCCAGGTGCGCGCCTTGCAGCGTCTGGGCGCCGAGCACGCGCTTGTAGTCTACGGTCGCGACGGCATGGACGAGGTGAGCCTCGGTGCGGCGACCATGGTCGGCGAGTTGCGCAACGGTGCCATCAGCGAGTACGAAATCCACCCGGAAGACTTCGGCATGACGATGGCCAGCAACCGTGCGCTGAAAGTTGAAACCGCGCAGGAGTCGATGCAGATGCTGCTGGGCGTGCTCGACAACCAGCCCGGAGCCGCCAAGGATATCGTGATCCTTAACGCCGGGGTCGCTTTGTACGCGGCCAATGTCAGCGACTCCATGCAATCCGGCATAGCGCGCGCAAGGACAGCGGTGGAGTCGGGAGCGGCGCGCGTCAAGTTGGAGCAACTGGTCGCAGCGACCCGCCCGGCCTGATGCCGGTCCGGTACTCGACCGGCTGGCGACTACGATCGAGCCCTTTGCCAAACCCGAATCCTTAGCCCATGTCCGATATTCTGAACAAGATTGTTGCCGTCAAGCGAGAGGAAGTCGCACTGGCGCTCGAACGCAAGCCGCTGGCGCTGGTGCGCGCAGACGCCGAGTCGCGGGTTCTGACCCGCGACTTCGAGCAGGCCTTGCGTGTCAAGGTGGCGGCCGGACGCTGCGCGGTGATCGCGGAAATCAAGCAGGCCAGTCCTTCGCGCGGCGTCCTTCGGGAGGATTTTGTTCCGGCCGATATCGCCCAGGCCTATGCGGAAAATGGTGCGGCGTGCCTTTCGGTGCTGACCGACGCGCAGTTCTTTCGCGGCAGCGCGGATCACCTCAAGCAGGCCCGGGCGTCCTGCCATTTGCCGGTGCTGCGCAAGGACTTCATGGTGGACGCTTACCAAATATTCGAGTCCCGGGCGATGGGCGCAGACGCGGTATTGCTCATCGCCGCCTGCCTGGACGACGCGCAGATGAAGGACCTGGAAGCGATCGCCAGCAGCTTGTACATGGCGGTTCTGGTCGAGGTGCACGACCAGGCAGAACTGGAGCGCGCGCTGGCGCTGGCGACGCCGCTCATCGGCGTCAATAACCGCAACCTGCGGACCTTTGAGGTCAACCTGCAGACCAGTCTGGCGCTGGTGGACAGCGTTCCGAAGGACCGGTTGCTGGTCACCGAGAGCGGCATCCTGACCCGCGAAGACGTACTGGCCATGAACGCCGGAGGCATCAATGCGTTCCTGGTGGGTGAGGCTTTCATGCGTTCGCCTGACCCGGGCGCCGCGATGGCCAAGCTGTTCGCGCCGGTCTGAGTCTGGCGGGACATATCGTCTGGCCGGTTTCCAATAGCGGATTGCCGAAATGCAGGCGGAGCTCCCGTTCGACGACGGTGTGCGACTGGCGCACGAAGCGGCCGGGCCACTGAGCGACTGGGATCCGGGCAGTTGGCCGGTTGCAGACGGATGGGGGCCGGTGGTGGCGCGCTTTCTGGCCACACCGCCTGCCGCGCGTCTGGCGGGCTTCATGCGCGCGCGCCTGCAGTCCGGAGCCGCTATCTATCCGGCGCGGCCTTTGCACGCGCTGGCGCTCACACCAGCGGAGCGGGTCAAGGTCGTCATAGTGGGTCAGGACCCGTACCACGGGCCTGGCCAGGCCCATGGGCTGGCGTTCTCGGTTCCCGTCGGGGTCCGAATTCCTCCGTCGTTGCGCAACATCCTGTCCGAGGTGGCCAGAGGCTGCGGTCCGGTCGCAAAAGCGCCCACCGTGCAAGCGCCGGTATCGGGCAGTCTGGAGCCGTGGGCGCGGCAGGGCGTTTTGCTGCTCAATACCTGCCTGAGCGTCGAGCAACGCCAACCGGAGTCCCATCTTCTGAAAGGTTGGGAAGTGCTCACTGACGAAATAATCAAGCTTGTTTGTTGTAGTGGGCGTCCAGTGGTGTTCCTGCTGTGGGGTGCTCGCGCGCAGTCTAAGCGCGCGCTGCTAGAGCAAAGCGCGACGGGCCCCCTGCTGGCCCTGAGCGCGAACCACCCTTCGCCCCTGTCCGCCAGGCGCAAGCCGATACCCTTCATGGGCTGCGGCCATTTCGAACAGGCCAACGCATTCCTGACAGAAAACAGCCAGTCCCCGATTGACTGGCTGGACGTATTCAGGCATCGGCCGCGACTACCGGGCGGGGGTGCGATTCAAAGTGATGTGTCGTGACTCAAGCCGCATACCGATAGTTGGTTGCCCAGTATCCTTGCCACTCGCCGTTGGCGCGGTTGACCCGCAGCGCCAGCATATTTTCGGCGTTGGCGGGCGTCCACCATGCCCCTGGCAGCTTGAGTCGCTTTTGCACGATGTAGCGGTGCGCGCTCTCGATTTCGCCAGAGCCAATTGGCAGCCCCTGGCTGATGGCCCCCTCGTAGTCCAATTGGTCCTGACGCTGGCCCAGGTAGCGGTGACATTGGCGCACCGGGGCATCCTCATCGGGCGTTTGAGACGGCTCCAGGTGCGCCCTCAGTTCGTTTAGCAAGGGCCCCAAGCCCTGGGTTTTGAGCCGCTCTTTTTGCTTGTCCAGCCATGCATGCTGCGCTGCGGGCTGCGCCTCTATGGCATTGGCGGCGGCGCTCAGATAGTCGCACACATGGTAGAAATCCAGCAGATAGCTGCCTTGGCTGCCAAAGCGCTGTCTGACCTGCTTGGCTATCCACGGCGCACCATCACCCACACCGTGCACCCTATGGCCTTTGCCAAATCCCGCCCTCTTGGCGCAGGCGCGCAGTTGCTTGCCCGCCATGTCCACATCGCCAAGCAAGGTCGCCGCGTAGGTCAGCTCTTTGCTGCCCTGCACATGGGCCAGGCTGACCTTGGCCTCCTGCCACTGCACGCTCTTGCCTTTGCGCCGGTCACCCTGGGTGGCCTCACTGCGAACCGTAGGCACCATGGTGCCATCCATCTCGGCTATGAATGTCTGCCCCGGCGCGACCGCCTTGGGCAGCCCTTGAGGCAGGCCTCGGCTGCGCTGCTGGATTGTTTGGGCGTGCTCCAGGGTGATCCTTCGGATGGTGCTCTCGGCAATCACGATTCCATAGTGCTCGACCATCTTGTCCATCGCTTGGACGTAAGGCAGGTCCGCTCCCAGATCGGTCAGTGTGCGCTGCAAGCGCCGCGAGCAGCCCCTGGCGCTGACACCCGCGCTTTGGGCAAAAGGGCGTATTCTTTTGGTGGCGCTGCGGTATTGCGGCTCCTGCACACTTATTTCGCCAAAGGTGGTGTGCCAGTGGAGTTTTTTTTACCCTCACGGTGCGCCCGCCCGCTTTGGCGTACTTCTTGTTCGGTGTGGTGCACTTGGCCCAGCGCCCAGCTTTGCATGGCCTCCTGGCCCAGACGGCGCATCTCCTCGATCAGCCGATCCTCCGCATCGTCGGCTCGTTTGAGATCCCCCTTGCTGTCCTGCACCACCGCCAGCAACGCAGCCACCCGGCTCCTGATTTTCGGATGTCGCTGCAACCCTCGAAGAATCTCTTCATCACTGAGCTTGGTCGATTCCATCGCATCGCGCCTTTCCGCTGAGTTGGGTTATGCCCCAACTCTACGACACATCACTTTGAATCGCACCC
>CAIOLO010000003.1 GCA_903859155.1 uncultured beta proteobacterium
TAATTCACGATTCTGCTCACGCAGGCGTTCACATTCCGCCAGAGCCTCGGCGAGCGTTAAGGCGGGGAGTTCTGCTGCGCTCATAGTCAAAGTTCACATGTGGGCGTCACAATCCCAACCTGCTGTAGAATTGCTCAACCACGCTGAATTGTTTCCCGATGTCCGGTTCAAGACTGCACGCGATCGCCATCTGAGAAAATGGCATAGACCATGAGGACGGTGGCAGGGTGAGAGCAGACGGAATATCATGAGTCTTGCGGCGTCGAAAGGTTTCGCGAATAGCCCTTGGCAGTCGGGTCGAATCAAGCTTGATGCGCTCAATGAAGAGGGCCAAGTCAACCAGATCTTTGACGCGAGTATTTTCCAGACCCACTCGGGGCAAAGTATAGGCATGGAGCTTTTCAGCAAATTGTTCTTCCGGCGAAACTGCCAAAAAAGATGCGTTGGCGATTCCCGCAAATCCAAGCCAGTCGCGACCCATAAGCGTTTCGTAAGGCTCGCACAACACATCACCACTGCTCACATCCAGATCGAACTTTGCAAAGGTGCGCCCGGCCAGTCGCGCGTCCACGGGAAAACGCGCACCGCCATAAGGCGGACCGTTCAGGGCTTTCGTCGCATTGGCGAAGACAAAAGTGAAAAAATCACTCAAATCCAGATTCCCCGCTTGACGCAATGACTCCAGCACGTCCGGAAGGTTACCATCCCAATCAGCCGAAGCCATAGGAAGTCGGCGCATGGCCAGATCCAGGTCACGTGTGGTTCGGGCCGTTTTCAGTCGCAACTCCATGGCGTAGCCACCTTTCAGCAACCACGGAGCATCCGGATCTGCGAACAGGCGGCAAAGCAACCGATCGAATGCCGTTTGCCGACGCAAGCGCTGTAGATTGAGATCTTCTTCCCGGGCCATCCCATTCAGACGGCTTTCCAGAGCGGCGCGAAAAGCGCTGGCTGATGCATATTGTTTCACAGGGCTCATCTTTGTTTTTGCCCGAGCATGTCCTCAAACCACTTCGGGAATGGACCCTTGCAACGCAGTTCTGTTATTTCTGGACCAGTAATCAGTCCGCGTTGCCGCCCTTCCGACAGTGCTTGCTCCACAAGGTCTCGTGCAACAGATTCCGATCTCGCCAAATCGGCGATGGCGCGAAGCGGGCGAGTCACGGCGAATCCATGTCGCTGTTCAACGACTTTTTTATCGAGATGAGCGCGGTGCAACACCAGTATTGCCGGAAGTTTGGCCCTGCGTCGAAATGTGGCTGGAACGGTCATGTGGAGTTTGGCCGGGTTCAAATCCGAGAGTTCATGAATGCTAAGGGCGGTTTCGTGGGAATATACACCTTCCGGCTCCCCGGCTCGGTTGCGTGACCAAAGGGAGTAGGTGACCAGTTGCTCCTCGTCCGACTGAGGGAAACGCGCCAGCCTGTAAATACCCCTTTCGACCCGCACCCAATTTCCGGATTTTACGTGGTGAGCCTGACTGCCGAGAAGGTAGCCTGCGCGGGCCGCCTGCTTCGCGGTAAAATAGCCCTGCTGCTGCTCTATGATTTCGAACAGGGCAACGGATGCGATTTTAGCTTGGCTGCGCATCGCACAAATATACAAGCCAGTTGTATAAACGTGCAACCCTTCGTTTCCATATCAACCA
>CAIOLO010000004.1 GCA_903859155.1 uncultured beta proteobacterium
AGTGGACTGAAGGGTTTGATGAAATAGGCGTCGGCGCCCCGCCGGCGGGCCTCGTCATGGTCAACCGTCTGTGCGCGCGCGCTGATCATGGCAACCAGAATGCCGCTTGTCTTCGGGTCGGACTTGATGGCGTCAAGTACCTGCATGCCGTCCATTTCGCCGGGCATCATGACATCAAGCAGGATGATCTTGGGGTGATCATGGCGCGCCGTTTCCAGCGCAGTGACGCCGTCCTCGGCTTCCTTGACGGTAAATTCCTTGCACAGCGATATGCTGAGCAAGCGACGGATGTCGGAGTGGTCGTCGACGATCAAGATGTAAGACATACGGCAGCCTCTGGAGATGAGTGATTATTGCAAGATGCTGGAGGCAATGGTGAGCAAGCGGTCAAAGGGAACCGGCTTGGGTAGGACTTCAATACCTGGTGGAACCGAGCCGCGGCGTGCGATTTCGGCAGCGTCCAGGCCAGTGACCACCACAATCCGGGTGTTGACTGCTTCCGGCGCCTTGCTCAGGACTCGCAACATCTCGAAGCCGTTGGTGAACGGCATGTTCAGATCCGCTATCAGCAGATCCGGTCCTCCCCGCCCAATCGCCAGCAGGGCGGAAACGGCGTTGTCGGCGGTTGTTAGGTCCAGTTTGATCGGCCAATGTGCCATCTTGGCCTGGTACAGGCGCAACAGGCTGAGGTCGTCTTCCACCACCAGCACACTCAGGCGGCGTTCTTTTTCTGAAGTGGGCGACTTTGCTTGCAGCTTTGGTACCTGCACTGACTTGTGCAGCAGTCGGTCAACCGAATCGCGCAGCACGCGGCGGTGCCCGCCCGCGGTTTTCCATGCCTGCAGCAAATCGCTTTCAACCCAGAGCTGCACGGTGCCAATCGACACGCCCAGCAGTGCTGCCGCCTCACGGGTGGTGCAAAAGGTTTTCTCGATATGAGGTGTTGGCATGAATGGTGGATTGTCGGGACTAGCTTGGCGTTGAATCATCATACCAAAATTAGTATTTATTGGTATTTATTGAAATTTATCGATATTTATAAGTCGAGCTCGGCCGCCTCGATCAGGAAGCGGACTCTGCGCACGCCATTCCAGGCGTCGGCGTCCAGCCGAAAAGCCAGTTTCACCCGCGCCGGCAGAGCCTCGGTGTGGCCAAACCAGATGCCGTCAACCGGCTGCCCCTGGTGCTTGAGTTTGAGCGCCAGATGCTTTTCTCCGACCAGGCGTTGCGACAGGACTTCCAGTTCTTCGCTGAACGTCGGCGCGGCAAAACCCTGACCCCATACTTCGCGTTGCAGCACGTCCACCAATTCGACCCGGCGGTATTGCGGCTGCAGCGGACCATCGGTATCGATGCGCCGCGTCAGCGTCGCTGCGTCCAGCCACTCGGCAGCGACAGCGCCCAGTGCCTGCTCAAAGACGCCAAGCTGGTCTCGTCCCAGCGTGCAGCCGGCAGCCATGGCGTGACCGCCAAAGCGCAGCAGCAGGCCCGGGTTGCGCTTGGCCACCAGGTCCAGCGCGTCGCGCAGGTGAAATCCGGCAATCGA
>CAIOLO010000005.1 GCA_903859155.1 uncultured beta proteobacterium
CACCGCGTAGATGTTCTGCGGGTTCTCGACGAACAGCATCGGTCCTGGGTTCATGTTCTTCATGTAGAGCACGCCGATCACGATGGCGGTGATCGAGTCGCCGGGAATGCCGAACACCAGCGCCGGGATCCAGGCGCCGGCGAGCGCGCTGTTGTTGGCCGAGCCCGACTCGACGATGCCCTCGATGTGCCCGGTGCCGAACTTCTCCGGTTCCTTGGAGAATTTCTTGCTCATCGCATAGGACATCCAGGCCGCGATGTCGGCGCCGGCGCCCGGCAGCGCGCCGACCAGGGTGCCGAGCGCACTGCCGCGCAGGATCTGGATCGGATATTTTTTCGCCAGGCCCCACTGACCGGCGAAGATGTTTCCGACCTTTTCTACCACCATGACCGGCGGCGGGCTGGTATCGACGACGAAGCGGATGATCTCCGAGATCGCGAACATGCCTATCATCATCGAGATCATGCCGATGCCGCCCAACAACTCGGTGCTGCCGAAGGTGAATCGCGGGAAGCCGGCCGGATTGCCCAAGCCGACGCAGGCGACTAGGAGGCCGAGGAACAGCATCATCAGGCCTTTCAGCGGCCGGTCCGAGGTGATGAACACCGCGCAGGTCAGCCCCAGCAGCACCAGCCAGAAATATTCGAAAGAACTGAAATTCAGCGCGAAATTCGCGAGCGCCGGCGCAAATACGATCAGCACTGCGGTGCCGAACAAGCCGCCGATCGCTGAAAACACCAGGCCGGCGCCCAGCGCCAGTTCCGCTTGGCCCTTGTTTGTCAGCGCGTAGGCTTCGTCGGTGTAGGCCGCGGACGCGGGCGTGCCGGGAATGCGCAGTAGGCAACCGGGGATGTCGCCGGAGAAGATCGCCATCGCCGTGGCGGTGACGATGGCCGCGATCGCCGGTATCGGCGCCATGAAGAAGGTTACCGGCACCAACAGCGCGGTGGCCATGGTCGCCGTGAGTCCTGGTACCGCGCCCACAAACAGGCCGAACAGCGAGGCGCCTATCATCACCATGATGGTGTAAGGCTCGAATACCATCGCAAACGCCTGACTCAGAGGTTCCCACATACTCAGTTCCCCGCCTTCACCACATATGATCCTTCAGCACGCCCCAGGGCAAGGGCACCTTGAGCATCTTGTAAAACGCAAAATGGATGGCGAGCGACACGATCACCGCCACCGGCAGGTTCCAGCGCAGCGGCACGCGCAGCACCGCGAACAGCGCCACCAGCATGAGCGTCGCCGTGGGAAGGAAACCCAGGCTGTCAGCGACGAGGATGTAGAACACCAGCGAGGCGATTACCATCAGGCAGGCGAGCACATGCCGCGGCGACCGCGTCCACGACTCGAGCCTCAGCCACGGAACGCTGGCACGCACGGCCCAGCCACGCACAATCAGGATAAGACCGCTGATTCCGATGCCGGCCGCGATGATGCCGGGAAACAGCGCCGGGCCTACATTCTGGCCCGGGGTTTTCGGAAAAGCCTGGATATGGATCAGGATGGCGGCCGAGAGAACGGCCAATACCAATCCAAAAACTGCGTCGTTAAATTTCAAAGCGGAGAGCGCCGATGATCGCGTCGAACTACTTGGCTATGCCCACCGCCTTCATGATGGTCCCCATGTCGGCATCCGATTTGGCCATGAATTTTTCGAAGTCGGCGCCCTGGGCCCAGATCACGCCGAATCCGCGTTGCGCCATGAAATCCTTGTACTCCTTGCCGTCGTAGACCTTCTTCAGGGCGGCGCCGAGCGCAGCTTCGATGTCTTTCGGAATGCCCTTGGGCGCGACGATGCCGCGCCAGGCGCCGGTTTGCCAATCGCTGCCGGTCACCGACTTGAGCGTGGGCACGTTGGGGTACAGCGCGCTGGGTTGGGATGACATGATGGCCAGCGACCGCACTTTGCCGGCATCGATCAGCGAACGCGCTTCAGGCAGCGAACAGGGGACGAACTCGACGCCGCCGGCAACCAGATCCTGCAGCCCGGGTGCAGCGCCGTTGGAGGGCACCCAAGGGACAGCTGCCGGGTCCATCTTGAGGTCTTTCAGCAGGCCTGCGATCGCCAGATGCCAGATGCCGCCCTGGCCGGTGCCCGACGCCTTGAACTTGCCCGGGTTTGCCTTGATCGCGGCGAGCACGTCGTTCACGCTCTTGTAGGACGAATCCGCGCGCACCTGCAATCCCGCGGGGTCGAGGTTGACCAGCGCGATCGGCGTATAAGAGCTGTACTTGAGCTCGGTCAAACCCTGCCAGTGCATCATCGCGATCTCGACGGTGGCGAGGCCTATGGTGTAGCCGTCCGGGGCCGAACCGGCGATCGCGCTGTGACCGACCACGCCGCTGCCGCCGGTGCGGTTGACCACGTTGACCGGCTGTTTGAGCTCTTTTTCCAGCAAGCTGCCGATGATGCGCGCAGTGGCGTCGGTGCCGCCGCCTGCTCCCCAGGGTACGATCAGCGTGATCGGGCGCTCCGGCCAGGCTGCTTGTGCACTTCCGAATGCGATCGTGGCGATCAGTGCCGCGGCGAGTCTCGGCAAAAGGGATTTGGTTTGCATTTGTTCCTCCTTAGATTTCATTTCAAAATGAGGGATACCTCCCCTCAAGTTCCCCTACATCTGGGGCCATTCCGGAAAATCCGAAGTGGCCTCTTGGTTTTTGTTGGCGCGCCAGACAGGATGAATCTGGGCACTGGAGCGAAATTCTAACACTGTCTTAGCCGTCTAAAAGGGTAACGGCCGAACGCGAATGGCCGGCCCGTAAGTCCTGACGCGCCATCGCCCGTCATTTCGCTCACGACGCGACCTTGGCGTCCGCTTTCACTTTGGAGGAAGGCTCACTTGACCCTAAGCCGCCTGTCGCGCATCGTGAAAGTGGCCTTTCAAGTGTAGACTGAATTCCGGCTAGGATAGAGATCCCGGAGCTTGCACATTGTCGGGGCCGCCTAAGGGGGAAAAATGAACAGACGTGAAGCAGTGCTCGGCATGCTTGCACTTGGCACCGTACCTTTCGCGCAGGCGCAGGGAGCGTTCCCGTCCAAGCCGATTCGCATCATTGTGGGTTTTCCGCCGGGTGGTGTCGCAGATACTGCGGCGCGACTAATTGCGGATCACATGTCCAGACTTGCCGGTAAGCCTGTGATCGTTGATAACCGCCCTGGCGCGGGCGGCATCATTGCTGCGACCGCAGTGGCCAAGGCGACACCGGACG
>CAIOLO010000006.1 GCA_903859155.1 uncultured beta proteobacterium
CTTCGGCGTGTGGATTGAAAACAAGGTTCTTGCCATTTTTGAGGACATCACCGAGCGCCGGCGGCTGGAAGAGGGGCATCTACAGGCGCAAAAACTGGAATCCCTGGGAACCCTGTCAGCCGGTATTGCGCATGACTTCAATAATATTCTGGGGGCAATCCGCGGCTTCAGCGACATTGCCGTCGAAGAGGTGGGGGCGGATCATGTCGCGGCCGAGAGTTTGAAAAGAATCAGCCAGGCCAGTGCCAGGGCCACTGAACTGGTGCGGCGTATTACCACCTTCGGGCGGCGCAAGCAGGGTAAGCGGGCACCGACGCAGGTGGACGAGGTGGTGGTGGAGGTGATCAGCCTTTTGCGGGCTACCTTGCCGGCGACGATTTCGCTGGCGACGGCATTCGCCAGGGACACGCCTCCCATAGTGGCTGACGTCGGCCAGATTCACGAGGCGGTCGTGAATCTCACCACCAACGCAGCCTATGCCATCGGCGGGAAGGCCGGAACCATCGAATACCGGACGGAGATGGTGGTGGTGGAGGCGCGACTGGCACCGATAGTCCCGAACTTGAATCCCGGACGGTTCCTCCGTTTGACCGTGACAGACAGCGGCAGCGGGATAGATGCAGCAACCATGGAACGCCTTTTCGACGCCTTCTATACCACCAAGCCGATGGGGCAGGGCACCGGCCTGGGCCTGTCGATGGTGTACGGCATCATGCAGGGCCATGATGGTGGGGTGTCCGTAGAGAGTAGTCCGGGCAAGGGGGCCAGCTTCCATTTGTATTTCCCGGTAACGGATGTTGCAATTGGCGCGAGCCAGGTAATCCGTCCGGCGGAGAGCGTAGTGGCCGCGGCAAAGCGGGTGATTTACGTCGATGACGAAGAGCCGCTGGTGTTTCTTGCAAAACGGGTGCTCTCGCGGATGGGCCACAGTGTCGAGACGTTCACCGATCCGAAGGAGGCGCTGGCCAGCTTCCGCGCCCATCCCCTGGATTACGACATCGTGGTGACCGATCTTACGATGCCGGGCATGTCGGGTTTCGATCTGTCGCGTGCTTTGCTTGCGATGCGTCCCGACATACCCGTCCTGGTGACAACGGGCTATGTTCGCGACGAGGATGAGGTGGTGGCGCGGGAAATAGGCATACGCGAAATCATTCTCAAGCCGATTTCGCTCGCCGAGTTGGGTAGCGCGTTTGAGCGGGCTTTTCGCCCGCCGCAGCGGATGGACAAAACGCAGTAAGGCCTGACTGAATGAAATCATCGCTACCAGGCAGTGGGCAAACCCGAGGCCGTGAGCGGCAGTTCGCAATCGGCAAGCGGAGCTTCATCCTGTCAAGCATTGGGCGACTGGATCGGGTCGAAACGGTGATCTCGCAATTTATGGCAGCGGACCGTGGCAGGAATTTAACTGACCGGCGCTCGCCAGCGAGTCAACCCGGCCAGGTGGGGTCACTGGCTCACCCCGGAATCAATCGATTTGCCAATGACGCATGGGTATTTTCGAAAGCGGGCGGCAGGCGTTGGCTAGACGAGGGAAGCAGCTATGCGAACTCGAATGTCGAGGGGGCTTCCGTCCATGTTTTCATACCCCTGGATCATGCCAATGAGGGACGGGTCGAGCACATGGTCTCTGGACAGCAGAACCTGCCCGTCGCGTGTCAGCAGGTCGCGAGAGAGCACCATGCCGCTGCGTACTTGCGCCGTGGTGAGGTGCTTTTCTGCAGACGGCTCCCCTTGTATCGACGCAAGGCCCACGACCTGCGAGAACGCGTCAACCACCTCTGGGTCGTACCGACCGCCTCGATCGGCAACAATGAAATCCTTCGCTTGTGACGGGGTAAGGCGCATGTTGGTCACCAGGCCACTCTGCAATCCTTCGTAATCACGGGCAACGGCAATAATTCGCGCGCCCGCCGGAATCTGAGCACCGCCAATACTGTCCGGATAGCCGGTGCCGTCCCATCGTTCGTGCTGGCTGCGAATTAGGCGCCCTGCACCAGAAAGTCGTTCCAGACCCATGAGCAGTGCCTGGCCCTTGATAGGATTCATTACGAACTGCAGACGTTCTTCGCCGCTCATGGCCGCAATTGCTTTGCCCACAAGGCGCTCGGGCAGCGTCAGCATGCCGATATCACGCAGCAGTGCTGCGACCGTGATGTCATGCAGTGCCGCGCCATCCATCCGGAGCTGCTTTGCGATGCGGCGCGCCAGGTCCACGATACGACGCGAGTTTCCGGCGGTTGTGCCCTGGCGAAGTCCGATCAGGTTCGAGAACATGGTGATAGACGTAGCAAAGCTCTTGCTCAGTTTTTCATGAGCCTCCTGCAACTCCCGGTTGGTTCGCGCGAGTTCCTCTGCCGCGCGCTTGCGTTCGGAAATATCCTCGATGACCTGCAGGATGTAGCTGCGTTCACCTTTTGAATCCCGCACCATCGAGGCGTCGACTTTCAACCATCCGCATGCGCCACCCTTATTGACGAATCGCCGCTCGGTCGTGTAGTTGGCACGAATGCCCTGTTCGAGGTCTCGTTGCAGCTGCGCACCCTCCTCGGTTTCATCGAGGAAAATATCGTCGCCGCGGCACGGAAGCAGTTCATCCACGCTGCTGTGGCCAAGAATTTCGCGGAATTTTTTATTCGTGCGCAATATCCAGCCGTCGATGCCGATATGCGCCATGCCGATGGCGGCTTGGTCGAAGTTCGCTCTGAAGCGCGCCTCCATCTCGCTTAGCGCACGCTTTAAGGTGGGCAGCAGTTTTCCCAGGCTGTCCTTGCTGACATATTCGTTTGCGCCGCTCTTGATCATTCGCACGGCGGCATCCTCGCCAATGGTTCCGGAGACCAGGATGAAGGGTGCGCTCAAGCCGCTCTCCAGCACGATTCGCAGCGCTTCGTCGCCGCCGAAGCCTGGCATCGAATAATCCGAAAGAACGACATCCCAGTACCCGCGATGCAAAGCTTCTCTCAGCGTCGCGGCACTTGATACGCATTCATGGTAGATGTCATAGTCACCCTCCTGCATTGCCAAGACCATCATATGCCGGTCATTATCGTCATCCTCGACGATGAGGACACGCAGAACGTTTGCCATTTTTCGATCTCACCAACAAAGCAGAATCAGTTTGCGGTAACACGGGGGGCTACGGACAGGCACGAAGACAATACTACCCATAAATATATTATGGGTATAGACCCCCTGGGTAGAAAGCCTCTTATGAAGGCCAAACAAATAATCTCACACCAGTGCGCCCGGTTTTGGTTGCCTCGCGGAGGCAAGGAAGACTTGAATTAAAGGAGCTCTCCGGTTTGTAAGTATTTTTAAAACGCAGGGTTTCGACGCGTCTTGATGTGCCCGTGCGAGTGCGAGCGGGCCGTTATATCGACATCCCACGTTTGAGACTTCCACTCTTAATCTTCCGCTGTAAACCCGGACGCTTTCACGATCGGCCCCCAGCGTTCGAGTTCATGCCGGATGATCTGGCCGAACTCCTCGGAGGTGGCGGCGAACGCTTCGGTGCCCAGCTTGGCAAGACTCTGGCGCATCTCCTCGGTACTGAGCAGGCCGGCGACGATGGAGTTGAATCGCGCCACCGTCTGTGGCGGGGTTTTCGCGGGCATGAAGAAACCGGTATAGCCTGCCACCACCACATCCTTGTATCCGGATTCGATCATGGTCGGCACCTCGGGGAAAAACCGCGAGCGCTCCGAGCCGGTGGAGGCGATAACGCGGATCTTTCTTGCGTTGGCCGGGCCCTGGGCTTCGCTCGCCGGGTTGACGCTGAGCGGCACCTGGCCGCCGATCAGGTCCTGGATGGAAGGACCGCCGCCCTTGTAGTGAATTGCCGTGAGCTCTATGCCGGCCGCGCGCGAGAGCATCACGCCCGCGAAATGCGGCGTGGCGCCCGCGCCGGTGGTGGCGAAAAAGGCGCCCTTGGGATTGCTTCTGGCCCACTGCACGAAATCGGCGACCGAGCGCACGCTCTCGGGCACCGCCGGGCCGACGCTCAGCACCAGGTTGGAGCGCGACAGCGTCGCCGCAGCGATGAAATCGCGCAGCGGGTCGTAGTCGAGCTTCTTGTAACTGTGGGGATAAACGACCAGCGGGAAATCCGGCGTGAACAATATGACGCTGCCATCGGGCTCGGCATTCTTGACGTAATCCACGGCGATGCGCGCCGCGGCCCCGACGCGGTTTTCGACGATGACCGTCGGCGCATACTGGCCGCGCAATTTGTCCGCGGCGAACCGAGCGGAAATATCGGTGCCGCCGCCTGCGGCGAACCCGACAATCAGGCGTACCGGCTTGTTAGCGGGCTGGGCGTGCGCTGCGGAACACGCGACGGTCAGGGACACGAACACTGCGAAACCTGCGCATGCGGCAAAACGGCGTTTGCTGGCGGTAGTCATGGCATCCTCCTTGTTTGACCCACGGAAAGATCAATCCCCCTCCCCCGAGGCGGGCATGGGGGCATTGTCCACCCATCGCCCGCGGCTGCCAACCGCGTGCCCGGCACGCGCAAAGCAGATCGAAAACGTCGCATAATCGGCGCCTTCTTCTTCGGGCCTGCAGCATGAGCGCGACGCGGCGTGATTTCAAAGCCATCACCCTCGACCTGGATGACACCTTGTGGCCGTCGGGGCCGTCGCTGGCCGCTGCCGAAGATCGCCTGCATGCCTGGCTCGAGGAGCATGCCCCGGCGGTCGCGGCGGCGCTGCCGCCGCCCGAGTTCATGCTGTTGCGGCGCGCGCTGGCGGCCGAACTGCCGCTGATCGCGCATGATTTCACCGCCCTGCGGCACGCCGCCCTGAGCCGGGCGTTCACGCTGCACGGGGCGAGCCTCGCGCTCGTCGATGCGGCGCTCGAGGTGTTCCTCGCCGCGCGCAGTGCGGTGCAGTTGTATCCGGATGTGCCCGCGGCGCTGGAGCGCCTGTCCGGTCGCTACCGGCTGGTCGCGTTGAGCAACGGCAACGCCGATATCGAGCGCGCCGGTGTCGGGCGCTATTTTCGAACACTGGTCAATGCGCGCAGCGCGGGCTTCGCGAAACCCGATTCGCGCATCTTTCACGCGGCCTGTGCCGGCGTCGGCGTGCTGCCCGGTGAGGCGCTGCACGTGGGCGACGACCCGGATTTCGATGTGCGCGGCGCGGCACGCGCGGGCATGGGCGCGGTCTGGATCAACCGGCCGCGCGCCGCGTGGTCAGGCGAGAGCGAGGCATATCACGAGTTCCACGACCTGCTCGGCCTGTGCGAATGGCTGGAGGTGTGATGCCGGGTGCCGCGGCCATGGCTTTTCCAATACCATTAATGGAATCGATATGTAGTCATGATGTAAGCCGTTATTATCAATATAAAATTAAAAGTTTATAAATTATCACTGGATAAGAGGAGATTGCATGGTCAAAATCATTCGCATGGTCAAGCGCCGCAAGGACCTGAGCCTGGCACAGTTCAAGGACTACTGGCTGACCCGGCATGCCGAACTGCACCGCAAATCAATCGACATGGCGCCGGTGCGCAAGGTGGTGGCCAGCTTTTCCACCGGCGAAGTCGCGCTGGGGGGCGTCGAGGCGCAGTTCGACGCCATGACCACGATCTATTTCGACAGCCTGGAGGACCTGCGTGCGGCCAAGGCCGGACCGGTCGGAAAAATGATGCAGGAGGACGAGAAGAACTTCGTCGATCACGCGCCGATCAGCATCGTCGCCGAGGAGTTCATCATGTCGCAGAAGCCCGGCGCCGGCAAACTGCTGAAAAAAGCCGGGCAGCTGAAAATCATCCGCACGGTCTATCGGCGCAAGGACCTGAGCTTTCAGCAGTTCAAGGACTACTGGCTCAACAATCATTCCAAACTCGAGGACCGGGTGGTGCGGGAATCGCCGACGCAGTACATCGTGGCGACCTTCGCGCTCTCGGAACCGGGCAGGGAGCCGGACATGGACGGCATGGTGGAACTTTATTACCAGAGCCAGGAGGACATCCGCGCCATGTTTGCCGGCCCCATCCCGCAGATGATGCGCGATGACGAGCAGAATTTCGTGCAGATGGACGCACCGGCGATCCGCGCGGTGACCGAGGAACACGTGATCGTGGATGCGACCGGCGCGGCCTGATCAAAAGCAGGGCGGCGCCATGGCCCCGCGCCGCCCAGTTCTTGCCACCTATTTCTTGCCGCCTATTCCTTGGTTTCTATGTTTTCATGCAGCAGCAGCGTTTTCCCGCGGACTTCGATAAAGCCCCTGCCTTGCAGGTCCCGCATCACGCGGCTCACCATTTCCCGCGATGCGCCGATCATCCTCGCCATGTCCTGCTTGACGATTTTCTGCGTCACCACCTGCCGCCCGTCGATGGTCTCTGACATCTCGAGCAGCAGGTGCACCACCCGTCCGTAGACATCCATCAGCGCGAGGTTGCTGATCTTGCGGTCGGCCTCGCGCAGGCGCTGGATGAGGCAGCGCATCACCGTCAGGGTCATCTCGAAGTTTTCCGCCAGGCATTTCCTGAATTCATGCTTCGAGAGCATCAGCAGGTCGCAGGGTTCCAGCGCGATGACGCTGGCCGATCTCGGGCTGTCGTCGATAGGCACCATGTCCCCGAAGTACTGGTTGGGACCGAGCTTGGACAGTATGACCTCGCGGCCGCTGTCATCGCCAATCACCACCTTGAGCTTGCCCGAGATCACGATATAGAGCGCATCGGTGAAATCGCCGGTTGCGATGATGGTGGCGCCCCGGGCAAAGGACTTGCGTCGCATCAGCGTGGCAAGCGTGGCTAGCTGATGCTCAGGCAGCATCGCAAACAGCGGAACCTTCAGCAGCAGCAGCTTGGAGACGTTGGCCGGTACCGCCATGGGTGGATTTCCGCTGATATTGCCGTGATGCTACCAAAAATGCACCCGGCACAACACAGCATGTTCTGCGCGTAACCGGAAAGCGATTTAGGAGTAGATTGCCGGCGGCAATGCCGCTGGCCTTTATCAAATCTTTTTTGGGGAGAAGAAAATGAAAATGACGCGGAGGACCGTTTTTGCAACCTGCCTGGTTTGGGCTCTATCGGCCGCTGTCGGTGCGCAGGGCTATCCGGCCAAAGCGGTGAAAATCATCGTGCCCGCCGGTCCCGGCGGTCCCGACATCGTGGCGCGCATTGTCGCGGCCAAGTTCACCCAGCAGATGGGGCAGACATTCTTTGTTGAGAATCACGGCGGGGCCAACGGCATTGTCGGCGCCGACATGGTGGCCAAGGCGCCGCCGGATGGCCATACGCTGATGGTCTACTCCAGCGGGGTGGTCATCAATCAGTACGTCAACAAGAAACTGCCCTATGACACCGCCGCCGATTTCGCCCCGGTGACCAAACTGGTGGACAACACCGGCGTATTCATCACCGTGCACCCTTCGGTGCCGGTGAAGACCGCCAGGGAATTCGTCGAATACGCCCGCAATCCTGCCAACAAGCTCGCCTACAGCACCCCTGGCATAGGCAACACCATGCATATCGCGACCGAGCTGTTCAATGCGAAGTACGGCACGCAGATGGTGCATATCCCCTACAAGGGCGGCGGGCTGGCCGCGGCGGCGGCGATCTCCGGCGAGGTGCAGGTGATGTTCAACTCGCCTTCCAACGTGGTGCAGAACGTGCGCTCGGGAAAACTGCGCGCGCTTGCCTTCTCGGGCATCAAGCGATCCGAGGCCCTGCCGGAGGTGCCCACCAGCGCGGAAGCCGGGGTGCCGGATTTCGTATTTGACGGGGGCTGGTTCGCCATGTTCGCGACGGCCAGGACCTCCCCGGATATCGTCGAGCGGCTCTATCGCGAATACCGCACGGTGCTGGCGGACAAGGATGCCGCCGACAAGATACGCGCGCTGGGCGTGGATCCGGTGGGCGACACCCCCGCGGAGTTCAGGAAGTTTTATCTCGCGGAGATCGGCAGATACGCCGAATGGGTGAGGCTGGCGCGCATACAACCCGAATAGGCGATTACGCGTCGGGCGAGGCCGGCCTGCGGCCGGTCGCCGAAGGCTTGGCGCCCGGCGCGCCCTCAAACGACGCGATCTAGTCCCACATAGTTCTCCGCCATGCTGGTCAGGGCCGGCCGGGAAGAGAGCATGTAGCGCAGTTGTGAAACCTGCAGCTGCTCCTGGAATCGCGCATCCGCGTCTTCAAAGCGGTGGAACAAAGTGGTCCACCACCAGGAGAAGTGCTGCGCCCGCCACACCCGCGGCAGGCAGTCCGCGGTGTAACGCGCCAGGTGCTCGCTGCTGCCGGAGCGGTAAAAGGCGCTGAGCGCCTCGGCCAGCACGCGCGCGTCGGCGATCGCGAGGTTCATGCCCTTGGCGCCGGTGGGCGGCACGATATGGGCCGAGTCGCCGGCCAGGTAAAGACGGCCCTGCTGCATCGGCTGGTGCACGAAGCTGCGCATTTCGGTGATGCCCTTGTCGATGATCGGGCCGTCCTTGAGGCTCCATCCGGGGATGTCCAGCCGCGCGCGCAATTCGCTCCAGATGCGATCGTCCGACCACTGCTCGACGCGGTCCTCCACCGGGCATTGCAGATACAGGCGCGTCAGTTTGGGCGTGCGCATGGTGTGCAGCGCGAAGCCGCGCTCGTGGCGCGCGTAGATGAGTTCCTCGCACGAAGGCGCCACCTGCGCGAGGATGCCAAGCCAAGCGAAGGGATAGACCTTTTCATAGACCGTGGGATTGGCCACCGCGCCGCGGCAGACACCGTGGAAGCCGTCGCACCCGGCGACATGGTCCGCCTCGATTTCCTTGAGCGTCCCGTTTTCGCGGTAGCGCACCAGCGGGCGCGATCCGTCCAGCCGCTCCATGCCCTCCACCGCCGCCTCGAAGCGGATGGCCCCGCCCGCGGCGAGCCGCGCGGCGATCAGGTCTTTCACCACCTCCTGCTGCCCGTAGATGGTGACGTTGCGGCCCGGGGTGAGTTCGTCCAGCGGAATGCGGTGGCGCTCGCCCTGGAACTGGAAGTTCAGGCCGGTGTGCACCATGGCTTCGCGCTTCAGGCGCTCGCCGACGCCGCTGGCGACAAGCAGGTCCACGGTGCGCTGCTCGAGCATGCCGGCGCGGATGCGTTTCTCCACGTAATCGCGGCTGCGGCTCTCGAGGATCACCGATTCGATGCCCTGCAGGTGCAAAAGGTGGGAGAGCACCAGCCCCGCGGGGCCGGCGCCGATGATCGCGACCTGGGTGCGTTCGCTCATTTACGGCCTTTCAATGGTCAGTGTGCTCAGGTGTTAATGTTATCGCGGCCGCGAGGTTCTTGGCAGAATATCCCGTGGGCAATGGGTAACGCCCATGCAAACGCAACAGCAAACGGAACGGCGACTTGTTCGGGTTGTCCAGGTGTAATACTATGAACGGATGGTTGTATTACAGGGGGGATCTCGCTTGACTCTTACCGTGCGCCTACCCGATCGCGTGGAGCAGGAGCTTGCCGAATATTGCGTCAAGCGCCGCATTTCCAAGAGCGAAGCCGTCAAGCAGGCGCTGGTGGAATTGATTTCCCGGAGCGCCGGGAAGCCGAGCGCTTACGACCTGGGCAAGGATCTTTTCGGGCCGCATACCGATGCGCCTCCCACCGAGGACGTGGCGCTTCATAGCCGACGCCTGCTGCGCGAGAATTTTCGCGCGAAGACAAGCGCCAAGCGCAGGCCGACGAGCGCAAAGTGAGCGGTGTTATCGTCGACACCGGTTTTCTCGTTCCGCTTTTTCGACCGGCAGACCGGCTGCGCTCATCGGCGCGGGAGTTTCTCCGCGACAATGCGCATCCGTTGCTTACCGTGGCGCCGGTGATTGTTGAAACCTGTTTTTTTCTCGATCCCGATGGCAAAGGCCGCCTGCTCGAATGGATTCAGCGCGGCGCCGTCGCGGTCGCCGAAGTGCCGAGTCCGGCATACGCGGACATTCGCACCCTTATTCGCAAGTACGCCGACCGCGACATCGACTTCGCCGATGCGGCGCTCATCTGGTTCGCTGAAAAAGCCGGCTGCCGTCGTGTTTTGACCGTGGATGTGCGCGACTTCAGCATCTTTCGCCTGGCCAAAGGCAGGCGCTTCGATCTGCTCAAGTGGTATGAGGCCTGATCGTTTTCGCGTGAATCTGCCGCGTTCGCGTTCCATTGCCCGACGCGCTTGACCGTGGTTGCGGAATTTTGCAACATGCCTCGAACAATAGGCGCCGAAGGAAACCGAAAGCGCCTTGCCGCCACGGCATCAACGCCGATTGAATTTCAACCATCAATGGAAATCCAGAAACCATGACACTGAAACGCCCCCAGTCACCCGCCGGCACGCTGGTGGTGCTCGAGCACACATCAAAAATCCTCAAGGGCAACCCGCTGGGCGACCCGCATGTTCGCAAGCTCGGCGTGTGGCTGCCGCCGCAGTATGAGCAGGCCGCGGGCAGGCGGGGGGCGGTCGGGCGGCGCTTTCCGGTGATATACGACCTGGTGGGCTTTACCGGGTCGGGGCAGTCGCACACCAACTGGAAGCCCTTCAGCGACAATGTCCCGGAGCGCGCCGCGCGGCTCATACACGAAGGCAAGATGGGGCCCGCGATTCTGGTGTTTCCGGACTGCTTCACGGCAATGGGCGGCAACCAGTATGTGAATTCATCGGCGATCGGCAACTATGCCGACTACCTCACGCGCGAGATCATCCCGTTTGTCGATGGGCAATTCCACACGCTGGCAAGCCGCGAGCATCGCGGCTGCTTCGGCAAGTCCTCCGGCGGCTACGGCTCGATCATCCACGCCATGAAGTATGCGAAGTACTGGGGCGCCGTCGCCGACCACTCCGGGGACGCGTATTTCGATTTCGTCTACTGGCACGACTGGCCCAATACGCTGAACGAACTGGCCAAACACCGTGCGGTCAGGCGCACCGCCGGCCGCTATGACGCGCGCCGCGAGTCGGCCCGCCGCGGCCTGGCCGAGGGGCTTGACGACGGGCGCATCAAGCGTTTTCTCGATACCGTCTGGAAAAAGGAAAAGCTCTCGGGGGCCGAAGGCCATTGCATCATGAACCTGTGCATGGCCGCCAGCTACGATCCGGACCCGAAGGCGCCGCTCGGATTCCGCGTGCCGTTTAATTTGGAGTCGGGTGAACTGATCGAAAAACGCTGGCAGAAGTGGCGCGCAAACGATCCGGTCAATCTGGTGGCGAAGTACCGCGACAATCTCAGGTCGATGCGCGGCATCTACATCGACTGCGGCTGGCGCGACCAGTACCACATTCACTACGGTGCGCGCATTCTCGCCAAGCGCCTGGCGGTGGCCGGCATCCGCCACACCTACGAGGAGTTCGACGACAACCACTCCGACATCGATTACCGCATGGATGTGAGCCTGCCGTTCCTGTACAAGGCGTTGAAGCCCTGAGGCGGCGGACTGCTTTCAGGATTTAATCGCGCGATGGCGGCTGCGGTGTTTATCGTGATAACGCCGCCGCCGCCAATCCCGGTTGGCCAAGAACGCATAAACCCGTCAAACTAGGGCCTGATTCAACAGCGTATTGACAGGAGATCCATTGAGCCATTCACAGTTGGTACAAATCCGGCGCCGAAAGAACAAAGCCAAAAAAGACGCCGCAAACGCCGTCAAGCAGGCGAAGAAGCTGGAATACATCAAGTTGCACGGGGTAAAGGAAAAGGCACCGAAGGCCCCCAAAGCGCCGAAGCCGCCGAAAGCGCCCAAGGTCAAAGCGGCCGAGGCGCCAAAAGCCGCAAAAGCCCCCAAGCCGCCGAAAGCCCCTAAAGCCGCTTGAGCGCAGCGGTCCGCCGCAGGCCTGCGCCGGGCGCCCCGGGCTAAACCGGCTCGGCGCGCCGGCGTTCCGCTTCTTCCCGATCTTCCCTGCGGGCGAGTTCGAGTTCGCGCAGCACCGCCGTGGGGTTGGCCGGACGATGGTCTGCGGCGACGCGCCCGGTCAGTTGCACCCCGGCGGTAAGCAGTCCGGTCTGATACAGCGCCCAGATCTCCTTGCCGTATTCGCTCGCCAGCAACTGCGGCGCAAAACGGCCAAAGAACGCCGCCAGATTGCCCACGTCGCGCTCGAGCATTGCGGCGGCGCTGCTGTTACCCGCGGCATCCACGGCCTGTGGCAGATCGATGATGACCGGCCCGTCGGCGCCCACCAGGATGTTGTACTCGGACAGGTCGCCGTGGATCACGCCGGCGCGCAGCATCAGCACCACCTGCTCGAGCAGCATGGCGTGGTATTCAAGGGCCATCGCTTCGCTTAGTTCGAGGTCGTTCAAGCGCGGCGCGGCGTTTCCCGCGGCATCGGTCACCAGTTCCATCAGCAGCACGCCTTCGAAACAGATATGGGGCTGCGGCACGCGCACGCCCGCGGCGGCCAGGCGGTACAGGGCGTCCACCTCGGCGTTCTGCCAGGCCTCCTCCTGCATCCTGCGGCCGTAGCGGGTGCCCTTGCCGCGTGCCCGCGCCTCGCGGCTGTTCTTGACCTTGCGGCCCTCCTGGTAGGCGGTGGCCTGGCGGAAATTGCGCTGCTGTGCATCCTTGTACACCTTCGCGCAGCGGATCTCGGCGCCGCAACGGACCACGTAGACGACCGCCTCCTTGCCGCTCATCAGTTGACGCACCACTTCGTCGATCAGCCCTTCTTCGACGAGGGGTTCCAGTCTTTTCGGGATTTTCATCGGGCCCAGTGTATCAAGTGGCGCGGCGCGTGCCGCGGGAAGGCGGGCACGGGCAGAATTCAGATGCGGACTTGATCAATGCTCCCCGGCTCCGGTGCTCTCGACCAGTTCAATGACGCGCAGGCGCCGCTCGTGGGTTTCCAGCATTTTCCACAGAACCACCGGGATGCCGCGCAGGTCGGCCGTCGCGAAGGCGAGCAATTTGCACTCGCCCCTTGTTATCCAGGTCCAAGGCGGTGGCGGCCGGTCCAGGCACGCCTCTTCGCCGACGAAGCCGCCCGGTTTGACCTGCTCGAGCACCGCGCCATCGTGGTTGAGCAGGGCGATCGCACCCTTGTGCAAAACATACAACTGCCTGGCGCCGGAGGCCGCAGCCGTGATGGTCTGCCCGTCGGGCAGGTGCAGGTGGCGCGCAGCGCGCGCCAGCAGGCCCTGTACACCCATCGAAATGCGTTCACCGAACAACCAGGTCCCGCGCTGGAAGGCGGTGTCCGCCAGCAGCGCGCGCAGCCTCTGAAACACTCCGCCGTTGAGCAGGAAGGTGCGCAGCGCCTGCGTTCTGATGGGCAGCAGGCGCACCGGCGATGCCGCGCGCCAGGATTCCTGCAGCGGCCCTTCCTGAAACAGCGTCTCGATGCCGATCAGGGCGCCACAGGCGACGGTTCGCGGTGCGCCGGGGGCCGTGTGGGCGCACTCGACGCTGCCCGAGAGCAGCAGGTAGACGTCCGTTATGTTCTGGCCGCGGCGCAGGATCAGGCTGCCCGCGTTCTGGATCGACACCGGGGCGCGCACCAGCGCATTCAACTCGTCGAGGCTGGACTCGGGGAAGATCTGCATCAGGTAACGGTAGGCGCGCTGGATCTGGTAATCCTGGCTGCTCGCCACCAGCACGTCCACCGCGCCGAATGTCGCCTGGGAGCCGATATCGAGTTCCTCGCTGGAAAACGCTGTGGCGCGGTGGGCGAGCACGATCTTGCCCGAAGTGTCTTTGGCGAAGTCCAGCGGCTCGCCATGAATCAGGCCGCCGCCGCTGTCGATTTTCTTGAGGGTGGCCGGTGTCAGGTAGCGCGCCTGGATGATGTCGGCATAGTCGGCGGGCAGGCTGTCGTTGGCCGGGCCTTCGTCAAGCAGGCGCCGCAGCACTTTCATCGACACGATGTCGGCCCAGTGGGCGTAGGTCTGGTAGCCGCCGTTGTCCTGCACCCGGAACACGAACACCGTGCTCTCCACCGGATGCGGGGAATGGATGGGCATCACCTCCATGCCGTCGCAGTCGTTCCACTGATCGGTGACCAGGTCGCGGACATCGAAGAACTGGGTGAACAGGTCCTCTTCCGCGGATATCAGTGCCGAGAGCTTTTTCGTCACCGAGGAGCGCACCACCGGCGTGGCGAAGTATTTGATGCGGCGCCCGGATGCGAGCAGCGCCGGGATTCCCGCGAAATGGTCGTCGTGCGCGTGGGTGTGGAAAATGCCTTCGATTTCCGACAGATCAATGCCCAGGCTGCGCAGCGTGTCGAGGATGCCGGGGCCGGCGTCGACCAGGTAGTAGCGCCCCTGGAACATGACAATGCTGCCCATGCTCTGGCGGCGCGGATCCCAGCCATCGCCTTCGCCGCAGTGGATGACGCCGAAATACTGCGGCTCGATCGGATGCTGCCCCGGCGTATAGGGGGTTTCGTAGAGCTCGTCCCTGGCCAGGTTCAGGTCGACTTCGCTGCAGCGGCCGCGGTAGCTGAACTCGAAGCGGTTGAGGGCGACGCGCCGCACGCTCACGCCGTCGCGCAGCTCGATGGGGCCCTCGCCGATCACGCGCGAGTCGAGCAGGTCTTCGCTAGCGCGTATCTCGCCGAAGGCAAAATGCAGCTTCAGGGCCATCTGCCGGCGCGCCTCTTGGGCATCCAGGCCGGCGGCGCGCAGTTCGTCTTCACTGACCAGGCCGTAGTTGCCGCGATAGATGTAGTCCAGCTGCGAGCGCACCTGGGCCTCGGAGCCGATCAGCATCGGCTTGCGGCCGTTGTTGTTGGGGTGGCCGGGCAGGAGCATGCCCTGGCGGTAGAGCATCTGCAGCACCGGGAATTCCGACAGGTTGGCAAAGCTGCCGTTTTGCACCAGAACGTCCGAGAGCAGGATGACATTCGGCCCGGTCTCGCAGCTGTACTCGCCCTTGCGCTCCTCGACGATGTGGCCGCGCAGCATCAGGTGTTTGACCACGTCGCCGGGGCAGCCGCACAGGATGTAGAGCCCGGCTTCGGGCACCTGCACCCAGTAGACCCCGGCGGCCACGCGCGTGGTGCGCAGGTTTTGCATCGCCTCACGCAGGGCCTCGCGGCTGGCTTCGAGTTCCGCGGTGCGCCTTGCCACCTTGGCCTCCAGCAGCGCGTTCTGGCCGATCAGTTCGCGCTGCGCATCGCGCAAGGCCAGGTGCAGCCTCAGGCGCGCCTCGAGCACGCTGCTGTCGAGTGTCTTGTGCAGGTAATCCACCGCGCCGGCCTTCAGGCCGAGGCTCTCGTCCTCCATGTCGGTGCGCGTGCCGGTGAGGAATATGACCGGTGTGTCTGCCGTGGCAGGATCAAGCTTGATGCGGCGGCAAAGCTCGTAGCCATCCATCCCGGGCATGCTGACGTCGCACAGGATAAGGTCCGGGCGTTCCCGGCGCGCCAGTGCCAGCGTCTGCTCCGGAGCGTTGGTCACCACGACCGCGAATCCGCCTCCGAGTCGCAACGACAGGTAATCGGTCATTGCCGGATCGTCGTCGACCACCAGAATCTTGTTCTTGGCACCGCTTGGCACTGCGTCTCCCGTCTGAGCGCCCGCCGGGGGCGCTGCCATGTTGCCAACCATCACTTGTGAATTGCGCCGCATGCGGCAGCGCCGGGTACAGGATACTGGTTACCGGCCATCGGCGCTTTGTCCATGATGTGCCTGCCCCGCCGGTTGCGCGCTCGGACGCGGTATCGGCCGAGCGCGTGCTGCTCGCGAACAAAGCGGGTCGCTGCGGCCGTGGTCCTGAAGATTTTGACCCAGATCAATCCACGATTACCTGTCACGCACATACTTTTGCCGTGGTTATTGGAGAAATGCCAACATGCTGACTCTCGAAGACTGCATTGAAATGTCCGACCTCAGCGAAGAGGAGGTTCTGGCAATCGCCGAGCACGAGCATATTCCCACCATCGTGGCGGCGGCCATGGCGCACTATCTGGTGCATTGCCCCGACGGCGAGCTTTGCATCAAGGCGATGATCAGGGACGACATACGCGATTCGGCCGCCCGCGGCGACAAGGTCCATGCGCTGACGCTCAAGCTGGTGATGCGCCAGTTCATCGCGCAGCATCCCCGCTGCGAGGAGCGCCTGCGCGTGCGCATGCGCCTTCCCGAGCGCCGCCAGGAGGCCAGCACGCCCTGACGGGCCGGTGGCCGTGCCGCCTGCGTGATCAGTCAGGCGGCCGTGTGCCTCGCGTTACTCGGGTTTGACCCCGGCCAGCTTGATCGCCTTGGCATAGATGTCAAACGATCGCCGGTATTCCGCGGCGAATTCTTCCGGCGTATTGCCGCCACCGTCATGCAGGTTTTTGGTCAGCCAGGCCTGCACTTCCTGTGTGTTGAGTGCCGTCAGCAGCGACTGGTACAGGCGTTGCACGATCGGTTGCGCCAGTCCCGGCGGTCCGATGAGCGCATACCAGGAATTCGGCAATGTCGATCCAGGCACAGTCTCGGCCAGTGTCGGCAGGTCGGGCGCGCCGCGATAGCGCGTACTTTGCAGCAGTCCGAGCATGCGGATTTTTCCCGAGGCGTGCAGCGGCGTTGCCGTGCCCAGGGTCAGAAACGACACCTCGAGTTGTCCGGCGTAAAGATCCTGCAGCGCCTGGACCGCGCCCTTGTAGGGGATATGCACCATGTCGATGCCGGCGGCCTGATTGAGCGTTTCGGCGGCCAGGTGATAGCCCGAGCCGATCCCGGAGGATCCGTAGGAGAGCTTGCCGGGGTTGCGCTTGGCATAGGCGACCAGTTCGGCCACGTTGTTGACCGGCAGCGACGGCTTGACGATCAGCACCTGGACCGCGGATGCGCCGATGCTGATGGGCGTGAAATCCTTCATGCCGTCGTAGGGCACATTCTTGTAGACCAGCTGCGCCATGATGTTCTGGCCGGGCGAGCCCCACAACAGCGTGTAGCCGTCGGGTGCCGCCCTCGCCACGCTGGCGGCGGCCGGCACGCCGCTGGCGCCGGGTTGGTTCTCGGCAATGAAGGGCTGGCCCAGCGTTTCGGTCATTTTGCCGGTGATGACGCGCCCGGCCAGGTCATAGGCGGAACCGGCAATCTGCGGGATCAGAAAGCGTATCGGCTTCGCGGGGTAGGCCTGCGCCTGGGCTTCGTGAAGGAGTGCATTCAGGGATATCAGCGCCACGCCTGCGGCCAGCATGCTTTTATTCATTGCGTCCCCCTATGGAATATTACATTACAGAATTAAAATACGCATCCAGTCCACGTGTTATATGTAAAAATAAAAGTTAATGTTATGAATTAATAACTATTGCCAAGGCTGTCTCAGGTCATGTGGCGCGCGAAATTCGAGGTCTCGGCGCGCGCGCTCCAGTCGGTCTTGACGTTGACCAGCGCGGTCTGCCCGTTGGCGACCGCCAGCCTGGCTCTTTCCAGCGCCGCGCGGATGTCGCCAGGCTGCTCCACGTATTCGCCGTGGCAGCCCAGTGCCTCGGCCATTTTGTCATAGCGCGTGTAGCCCAGGTCGCGCGAGGGCTTCTTGCCATCGGGGTCGGCGGTCCAGCCGCCGTTGAGGCTCACCACCACCAGGATGGGCAGCTTCTGGCGCATGGCGCTGTCGATCTCCATGCCGTTCATGCCGAAGGCGCCGTCGCCCGAGAGCACCACCACCTGCTTGTCGGGCTTGGCGGCTTTTGCGCCGACGCCGAAGGGCACGCCCACGCCCATGCAGCCGAAGGGACCCGAGTTGAGGCGATGGCCGGGGAAATAGGTGTTGAGCGTCTGCCGGCCGTAATTGAGGATTTCCTGGCCGTCGACCACCAGGATGGCGTCGCGGTCAAGAAAATCGCGCAGTTCGCGGCACAGTCGCAGCGGATGAATCGGCACCGCGTCGCTGGCCAGGCGCGCCTCGCTTTTGGGGGCGCGCTCGCGCTCGATGGCGGCAAGCTTTGCGCGCCATTCGCTGTAGCGCGCGGCCAGGCCGCGCCCGGCGCTCGCCGCATTGAGTTGCTCGAGCACGGTGCGCGCGTCGCCGACAATGCCCAGTTCCAGCTTGGTGGTGCCGTTGATTTCGCCGGCGTCGGTATCGATGCGGATGAATGGCGCGGCAGGCGAGAAGCGCGGCGGCCGTCCGTGGCCGAACACGTAGTTCAGGCGCGTGCCGAGCACGATCACCAGATCCGCTTCCTTGTAGGCGGCAGAGCGTGCCTGGCCGTAGAACAGCGCATGATCTTCGGGCAGCACGCCGCGTCCCTGCGGCGTGGTGTAGAAGGGGATGCCGGTGGCCTCGACAAATTTCTGCAGCTCGGCCGAGGCCTGCGACCAGAGGATGCCGCTGCCGGTCAGCAGCACCGGGGCCTTGGCTTTTTCGAGCAGTTCCAGTGTGCGCGCAATCTGCTGCGCCGAGGCCGCGGGGCGCGCGAGGGTGCGCGGTTGTTTCGACCAGCGGATCGCGTCTTCGTCCACTTCCTGGTCGAGAACATCGCCGGGGAGGTCGAGGTAGACCGGGCCGGGCTTGCCGGCGATGGCGTTGGCGAAGGCCATGTCGACATATTGCGGGATGCGTTTTGCGTCATAGACGCGTTCGGACCACTTGGTGACCGGGCGCATCACCGCCACCTGGTCGATCTCCTGAAACGCGCCGGTGCCGTATTGGCCCACGGGACTGGAACCGCCCAGCGCCACCACCGGCGCGCAATCGATCAGCGCCGTGGCAAGGCCCGAGGCGAGGTTGACGGCGCCCGGTCCGCTCGATGCCATGCACACCGCCGGTCTGCCCAGGACGCGCGCGTAGGCCTGCGCCATCATCGCCGCGCCCTGCTCATGGCGTGCGTCGATGATGCGGATGCCCGCAGCCTTGCAGGCGTTGGCGGCATCGTAGGTGGGTGCACCCATGAGGTAGAACAGGGTGCTTACCTGCTGGCGCGCGAGCGCCTTGCCCAGCAGGTCGGCGCCGGTGACTTTCTTTTTCGGGGTTTCGGTTTCCATGGTTTTGCTTTCAGGTGTCACTGGTACTTGCTGGGTTGTCTCAGTGTTGAACTGATCCCGGGCAATGGCAGGGGGCCGCTCAGGTCAAGCCGGCCCCCCGTCGTCAGATGATCTTGCTGGTGCGCAGTTCGGCGACCTGGTCACGGCTCATGCCGAGGAGCTCTGCGTAGACCTCGTCGTTTTGCGCGCCCAGCATCGGCGCACAAGTGACCGGCACGAAGGAGTCGGACATTTTCACCGGGAAGCCGGGCATGGTGAAATCGCCGCGCACCGGATGCTGCACGGTCACGAACATGCCGCGCTTTCTCATGTGCGGGTCTTCGGAAAGATCCCGCGTGTCGAAGACCGCGCCGGCCGCGACGCCCGCCTCGCCGAGCATTTTCATGACTTCGCGCTTGTCGTAATTGAGCGTCCAGGCCGAGAGCATCTCATCCACCGAGGCGCGATTCTGGTAGCGCATCTCCGGCGTGGAGTAGCGCGGGTCGCCTTTCAAGTCGTCGCGGCCCATGAATTCGAGCAGCCGCTCCCAGTGGCGGTTGGTGGCGCGCGAACTGTAGATGAAGCAGTAGTCGTTCTTGCCGCCGCCTTTGCACGGGTAGGCCTCCGAGGGCGAAGTCGATCCGAGCAGGCTCTGGTTGCCGTTGCGGGTGGCCGGTTGGCCGCCCAGCGCCTGTGCGGCGTAGGAGATGCGGCACAGGTTTGGCACCACTTCCTGCATCACCACTTCGATGCGCTGGCCGCGGCCGCTGGTGACGCGCTGAAACAGCGCCGCCATGATGCCCAGCGCCGCATGCAGGCCGCTGCCGGAATCGCCGATGGTGGCCCCGGAGCGCAGCGGCGGACCGTCGGCTTCGCCGTTGACCGACATGGCGCCGCCGGTGGCCTGCGCGATCATGTCAAAGGACAGGTAGTTGGCATAGGGGCCGTCGGGCGCGAAGCCCTTGATCTGCGCGTAGACGATGCGCGGGTTGATCTTCTTTACCTCGTCATAGGAAAAGCCCATGCGCTCGATGGTGCCGGGGCCGAAATTCTCGACGAACACGTCGCCCCTGGCTATCAGGTCGCGCAGCATCTGCTTGCCCTTTTCCTCCTTGAGGTTGAGCGTGACGCAGCGCTTGTTGGCGTTGAGCAGCATGAAATAGGGCGAGTCCACGCCGCGCTTGTCGGTGGAGGCGCCGCGGCTCTGCTCGCCCTGGGGCGGCTCGACCTTGATGACATCGGCGCCCAGCCACGCCAGCGTCTCGGTGCAGGAGGGGCCCGCTTCGAACTGGGTGAGGTCGATGACGCGAATGCCTTTGAGGGCGGTTTGGGACGGGGAGGTGCTGTCGGCGGACATGAATTTGCGCTCCAAAAAAATCTGGCACGAGTGTACAACGGCATGCGCGGAGACATTTACTCGGGTATTTGGCGCGGGCATGGCGGCGCGGGCATGGCGCGACGCGGTGCGAGCCGGTAACATGGCGCGAGATTCGGGAAGGAGTGTTTCATGAAGATTGCGTCGCGCTTGCTTGTCTCGGGGCTGATCATTTCCACTGCGGGTGTTGCGCAAAGCGCCGCCGCCCAGTCCTGGCCCACCAAGGTCGTGCGCGTGATCGTCCCGGTTTCGGCCGGCGGCGGTATCGATACCGTCGCGCGCGCCATGGCGCAGAAATATTCGGAGGCCTGGGGGCAGGCGGTGGTGGTGGAAAATCGGGCCGGCGCGGGCGGGATCATCGGCGCCGACGTGGTTGCCAAGGCGCCGCGCGACGGGTACACCCTGCTGATCAACTCCACCAGCCAGGCCAGCAGCGCCGCGCAGTACGCCAGGCTGCCCTACGATGCCCAGAAGGATTTTGCTCCCGCCAGCCAGATTATTTACACCTATCTGATGCTCGGGGCCAATATGAAGGTGCCGGCCACCTCGGTGAAGGAGCTGGTGGCGCTCGCCAAGACGCAGCCGGGCAAGCTCAATTTCGGCTCCACCGGCAGCGGTGGCAGCCCGCATCTGGTTTCCGAGTTGTTCCGCCTGGAGACCGGCATCAACGTCGTGCATGTGCCCTACAAGGGAGATTCACCGCTGCAGCCGGCGTTGATTTCCGATGAGGTGCAGTACGCTTTTCTCACGCCGATCGCGCTCATGCAGCACGTCAAATCGGGCCGCGTGCGCGCCCTGGCGGTCACCGGGGGACGGCGCGCCTCGATCGCGCCGGATGTGCCCACCATGGCCGAGGCCGGATTTCCGGGCGTGGAATTCACCGGCTGGATCGGCACATTCGCCGGCGGCGGCGCTCCGCGCGAGGTGCTCACGCGCATTGCCGAAGATACGCAGCGCACCCTGAAAATGCCCGACATCCTGGCACGCGTGCCCGGATGGGGGGGGGAACCGGCCGGCTCCACGCCGGAGGAGTTCGAAGCGCGTTACCGCGCGGACATTGCAAAATACGCGCGCATCATCCGGGAAGCGAAAATTCCTCTTCTGGAGTAGTGCCCGGCGCTGTGCTTCGCCAATCGAATCAATGACGGTGTGATGCTTCATGCTTTTGACTGATGTGAATCCCGAAACCGGCGAAGCGGTGCTGCGCGAGGCTCTTCGACAGGCGCAGACGGTTTTCGGCGAACGGCTGGTTTCGGTCTATGCCCTTGGAAGTCTTGCGCATGGCGGCTTCAGCGCGCACGTCAGCGATGTCGATGTGGGTCTGGTGTTGAGCGATCCTTTGTTTGACAGCGATGCGGCCGCTGTCGAGAAGCTCAATGCCGCGGTCAAGGCCAGCGGCCTGGCGCTTGCCGATCGCCTGTCGGTTTTCTGGGGATCGCCCAAGACCCTGGCCGGTGAAGCGCAGGGCGGACGTTATCCACCGGTGGACTGCCTGGATCTTCGGGAGAACGGCCGGTTGCTGGCCGGGCGTGATATCCGCGCGGCGGTGGCCGTGCCCGGCACGCAATCCATGGTGGTCTCGGCGGCGCGCATGGCGCTGAAAAACATGGCGAGCGCCGTCGTGGAGGCGGAGCTTCGCGATCCCTCCGCGCTGATACGCGCGGGGGTGCGGGCGCTCACCAAGCGGGTGCTGTTTCCGGTGCGCTTTGTCTACACCGCGCGCACCGGGCGCGTCGGCACCAACGATGCCGCCGTCGAATATTTCACCGCGGCCGAAAGCGGCCCTGCGGCGCTGCTGGCGCGCCGCGCCTACGAATGGCGCAGCGCGCCGTATCGTCAGGACGACCCGCGGGTGCAAGAGGTGGCACGGGCAGGGCTGTTGCCGCTGTACCGCTTGTTCATCGACGACTATACGCCGCGCCTGCAGGCCTGCGGCGAGACCGCGCTCGCGCAGGGCATGCGCGAATGGCGCTCAAGGCTTGAATAACGCAACAGGAGGAGTGAGCAATGCAGATGCTGCTGGATGTCAAAAATTCGCAAGACAAGATCATTCTCGAGCACGACGTCGATGTGCCGCTGCGCGACGGCGCGCGTATCAAGGCGAACGTGTTCCGGCCGCAGGCGCCGGGCAAGTATCCGGTGCTGATGACCTTCGGCCCTTACGGCAAGGACGTGCATTTCAGCAAGAACAGTCCCGCGCCATGGGATGACCTGGTCAAGAACCACCCGGACGTGTTTCGCGACTCCAGCGGAAAACTGATGGCATTCGAGACGCCGGATCCGGAGGTCTGGGTGCCGCACGGCTATATCCTGATCCGGGTGGACTCGCGCGGCACGGCCAAGTCGCCGGGCAGGATCGACGTCAATTCGCCCACCGAGTTCGGCGATTTCTATGACGCCATCGAATGGGCCGGCGTGCAGGAATGGTGCAACGGCAAGGTCGGCCTGGTGGGCATCTCCTATTACGCCTGCAGCCAGTGGTACGCGGCATCGCTGCGTCCGCCGCACCTGAAGGCGATACTGCCCTGGCAGGGCACCTACGATTTTTACCGCGGCCGCACCCGCCAGGGCGGATTGTTCTGCAACGGCTTCGTGCAGCGCTGGTGGAACGGCATCTGTTCCAAGCAGCACGGTTTCGCGGGCACGGCGCACGTGGATATGATGACCGGCGAGCGTGTCACCGGCAAGGATGAGCTCTCGGACGCCCAACTCAAGGCCAACCGCGAGGAATACATCGTCAACGTGCTCGCCCATCCGCAACTGGACGAGTGGTATGCGGCGCGCAGCGGCGACATGACCAAGATCGACATCCCGGCCTTCGTTGTGGCGAATTTCGGCGGCCTGGGCCTGCATCTGCGCGGCACCATCGAGGGGTGGCGCTGGATTTCCTCGAAAGAAAAGTGGCTGAAAGTCCAGCGTGGCTCCTATTTCGTTTCCTTTTACATGCCGAAGAACGTGGCGCTGCAGCGCAAATTCTTCGACCACTTCCTCAAGGGCATCGACAACGGCTGGGAGCAGGAACCGCGCGTCGAGATCGAAGTGCGTTCCACCGACGACGGCATCGCGCGCACGGTGCGCGACACGGCATACCCCATGAACATCACCAAAGCGGAAAAGCTCTACCTGGATGTGGCCGGAAAAACCCTGGGTGCGACGCCGCCGTCAACCTCGGCTTCGGCGGGTTACCCCGCAACCGGCAGCGGGCTGACCTTCAGCACCGGGCCGCTTACCCGCGATACGGAAATCGCCGGTCCCCTGAAGGCGCGCGTCTACATGGCCTCGAGCACCCCCGACATGGATCTGTTTGCGACGGTGCGGGCCTACGACCCCGATGGCAAGGAGGCGACCTTCTATGCCTCAGACGAACCGGCCTTCCCGGTATCGATGGGCTGGCTGCGCTGCACCCACCGCAAGCTCGACAGCGCGCGCAGCACCGACTGGATTCCCTACCACAGCCACGACGAGTACCAGCCGCTGACGGCGGGGGAGATCTACGCCATCGATGTCGAGATCTGGGCTGCCAGCCTGGCGCTGCCCAAGGGTTCGCGCCTGACCCTGACGCTGGCGGGGCGCGACTTCGAGCGCGAGGGGGCCACCGGCACCCACCGGGGCTCCGGGCCGTTCATCCACGCCGATCCCACCGATCGTCCGCCGGCGAAATTCTCCGGCGAACAGGTCATCCATTCCGGGCCGGGGCGGGAGTCTTATTTGCAGTTGCCGGTGATCAACTGATTATAAATAATGAAAAATATCAATTAGTTAATTAAATATGTAGATATGTAGCTACTTATATTTGTGCAGACAAATATTTGTGGTAACGTATCTACATTGCGCTCGCTTACCAGGTGTTGCCATGACTATCACGACCCTTTCAAGCCGCCAGTTCAATCAGGACGCCAGCAAGGCCAAGAAGGCTGCCAAATCGGGTCCGGTAATCATCACCGATCGCGGCCGGCCAGCGCATGTGCTGCTGACTTATAACGAGTACAAGAAGATCACGCGCGGCCAGTCGAAGATCGCCGATCTCCTCGCGATGCCTGGCATTGAAGACATTGAATTTGAGATTCCGCGGTTGCACGAAGTCGCGCGGCCAGCGGATCTTTGCTGATGTACCTGCTCGATACTGATGTCGTTTCCGAATTGCGAAAAATTCGTCCCGGCAGGGCAGATGTCAATGTCGCGCGTTGGGCCGATAGCACCGATGCCAATGATCTCTATTTATCGGTGATAACCATCCAGGAACTGGAGATTGGTGTGTTGCTGGCCGAACGCCGTGATCCGTCGCAGGGAGCAGTTTTTCGGGCGTGGCTCGATGGCCACGTACTGCCTGCCTTCAGCGGTCGCATCCTCGCCGTCGATACATCGGTTGCCCAGCGCGGTGCCCGGCTTCATGTACCGGACCCTCGCCCGATACGCGATGGGCTTATTGCCGCGACTGCACTGGTCCACGGCATGACCGTCGTCACACGAAACGTGGCTGACTTCGAACCTACCGGTGTCTCGATTCTCAATCCATGGATTGGCCCCTGACTTCGTAATCCACCGTTTGTCATCTTAACGAAAATAGCCTCAATCCGGTCTACAGCCAAGGTGGTCTTAACAATTCTAAACAAACCTGTAGCGCACGCAGAGATTTTGGTAAATTCTGGCGCTTGACAGAAAGAGTTATGCACCAATACCGTAAAAATCCTGTGTTGATGCTGATCTCCGCCATTCATCCTGCGATGAATGACCTAACCTGCTAAATTTAAACAATAAAAAACAATGAATATAAAACTCGCATTGCAAAATAATCCTTTCGGCTAAGGCAGTTACCTTGCCTTCGCGGCGATATCCACACACTTATCCACAGAAATTGTTATCAATTTGTAATCCTCAATAAATTGAGGTCCTTATGTCATCAAATTCAATTATTTTTGAACCTTGACAGGTCCACAAATATTTGCTGACGTCAAGATATGGTGACCAAAAAAAGCTTGCCTCACTTCATACCCATCGCATTTTCCTTGGAAAATCCATGGGTTTGTCCTGGCGCGGTCGGTGGAGCTCAGGTGATGGTCCGTACTTGCCGGTGACTCGGCCAAGCACAACGGCAGTTGCATATCCGCCGGTTGGGAGTTACGCGGCCAGGACATCAATCGAGATGCTCCGGAGGGGGAGGGTGCCGGTATGTGCCCTGCGTTGCATAGCGAAAGGGGGGGGGCATACACCCATCCATCGAATCCGAGCGGTTTTTATGCGGCGTCGGGGACACTCTATCTGATGGGCCGAAATCCCTGATCACGACTTCCGCAAGCAACCTGGAACGCGGTTTCACTTCCTTCTTTCGTATTAACTCATATGTAGTAACATTTGCGTATGAGGATCTGCTTTGAGTGGGATACAGCCAAGGCGGTCGCCAATCTGCGCAAGCATGGGGTCAGCTTCGATCTTGCCAGCCTTGCTTTTGCCGATCCCTTCGCCCTGATAGCGCAGGATCGGTTTGAGGGTGGCGAGTATCGCTGGCAGACCTTGGGGTTGGTGGAGGGGTGTCTGCTGCTCCTGGTGGCGCATACCGTCACGGATGCCGATGGTACCGAGGTTGTGCGCATCATTTCGGCACGAAAGGCTACACGCAAAGAGAGGCAACGCTATGACCACGAAAACCGCTAAGCACCAAATCGACCTCGCCAACTTGCCCAAGCTGACGGCCAAGTACAAGGCCGAGGTGGCTGCATTGTTGGAACGGCCGGATAGTGAGATCGACACCAGCGACATTCCACCGCTGACTGATGCATTCTGGAAGAACGCGGTGCGCAATCCGCTCTACAAGCCGACCAAGACCTCGACCACGGTGCGCGTCGATTCGGACGTGCTGTTATGGCTGAAGTCGAAGGGTAGTGGCTACCAGACGCGGATCAACGAGATTCTGCGCAAGGCAATGCTGAAGGAAATTACCAAGGCATGACGGGTCGGCGGCAGCGCCTTACCTTTGCCGCTATCCAGTAACGTATTCGGCTGCAATCGATGGGTTTGGACACCTCTACGTCATGATGTATCTTGATACATCATGGCGTAGAGGTGTCACCGCTTTTGAAGCGGCGCATAAGTTCCAGCCCTCAGCGCTTGGCTTCGTTCACCGGCACGAAAATCGAATTGATATCCAGCGGCGCCCGGATGATGTTCTGCTCGGCCAGGTAGCGGATCAGCGTCGAGATCGTGGCGCGGTTGGCCTCCAGACCGTAGGGCCAGGGGTCGTATCCGAACACTTCGTCGATTTCATCGATTTCGGCGGTCATCCAGGGCAGCATGGAGCGCAGCGCGCCCAGGTGGCGCATGCGCTTGAGCGCCAGGTATTTGGATTCGCAGAAGGCGTCGTAGAGGCTTTGTGCGATGTGCGGATGCGCATCAAAAACCTCCCTGCGGATCGCCACCAGGTGCATGATCGGGAACACGCCTTTGCGCCGGTAGAGGTCCTTTTCCACTTCCTTGAAGTCTGGGAACAAGCGGACCACGTCGGGGTTGGTCCGGCGCGAATCCGGATTGTTGGTGCCGATCACGGCGTCGATGGCGCCTTCGCTGATCAGGTCGCTCAACGACTTGCCCGTATGGTTGACCTCGATATTCACCGGTTTCAGCAAGGGCAGCACGGTGGGATCGCCATGCGCGCCGGCCGAGTTGATCGCCCCCTGCAGCCACTTCACGCCGGAGAAATCCACGCCGTAGTCGTCCATCAGGTGGCCGCGCTGCCACACCGCCGCGGTCATGGTGTAGAGCGGCACGCCGATGCGCTTGCCCTCCAGGTCCTTGGGCTTTTTGATCCCCGACTTGCGGTTGATCCAGATGGTGTTGTGGCGGAAGGTGCGCGAGGGAAACACCGGAAGCGCCACGAACGGGCACTGGTTGGCGTCCTTCCTCGCGATGAATTCGGAGCTCGACAATTCCGAGACATCGAACGCCTGTTCGCCCGCCATGCGGTCGAAGATCTGGCGCGCCCACTCCATCGGAATGAATTCCAGATCCACGCCTTCGGGTTTGACTTCACCGGTATGCAGCGCCTGCATGCGGTCATAAAGACTGCACGCAAAGTTGATTTTTGTCTTTTCCATGTCTGCTTTCACTTTCCGTTGCGTTGCAAAAATTCATCGACCCCACAAGGTCCTGCTGGCGATGCGCGCGCCTTCGGCGAGCGCGTTCAGTTTGGCCCAGCAGATTTCCGCATGGCCGACGCGCGATCCGAGGCCGCAGTCGGTGCCGGCCATGATATTTTCGCGGCCCACCAGGTTCGCATAGCGCACCAGCCGCTGCGCCACCAGTTCCGGATGCTCGATCATGTCGGTCACATGTCCGACCACGCCGGGGATGAGGATGCGATCGGGGGGCAGTTTCACCTTTTCGAACACCGTCCACTCGTGCTCGTGGCGGGGATTCGAGGCTTCGATGGAGATCGCCTGCGCGCGCACCTTGAAAAATAAATCGATGAGCTCGGCCAGCGGCAGATCGTTGGTGTGCGGATTATGGTAGCTGCCCCAGCACACGTGGAAGATGACGCGCGCCGGATCGATGCCCTCGAGTGCCTTGTTGAGCGCGCTGATGCGCAGGTCGGCATAGGCGTGGTACTCGGCCACCGACATCTCGGGAAACATCTGCCAGCCATCGGCGAGGTCGGGGTTGTCGATGTGCAGGATCAGCCCGGCATCGGTGATGGCCTTGTATTCGACGGCCATCACCGCGGCCAGTGCGAACACGAAATCCTCCTGGCTTTTGTAATACTCGTTCTGCATCCAGTGTTCGATGGTGCCCGGGGCCACCGCCATGATGACGCCCTCGGCGGCGCCGCTGCCGGGGATCGCCGCCTTGAGGTTTTCGATGTCGGTGCGCAACTGGTCGTGGCCGATGTATTGCAGCGGCCCGGTCACGAAGGACCAATCGCGCGTCAACGGCGACCTGCTGAAAAACCCGGGGAAATCGCGCCGGTCGCGGTCGTAGGGAAAGCGCGCCTTTTGCTGCGGCGCCGCCGCGCGCGATTCAAAGCCGGAAAAGCGCGAGCGGGTGTAGTACTGAAATCCCGATTTGGATTGTTCGCCGTCGTTGACCAGGTCGATGCCCAGCGAGCGCTGCTTGCCCACCATTTCACGAACCACGGTTTTCAGCCGCGCATCGAGTTTCGCTGCGTCATGGGGCTTCCCCGCATCGCGTGCGAGCACCAGTTCGCGCAATTCCGGGTCGCGTGGCAGCGTCCCCTGGTGGGTGGCGAGGATGCGTTCATTGCTTTTTTTCATCGGGGAACTCCATATTCGTGCCGCTTGGCACGATGAGGGTCGATCAGAACATATCCGTGGCGGCAACGTCAACGCCGTTCGCAGCTGCGCTGAGAAAGGCGGCGTATAGCCGTAAAGTGTCGCGGTGCTGCCCTCGGGGCTCGCGCCATGGGGGCCGCGCCACCGGCCCGCAAAAAAATGCTCAATAAGAACCCGGCAGTAACACGTTCGCGCCAAACAGTGCTTGCAAAAAATAAGCCGCGCGGCTAGCCTTTATCGCTGCATTGCAGCGGATTGAGCCGCTATTTGGAAGAAGGTGCATATGGATAAACCATTTTACGTTCATGCGACATGGGATGAAGAGGCGCGTGTCTGGGTTGCCAGCAGCGACGATGTGCCCGGGTTGGCCACGGAAGCGGAGACGGCGGAAGAGTTGGTCCAGAAACTCAAGATTCTGATCCCGGAGTTGCTGCAACTGAACGGACTGTCACCCGCAGGTTCGATTTCGTTTGAGCTTCTCACTCGGCGATTCGAACTCGCGGCCTGATGGAGAGCGTCACACCGCAGCTGAAGCGACTGTTGCTTGCCGCAGGCTGCGAGTTTGTGCGGCACGGCAAGGGCGATCACGAACTGTGGCGCAGCCCGATTACGCGGGTTCATTTCGTGGTTGACAGCAAGATAAAATCCCGCCACGCGGCCAACGCCGTGCTGCGCCAGGCGGGATTGCCAAAGCAGTTCTGAATCCACCTCCTGCCTTCGGCCGCCAGCGCCGGAAAGCCGGTTTCCGGAATTGCGGGTTTGATGCCCAAGGTGACCAGATAGCCGTCTTCAGCGAGTCGTCGCATAGCGGCGACCGCTGCCACACAACCCGCCGTGTCCTGGATGAGATGGTCCGCAGCGCCAGCATGGCCGCGTCTTCGCCAAAGCGCTCATTCACTGCAAATGCGGCGGCGATCGAGGGTGCGGTGTTGCGCCCGGTCGGTTCGAGCAGGTATTAGCCCTGCGTCGAGACGAGCGGCGGCAATCCTGCCGCGTGATAAGCTATTTGCCTGCGCTGAGGAAAGGTCATGAGAATTTCTGAAGAATTGGCTAAGAGTGCGACTGCGATCATCACGCGCAGCTATGGCGATGGCGCGAAAGTCTGGCTTTTCGGCTCCCGTGCGAACGACGACAAGCGCGGCGGCGACGTGGATTTGTTTGTCGAAGCAAGCCCGGGCGACATCATGGCGGCAATGCGGTGCAAGGCCGATCTTGCCGATCTGTTCGATCTCCAGGTGGATTTGATCGTAGGCGACGGCAGCGAGCCCATCCACAGGATAGCCAAACAGACCGGGGTACGCCTCAAGTGAGCGAAAACCTGAAACTCGTCGGGAAGAAGCTTGACCACCTCGTTCGCATGCGCGCCTACCTCGACTATTCGACGCGCAAGATGCATGTGCCGCTTGAAAAGATGCGCAGCAAGGGGCTGCAAGCCCTGTCGCCGGAAGAGCACGAAACGATCGCCGCTTTTCGTACCCGGCTTGCGGATTTTCAGGAGCACCTTGGGAAAACCATGCGCAGCGTTGCGATCGAGGAGGAGGTCAACGTGGATCGCTTTGGCTCGGTCCTCGCTTTCATGGAGAAAATGGGCGTCCTGGATGACACGGAGCTTTGGAAGGCCATCAGGGAGCTTCGCAACGACGTGCATCACGAATACGAAGACGACCCGGAGCGCCTGTTCCGTTTTTTCAACAGCCTGGTGACGCACGTTCCCGTCCTGCTGGCCATTCATGAGAGATTGAAGGCGTTCGTCTTGCGAACCTACGGTTCATCGATAAGCGTCGAGTAGGACCGGAAGGTCCGCGCATGCCCGCTGCCAGTGTGGGCGCGTACCCGTGGGTGGTCTCGTTTTTATGTGGTTGGCGCGTTGACTCTACAATGGGAATACGGGGGATCGGAGGGCATCGACATGCTCAGCCAGGACGGCCCCCTGCCCGGGTGCTGAAGGTCTTGCCGGCAAGCGCCTCGCCGAGGCCGCGGCGTTCGAGGAGCGGGGTGCGGCGGATTTAGTGGCGGTGGGATGATGGACGCTTTGCATTCAAAGGCCCATCAGTCCTTTCGCCTCCTGCGAGTTCAGGCCTGTTATTCCTCGGCCTTGATGCCCATGCGCTTGACCGCGGCAACCCACATATCGCGCTCCTTCTTGAGCATCACGCCGAATTCCTCGGCGGTGCCGTAGCGCGGCACCAGTCCCTGCGATTCAAGTCTGTCGGTCACGGCGGGAATTCTCATGTAGCGGTTGATCTCGCTGTTGAGCCGGTTGATGATGGCGGCAGGCGTGCCCATGGGGGCTGCCACCATGAAGGAGGCATGCACCGCCGAAGCGGGGAAGCCCGCGTCGGTGACTGTCGGCACCCCGGGCAGCAAGGTGGTGGGATCGGAGACCGCCAGCGCGATCAGCTTGCCCGAGCGGATATGCGCGAGGACGGTGGGGATGTCCGAGTACATGAAGCTCAGATCGCCGGAGAGCAGATTCTGATACGCCTGCCCCAGTCCCTTGTAGGGGATGTGGGTGTAGCGCGCGCCGGTGGCATCCTCGAGCAGGCGCACA
Source organism: uncultured beta proteobacterium (assembly GCA_903859155.1). Taxonomy (GTDB): domain Bacteria; phylum Pseudomonadota; class Gammaproteobacteria; order Burkholderiales; family SG8-39; genus 2-02-FULL-62-17. The sequence goes on from CAIOLO010000006.1 coordinate 31,066, forward strand.
CCGAGATTGGTGGTGCTGCCTTGCCCGGCCGAGCCGTAGGTGAGCTTGCCCGGGTCGCGTTTGCCTATGGCGACCAGTTCGGCAAGCGTCCTTGCCGGGATGCTCGGATGCACCACATAAATCAATGGACTGACTACGCCCGGAGCGACCGGCGCGAAATCGCGCTCCGGGTTGTAGCGCAGGTTGGTGAACATGGCAGGGTTGATCACCAGTGCCGGGCTCGCCGATATCAGCAGGGTGTAGCCATCAGGGGCCGCTTTTGCCGCGATTTCCGCGCCCAGGATGGCGTTGCCGCCGGGCCGATTCTCAACGACGAACTGCTGCTTGAAAACGTCGCTCAGGGCGACGGCAATCGAACGCGAGTAAATATCGGTGCCGCCGCCGGGGGCCGAGGGCACGATGATGCGTACCGGTTTGGATGGCCATGAATCCTGGGCGACAACCGGTGCCGCGAGCAGGGCAAGTCCGAGCGCAGCAGTAAGCAGTGAAAATCCGTGCATCGTACACCTCCGATAATATTTCAAATAAGGATCAAAAACACTAATAACCATACGTATTTACTGGAAAATAAAAAAATAAAGTCTATGATTTATACATAGAAGCCATCTGAGAATTGCCGTTTTCTCGGCTGTGCGGCTGTGCGGCTGTGCGGATGTGCGGATGTGCGGCTGTGCGGTTGTACGACTGTACGGCTGTGCGGCTGTGCGGCTGCTCTGCACCTGCTCGATCCGAGGGCCAGGCGGTTCCTGCCGCCGGCCTGCTGCCATGGGGGCGGCGATCAGGCGTGCCGCTTGCGGCAGCAGTTCCGGGCGTCCTGTATGCAAGGGTGGGAAGGTTGCCGTAGTTATGGGAATGGCTTTCATCATGGGGCGGTGGACAGCGCCGGTTCGGACTATACAATGCGCGTTTCCGGCGCGCTGCGCTACCCGGGGGAGGTTGAGGCATGCAACGCAATTGGATTGCCGTATTGTTCGTCGGTGTGCTGGCCGTGACGGGAATGCCGCGATGGGCCCGGGCTCAGTCAGATATGCAATGGTTGTCCGTGGATGACGCGCGCCTGCAATGGGTCAACGCGATGGCGTGGGAAGCGCGCGCCGGCGGCCTGCAGGCGGTGCGCGTGCCCAAGGCGCAACGCGACCAATGGTCGCAGGACAACGAGAAAAAGCGCGCCATGTCCGGCGCCGGCGTATCGGTGAGGTTTCGAACCGACTCACGGCGGATCGTGTTTCGCACTACGCTGCTCGAAGTCGAAACCGTGCCGCTGGCGACCAACCCCGAGGACGCCTGGGAATTCAACCGTCCACCCTATTTTTCCTTGTATCGCGAGGGCCGTTATGTCGCGGCCATTCCAGGGAAGATCCAGGGCGCGCAGCAGGAGGTGGTCATCCTCAACGATCGCGGGCCCGCAAGGGAAGCCGAATACCAGGTGCTGTTCCCGTTTTACTACCGCAATGCCGAAACCGTGATGCATGCGATCGGCCTGGATGCGGGGGCGAAAATCGCGGCGGCAGCGCCGGACAAGCGTCCGCGCGTGTTGTTCTATGGCGACTCGATCACCCACGGACACGGCGTGACCGCGCCGCACGAAACCTATGTGTGGCAGGCCTGCGAGAGGGCCGGCTGCGTGTCGCTCAATTTCGGCTTCGGCGGCACCGGCTGGGGCGAGCGCATCGTGGCCGAAACCATCGCCGCTCGCGCCGACTGGGATGCGCTGGTGATCGCCATCGGCACCAATTCCTTTGGCGGCATCGACGGCGCCAGCCGGCAAAAGGAGACCGCCGCGCAATACGGCGACAAGTACCGGGCGTTTCTCGATGTCATCCGCGCCCGGTGGCCTGGCAAGCCGATTATTTCGATGACGCCCATTTTGAATCGCGTGGAGATTCTGGATATCCGCAATCCCAACGGCGAAATGCCGCAGGACTACCGCAATGCCATCGAGCGCGTGGTGCGCGAGCGCCAGGCGGGCGACAAAAACATTTATCTTGTGGATGGCCTGAAACTGGTGGGTGACCAGCAGGACATGCTGGTGACCGACCTGGTGCATCCCAACGACTTTGGCATGCGCAGCATGGCGGTGGGGGTGGCCTCGGTGCTGCGGCCGCTGCTTGCGCGCTGAACGCAACAGCGGATATTTCATTCAATCCATTTGCAAGGGGAGGCAAGACATGCATATCGACGGCGGATGTCACTGCGGCAAGATTACTTACGAAGCGGATATCGACCCTCAGGTGGTCGCCATCTGCCATTGCACCGATTGCCAGACGCTCTCGGGCACGGCGTTCCGCACCGTGGTGTCGGTGAAGAAGGAAAACCTCAGGCTGCTCAGCGGCGAGCCGCGCATCTATATCAAGACCGCCGAAAGCGGCAACAAGCGCGCGCAGGCATTCTGCGCCGATTGCGGCACGCCGCTGTGGGCGACGTCGCCGACGGATCAACAGGTGTTCGGTCTTCGCGTCGGCGCGATTCGCCAGCGCAATGAACTCAAGCCAAAGCGGCAGGTGTGGGCGCGCTCGGCGCAGGGATGGTTGAGCGACCTGGGGTCGATTGCCAGGGTGGAGAAGCAGGCGTAGGTTGGACTGGGAAAGTGAACCGCGCGCAACGAATCCCAAAGACATTGCCGCAATCCAAGATGCTCAATGAATCACGTAGTGGTGGCTGTAAGCCTTCATCACTGCGGCGATGCGTTTCTCGATGGCCGGCCGGGTGCCGGATTTTTCCCCTGAGATTTTTATCGTCACCCGCGTGCCGTGGGTGGCGTCGTGGCCCACTTCGACTTCGACAAGGGCGTCGCCCTGCAGCGCCTCGCCGAGAACCCGGGTGTAGTGCCGTTTCGCGGCATCGAAGCGCAGGCCCACTTTGTCGGGCTTGCCGATGTCGGTGACCGGCATGGTGTCGATGAAATGCAATTCCCTGGGAACGGCGGGCCGCTCGGGGATGTGCGCTTCGGCGAACGTCAGGATTTCCTCCGCGGTGGCGGTGGAATCGTTCACTCGCTGCACGTAGGCGATCGGCAGCTCGCCCGCATAGCTGTCCGGTTTGCCCACCGCCGCGACGTGCAGCACCGCCGGGTGCTTGCGGATGGCGTGTTCGATGGTCTGCGGGTCGATGTTGTGGCCGCCGCGGATGATGAGGTCCTTGACGCGTCCGGTGATCCACAGGAAGCCGTCTTCATCGACGCGGCCGCAGTCGCCCGACTTGAAGTAGCCGTCCCTGGTGAAGATGCCGACATTCTGTTTCGGATCGACATAGCCGGGGGTCACTCCCGGCCCTTTCACCACGATGATGCCCAGTTCATTGGGTTCGCAAAAGCGCGCGATATTGCCCTCAGAGTCCAGTTCCACCGGGCGCACCTGGGTGTAGGGCACGCGCATGCCGGTGGAGCCGAAACGCGGGTCGCCTTCGCGCGGCGGCTGGGTGGCGCCGGTGGTGTATTCGGTGGAGCCGTAGGTGAGCAGCACGCGGATGCCCAGGCCGCGCTCGAGTTCCCGGGCGGTCTCCACCGGCAAGGGCGCCGAACCCGAGGTGGCGACTTTCTTCAGCGTGCTGACGTCTTCGGTGGTGGGCAGGTTCTTGGCGAGCACCGAGAGCGTGGTGGGCACGCCGGTGAACTGGGTGATGCGGTACTTCTCCACGAACTTCCAGTAGTTGGCGATGAAGCGCTTGTCGCGCGCGCCCAGCGCCGAGGGGATCATCACCATCATGCCGTGGACAATCGAGAGGATGCCGCGCGAGAGCACGCCGGCCACATGGAACAGCGGGTAATCGGCGAAGATGCTGTCGCTTTTTCCCGGCCCGCCGGTGGCGCCATGCGCCCAGGCCTTGTAGCAAAAGCCGCGGTGGGCAAGCCTCACCAGCTTGGGCGAGCCGGTGGTGCCGCCTGAATGCACGTAACCGCCGATGTCGTCGGCGCCGAATTTGCGCTCGAAGGCGAGCTTGTCGCCGGGCTGTTTCGCGCACAGATCATCGAAATCCGATTCCGGCAGTTTGCGCCCGCCCAGGGCCTGCACCGAAAGTATCTGCAAGTCTTCGGGCAACTGGTCTCGAATCGCCTGGACGTTCTCCCATATCTCGTAGCCCGGCGTGGGGCCGAGCACCACCAGCACGCGGGTTCTGGCGTTGCGGATGAGTTCGGCCAGGTGATCGGATTTCAGCATCCAGTTCACCACGCAGGTGATGCCGGTGGCGATGCCGCCGTACAGGCTGAAATAAAGCTGCGGCAAGGTCGGCATCAGCAACAGCACGCCGTCTTCCTTCTGCACGCCCAGCGAATAAAACAGATTCGAGGCCTGCGTCGAGCGCCTGGCCAGTTCGCGGTAGGTGACTTGAACAGGACTGGCCTGCGGGTCGCCGTTCTCGACGTAATTGATCGCCACCTTGTCCGGATTGTAGGTCCAGCCGCGGCGGATCCAGTCGTTCAGGTCCCAGGACCAGACGCGCTCCTCGAGCGGAATGCGCTCCAGCGCCTCGATGTCGCGGATGGTGCGGATGGGCGGATAGGCTTCTTCGGCGGGTGCGGCCGGGACGGTGGCAGACATGGGATCTTCTGGCAAAAATGCAAAGGCGCAATCTACCTTGCCCTTGAGGGCGGCGCAATGCGGCTTGGCGCTTGTCCGGACAGGCTGCGCCATGATGCGCATATAATGCGCATCAGATTGCTCCGGCAGATTAGTTTGCTGTGAAACATGCTGGATGGGCTGAATGGAAATGGGAGGCGACCGATGAAAACCGGTTACAACGCCGAGGCACGAAAGCGCGCGGTAAATCTCACCTTGAATGAGGATTTGGTCATTCAAGCGCGTGAAATGGCGGGAAATCTCTCCGGTGTCGTCGAATCGCTGCTTGCCGAATATGTCGAGCAGGAAGGTCGTCGGCGATTGGCCAAGGGCAGGGCCCTTGAAGCGACAGTCGCGATCTGGAATGACTTCGACGAACATCGCGGATCATTCGCGGACCAGTACTCCACGCTTTGACGGCGAATCGTGGCTCAATTCGACGTGCACCGAAACATCGGGAAGCTTCGCGAGGATATTCCGTTCGTGGTGCTGGTTCAGTCGTCGCTATACGACAATTACCGGCGCCGCGTGCTGGTTCCGCTGGTGCGAAAGTCTCTTCTTCCCAGAATCGCCGACCCGGCATTCAATCCGACTTTCAGGATAGAAAATATCCTGGTCTTGCTCCATCCCCTGGAAATTGCCTCGGTACCCAGAGAACAAATCGGCAAATTCGTTCTATCGCTGGAAAAAGAGGGCGGACGCATCATGGATGCGCTGGACAGACTGCTGACGCGGGCGTGGAAATAGAATCGGCGCGGGAATTACTCGCGCTTGCCCGCGAGTCGCGCCAGTTCTTCTCCGGATTTGCGGTCCTCGACAATGAATTTCGCGAACTGCTCGGGCGTGCTGCCCACCGCGTCGAAGCCGAAGGGCGTGACGTTCTTGTCGCGGAACTCCGGCGTGTTGATGATCGCCGACAGCTCTGCCGACAGGCGCGTGACGGGTTCCCTTGGCACACCGGCGGGCATGAGGATGCCCAGCCATGATTTGGTGGCAAAGGGCGGCAGGCCGGCATCGGCGAAGGAAGGCACCCTGGGCATGAGCGGATTGCGGCTCTCCCCCGGCACTGCCAGCCCCTTGAGTCGTCCGGCATTCACGTCGTTGACGATGGTCGGGTTGCCGATGGCCAGGTACATCACCTGTATGGTGTTGTTCAGCAGCGAGGGCAGGGCGTCGGGCGAACCCTTGTAGGGCACATAGGTCATGCGCGCGCCGGTTTCCTTGGTAAGCCACGCGAGAATGGCCACGCTGGCGCCGAAGGCGGTGTAGTTGATCTTGTCCGGATTGGCCTTGGAGTAGGTCACCATCTCCTGGAAGGTATTGAAGGGCACCTGCGCGTTGGCCACCATCACGTTCTGCAGATAGACCAGGTGCGATACCGGCGTGAAGTCCTTCATCACGTCGTAGGGCTGCTGTTCCTGAAACGGCGAGATGGAGATGTTGTCGCGCAGCGCCATGCAGGCCACGTAGCCGTCGGGCCGGGCCTTGGCGCAGCCGGACATGGCAATGGTGAAATTGCCGCCGGGGCGGTTCTCGACAATGAAGGGTTGGCCGGTGCGCTCCGTAAAAACCCGTCCGACGGAGCGCGCCAGAATGTCGACGCCGCCGCCAGGAGGTATGGGGACGTACAGATGCACCGGGCGAACCGGATAGCTTTGCGCGAACGCCTGAGCGGCGAGCAATGCCGCGATGCTGGCGAAATGGTTCAGTTTGGATTTCAGGATCATCGTCATTTTTGCAGGCGCTCGCGTGACGTCGGGTTGGAAGAAACGGCTGCCAGTTTACCGCGATCGCTGCAACGCGAGTTGGGCGCGGTACATCTAAGGCCTGAATTCGGCCATGTCCGGGCGTTCGAGATGGCGTCCTAATTCCAGTCTCCGGACTCCTCTGGATGTCCGGTTTCCGGCGAGCAGTTTGATCGGAACAAGGACCAAGGTCGGCCAATTTCCAAGTCGATGTACTGCTGAATCAGTGGATTCGATGGCCGGCAAGATCGAGCTAAAGGCGATTTGCGGCAGTCAGTGACACGAACCATGACACGAACCATTTGACGAATCCGAATCATCAGTCTAGTCTGACCAATGTTTTCGGGGATATGGCAGCCTCCCCGTCCAAGACGCCCTGCGTCCAAGGCCTGCCCGACATCTGGCGTGATCGCTATGTGGAGGGTCTACCATGGACGATTCAAAGATTACTGCAACTACTGCCATTACCTCTGATTCAAAGCCCGGCTATTCGCTCTGGCAGATGACGCAGTACGCGCTGCGCTTAGGTACTTTTGGCTTCGGCGGTCCGGCGGCGCTGGTGAGCTTCATGTATCGGGATCTGGTCGAGCAGCGGAAGTGGATCTCTGAGACCGACTACAAAGAAGGCCTCACACTGGCACAGCTGATGCCAGACAGTACGCTTTGGTAGTCGCCGCCCACTGAAATTCCGGCCAAAATCCGCTTCCTCAAATTGCTAGATAACCATTTCGACTAGCGGTTTTCATGAAGGACAAGAAAATCAATTCCGCGCGTAAGACGCGTCGACCTATGTAATATCCCGCTATGTCGTAATGCTGGTACTTATAAAATGGCACCCCAATGCCGATTATGTTGAATCCGCTGGGGACAAACTGCCAGATCCCGGGTTTCCTGGGTAAAGGGAACTGGCAACAATGCTGGAACGCTTGGCGGCGCTCGAGTCGAAATAGCGCCGCATGCCGGGCAAGGCGACCGCAGGCGGGGTGTATCGCCCGCGCTCAGCTTATCAAACGCGTCATCGATTCCCGCCCGCGGGCTTGGCCGCCGCATCCACGGGCGCGGCGCGATGCGTGCTCGTCCTGAGAGGTATTTCCCTGAGATAGAAAGTGGCCACGAAAGCCGCCGCCGCGATCGCGCCGGCCGCCGCGAAGGCGTAGCTGAAGGAATGCGACAGCGCGGGGATGAGAATGGCGCGCGTGTCCTCGGGCAGGAGTGCCAGTCCCTGGCGGCCGCCGCTCAAGAGCGCCGAGCCGTACCTGGAATGGCCGTCGGCGGCAACGGTGCGGTCCAGCGTCGCCATCAGCAGCGCCCAAAGAATTCCGGCGCCGAATGCGCCACCGAGCGCGCGGAAGAACGCCGTGGCGCCGGTGGCTGCACCGAGATCTTCGAGGTCCGCCGAGTTCTGGATGGCGACCCAGAGCGGCGACTGGCACAAGCCATTGCCGATCGCGTTGACGACCATGAAGATCTCCACCAACCAGAGTGGCGTTGTCGCATCCATGGTGGTGAAGAGCGCGGCGGCGATGGCGAGTATCAAAAACCCGAGCCGCGGCGGCCCCACGTAGCGGCCGGTGCGCTGCACCCGCTTGCCGGTGGAGATCGAGACGATCACCTGGGCGATGAAGGGAATGATCAGCATGGCGCCCGAGACGGCGGCGCTGACGCCCACGGCGAACTGCAGGTAGACCGGCAGCAGCATGAAAGTGCCGATGGTGATGGCATTGATGAAGAAATTGAGCAGGCTCGCCACGCAGAACACCGGCGTCCTGAACAGCCGCGGTGGCAGCAGCGCTTCGGGCGCGCGCAGCTCGCGAAGGACGAAAGCGGCCACGAACACGAGCGCGGCCGCGGCTAGCCCCAGCCATAGCGCGGAATTCCACGGCAGGGTGTGGCCGCCCAGCGTAACGGTGAGCACCAGGGCGCCGACCGCCGGCACCAGCAGCGCTGCGCCGAGATAGTCGATCGGCCGGCGCACATGGCGCACCACGACGCGGGCGAGGCCCCGATGGCACAGCACATAGGCGGCGACGCCCAGCGGCAGGTAGAGCCAGAACGCCCAGCGCCAGGTGAGATATTCGACGCACAAGCCGCCGATCACCGGGCCGGCGATCGCCGCGCTGGTGAAGGCGCTGGTGATGTAGGCCTGGTAGCGCCCGCGCTCGCGGGCCGAGACCACGTCGGCGATCGCGGCCTGCCCCATGGCATAAATCCCGCCCCCGCCGACGCCCTGCACCACACGCGCCGCAATCAGGAAGCCCATGCTCGGTGCGAGCGCGCAGGCCACCGCGGCTACGAGGAAGATGCCGATCGAGAACTCGAGCATGACGCGCCGGCCCCACAGATCGGAGAGCTTCCCCATCACCAGGGTCGAGACCGTGCTCGCCATCAGGTAGGCGGTGATCAGCCAGGAAAGATAGGGCACGGCATGGAAATCGGCGGCGATCGACGGCAGCGCCGTCGCCAGCACCGTCTGGTCGAGCGCCGCCATCAGCATGCACAGCAGCACCCCCGACAGGATGCGCAGCACCTCCTGATGGCTGAAGCCCGTCGTCCGGGCGTCGGAATTCGGCATAGCTTCTCCCTTGCCGGTGAGTGTCTGTCACCTCACGGGAGAACCATCACGTGCAGGGACGGCAGAGCATACCGCTAATTTCCGCCCGATCGCATTGTCACGCACGGGCCGCAGCGGGTCCGATACCCCTGGTTCCCAGTCTGCATAGACGGGAGTGCACCAGGTCGCCAGGCACTGATCAGCACGGCCCGCGTTCGCTCGTGGCGCCGAGCAAACACATTGAAGCAGTGCAATTGGCCATGCCTGGCTGAAGAACATCGGCTTTCGGGTCGTGTCGAAGACCACCGGCAATTCATGGACGTCATTCAGCAGTCGGCCATACCGGACGTTCCAGGGTGCATTCTCTGGTGAGTGGTCTTCGGCCACTGCCGCTGCTGGCGATCAGATGCAGAGGGCAGCAACGCTTCGAATTCGAGCGTCCGCAGCCGAAAAAGTTGGGATGGCGCTCTCGGCCATGACCGGCCAGTGGAGTTTCCACCTTGAACGGCTCTCGTAGACTTCAAGCGGTCTCTTGGCCAATGCATAGCAAATGGCCGGTCCACTCAGATTGCTGCCGCTCGGCACCGTGGTCCCTGCCCGTCAAGGGAGGGCGAAGCAGCACCCGATCAAACCGACCGGCCTGGATTGTGATCTCAGCAGTCCTGGTATGGACAGACATCACGGCAAACCCGGCCCCGGCAGTATCAGAGTAAATCGGCTGCCGAAATCCGGCCTGGTCTGCACTTTGACCAGGCCGCCATGCATCTGCGCAATACGATCCACCAGATAGAGCCCGAGCCCGGCACCTGCTTTGCCCAGCGCACCGCGACCGCGAAAATATTTCTGAAACACCCGTCCAATCTCATCATCGGGGATGCCGCTGCCGGCGTCGTTGATCTCGATATGAACGCCGCCCCCGGGCTGACCGTGCACCCACAGACGCAAAGGTTCGTCGGGCGGTGAATGGCGCAAGCCATTGCTGATCAGGTTGCGCAACGCCACCTGCAACAACTTCCAGTCGCATTGCAAGGTTGGCGGCACCGCCGTCGCAATCAGCTCAATCACATTGGACGGCCATTCGGCCACCACGCCGGCCACCACTTCGCCGATATCGCAGGGGGTCAGGTTCAAGGCCTGGGTGGTGCCCTCGATGCGGTCAAGCGAAAGGTACTCATCCATCAGGTCGCTCATGCGCCGCGCCGATGCCTTGATGTTGGTGCAGCGCTCAAGGCTCCTGCCCTGGGAGGCATCCAGGCTCTGCGCCACATGGTGCACCGAGGTATTGATGATCGCCAGCGGCGTGCGAAACTCATGCGATACCATGGCCACAAAATCTTGCTGTTGCTGCCACGCCAGCTGCTCCACGGCCAGCGCACGGCGCAACTCGACTTCTAGAGATTCACGGCGGCTGATCTCGTCCACCAGCAAGCCCGTGCGCTCCTGCACCTGCACCTCCAACGAACTATTCAGCGCC
>CAIOLO010000007.1 GCA_903859155.1 uncultured beta proteobacterium
GTTTTCTGATTCGATTGCTTCAACCACTTTCAGCACTAGCACTGCCACTACTGCACCGGCCCTCTACGCAAATCAGGTTACTTTACCGACCCCTCCCGGAACCCAATCGCCAGTGTGCACTTTTTCCTCTACATCAACCCAACCACTGCCCCAATCATCCTTTGCGCTTTGCTCTTTGGGTGAAATTGCAGTGCTAAACCGTACCACTGATGCCGCATACAGCAAGCCTACTCCGGGGGTACTGGGCAGCGGACTCGCTGCCGTTTTTGTTTCCCATGGACGCAATGGATATGGTGGCTACCAAACCACTGGGGTGCAAATCAGCGGTGTCACCGCCAACACTGACGAAGCCTATAACGTCGCGGGAGGGCTTTCCAGCGCTGTGACAGGAAGTCACAACAGCTATGCCTTTTTCAGTCGCACTCCCGCTGCCTACACCGCTGGCTGCAGCGATACCGTAGCTGGCAGTCCCCTTTGCGAATTCGACGATATCGTCTACATGATCTCGGCGCCCACCCTGGTATCGCGCATGGTCAGTGCAGGGCGCCTGCCCTGAGTCCAGCGATTTCAAGTCCCGCCGTTGCTCGAGGTCATTGACCAGGGGTTGTTGCCCGGCGCGAATATTGCCGTACCCATGACAAGAGCATGCGAAATTGCAGCGAGCTTCAGACAAAAACGTAACCTAATGTCTGATTCCACGCCTGGCATGTCACGTACAATTAGTCGCATCATTCTCCTAAACTCGCGACATCCAGGCGAAACCGCCCAGTCACCAACATATGACCGCCACAGAACCGTTTTTAAGCCGCCTGCGCCACGCCGGCATTGAGGCCGAGGACAGCGAAGATCTGAAGATCAGGAAGACCATCATGGTCTTCGCTATGGGGCTGATGACTGCAGCACCGATGTTCTGGCTGTCGGTCTACTGGCTGATGGGAAACCAGTTGTCGGCCACGCTGCCGTTCGGATTTCAACTGGTATCGGTGGCCACGCTGCTGATCTATGCCGCCACGCGCAGTTTTTCGTTTTTCTGCTATGCGCAACTGGCTTTGTTCCTGTTTTTTCCATTTGTGGCCCAACTGTCGATTGGCAGTTTCATTTCCGCCAGCGGCGTGGTCCTGTGGGGAATCCTGGCACCTATTTGTGCGGTACCGGTACTGGGCGCCCGCGCCTCTATCCCGTGGTTCGCGGGACATATCGCGATCATTGCCATGTGCGGCTTTGTCGATTTTCAACTGGCGAGCAGCTTGCAGGCCGCGCCACAGGTGCCGCTGCGCACCAGCGCAGTTTTTTTCTCGCTCAATTTCATCGCCATTTCCACCATGGCCTATTTCGTGTTGCGGTACGCCGCGGTGCAAAAGGAACGCTACGAATCAGAGTTGAATGAAGCCCATCGCCTGCTGCAGATCGAGCAGGACCGCTCGGAGAAACTGCTTCTGAACATTCTTCCCATGCCGATCGCCGAACGCCTCAAGCTGGAAAACCAGACCATCGCGGACGGCTTTGCCGATGTCACCGTCATGTTTGCCGATATCGTGAATTTCACCGGCATTGCCGAAAACATGGCGCCGAGCAGAATTTTCTCGATGCTCAATACAATATTTTCGGAGTTCGACATGCTCGCCGAAAAGCACCGGCTTGAGAAGATAAAGACGATTGGCGACGCCTATATGGTGGCCGGTGGTTTGAACGACGAGCGCGGCGTCGACTACACCGAAGCGATTGCCGACATGGCCATTGATATGCGTGCCGTTCTGCATAACAACTCTACAATCAATCCCATGAAACTGGAGATCCGCATGGGAATCGGTACCGGCCCGCTGGTCGCCGGTGTCGTTGGCAGAAAAAAATTCATCTACGACCTGTGGGGCGACACGGTCAATCTGGCAAGCCGCATCACCACAGAGGGCGTACCCGGCATGATCCATGTGGACGTCACCACTTACCAGCGCCTGCGCGAACATTTCGATTTTGATGCGCCGCTGTCCATTTATCTGAAGGGCAAGGGCGACACCACCGTGTATCGGCTGGCCGGGCGCAAAGCGGTGCTGTCCTAGGAGGGCCGCCCCTCGCCCCGCAGAGCAAAGCACACCGCCCCAGGTTCATTGCTGGACAAACGCAATGAAAATGCGAATTTCTCCGCCAGACGCGCCGTCTGATACAAACCAATGCCAAAACCGCTGCTGGAGTGCACCGGTTCCCGCAACAACCCCTGCAGGATCTCGGAGGGTACCGGCTCGCCGCTATCGCAAACCGAGAATTCGATTGCGTCAGCACATAGGAATTTAACCTTCACGGCAACTGCCTCATCCAGCTTGCGCTTTCGCAGCGCGTTCTGAATCAGGTTGTCCCCCGCGCTATCGAACAGTTCCTTGGGCAATGGAATATCGGCGGTAATTTCGCCATCTGCAAACTCGACGCCGCGATCCCGGTAATTTCGCTTGAGGCCCTCCCACCAGGTATTCGCCATTTCGAAGCGCCCGCTGTCCAACTGCGGTTTCTGCAGCTTGTCCAGCGTCTGCTGCAGGCGCTGCGCGACCACCGGCAACTGACGGCGCAGCAGCGCCACGATTTCTCCGGGTTGCTCCTGCGGATCGCGCTCCATGGCGGAACACAGCACGTTTAGTGATTGCAACAGATTCTTGATGTCATGCGTCATGCGTGCGCCGGTCTCGTGGACCGCCTGCACATAAGTCTGCTGTTGCAGCGTTTGTTCGCGCACCTTGGCAACATAGAATTCGCTCAACAACTGACCGAGCAGCTGAAAATGCCAAATCAGCGATGGGCTCAGTGCATGCCTGGTAAATACGCGAAGATCCAGCGCTTTATCGGTGTACTCCGCCGAGTTTTTTGATTCCGCGCCGAATTCGCCTGAATGTTCGGCGGTGTGCCAGACGCCCCCTGACACCCAGGGCAGGCGCGCCAGGCCGGCGCTGGCTTCCTTCATGAGAAGCTCCGGCCGCGTTTCTACCTGCGACAACTCCGCCAGGAAAAGCAGCCACATCTCAAACGGCAGGCCAATTGACAGCAAATAGCGCGAAAAATACATCGACAGCCCGCCGAAGCTGGCGCGCGGACTCCAGGCGATGCTCAAGGCGAGCAATACCGCCGCGATCACCAGCATGCTCACCGACAATGCCTCCCAGTATTCGAGTCTGCCGATGCGCATCAGGGTAAAACTGCCCAGCACCAGCACCACAAAGAGCAGAAACAACAAGGTGGCGTAAAAGAAGTCGACAATTTGCGGCGTCTCTGCGGAATCGGCTTGAGCCGGCATAAACAGCATCAGCAGAAACAGGAACGGCAGGCCGAACGCCGCCAATTGGCCGAGTTCCTGTGGAACAGGAACATCGAAAAGGGCGCTTGGGACAATCCAGACCAGCAGCAGGGAAATCAGGTAAGCCATTACCAGCAGGTAAAAACGGCGCAACCAGGGCGCCTGAAAAAGAAACACCTTGCCTCCCACAATGCCGGCAAACACGCTCACCCAGAGCGCCAGAAACCACCAATTAAGGAAAAATAGAATTCCCGCGGATACCGCCGCAATGGCGCCGGTTTGCAGCATGCTCAAGCGCTTTTCGCCGCGCATGAACGGCTGCCAGATGATGAATAATCCGAAATGTGCGAGCATCAGCGCGCGTGCCCAGTAATCCTCGGCGCCACGCATAGCCGACAAATGCAGTGCTCCCAGCATCAGCACGAAAACAACGCGCCAATACCGGCTGACGAACAACTGCGAAACCTGCTCTGAGCGAATTTGAGACATGGCACCTGCCGGATGGCGGCCTCACCGCGGAGGCGTTTTTGGGAATCAGATTACTCGTCGAATTTATCAACCCGGATCAAAAGATTCCACCAAGCGGTCGACGCACGTATTATGCCAAGCTTGGAATCGAGGTCGAATGTGCTGATATTCAGCAGAACCATTGCCAGAATCACCCTGCTGGAGGCGCTGCGCAGCCGCCTCGCCTGGGTGGCGGTTATCGCCATCGGCGTGGCCTTCGGCGCGGCGCAATTCCTCAGCCAGGTCGCCATAATCGAGGTGGCGCAGATTCAGGTCGCGATCATGTCGGCTCTGCTGCGCGCCACCGGCGTTTTCCTGCTTGCGGCATTCTGCATCACCAGCCTGGTGCGCGAAGCAAACGACAAGATTACCGAATTGTTCTTGTCGCAACCGGCGGCTCGCTGGGAGTATTACCTGGGCAAGATTGCCGGATGCACCGGCGTAGCCATTTCACTGGCCGCGGGATTCTCCATTCCGCTGGCGATCTTTGCGCCGGTCGCGCAGGTTGCGGTCTGGGGTGCCTCGTTTGCCGGTGAACTCCTGATCATCGCGGCGATCAGCATTTTCTGCGCGGTTTCGCTCACCCAGGTGACCTCCGCGTTCGCCGCGACCGCAGGGTTTTACCTGCTGGCAAGATCGATCAGTGCGATGCAGATCATCGCCGCCACACCCTTAGCCCTGGAACCCTCCTGGACCGACGCAGCGCTCAAGTGGATAATCAATGCCATTGCCTTGGCCATGCCGGCTTTGGACCGCATGACGCTGACCGATTGGATGCTTGATCACCCCCCCTCCGCGACCGAAATCTCAGGGCTGGCATTGCAGGTACTGATCTACCTGTTGCTGATCGGTGCTGCGACCCTGGTTGATCTGTATCGAAGAAATTTCTGAGCCCCGGTACAGAAACCAAGTCCAGCCGATGGAACGACCTTTTGCCTCAGTCCCTCGAGGGATTCTCGCAGCCTTGATTCTGGCGCTGATGCTTCAGTTTGGCGTACGCAGCGCCAATCCGCTCTCTCCACCCAACGCCACTGATTTACCGCCGATACCGGAAGCCAGCACCTTGGCCGCGCTGGGTTTTGGCGACCCGGTTCCACTTGCCAAGGTGCTGATGCTGTACTTACAGGCATTCGATTACCAGTCCGGCGACCGAGCCCCTTACCAGGCCCTCGACTATGACCGACTGCAAGCCTGGCTGACGAGAATATTGCGCCTTGACCCGAATGGTCAGTACCCACTTATGGCAGCAAGCAGGCTGTACGCCGATGTCCCCAGCGAGGCCAAAAAACGGCAAATGCTTGAGTTTGTCTATCAGGAATTTTTCAAAGACCCCGACCGCCGTTGGCAGTGGCTGGCCCATGCCGCAGCCATCGCCAAACACGGTCTCAAAGACCTCCCACTGGCCAGGAAATATGCCGCGGCTATCCAGAAATATGCCGTGGGTGAGGATGTTCCGCTCTGGGCGAGACAGATGGAAATCTTCATACTGGAGGACATGAACGAACTGGAAACCGCGCGGATCATGATCGGCGGTTATATCGAGAAAGGCTTAATCAGGCACCCTGGAGAACTGCGCTTCCTGGAGAACCGGCTCAAGGAATTGGAAACCCGCATGAAAGAACAAAAGTGACGGCAAAATGTCAAAAATGTTTAAATCTCAACACATTTCTCTCTAAAAGACTCGAAAGAGCCTCTGTAACCCCCCGTTTTCATGGCATGAAGATTGCGATATGTGAGGCCTGCATTACTTAATTTTCCGCTGGCCAATCTAAAAGTGGGGGCCGTATGAACAAGGAATTATCAATGAAATCCGCCCAGTCGGGCTTTACCTTGGTGGAAATCGCCATTGTTCTGGTCATTATCGGCCTGCTGCTCGGGGGCATCCTGAAGGGTCAGGAGATGATTACCCAGGCCAAGATCAAGAATCTTATAAATGACTTCAATGGGTTGGCAGCCGCCATGTATTCGTACCAGGACCGTTATCGCGCCCTTCCCGGCGACGAATCCGAGTCCAAGGTAGCAGCTCGCTGGGCTGGTTCGCACGGTGGCGATGGTAACGGCACTTTTGTTCGCGGGACGGTGCCTGCGGTTCCTACGACGCCGGATCTGTACAACAATATCCCCACGGGAGCGCCGTCGACAACCACCCCGGAAGGCAATCTTTTCTGGCAGCACCTGCGCCTGTCCGGCTTCGTCGGTGGCTCCACTCTGGTAACGGATGCAGCTTCGGTATTGCCGCCAGCCAATTCAGTCAATGGCATCGTCGGTGTTCAAACCGCCGGCATGGGATTTAATGGCAACATTATCTGCACCAGCAACCTGCCGGACAAAGTTGCCATCGCTGTAGATACCCAGGTTGATGACGGTTCCTCCATTCGCGGTCAGGTGAGAGGTTTGCTGCAGACTGCGCCAAATCCGGTTACCGGCGCCGTCGTACCCACCGTCGAATTCGCTGAAAACGGTACCAATCAATACCTGCTCTGCAAGAGCCTGTAGGACTTGCAGTTAGTTCTTAGAAAAGCCCGCCAAGTGCGGGCTTTTGAATCAATGGAGGCAATATGAAAAGAGAACCGTCTATCAGACTCGCCCAGTCGGGCTTTACCTTGGTGGAAATCGCCATTGTTCTGGTCATTATCGGCCTGCTGCTCGGGGGCATCCTGAAGGGCCAGGAAATGATCACTCAGGCCAAGATTAAGAATCTTATAAATGATTTCAACGGGTTGGCAGCCGCTATGTATTCGTACCAGGATCGTTATCGCGCCCTTCCCGGCGACGAATCCGAGTCCAAGGTAAACGCGCGCTGGGCCGGTTCGCACGGTGGCGATGGTAACGGCACTTTTGTTCGCGGGACGGTGCCTGCGGTTCCTACGACGCCGGATCTGTACAACAATATCCCTACGGCGGCACCGTCGACAACCACCCCGGAAGGCAATCTTTTCTGGCAGCACCTGCGCCTGTCCGGCTTCGTCGGTGGCTCCACTCTGGTAACGGATGCAGCTTCGGTATTGCCGCCGGCCAATTCAGTCAATGGCATCGTCGGTGTTCAAACCGCCGGCATGGGATTTAATGGCAACATTATCTGCACCAGCAACCTGCCGGACAAAGTTGCCATCGCTGTCGATACCCAGGTTGATGACGGTTCCTCCATTCGCGGTCAGGTGAGAGGTTTGCTGCAGACTGCGCCCAACCCGGATGCGGGGGCGGTCGTACCTACCGTCGAATTTACAGAGACCGGTACCAACCAGTACCTGCTCTGCAAATCCCTGTAAGCCTGGTCTGCTCCGCAAAAGCCCGCCCCGTGCGGGCTTTTTCTTTGGATCAAATGACAGTTCCCGACAGCGCGTTTAATTTCCCCGCATGAGGCGCATTTCCGCAGCTGCCAGATCCGTCGGCGCTCCCAGCAGTACCAGCACATCCCCTGGCTGCAGCACGGTCTCCGCGGAGGGTTTTGCGATGCGCGTGTCCCGGCGACGTACCGCGGCCACCGACACCCCGAGAGTTCCAAGCTCGAGCATGGCAAGCGTGTGTCCCGCGCCATGGCTGCTGGCCTCGAGTGTCACCGAATGCAGACGCGGTTCGCGCGCATGGTCCAGGTCTTCGTGGCGGTCGGATTCGCCCTCGAAAAAGCCGCGCAGCATCTGATAGCGGTCGCGGCGCACCGCCCCTATCTGGCGCACGACCTGGCGCAGCGGCACGCCCAGCAGCACCAGCGCATGCGAGGCGAGCATCAGACTGGACTCAAACGTCTCCGGCACCACTTCAGCGGCGCCTGCGGCCATCAGGCGGTCCAGATCGGCATCGTCGCGGGTGCGCACCACCACGGGCAGGGAAGGGTTGGCGCCATGGGCCAGCGCAAGTATGCGCTCGGCCGCCTGGGTATCCGCGAAGGTGATGATCAGGGCTCGCGCCCGCGCGATCCCCGCGGCACCCAGGGCTTCGCTGCGCGAACTGTCGCCGTAGACCACCGATTCGCCAGCCGCCACCGCTTCGCGCACGCGCTCCGGGTCAAGATCCAGCGAAATGGTGCGGATTCCCGCCTGTTCCAGCAGGTGCGCGATGCGCTGTCCGGTGCGCCCGTAGCCGCAAATAAGCGCGTGGCCTTCGATGGCCAGACCCTGCACCGCAATGCTGTGAAGCTGCAATGAACGCAGCATCCATTCCGAGCTCGACCAGCGCATCACCAGGCGATCGCTGAAGTGAATTGCAACGGGCGCGAGCATCATGGAGAGCAACATCGACGCGGTCACGATCTGCGCCAACTCGCCCTCGAGCACGCCGTGGCCCGCGGCCAGAACGATCAGTACCAGGCCGAATTCGCCTGACTGACACAATGCCAGCGCGCTGCGCAGCGACGTTCCCGGCGTGCTGCCGAAGGCTCGCGACAACAGCACGATCAGCGCAAATTTGAGCACCACGGAACTGGCAAGGACAAACAGCACCAACGCCAGATTGGCCCACACCAGGCGCGGATCGAGCTGCATCCCGACAGTCACGAAAAACAAGCCCAGCAGCACCTCCCGGAACGGCTTGATGTCCGCCTCCACCTGATGGCGGTATTCGGTTTCCGCAATCAGGATGCCGGCGAGAAAGGCGCCCAGCGCGAGCGATAGTCCGGCATGCTCGGTTACGTAGGCCAGGCCCAGCGTGATCAGCAGCACATTCAGAATGAACAGTTCCTGCGAGCGCCGACGCGCCACGACGTGAAACCAGGATCGCATCAGGCGCTGCCCGGCAAACAGCACGATACCCAGAATCACCACCGCCTTGAGCGCCGCCTCGCCCAGATGTCGCGCCAGATCGCTCTCGCCGGCCGCGAGCGCGGGCACCAGCACCAGAAACGGCACCACCGCCAGATCCTGAAACAGCAGGACACCGAATATTTCCCGCCCGTGAGGCGAGTCGAGCTGCATTTTTTCCGCGAGCATCCGCGAAACGATCGCTGTGGACGACATGGCCAGGGCGGCCCCCAGGATCAGTCCCGCCTTCCAGCCCAGATCCAATGCCATACAAGCACCAAAAACCAGTGCCAGGGTCAACACCACCTGCAACAATCCCAAGCCAAACACCAGGCGTCTTATCTGAAACAGCTTGCCCAGGCTGAATTCGAGCGCGATGGAAAACATCAGGAATACGACGCCGAATTCGGCCAGATAGCTGGCCTCACGCGATGCGGGTATCCAGCCCAGTGCATGCGGTCCGATCAAAACCCCGACCATGAGGTAGCCCAGCAGCGGCGGCGCACCGAACAGACGAAACACCGCGACGACACATACCGCGCTCGCCAGCAGAATAATCACCAACTGCAGTGTGTTGCCCATGATTCATCCGTAAATATGGCGGCGAGCACTGGAGGTTGCGGAGGCGCTTCCGGGGAAGCCGCACCATAGGGCTCTGCTATACTTTCCAAATGATTATGGCAGCTTCGCGCGCCGGAAAATTGCAGAAAACGCGACCCGGCCGGCAGAGCACGAAGCCGGCCCGCAAACACGCCCCCGCCACGCCCGGAGGGGCAAAGGCGGCTGCGTCAACGCCTTCCTCGGTCCTGAATCTTGCCCGCAAGGTCATGGCAATCGAGGCCGACGCCGTGGCAAAACTGGCGACGCGTCTTGACCACCATTTTATCGAAGCCATCGACCTGATTTTGCGCTGCACCGGCCGGGTCATCGTCAGTGGCATCGGAAAATCCGGACATATTGCGCGCAAGATCGCCTCGACCATGGCGAGTACCGGCACGCCCGCCTATTTCGTCCATCCGGCCGAGGCCAGCCATGGCGATCTGGGCATGATCCACAGCACCGATTTGCTGATCGCCCTGTCCTATTCCGGCGAAAGTGCCGAGTTGCTCACCATCATCCCGCTGATCAAGCGCCGCGGCGCCGCCCTGATCGCCATCACCGGCAACTCCAGGTCGACGCTGGCGGTACAGGCCGATGTGCACCTGGATGCCCGCGTGGATCAGGAGGCCTGCCCGCTCAATCTCGCCCCGACCGCCAGCACCACCGCGGCGCTGGCCATGGGCGACGCACTGGCGGTATCGCTGCTGGATGCGCGCGGATTCAGCGCCGACGATTTTGCCCGTTCGCATCCCGGCGGCTCGCTGGGGCGCCTGCTCACGCGCGTCGGCGATGTCATGCGCAGCGGCGCAAATGCGCCCTCGGTGCCGATAAAGGCCTCCCTGCATGACGCCTTGCGGGAGATCACCCGGACCCGCATGGGCATGACGGCAATCGTCGATGCGAAGCGAAAGGTGGTGGGCGTGTTCACCGACGGCGATCTGCGCCGCACCCTGGAGCACATCAGCGACGTCCGGCGCGTCGGCGTCGCCAAGGTCATGAGCGTCAACCCCACCACCATCCGTTCGGACCAGCTTGCGGTGGAAGCGCTCAAGCTCATGGAGGAACGCAAAATTACCCAGCTTCCGGTGGTCGATGCGCGCGGCAGGATGATCGGGGCGCTCAACATGCACGACCTGTTCCGCGCGAAGGCTATCTGATGATTGCGCGGAGCAGGGGCTGATGGAATCCATGTCGCAAGCCATTGAGCGCGCGCAGCGCGTTCGCCTGATGCTGTTCGACGTTGACGGCATATTGACCGACGGCACCCTGTACATGGGCGAGGGCGGCGAAATCATGAAGGCCTTCAACGCCCTGGACGGGCACGGCATGAAGATGCTGGCCGAATCGGGCGTTGAAATCGGCCTGCTCAGTTCGCGGCAGTCGCGCATCGTGGCGCTGCGCGCGGCGGAACTGGGCATCACCCTGGTACACCAGGGCGCGACCGACAAGGCAGCCGAATTTGCGACCATCCTGGCCGGGAGGCAAATCGATGCCGCGCAGGCTGGCTTCATGGGAGACGACGTTCTCGACCTGCCGGTCCTGACGCGCTGTGGATTCGCCGCGAGCGTTCCGGCGGCGCCGGAGGCGGTCAGGTCGCGCGCCCATTTTCTGTCGGAGTCACCCGGCGGCCGGGGCGCGGTGCGCGAGGTTTGCGAATTCATCATGCGCGCGCAGAACCGGTACGATTCCGCCATGAGCCGCTACCTGCGATGAAAAACCAGGTCAATCATCTGCTTCCGGTAGCGCTGATGCTACTGCTCGGCGGCATGACCTTCTGGCTGCAGTACGCGATTGAATCGTCGCCACCGACAGAATCGGCGAACAAGAGCCACGTTCCCGATGCCATCGGCAAGAAAGTGGCCATCGCCAGATTGAACCTGCAGGGGGTCACGCAATACCACCTGAGGGCCGACAGCATGGCGCATTTCCCGGACGACGATTCGATGGAACTGACCGCGCCACGCTTCATCAAGAATGGCATCGACGCCGAATTCACCGTGACGGCAAACAGGGGCGTAGTCAACCAGGAAATCAAAGAAGCGCGCTTCTACGACAATGTCCAACTGGTGCGACGACCACTGAGCGGCGATTCTTTGCAGATTCACACCCAATACATGCAGGTGTTCATGGAACTTGGCATCGCGCGAACCGACCGAGCGGTTACCATTGTCAATGGAACCTCCACCCTTTCGGGCACCGGCATGGAATACGAACGCGATACCGGCCGCCTGAGCTTGCTGTCCGCAGTGAAGGGAAGTTTTCATGTACAGAAAAACTAGGCTTTTCTGCCTGCCCATATTACTTGCTGCGGCCCTGACGGCACCGGTGCTCGCCGAGCGCGCCGACCGCGACAAACCGGTCAATCTCGAATCCGATCGCATGAGCGCGGACGATGCGAAAAAAACCTCGGTGTTTGAAGGCCGCGTCGTGCTCACGCAGGGCACCATGGTGATCCGCGCGGACCGGCTGACCGTCAAACAGGACGACAAGGGATTCCAGTTCGGCACCGCCGTGGGAAACCTTGCCAGTTTCAGGCAGAAACGCGATGGTTTGGCGGAGTACATCGAGGGCGAGGCGGAACGAATCGAGTACGACGGCCGCGCGGATCGCGTGGAATTCTTCAACCGCGCGCACCTGCGCCGCGACTGCGGTGACGATGTGGTGGGAAATTACATCTCCTATGATGCCAAGACCGAACAGTTTTCCGTGCAGTCTGCAAAGGGCACGGTTGCCGGCAAGGATGAACGCGTGCGCGCCATCATCATGCCGAAAAATCCGCAGGCCCAATCCGAAAAAAAACCCTGTACGCCGCTGGTTTTCAAACCCGCTGCGGCCAGTCCACGCCAGTGAGCTTTTCATAAATCAGAACCGGCTTGCGCATGCCCGTTTCGTCCCGGCCCGGGCGGCCCGGACGCCGCTACGATGCGGGGCTCAGGGTCGCGAGGCGATTCCGAGGATCCGGGCGCGCACCGGAATCCGTTTGCCGTTCCGATCTCCCGCTCGAATCTTCCACGCCGTCCGAGCATGAGCATCCTTAGCGCCACCGCACTGAAAAAACGGTACAAGTCGCGACAGGTCGTCAAAGACGTTTCGATCCAAGTCGCCAGCGGCGAAATCGTCGGCTTGCTGGGGCCCAACGGTGCGGGCAAGACCACCTGCTTTTACATGATTGTCGGCCTGGTCGCGACCGACGGCGGCAAAATCCACATCGACACCCGCGAAATCACCCATCTGGCGATGCACCGGCGCGCCCGCCTGGGGCTTTCCTACCTGCCACAGGAAGCTTCCGTTTTCCGAAAACTCACCGTCGAGGAGAATATCCGGGCGGTTCTCGAGCTGCAAAAGCTCGACAGCGCGGAAAT
The DNA here is from genome assembly GCA_903859155.1 of uncultured beta proteobacterium. GTDB lineage: Bacteria > Pseudomonadota > Gammaproteobacteria > Burkholderiales > SG8-39 > 2-02-FULL-62-17. The sequence goes on from CAIOLO010000007.1 coordinate 12,483, forward strand.
CACCGCGCGACAGGATGCCTTGCTTGCCGAGCTGAATATCGCCCATCTGCGCCACGCCACTGCGCTGTCGCTGTCCGGCGGCGAGCGCCGCCGCGTGGAAATCGCGCGCGCCCTCGCAACCAGCCCCCGTTTCATCCTGCTCGATGAACCTTTCGCCGGCGTCGACCCGATTGCGGTGATCGACATCCAGAGAATCATCCGTTTTCTCAAGGAGCGCTCCATCGGCGTCCTGATTACCGACCACAACGTCCGGGAAACATTGGGGATTTGCGATCGGGCCTACATAATCAACGAGGGCAGTGTGCTCGCATCGGGAAACCCCGATGAAATTATCTATAATGAAAGTGTGCGCCGGGTATACCTGGGTGAGAATTTCCGTCTATAAGAGCCTCGTAGCCATTGTTCCGCACCTCCGTTCCGGCATTCTGAGCCGCCCATGAAGCAATCACTGCAACTCAAACTGTCTCAGCACCTGACGCTGACGCCCCAGTTGCAGCAGTCCATTCGCCTGCTGCAGCTGTCGACTCAGGAATTGAGCCAGGAGCTCGACAGGATGCTGATGGAAAACCCTCTGCTCGAACTCGAAGAGCCGGCGAGCGGCCATCAGGGCGCGCCCGTTCACAACGGCGAGGAGGCAGCCCCGAGCGCCCCGAACGACACAGCAAAGGAGAGCAGCGCCACCGACGCGGCCTTGGAGAGCCAGCCCTCGGACCTGGACTGGTTCGGATCGGGCTCGGCGGCACCGGCGGCACCGACCGACGATGACGCGGGTCCGCCTGCGCTTGCCGCCGAACCGCCAAGCCTGCGCATTCACCTGCTCGAACAGGTCACGCTGCTCAATCTGGACGCCCATGACAAGACCCTGGTGGCGCTCCTGGTCGACGCACTGGACGAGAACGGCTACCTCACCATGGGCCTGGATGAGCTCTCAGAGAGCCTGCCCAGCGAACTGGAGATCTCCGAGGAAGAACTGCGGATCGCCCTGCGCCACTTGCAGAACCTTGACCCGACCGGTGTCGGCGCGCGCAGCCCCAGCGAATGCCTGGCGCTGCAGCTCGCGGCACAGCCGTCCACCACGCCCGGCCGGGAACTGGCCCTGGCAATCGTGCGCGATCACCTTGAACTGCTCGCGGCACACGACTTTGTGCGGCTGCGCAAAGCACTGGGGTGCCATGACGAACGTCTCAAGGAGGCCCAGCGCCTCATCCAGAGCCTTGACCCGCGGCCCGGTTCGGCCTTTGGCAGCAACGAGGCGCGCTATGTGGTGCCCGATGTCATCGTCAAGAAAGTCAAGGGCGTCTGGGTGGCCTCGCTGAACGCCGACGCCATGCCCAAACTGCGCGTCAACAGCATGTACGCCGACATCCTGAAGGGCGGTCGTGGCGCTCCCGCGTCACAGATGTCACAGCAGTTGCAGGAGGCGCGCTGGCTGATCAAGAACGTGCAGCAGCGTTTCGAAACCATACTGCGCGTTTCCCAGTCCATCATCGACCGGCAGCGCAATTTTTTCGAGCATGGCGAGGTGGCAATGCGCCCCCTGGTGCTGCGCGAGATCGCCGACCTGCTGGGATTGCATGAGTCCACGGTATCGCGCGTCACCACGCAAAAATTCATGTTCACGCCCAGGGGAATCTTCGAACTGAAGTATTTCTTCGGCAGCCATGTCGCCACCGACGCGGGTGGCGCGTGCTCGGCCACGGCGATCCGCGCATTGATCAAGCAACTGGTGGCAGCCGAGGACGGCAAGCGGCCATTGACCGACGCCCGGATCGCCGAGATTCTCAGCCAGCAGGGAATTGTCGTGGCACGGCGTACCATAGCGAAATACCGGGAATCGCTGCACATTCCGCCGGTCAACCTGCGCAAGGCGCTGTAGCGGCGGCCCATGGAAATAGGCATCATGAGTGTCAAATCCCCATTGAACCCCAAGGAAGGAGGAGGCCACCGGTAGTACCGCCGAATCAAGGTTTGACGGCACTTCACCTGGAAATGAATTGCTGTCGAAAGACCCGAACCCACTTTAGACCTGCAGAGGAATTTACAATGAACCTCAATCTAAGCGGCCACCATGTATCGATCACGCCGGCCATTCGCGGCCATGTGCTATCGAAGCTGGAACGCATCAGGCGACATTTCGAGCACGTCATCGACGTCAAGGTGATCCTCAGCGTGGAGAAACTGCGCCAGAAAGCCGAGGCGACAGTGCATGTCAGCGGCAAGGATATCTTCGTGGAAAACGAAGACGAGAATCTGTACGTAGCCATCGATCTGATGGCGGCGAAACTCGACCGCAGCATCCTGAAATACAAGGATAAAGTCCGCGCCCATCCCCACGAAACCCTGCGGCGCCAACAAGAGGCCACGGAACCCGAAGAATAAGTCTTTCCGGACAAGATCCTGGAACCAAAGGGCCTGGCCTGGCCCATTACGCAGCGTCATCGCAGTGCGCCAAACCGGGGTTGGTGCTCGACTCCCCGGGTACCGGCATACGCCGGAACCCGGGCAACAAGACAGGGCGTGCCATGAATTCCAGGCAGTGCAGCAGATCCGCGGCTCCGGCCTCCAGCCCCCCGCCTTCAGGTAGAATCTGCTTCCTTTCAAAGTCTGCACCGAGTCTGTGGCGCCCCGCCTGATGACGCGGAAGATTGCGTGACGAATGAATCACATCGCCAAGCTCCTCCCTCCCTCCAATATCCTTCTTGACCTTGATGTCACGAGCAAGAAGCGCCTGTTCGAGCAGGCCGGACTGCTCTTCGAGAATAACCAGGGCATTGCACGCAGCACCGTATTCGACAGCCTGTTTGCGCGGGAGAAACTCGGTTCCACGGGCCTTGGCCAGGGGATTGCCATTCCGCACGGGCGCATCAAGGGGATCAAGGAGGCTATCGGGGCATTTTTGCGGTTGAAGAATGCGGTGCCATTCGATGCGCCTGATGGCAAGCCGGTGGGCGTGGTATTTGTGCTGCTGGTTCCGGAGCAGGCCACCGAGCGGCATCTGCAGATTCTTTCCCAACTCGCGCAGATGTTCAGTGATCGCGACATGCGCGAGTCATTGAACGCCGTCGGCGACGCGGCCGTGCTGCATCAGAAGATTACTGTATGGAATCCAAATGCTGCAGATCAGCGTAGCGCAGCTGTATGAGGACAACCGCGAGAAACTGGGGCTAGCCCCGGTTGCTGGCGCTGCGCCCGCCGAGGCGGTCATTCGGCGCAATCGCAGCGACGCGGCGGCATTGGTGGGCCACCTCAATCTGATCCACCCGAACCGCATCCAGATTCTGGGGCCGCACGAACTCGCTTATCTGGCCGGATTCGACGCCGCCGCCGCAAAACAGCTGGTCGAAGTGCTGCTGCGCGCCGAACCTGCCGCCATCATTTCCTGCGAAAACCTGGCCCCGCCGGCGCAACTGATCGAGCCGGCCAGGGAGGCGGGGGTATGCATGTTGTCCTCCACTTTCTCGAGTGCGCAGGTCATCGGCGCCTTGCGCCGCTACATCGACAGGATGCTCGCCGAGACCATCGAGCGCCATGGCGTGTGCATGGATGTGCTCGGACTCGGGGTGCTGATCACCGGTGATTCCGGCGTCGGCAAAAGTGAATTGGGCCTGGAACTGATCAGCCGCGGACACGGCCTGGTCGCCGATGATGTGGTCGAGATCACGCGCATTCCACCCTCGACACTGGTATGCCGCTGCCCTCCCATGCTCAAGGACTTCCTCGAAGTGCGCGGCCTGGGCGTGCTCAATATCCACACTATTTTCGGCGAAACCTCGGTTCGGCCGAAGATGAATTTGCGCCTGATTGTTCATCTTGAGCGGCCGGCTGTGGGAACCCCCAACCCGGTGGAGCGCCTGCCGCTGCACGAGCTCTCCGAGGACGTTCTGGGCACCACGGTGCGCAAAGTCGTGATCCCGGTCGCTGCAGGACGCAACCTCGCGGTGCTGCTGGAGGCCGCAGTGAGAAACCACATCCTGCAACTGCGCGGCATAAACAGCACCGAGGAATTCATTGCCCGACAGCAAAGCGAGATGAACAAGGATGGGCGCTGATGCCGGCCCCGGCGCGCATGCGGCTGGTGTTGATCAGCGGGCTTTCGGGTTCCGGCAAGAGCATTGCGCTGCACGCCCTGGAAGATTCCGGCTTCAATTGCATCGACAATCTGCCGCTCGCCCTGCTCGCCGATACCGTGCGCCTGCTTCGCGACGCGGGAACCACGCGGCTCGCCCTGTCAATCGACGCGCGCAGCGGCTCCTCGCTGGAGTCCCTGCCGGAATTTATCGACCGGCTGAGGACCGATGGCACCGACGTGCGGGTGATATTCCTGGACGCACGCGATCACACGCTGGTGCGGCGCTTTGCCGAGACGCGCCGCCGCCACCCGCTGGCCGGCGGTGATCGCACGATCGAGGAATGCCTGCGCGAGGAGCGCCGGCTGCTCACGCCGGTTGCCGATTATGGCCACCACGTCGATACCAGCGAATTGACACCCATACGCCTGCGCGAGTGGATCCGCAAGCTGCTGGAACTCGAATCGGATCTGCGTACCCTGGTTCTCGAATCTTTCGGCTACAAGGCCGGCGTGCCGCTGGATGCCGATCTGGTGTTCGACGCGCGTTGCCTGCCCAACCCTTTCTATGAACCGGCGTTGCGCGCTCTGACCGGGCAGGACGCCGCGGTTGCGGGCTTTCTTGGCGCAGAGCCGCTGGCGGCGACGCTGGTAGCGGACATCGCGGCATTCCTGGAACGCTGGCTGCCCGAGTACGCACGCGACAACCGCAATTACCTGACCATTGCCATCGGTTGCACCGGCGGCCGCCACCGCTCGGTATACTTGGTGGAGCAACTGGCCGCAAAATATCGTCCACGCATGAACGTTTTGGTACGCCACAGGGAGCTCTTAGACACATGAATCCAACCATCGCCGTCGCCATCACCGGTGCCTCGGGCATGCCTTACGGCCTGCGCCTCACACAATGCCTCGTCGAGTGCGGCGCGCGCGTCTATCTGCTGAATTCAAAGGCCGCGCACATTGTCGCCAAGCAGGAGCAGGATCTGACCATCCCGGCACGGCCGCAGGATGCGGAGAAGTTTTTCTCCGATCGCTATGGCGCCAAGCCAGGACAGCTGCGGGTATTCGGGCACGAGGACTGGTTCGCGCCGGTCGCCTCGGGCTCCAACACCGCCGACAGCATGGTGATCTGCCCCTGTTCGATGGGCACCCTGGCCGCGGTCGCCGCCGGCCTCTCGGACAGCCTCATCGAACGCGCCGCCGACGTCATGTTGAAGGAAAAGCGCAAGCTGGTGCTGGTGGCGCGCGAGACGCCGTTTTCCATACTGCACCTGGAGAACATGCTGAGGCTTGCCCGCGCAGGCGCTGTGATCCTCCCGGCCATTCCGGGTTTCTACAATCATCCGAAAACCATCGAGGACATGGTGGATTTCGTGGTCGCGCGGATTCTCGATCAGGTGGGCGTCAAGCATCAGTTGCTAAAGCGCTGGGGCGAAGATCATTAGCCAACCGCGGATCCGGCGCACGGTCGAAGCACAACGCGGATCCCGTCACCGGGCAAAAATTAATAACTTTTAATTAAAAATACCAATATACCGCCTGCGTTTTCAGATATTTATAATCCTTGATTTGGGATCCAATAGCCTGAAACAGGCGTCGCGGTCGTTCCAGCGCTAAAGGCCGCGCAGCAGCGTGCGCACCGGAGCGGGAATCGAAGCCTTGAGGGCGCTGGCCAGCGGCAGCCAGATCGCGCCCGACTCGGCCGCGTGAGGCCGCACTCCGCGCACCCTGCAGACCGCCGCGTGTATGGTCAGGGAATAGTGGGTAAACCCGTGGGCGAGCGGAGCAAGCAACCTGTGCGAGTCGATCTCGCAGCCGTAGCGCGCCGGGCTCAGCTGCAACGCCTGCGCCAGATCCGAAAATTCAGGGAGGCAAAGTAGCCCCCCCCATATGCCGGTCTCGGGTCGCCTCACCAGCAGCACCCTGTCGCCATGGAGAAGGATCGGCATGGCGGTTTCTTTTCTGGGCAGCGGTTTGCGGACGCGCCTGCCCGGAAGCGCGGCAATGCGATTCTCCGCCAGCGCCAGGCAGCTCGCCTTGAGCGGACAGTCATGGCAGCGCGGACGGCTGCGGGTGCAGACGGTTGCACCCAGATCCATCAGCGCCTGGGTGTAGCTTTCGATGCCGCTCGCCGGGAGCAAGGACTCGGCGAGCAACCACAGGCGCTGCGCGACCGCTGCGTCACCGGGGAACCCCTCGATGGCAAAATGCCGCGCCAGCACCCGCTTGACGTTGCCATCGAGAATCGCCTCGCGCTTGCCGGCTGCAAACACCGCAATGGCCGCGGCCGTCGAGCGCCCGACGCCGCGCAATAGCTCAAGTTCCTCGCGCGTGTCCGGAAAACCGCCGCGCGCCACGACCTGCCGCGCGGCGCTCTGAAGGTTGCGCGCGCGCGAGTAATAGCCCAGGCCGCTCCACAGGGCGAGCACCTCCTCCAGATCCGCCCCTGCCAGCGAACGCACATCCGCGAAACGCTCGAGAAACCGCTGATAGTAGGGAATCACGGTGGCGACCTGGGTCTGCTGCAGCATCACCTCGGAGAGCCAGATCCGGTAAGGGTCGCGGGTGTTCTGCCAGGGCAGGTCGCGGCGCCCGTGCAGGCGCTGCCAGCGGATCAGGCATTGCGCAAAAGCGGCTGCCTTCGGTTTGAGCGCGACGCGCGACTGAGGCGCGCCCCCGCTCGCCCCCGGCCGCCTCACTCGTTGGCCACACCGTAGGGCACATGCCCGGCGGTGACGTGCTGGCTGGCCGATTCGATATGACTGCTCTGATCATCGAAAAAAATGTCGGCGCCGAATGCCTTGAGGAACGGCGCTTTGTCCAGCCCGCCCAGGAACAGCGCTTCGTCGATGCGGATGTTCCAGGCGCGCAGGGTGCGCACCACGCGCTCGTGCGCCGGCGCGCTGCGCGCGGTCACCAGCGCCGTGCGTATCACCGAACCATCGGGCGGATATTCCGACTGAATGCGGTGCAACGCCGCAAGGAAACTCTTGAACGGACCACCCATCAGCGGCTGGCGCGCCGCATCCACTTCCGAGGCGGTGAAGGCTTCCAGCCCGCTTTTCTTGTAAACACGCTCGGCCTCGTCCGAGAACAGCACTGCATCGCCGTCAAATGCGATGCGCAGTTCGCCGCCATCATCGGCGCCGCCGCCCTCGGTGCGGTTGGCCGGAATGATGGTCGCCGCCGCGTGACCGGCCTCCAGCGCCATCCTCACATCCATCGGATTGGCGGACAGGAAAAGATGCGCGTCGAACGCCGGCACATAGGTATAGGTGTTCTCCCCGCCGGTAAAGGCGGCGCGCGAAATCCCGAGCCGGTAGTGCTCGATCGAATTCATGATGCGCAGTCCGGTGTCGGCGGTATTGCGCGAGAGCAGGATCACTTCGACCCGCTGTCGCGGCGGCGCATGGCCGTTCAGCGCGAGGAGTTTCTTGACCAGCGTGAAGGCAATGCCGGGCGCGAGCACCTGATCCTCGCGCTCGCGCTGGTAGCGGTAATACGCCTCGATCCCCTCGGTCTCGAAAATGCGGTTGCTCTCCTCCAGGTCGAACAAGGCGCGCGAGGAAATCGCCACTACGAGTTTTCCATCAAAACTTGCGGGCATTGGCCGCCTTCACAAAAAAAACCGAAAGCTTCAGAACAGGGAAAAAGGGAGATCCAAAAGGTAAGACCTGAAAACTCGGAACAGGGAGAGAGGGAGTCCCCTCTCTCCCCGTTACCCCTCTCGCCCCGTGCAGATTTAATCGGCACACAAGCAATCACGCGCGGAGTTGTTGCGTGGCATCCTCATCGACTTCGCCAGTCGCATCGAGTGCCACGCGATAGAGATTTCGCGCCGCATCGCGGCTCACATAGCCCTGCCTGACATCATGGGCTACCTTTTCCGGTTCGCGCGCCAGCGGCGAACCAAAGCCGCCGCCACCGGCGGCGCGCAGGGTATAGGCATCGCCGGTTTTGAGACTCTGGTTGAACACCTTGCCATTGGGCAGCGGGTCGCTCACCTTGCCATCCACACACAGCCCCACTTCGTTGCCCAGTCCCTCCAGGCCCCCGGCAAGCCCCCAGGGGCGGCAGCTCACCCGGTCGATGCGCACGTTCACCATCAGCGGCGCGCGCGCGCGGATCACCTGTTCAGTCCCCAGGCCGCCGCGGTAACGCCCCGCGCCGCAGGAATCCTCGCGCAAGGCGTGGCGCTCGAACAGGATCGGATACTTCGATTCCATCTGCTCGCAGGGACTGTTGTGCGTGTCCCCGTCATTCAGGCACACAGTGGCGCTCATGCCATCCTCAGTGAGCTTGGCGCCCCAACCGCCGCCCAGCGGCCCGGCGCCGGCGAGAAACAGCCGGCCGTCCGCGCGCGATATGCCGCTCATGCTGGAGATCACCAGGTCGGCGTGATGCGCGGCGATGGTGCGTCCGGGGATGGCCTTTTCCACCGCTTTGAGTATGGTATCGACCACCGTCATCGGGAAGGTCATCCACATGCGCATGGCGGCCGGCTTGACCGCGGTGACCACGGTGCCCGGGGTCAGAATGACTTTCAGGGCGCGAAAACTGCCCTCGTTGATCGGGTAGTCGGTGGGCGAGGTCAGGCATTTGTACGCCACCTGCGCGCAGCCGTAACCGGTGGTCGCGCCCGAATTGAAACCGCCGCGCACCTGCTTGGCGACATCGGACAGGTCGATGGTCATGTCCTCGCCTTTTTTGATGACACGCACCTTGATGGGAATGCGTTTGCCGACATCGACACCATCGTCGTCCATGTAGGACTCGGCCTCGTAGACACCATCGGGGATGGTGCGCGTGCGCGCGCGCGCCGCGGCTTCCGACTGATCCATGATGTTGCTGATTGCGCCCAGCACGGCCTGCCTGCCGTAGCGCGCGAGCAGCTCGGTGAAGCGCCGCTCGCCGGTCTTCACCGCCGTCACCTGCGCGCGCAGGTCGCCCATGCCGCGCTCGGGGATGCGCACGTTCATGCGGATGATGTCCACCAGATCCTGATTCACCACGCCGGCGCTCTGGTACTTGAGGATCGGAATCTGCAGCCCCTCGGAGTAGATATCCGTGGTCTGCCCGCCCAGCACGCCGCCGATATCCATCCAGTGCGCCATGCAGCAGGCAAAGGCGCACAACTTTCCTTCGAAAAAAATCGGCAGACTGAAGGTGACGTGATTGAGGTGGCTGCCGGTGGTATAGGAGTCGTTGGTGACCAGGATGTCGCCGGGGACAAGACCCCCCTTGCCGAAATGGCGCAGCTTTGCCTTGATGGTCTCGGCCATGCCGCGGATGAACATCGGCAGTCCCATGCCGATGGACACCGTGTCGCCGTCGGCGGTGTACAGGCCCACGGTGAAATCCAGGGCCTCGTAGACGATCATGTTGTAGGCGGTGCGGGTGAGGTTGGTCTTCATCTCCTCGGTCACCGCCAGCACGCCGTTGCGGATGATCTCCGTCAGCACCGCGTCGGTGCGCGCACGCCGGGCAGGCGCCGCGGAGCGTCGCCCCGCGCCCTCATTCCGTCTGCTCATCGCTTGCGCTTGCCGACCTCGATCACCAGGTTGCCGAATTCGTCCACGCGCAGCTTGTCCCCGGGCAGCAGCACGGTGGTGGAGGCGTACTCCTCGATGAGTGCCGGCCCGTCGATGCGGTTGCCCGAGCGCAATTCGTCACGCGAGAAGGTGGGCGTGGCGACGGCCTTGCCCAGTTCTGCAAAATACACCTTGCGCTTGCCGCGATGCGCCGCGACAGTGGGCGTTTTTGCGCCGCGGGCGATTTTTTCCAGCGGCGGCTTTTTCATCACACCGGTGACGGTCGCGCGCAGGCTGACGATCTCGGCGCGCTCGTCGGGCGCGCAGGTTCCGTAGCGCAGCTGGTGCACCTCGTCGAAATGCAGCTTGATCGCTTCGCGGTCGCGGCGCTTGAACACCGTCGGTGACAAATCCACCGTCACCGGATGTTCCTGTCCCACATAGCGCATGTCCACGGCATAGCCGATGATCACCTTGCTCGGCTTGATGCCGCTGCTCGCGAGCGCCGCCTTGCCCTCGGCGATCATGCCTTCGTAGATCTTTTCGATTTCGGCAAACGGCGCGTCATCCAGGCGTGTGAACCAGGTTTTCACATAGTCGTAGCGCAGGTCCGAGTGCAGCATGCCGAAGGCGCAGAAATGCCCCGGTGCGCGCGGCACGATGAGCTTCTGCTGGCCGATTTCGCGGGCGATCGCGGAGGCATGCAGGGGGCCCGCGCCGCCGTAGGCGATCAGCGAGAACGCCGCCGCATCCAGGCCGCGCTCGGTGGACACCGCCTTCACCGCATAAGACATCGCCGTCGTGGCGATGCGCAGGATGCCATCGGCGGCATGGATGAGGTCCACGCCCAGCGGTTTGGCAATGTGCTCGAGAATCGCCTTCTCCGCGGCCTTCACGTCAAGCTTCATCTCGCCGCCGAGAAAACGGTCGGCGCCCAGGCGCCCCAGCACCAGGTTGGCGTCTGTGACCGTCGGCAAGGTGCCGCCGCGGCCGTAACAGGCCGGGCCGGGCTCGGCCCCCGAGCTTTGCGGGCCCACGCGCAGGGCGCCGCTCTCGTCGACCATGGCGATGCTGCCGCCGCCGGTGCCCACTTCGAACACATCGACCATCGGAATCTGCACCGGCAAGGCCTGGTTGTAGCCGCCGATCAGCGCGGCGCCGGTGGTGAGCACCTCGCCCTTGTAGATCACGCCGGCCTTGGCGGTGGTGCCGCCCATGTCGAAGGCCACCGCATCGCCCAGTCCCATTTCGTGGCACAGGGCGCGCGCGCCGATGACGCCGGCGGCCGGACCGGATTCGAGCATGCGCACGCACTGCACCTTCGCCTGGTGCGCTTCGTACAGGCCGCCGGTGGATTGCACCACCAGGAACGACCCCTTGAAACCCGAGGAACGGATGTGCTCGTCGATTCCGGCGATGTAGCGGCTGACGCGCGGTCCGATAAAGGCATTGGCAACCACGGTGGAGGTGCGCTCGAACTCGCGATACTCCTGCGACAATTCGTGCGAGGCGCTGACAAACGCCTTGGGCAGGCGCTTCTCGACAATGGCCCTGACGCGCTGCTCGTGCTCCGGATTGCGGTAGCAGTGCAGCAGCAGGATGGCCACCGCCTCGATATCCAGCTTTTCCAGCTTGTCGCAGACCGCATGCACGCTCGCCTCATCCAGCGGGATGTAAGCCTCGCCTTCGGCGGTCATGCGCTCCCTCACCTCGAAGCGCAGGGCGCGCTCGACCAGCGGCACGTGCTTTTTGAAGAACAGGTTGTAGGCATCGGGCCGGTTGATGCGCCCGATCTCGTAGACATCGCGGAAGCCCTCGGTGGTGATCAGCGCGGTCTTCGCGCCGGTGCGCTCCAGCATGGTATTGATGGCAACGGTTGACCCGTGCAGGAACAGCGATGCCTCGGCGTAGGTGGTTCCGGCCTTGTCGACGCCCTGGCTGATGCCCTCGACCATGTTGCGCGGCGTGGACAGCGCCTTTCCCAGCAGCATGCGCCCGGTTTTCTCGTCGAATGCAGCTACGTCGGTAAAAGTTCCGCCAATGTCGGCGGCCAGCCGCGTATGCGTCTTGGACGAGGTGCTGCGGGACGATGCACCGCGGGTGCCGGATTTCTTGCGCGTATTCAAACGAGTACTCCTGGTATAGATGGGGAATCACACGGCTTGGCGCGGATCGGCGCCGGGGTGCGTGCGTCTCGGAATTATCGTCATATTTCCCGCCCCGTCAAGCCAAGCGGCGGCTGGCTTAGAATGCGTCTCCGTACCCGTATTGGCCCTGCCATGAATCTCTACCGAAAACTGGTCCGCCCGCTGCTGTTTCAATGCGATCCCGAGTGGACGCACCACACCGCGCTCGCCTTCGGTGGTCTGGTCGGGCAATCAAGGCTCGGCCTGAAGGCGCTCGAGGCGCTTTACGGGTTCGAAGACCCGCGACTGCAAACCACCGTGGCAGGCCTGCGCTTTCCGAATCCGGTCTGCCTGCCCGGCGGCTTTGACAAAAGCGGGCACGCTGTGGCTGCCATTGCCGCGGTGGGTTTTGGCGCCGTCGAGGTCGGCTCGGTTTCTGCACACCCGTCCGCAGGCAATCCCGAGCGGCCGCGGCTGTTTCGCGTGCCCGACGATGAGGCGATGATGGTCTACTACGGCGTGCCCAACGACGGTGCCCGGGTGGTCGCGCAACGCCTGGCCGGCACGCGTTTGCCGGTGCCGCTGGGCATCAATATCGTCGAGACCAACACCGGAAAACCCATAAACGGCGCAGAACTGATTGACGAGCTGACCGACGCGCTGCGCGTTCTCAAGCCGCTGGCGAGCTACATCACTGTCAACATGAATTGTCCCAATTCGGCCGGCGGCATCAGCCCTCTCGATGATCCGGCGACACTGCAGCGACTGCTTGAGAGCTTCGCCGCCTGTGGCCAGTTGCCGCCGGTGTTCCTCAAGATCCGGCTGAACCCCGAACCCGCCGCCATCGACGCGGTGCTCGCGGTCACCGATGCGTTCCCATTCGTGAAAGGGTTCGTCCCCAGCGTGGGCTCGAAACGACCCTATGTCGGCCTGAAGACGCCGCAGGCGGTGCTGGATCGCATGCCGGGCAGTCTGTCGGGCCCCTTCGCACGCGACGGCGCGACCCGGGTCATCGGTGCCTGGTACGCGCGCATCGATCCGCAACGCTACGCGCTGCTCGGGGCCGGCGGCATAGTGACCGCAGAGCACGCCTACGCAAGAATTCGCGCCGGCGCATCGCTGGTGCAGGTCTATGGCGCGATGATTTACAACGGCCCGGGGGTGATCCACGACATCAAGGAGGGTCTGTGCGCACTGCTCGAACGCGACGGCCTGGCCCATATCCATGACGCCGTAGGCGCGGATGCCCGGACCTGAGGTCCTGCCACGGTGGTTGATGGGTTTTCGGCGGGCATTGGCGCAAAAAAAACGCAGCTCCTGTTGAAGGGCTGCGTTCGAATCCACCGAAATCGGGGTGGAGGAGACAAGACCCATGCTAAAGCCTTTTATGTTGCAACGCAAGAATTTTTACAACCCAGGCAAAAAGCCTGGGTTTATTTGTAAAAAATAAATATAAAACAATAAGTTATAAAATATATAAAAAGTGGGTTTTCGGCAGGATTTCGACACTCATGCTGCTTCGCACTAAATCATTTCAGCCAATAAAAACGGGAGCCATAGAGATGGAATGCCGCATCAAGTGGGTAGAAAACATGACTTTTGTCGCCGAAACCGGCAGCGGGCACGCATTCGTCATGGACGGCGCCCCCGAGCACGGCGGCCGCAACCTCGGCCCCCGTCCCATGGAGACATTGCTGGCCGGCGCGGGCGGCTGCACCGCCTCCGACGTGGTGGTGATCCTGAAAAAAAGCGCACAGCTGGTGAGCGCCTGCGAGGTGCAGCTCAAGGCGGTTCGCGCCGAAACCGACCCCAAGGTATTTACCAGCATTCACATGCATTTCGTCGTGCGCGGCAAGGAACTCAAGGAATCCGTGGTGCGCAACGCGATCAAGCTCTCGCATGACAAATACTGCTCCGCATCAATCATGCTCGGCAAGACCGCCGCCATCACCCACGATTTTGAAATCGTGGCGGATTAGCCGGGGAAACGGCAGGCGGTAACACGCGTGGGCGAGAAAAAAAGGCGCCTTGCCGCGGGCGGCTCCGCCCCCGCGCGCGCCGCTGCAATGCTGGATGCGCAACTCGCGGCCTGCCGCGAAGACTGCAGCCGGCTGGAGCAGCGCATCACCGCCGAAGCCGGCAACCACGAAGCGCTGTACCGGCTGGCGGTGCTGCGGCATTGGCTCTCGACAATGCATCGCGAGCGACAACACCCTGCGGAACTCATCACCGAAAACCTGAACCGGGCGCTGGAGGCCATCACCGGCGCGCTATCGATACATCCGCACAACGATGCCTACTGGGGGCATTTCGCCGAGTGCATCAGCCACGCCGCGCTGCGCCACCCGCTGACCCCCGTGGCACGCGAAACGCTGGCGCGCGCACTGCAACATCCCGCAGTGCCGCCGCAATCCCTGATCACGCCCGTTGTCTCGCTGATACGCTCGCATGCGGCATTCGGCGCGCTCAACGACCACCTGTTGGCCGCAGAGCCGACAGCGCTCGAGCACGCATCCGGAAAAATCCTGCTTGTTGGCATCGGCGCGATTTTTCAGGAACCCCTGCTGCTGGGATTGCTGCAGCTTTGCATTGTCGCCGAGCCCGCGATGGAACGCCTCATGGTACTGGCGCGCCGCGTGGCATTGCGCCAGACGGTGCAACCCCTGTCGGTAACCGCACCGTTGCCGCTGGAGATCCTCGCAGGCCTGGCGCACCAATGCTTTGCCACCGAGTTCTTCTACGATGAATCGGATATTGAAAAGGCAGACCTCGCCACCTTGCAGAACGCCATCGACAGCGAATTTGCGGCCGCCCGGAACCCGCCGCTGCACTGGCTGGCAGTAAGTGCCTGTTACCGGCCGCTGAGCCGGCTGCAACAGGCCGGCAGGCTCGCCGTGCTGGCGGAGGGCACGGCCCTCGCCAGTGTGGTTCTTAGGCAGGTCACCGAACCGGCCGGCGAAGACGCATTGCGCGAATCGATTCCGCAGGCCGCTGCAGCCACCAATGAAATTTCGGCTGCGGTAGGCCGCCAGTACGAAGAGAACCCCTACCCCCGCTGGATCAAGTGCGTCCGACGCAATGTGGCAGGCGACTTTGCGGGACTGATTCGCCAGGCGCTCCCGCAACTCGCGACGGCACGCGACTCAGGAGAGGCGCCGCGCATCCTGATTGCCGGATGCGGCACCGGGCGGCATCCCATCGAAAGCGTGGCGCCGTGCCGCGACGCCGGCATTCTCGCCATCGATCCGAGCCTGTCCAGCCTTGCCTATGCCAAACGCAAGACCCTGGAACTGGGCGTCGGGAACATCGCATACCGCCAATGCGACATCCTCGCTCTCGACTCGCTGCCTGAACGATTTGACCTGATCGAATCGATCGGCGTCCTGCATCACCTGGAAGATCCGCTGCGCGGCTGGCGGGTGTTGCGCAAACTGCTCA
>CAIOLO010000008.1 GCA_903859155.1 uncultured beta proteobacterium
CAGGGCGAAGCGGTTTTGTTCAAGGCCAAGCCGATTGGTTTCGAGCGCAGCAATGTCGACAATATTGTTGATGAGCACAAGCAGTTGCGCCGCTGCGCGCTCCACCGTCTCCAGCTGATCGGCTTGTTTGGGATCGGTCGCACGGAGCAAGGCGAGCTCGGTCATGCCCATGATCGCCGTCATGGGCGTGCGCAGTTCGTGACTGACATTGCTGAGGAAGATGGTTTTGGCGCGGCTGGCGTCTTCGGCGGCCTCCCGGGCGATGGACAGCGCCACGGTACGCGCCTGGACGAGCTCCTCCAGATGGTCGCGGTGCTCCTCGACTTCCTTGCGCAGGCGCTCGCGTTCGAGCAGATTACGAATTCTCTGGCGCGCGATCTCCACGTTGATCGGTTTGGTGATGTAGTCAGCAGCACCAAGGGCAAGGCCCGTGCTTTCGGCGTCGCTCTCGGTGAGAGAGGTGACGAAGATGACAGGGATGGCATGCAGACGCGGGTCGGTCTTGAGGCGCCGGCAGGTCTCGTAGCCGTCCATATGCGGCATCATCACGTCGAGCAGGATCAGATCCGGCGGCGCCTCTTCGGCCAGGACAAGGCCTGTTGCGCCCGAGGAGGCGAATTGAAGACGAAATTCCGATCCCAGCGCCGCCATCAGGGTCAGCAGGTTCTCCGGCGTGTCGTCGATCGCCAGAATTTGGGGTTTGCCGGCCGAGTCTGGTTTCGCGTCATTCATGCAGGGCATTGTCCCATGCCTAGGACTGAAGAGTACATGGGGGTTCGATCACGGGATTCGATCAGCGTCGCTTTGGGTGCGCAGCGCGTACTGCTTCAACTCGTCGAAGTCGCGCAGACCGAGCTTGCGCATGGCGTTGCGCAAGTGGACCTCGACCACACCGGGCGCCAATTGCAGGCGCGAGGTAATGTCGGCCGGGGTTTCGCCTCTGGCGCTGTGCTGCAGCACCTCGATTTCGCTGCGCGCCAGGGCGGGTTTCCCGGCAGCGGTGCCGCTGTCCTGACTGAGTTCATCCATCATCGCCGCGGTCTCGCGACACAGGTAAGGGTTTCCCTGCGCGACGGCGCGCAGGCCCCGCAGCAATTCATCGCGGCCGGCCGCCTTGCTGACGTAGCCCAGCGCCCCGTTCTGGAGGGTCTTTTTCACAAAGTGCCGCTCCAGGTACGTGGAAAACACCAGCACCTTGGCCTGCGGGTTCTCTTGCGTGACCCGGCGTGTCGCCTCGATGCCGTTCAGTCCGGGCATGGCAAGGTCCATGAGCACCAGATCGGGGGACAACTCGCTCGCTCGTGCAAGCATCGCCTCCCCGTCGCCCGCCTCGCCTACCACTTCGATGTCCGGTTCGTGCTCAAGCAGCGAGCGCAAGGCGATTCGCAACAGTTCGTGGTCATCGGCAATGAGCAGGCGGATCGCATTGCGCTTGCTCTGTTGCTGGCTGGCACCCCCGGTGACCGCGGCCACGCTGTGGAGGACGGCACCTGAACTCGATGCTTGTGCATCCTTCGCCGGGAACGGCGACACCAGTGCCAGCGCGGCTAGCAACACCGCGGCGACCAGCTTGCGCTGCAGTTGCAAGCCGCGCTTCACCTGGGGCTCGGAGACGTGGCCGGCGGCGACCAGCGCCTCGCCCAGCCGACCGCCGCGCTGCGACTGCCATCGCAGCGCATCGGCCAGTTGTGCGCGCGTGATTTCACCGGTGGCCACCAGCACATTGCCAAGGTAGAGCTTGGTTACGCTGCGGGCTGGTCCGCACTGGCGCTGCTGGAACGCGAGTACCACTTCGCACTCGGCGGCATTGAGCAGGCCGCGCTGCCTCAGGATTTCACCGAGCCTGCCCCCGCTGCGCCGCTGCTCGGCCAGCGCGTCATCGAGCTGCGCCAGGCTCAGACGCTTGGCCGCCTGCAACAACTCGCCCAGCTTGTGATGTTCGCCGGCGGCCAGCAATTGCAAGCCCTCGAGCTGCCCGAGGTAAGCGCCGATGTCCAGTGCGGATGCGAGTCTGGCACCATCGCCGACGCCCAGGCGTGCGAGTATGTCGCTCAAATCCCGCAGACCGCTATTCACTCTGGCATTCATTCCGAGCATTTTCCAAGAATTCCTTTGATCCGATAGCTGGATCGCGCCGACATCGCGCAGGCAACCCGCCTGGCGGCAGATCGCGGCAATACCGATGTTCCCGGGAAATCATTTCCCCGCTGTCGAATATCCGCCCAAAACGAAAACCTGGAAATATCGCAGGCGCCATATTTTGCAATGCCGTGAATGCGGTAGCGACGCGGCGCTAGCCCCTCCGGGGGGCGGCTGGCGGCACCTTGGCACGGATGCGGGCCGGCTAGCATTGGCGTCAGAGCGAGATCAGGCCTTCGCGAATCGCGTACTGCGTCAGTCCGGCGATGTTGTGAAGATCGAGCTTGCGCAGGATATTGCGCCGGTGGACCTCGACCGTGCCGAGGGCGATATACAGGCTCATGCCGATCTCGGACGAGGTCTGCCCCCTGGCGATCATTTTCAGCACCTCGATCTCGCGCCGCCCCAGTTTTGTCTGAACGCCCTCGCCGAGTTGCGGATAGAGCAGCATCGCCGCGACTTCCTGGCACAGATAGCGCGTGCCCGCCGCGACCGCGCGGATCCCAAGCAGCAGTTCGTCGCGGCCGGCTGCCTTGTTGACGTAACCCAGCGCCCCTGCCTCGAGCATCTGCTGCACAAAGCGCCGGTCCTGATGGGTCGTCAGCGCCATCACCTTGACCGCCGGGTTCGCGCTGGTGATGCGGCGGGTCAGCTCGATGCCGTCGATTCCGGGCATGGTGATATCGGTGACCACCAGATCGGGCGCGAGCTCGCGCACCTTGGCTAACGCGTCCTCGCCGTTTCCCACCTCTGCCAGCACCTCGATATCAGGCTCGCGCTTGAGCACCACACTGAGCGATTCGCGCACGATCGCGTGGTCGTCCACCAGTATCAGTCGTATCATTTTCCGTCTCGCTCGAAAAACGTTTTCAGGGCGCCTGCGGCGTCAGCGAAGGGGCCGCAGGCGCGCCCCTGCCTGCCCTGCCGCCGATACGTCCGGCGCATCCGCGAACCGGGATATTATTGGTCAAACCGGTTGGCTGAAAATTAAGAATTGTTAAGGGAACACCCCCCTTTCCGGGTAACGCATTCGCAGTGCGAGGCGCAATAGGGGCAAGCGCCGGCAGGGCGCATGGCGCTGCGGCCATTGCACGCGCAACCCCTGCCTGAACGGGAATTTTTCTCAGCCCGCGGCAAAGCAGGGTGCCTTACTCTGCGTCAGCCAAGTTTCGCACCGACGGGAAGATTCAACACAGGACACCGGGTCTTGCGCAACACCCGCTCAGAAGCGCCGCCGCGAAGCGTGTCGAGGAAGCCGCCAGGGCCCTCGCCGCTCATGATGATCAGATCCGCGGCCAATTCGTCGGCGGTTCGCAGAACGGTGTCGGCAAACTCACCTTTCTTGGTCACGCGGTTCCAGGCCCCGCTGCTGCCCTCGGGGGACTTGACCGCCGGCCCCTGTCCCTGCGTGCCCACGTAGAGCAGAGTGACGGTCGCCGCGGGCAACTGCAAATTCTTGATCATGCGAGCGGCGGTTTCGAGCGCAGGACCTGGCGCGGGCTTGCCCTCGACCGGGATCAGTATGTTGCGAATCGAGACGGTACCATCCTCGGGCGACACAAAACCTTCCACTCCGTCGGGGATAAAGAGCGTCATCTCCCCGACCGCCCGCGCGATTGGCAGGCCCACTGGCTTGTCAAGCCAACGACCGATGCCCCCATGCTGATGCACCGCCAACACCACCAGATCGGCCGGAAATTGCCTGAGAAAGCCAAGACATGCCTGCACCGGTTGGCTGCTCGAGCACAACACCTTGCGCACTTCGATACCGAGGTGCCCGACCGCTTCCCTGGAACTGCCACGCGGGAGAAGATTCCAGCGCACCAGCGTTTCACGCAGTGCGGGAAAACGTTCCCAGGGGACATCCATTCCCTCTGCAGCGTGCAGCATGTTGAGGTTAGCCCCGGTCGCCAACGCAATTTTCAGGGCGTGGATGAACGCAATTTCGCTGCCTTCGGAAAAATCCGAAGGGTGAAAGATGGATCGGACATTGTTCCCGCCCATCGCTCGAGGTTCCTGCCTGGTGTGCACCAGATGAAGATTGGGTTCAATTGCCCGTAACTGCCTCATGATGTGTTGCTCCTCTTGCATTGCGTCTCGGACACCCGGCCAAGCCCGCTCAATTCATTGCGGCGATTTTCTGATAAGTGCGAACGGCCTCGCGTGCGTGGCGGCTTTGGTCGGGCGTCAGTTCCCGCGAGAGCAACTGCTTGAACCTCAGACCGACCTCGGGCGAGGCATCCACATACTGTTGGGTCATGGCGAGCAGCCCGTTTAACGTGGCCGGGTCCCGCAGATCCAGGTGCAGGGTCCGGGCGATTCTCGCGACTCCGGGGTCGCCAAGGGCTTGCTTCAACGCACTCGAACCGCCGGGTGACGTCGTTGCGAAAAAAGCAGGTTTCACGATCGTTCCTCAGTTCTGCCAAGGGCATATCAACCCTGCAGCAACTGAAGCATCAACGCGAGGATCAGGGCCTGCGCCAGATCACTCGCGCCCACGCCCGCTACCTGACCATCGGCGGCCAGACAAGAGAGCGCGGCGGCGGAGATATCCACACTGGTGCTCGGGCTGAGGCCCGAGGCCTGCGCCGCGGCCGCGGACTTTGTCAACGCATTGGCCGCACCAAGCACCGCCACCGCAGCGCCCTGATCCAGCGCACCCGCCTGCCCGACGAATCCCATAGCGCCCATTGAACCGATTCCTACCGCCCCTATCGCTCCTATGGCTCCGACATTCATGATCATCTCCTTGCTCTCTGGCCTTCCCGACACCGCCAGTCCGGCCAACTCTCGAAACTCTGCACCGTTGCTGCCTTGAGTCTGGTTTCGTGCTGATTTGACGATATGCCGATGCAGGGAAAAAGTCTGTTGAGAATGTTTAAGGAAAATCACGCCGCGCCTGATCGCCATGCCTGGCGCGATGGCGATCGGAAAACCGTGCAACGGATGACAAGCCAGGCTGTGCTGGCTGGATATTCAGTCCTGCCTGCAGGGTGCTGAAATCATTGCAAGGCAGATGCGGGAGGAAATGTCTGGCGGCGACAATGCCGCGGTGAAGTCTGGCGGCGGCAATGCCGCGGTGAAGCGTCAGTCCGAACAAGCGCGGCGGTTCAATCTGCCTGCGACGGATTCACCTGTTCCAAGGCCAGGCGATACCCAACACCACGGAGTCCGACGATGGAATTCTCGACGCCGCTCACCTCGGTAAGCTTCCCGCGCAGGTGGGACAAATGCACTTCCAATCCACGGTTGAATAAATCCCAGTCTCGCCCGTAGACTTGCCTGAACAAATCCTCGCGGGACAGAGTCTGGTTTTCGGCCTGTACCAGGGTGCAAAGAATCAACGCTTCCATCTCGGTCAGATGGACGGTGCTCCCTTGTGAGTTCGTCAGCATCTGAGCGCGAACGTCGAACTTGACATCTTCCAATTGAATAATGAGCTTGGACCGCGCTTGCGGCTGCGCTGCTTTGCGGCGCAGCACGCTTCTTACCCGAGCCAGCAGCACCTCAGGCTGAAACGGCTTGGTCACATAGTCGTCCGCGCCGATGTTCAGACCCTTGACGATCATTTCTTCGGACAGGTAACCGGAAAGAAACACCAGGGGAATTGTGGATGTGGTGCGAATCTTCTGCGCGATGGAAATGCCGTCCTCGTCCGGCAGCCCGATATCGAGCACGATGACATCGACGGCACCCTCGTCGACAATCCGGCGCAAATGCGCGCCGTTGGTTGCCACCGTGACTTCGTATTCCTTTTGGAGGATAAAGCGAAGAAGCTTGCATACATCGGCATCATCTTCGAGTACTGCGACGCGGGGTTTTGTGTTTTTTGTGATCATGTCTCTATCGAAAATGTATCGAAAGAAATTACTCGCTTGCGCGTCTCGGGCAAGGTGGCCAAACTTTTCACGATATTTCTCCGTGACAATCCGCCCCCCTGCGATGGTATGTTTTCTGGCAGGAAACCCTTGCGATAAGCTACGTTGATGAGGTTGTCCGGGATGAATGCCCTGAAAACGCCTTGCGGGAGTTTGCGGGGCAATCCATTATGCATCGTCCTTCACGGTTATGCGCAGTTTGCAGCAAGTGTCGTGCAGATAATGTCGAATAAACAAAGTCTTATGTACAAGAAGGCCGCAAGGGGTAAAGCTGCTCGAAGGCTCAAATCCCCTGTCTTCGATAAATTAAATCAAATGCTCACCTGTCTTTTGAACACACATCTTTATATACAACCACTTGCACTTGCTCGCGAGACACAAGTCGCCTACCTTAGCCTCCACCAACTTGCACGGGTTTGACCTACGTCAATAGGTCACCCAGAGCGGGAATTTCGGCCAGAATGGTCGTTCCCCCGCTCTGCACTGGATCCCCCGCAGGGACGGGTCTGACGGGGCTGCGCACCCGCGCTTTCGGGCCAATGGCATTTGCGATGGGGCGGCTTTTTTATGCTTGCCCCCCACCAGAAAAACAGGTCTCGCCCCCCTCACACGCGCCAGCTAGAATGGCCAGGCTTCCTTGACCACGCGTTTTTAGAGAAAGGAACCACATGTCCGCAGTACTGAAACCCGAGCCTGTAACAAAGCCTTCCCGGGTCGATCCCATCACGCTTGAGGTGGTGAGGTATTCATTGGTGGCAATGATGGACGAAACCGACGCAAACCTCACGCGCACCGCGTTCTCGACCATCATCCGCGAGTACAAGGACTATTGTGTCGGCCTGGTGACCTCCAAGGGCGAAACCATCGCCCAGGGACGCGGCAGCATCCCGACTTTTGTTGCCGATCTGGGTTCCCCCGTGCTCGACGGAATTGCCATGTGGGGCGAGGACATTAACGAGGGCGATTTCCTTATCAACAATTTCGCCGGCGTATGCGGCCAGCACCTGAACAACGTGGTGATGTATACGCCCATCTTTGACCGCGCCGGCGCAACGCCGCGCATCGTCGCCTACTCGGCGCTGCGGACCCATTGGCCCGACATCGGCGGCGGCTTTCAGCGCGGCAAGGGCACCACCGAGATCTTCCAGGAAGGCATCCAGTTTCGCAACGCCAAGATCTACAGGGACAACAAGATCGACATCGAGCTGGAACGCATAATCCGCTATAACACCCGCAAGTCCGAGGCCACTTTCGGCGATCTCGAGGCGCAAATCGCGGGTTGTCGCCTTGCCAAGCGCCGCTTCGAGGAATTGATGGCCCGCTACGGCTGGGAGACAGTCGAAGCCGCAATCCACGAATGCTGGGACCAATCCGAGCGTTACGTGCGCCGCAAGATTCGGCAAATTCCCAATGGGCGCTACTACGCGGAATCCTTCATGGACAACGACGGCATCAGCGAAGATGTCATCCCGATTCGCGCCACCGTAATCGTCGAGGACGAGGACATCACCGTGGACTTCACCGACATGCCGCCGCAGGTTGCCGGCCCGCTCAACTCCGGGGCAACCGGCGGCGCGGCCAGCGCGGCCAAGGTCGCTTTCAAGGGCGCGGTCGCACCGATGATGCTTCCTAACGAGGGCGAGTTCCGGCCGCTGAAGGTCATCACCAAGCCAGGCACCATCGTAAGCGCCTCGGAGGACGCGGCAATGGCGCTTTGGTCCACGCCCATCAAGACTGTGATCGACGTGGTGCTCAAGGCCCTTTCGCAGGCGATCCCGAACGAGATTCCCGCGGGCAACAACGCGCAGTACGGCCGCGGCATGATCCGTGGCCGGTTGCCGGGAAGCAAGTACTTTTGGGAAAACGGTGGCAATACACTGGGAGGTTGGGGCGGGCATTTCGGCGGCGACGGTCAGTCGGCGTTGCAAACCACTACGCACGGCGACTGCCGGCGTGTTCCCATCGAGGTCGAGGAGATGGAGGGTCCGGCCCTGGTGCAGCGCTTCGAGCTAGTGCCCGACTCTGGTGGCGCGGGACGTTGGCGAGGTGGCCTTGGCACGCTCATGGAGGTCGTCGCGCCCATGGAGGCGAGCGCATATTTGACCTTCGACCGTGCCAAGTTCCCACCTTGGGGTTTGTACGGCGGCAAGAATGGCATGGCCGGCTATGGACAGATCGAAATACCCGACGAAGCCGTGCAGACAGTGACCAAGGCCTTCAAACCCATTCCGGCCGGAACTTTGGTGCGCGCCGTCAACAACGGCGGTGGCGGCTGGGGAGATCCGCTCGAGCGCGAGCTCGATGCCATTGAATGGGACCTGCGCCAGGGCTACCTCACACGCATTGCGGCCGAGCGTGATTACGGCGTGGCGTTCGCGGCGGACGGGGCTATCGATGCGGCGGCAACGCACAAGCGCCGCCTGGAACTCGGCAAAGCCGCGTAGGACCGCGCATGTTCCGCCTGATCGCGAGCGTCGCGTGTCTGGCCATGCCCATTGCTGCCAACTCGCAAGCGTATCCCGTCAAGCCAGTGCGCGTGGTACTGACTTTGGCGGGAACCGATGTTCTCGCGCGGGTGGGCGCGCAAAGAATGACCGAAGCGCTCGGACAACCCGTGGTTGTCGATCTGGTGCTGGGCGCCAGCGGCGCGATCGGCGCGGCAAGCGTTGCCCGGGCAGCCCCGGATGGCTACACCATCATGCTGACCTCCTCTGCGCAGGTGGTCACCCGCGTGTTTCTCAGCAGGAACACGCCTTATGACTCGGTCAAGAGCTTCGCGCCGATCGCCAAAGTTGCCGAAGCCGTGGCCGTGGTCGCCGTCAATCCGACGCTGTCGGTGGGATCAATGGGGGAACTCGTCGACTACGCCCGGCGCAATCCGGGCAAGATCTCCTTTGCCACTTCAGGCGTGGGTACGACGCACCACTTGTCAGCGGAAATGGTGCGCCAGTTGACCGGCATCGAGTGGACCCATGTGCCCTACAAGAGCAGCGGGCAGATCATCAATGATTTGTTCAGTGGCGAGGTCCAGGTCGCATTCTCGGCGCTGGCGAACCTGGTGCAATTCGCCAATTCGGGAAAGGTGAGAATCATTGCAGTCAACGGTGATTCGCGCTTTCGTGCTTTGGCGAACATTCCGACTGTCGCCGAGCAATTGGCCGGATATGAACGGCCACCGGGTTGGGTCGCCTATTTCGGGCCCGCCGGCCTTCCTGCGTCCATCGTGGCGCGGCTGAACGAGGAGATAGTCAACGCCATGTCGATGCCCGGTGTACGTGCAAGAATGGAGGCGGTTGGGTTCGTGGTATCCACCAGCACTCCAGGGGAGCTTGGCGACATGGTCAAGCGCAGCGTGGCAATCACCGGCAAACTGGTAAAGGCCGCGGGTATAGAGCCCGAATAAATCGATCGGCATGCGTTCCCAATTCGATTCTGCTGGGCGTCTGCATGGTGATAAAGGAGAATCATGAATGTCAATAATTTTCAAAGCACGGCTCTTGGCATGACTTTCATCAGGCGCCATACATTCTTTTTGATCCAGGCTATATTCGCCTGCACGCCGATGTCATGCATCACCGTGTCATTTGCGCAAAGCATTTCCTGGCCGTCGAAACCTGTGCGTATTGTCATCCCGGTGCCCCCCGGCGGATCCCAGGACACGCTAGCCAGGGCCATGGCCGTTGATCTTGCCCGGATCTGGGGACAGCCGGTTCTCGTAGAAAGCCGCCCCGGTGCCGGCGGCGTTACCGCGGCAGCCGCGGTGGCACAGTCGCCAGGTGACGGCTACACCATTCTGATGACCGACGAAATGTCGATGACCGTCACCCCGCTGCTTCATCGCAAACTTTCCTACGATACTGCCAGGGATTTTTCGGCTGTTCTCGCGCTGGTCCAGGCATCGAGCATTGTGGTGGTGCCGGCTGCGTCCACAATCAACACCGTTGTCGATCTAATTGCTGAGGCGCGCGCCCGACCAGGCACGGTCAACTATGGCAGTTGGGGAATCGGAAGCGCCACTCACCTCAGCACCGAATCGTTCGCCGCGCAGGTGGGTATAAGCATGACTCACGTCCCATACAAGGGTGGGGCCGATGTCCTGCGCGCACTTTTGAGCAACGAGGTGCAGGTGGCCTTCACCGGACTGACCGCGACCATTCCGGCGATTCGGCAGGGGCGTCTGAAAGCAATCGCCTATGCCGGACCATCACGCCCGCAGCTATTGCCAGAAGTTCCTACCATTGGAGAGTCGGGCGTGCCAGGCTTCTATGCCCGAGGCTGGCTAGGATGGTTGGTCCCCTCCTCGACTCCTCGCGCCATTGTCGGCAAAATTGCGGCCGATGCCGGACGGGTGATCTCCGCTGCGGCATTCACGGAGAAATACGTGACCGCCGTCGGGTTCGAAGTTTATAACCTGCCGATGGAACAATTCGAACAAATGTTGTCAACCTCCCGCACCAGGATGGATGCCGAGTTGAAGCGGCTTAGGCTGCAGGCGGAATAGCGGCAACACCTGATCGCACGCGATACCTTGATGCTTAGCGACCCCGTGTTTGCTGGTTGACAGGCACGCCGTTGACGGTCGTTCGCAAACTTCAGGCCGAGATCGCGAAGATCGTGCAGATTTCCAAATCCGCGAGCACATGACGGCGATCGGCATCGATCCGATCGGCGGTACGCCGCAGGAATTGGCCGCGCAGTTGCGCGGCGCTGTCAGCGCTTCGACTTTACGAATGGAATCGGCGAGTCTTCCATCATGTCAGATCGAAAGCTTGAGAAGGCGTGCAGCGTTTTTCCAAAGGATATTTTCTTTGGCTTCCTTCGAAATACGCGCACTACGGACGAACGCAGGGGAGTCCCAGATCACGTAAGGGTAATCGGTTCCGTTCAAGACATGATCGGAGCCCACCTTGTCGACCAGAAATTCCAGCATCCTCTGATCCCAAATCACCGTGTCGCAATAGAACTTTTCGATGTAATAGCTGGGTTTATGCGGAATATTCGCGCGCATCTCGGGCCGACGGTCGTATTGCGAGTCGGAGCGGCCGCAATAGTAGGGAAGATAGCCGCCACCGTGCGCGACGCAGAACTTGATATTCGGAAAGGCCTCGATCACCCCCTCATGAATCAGCGACACCATGGCTAGAGCTTCTTCAAGGGGCTGGCCGATCACGTTGAATGAGCCGAATTTATCGAGGCGCTGCGGTTGCGTGAATCCCTGCGGATGAATGAAGACGGGAATGTCGAGTTCCTGCACTCTTTCCCAGACCTTCCAGAAATATCTGTCGCCTAACTCGCGTCCGGCAGCATGTGACGTAACGCCAATACCCTTCAGTCCGAGGCGGTCAACCGCGTAATCGAGTTCTTCCAACGCGGCAGCCTCGTCCTGTATTGGAATCACGCCGACCGCGGCAAAACGATCCGGTGCATGGGATGCAAACTCGGCCAGCCCTTCATTGCATATGCGCGTAACCTTGCGCCCGCGCTCAAGGTCGAAGTCGTAGCACTGGTGTGGAAAATTCATGCTGATCACGTGAACGTCGATGCCGCGTTCATCCATGTCCGCGAGTTGCGCCTTGGGATCGGTCGCCTTGGCCCGCGCATGCGAATAGATCGGCTTGGCTTTCGCCGCCGCGCGCCGCTCCGGGTCCTTCGGCAAACCCCACTCGAGCGCGTCGAGCTCGTCAGGGGTCATGTTTGCTTTGATGTATTCGTCGACCGCAGGGATGTGCGCGTGCGCGTGGAAGTCGATGATCATCGACCTCTTCGCACGCCCCTTAGCCGGCGCTCGCGTTCCGTTTTGTGCCTGTTCCGCCATATCCGCCCCCGTTGCTTATCGTCAATTCCAGCCCCAGTCGACGACAGTCGTTTCACTGACCGACAAGAGACTTTCCAAAATTTTCACATCCTTGAAATGGACGTGAGAAAGATCGGGCCCTCTTGATGTCAACGTCGCTGTATTTCTTTCAGTGTGCCGCGGATGTGCCGGACTGACTCGTCAGTTGAAAGTGTCGCCCGAGTCCCTGGCCATCTTCCCCCAACGCGTCATCTCGGTCGTGAGGAAGCGCGCGTAATCTTCTGGGGGCATGGGGGCCGGCTCGTTGCGCGTGGCGAGAATGCGCTCGCGAATATCGGCTCTGTTCAGCGCGGTGGTCACTTCCGCATTGAGGCGTTGCACGATCGCCACCGGCAGCCCACCGGGCCCGAACAGCCCGAAGCTGCCCAGTGCCTCCCATCCAGGAAGGCCCGACTCTGCGCCTGTGGGAATCTCGGGCGCGAGCGCACTGCGCTGCGCGCTCGCCACCGCGAGCACCCGCACGCGCCCGGACTTGATAGAAGGGGTCGCCGAGCCGAGTCCGATGAACACGATGGGAATCTGGCCCGCGATAAGATCGTTGAGCGAGGGCCCGCTGCCTTTGTAGGGAACATGCGTGATGTCGATTCCGGAGAGTTGTTTGAACAGCTCTCCTGCGAGGTGCATGCCCGATCCCTTGCCGCCAGAGCCGTATGCGAAGCCCGAACCAGCCTTCAGCAAAGGCAGCAATTCCTTGATCGATTGGACCGGCAGCTTGTCCGAATTCACTGCGATCGCCATCGGGGTCGTTATCAACCGCGTGATGGCTGCGAAATCCTTGCCCAGTTCGTAGGGCGGCGGCAGGCCAGGTGCCGTGCTCAAGTTGTAGAAGATCGGTACGCTTGCAATGAGCAGTGTGTGGCCGTCGGGAGCCGCGTTGGCGACGACGGTGGCGCCGATGTTTCCACGCCCGTCGCCGCCGCCCGGGCGGTTATCCACCACGATCGGTTTCCCGAGGCGCTCCGCAAGAATGGGACTCAGAATCCGTGCAACGGCGTCCGAGCTGCCGCCGGGCGCATTGTTGACCACGATGCGGACCGGCTTTGAAGGGTAGGCCTGGCTTGCGGCCTGCAATGCCACGCCGGCCAGAACCATTGCACAAAGAACACGAACAGCTTGCTGCATAAATTTCCTCCTTACTAGGCGCATCAGCGATATGAAGCGTTCCAGACCAGCAGAATTGTTCAAGGCTTTTCCCCCGGCGGGCTCCCCGTGTTCCTATGTCCGCCGCTTTGCAGAACTTCGCGCAATTTATTCTTGACGATCTTCCCGGTGTCGTTCTTGGGCAGTTCGTCCATGAAATGAATCTCCTTGGGCCGTTTGTGGCCGGCCAGGTTCCCGACACAATGCTCCAGCAGTTCCTGAGCAGTGCAGGCAGCCCGTGGCACTACGCAGGCCACCACTTTCTCGCCCCAACGCTCATCGACCACGCCAACCACGGCCACTTCGCCGACCTTGGCGTGGCCGGCGAGAACATATTCGACCTCCGCGGGATACACGTTAATCCCTCCGGTCTTGATCATGTCGCGCTTGCGGCCCGCCAGATAGAGGAACCCCGCCTCGTCCCTCAACGCGAGATCGCCCGTCATCAGCCAGCCATCGCGGAACACCGCCTCGGAGGCCTCCGGCATGTTCCAGTATCCGGAGAACACCGTCGGCGCTCGAATGGCCATTTCACCCACTTCCCCGGGCGGAACGGCCCGCATGTCATCGCCCAGGCATTCGACGCGGCAGGCATAACCTTCACGCCCGATCGATTCGACGCGCTGCGCGAGCTCCGGGCGCGCCAGC
Source organism: uncultured beta proteobacterium (assembly GCA_903859155.1). Lineage (GTDB taxonomy): Bacteria > Pseudomonadota > Gammaproteobacteria > Burkholderiales > SG8-39 > 2-02-FULL-62-17. The sequence continues at coordinate 13,660 of CAIOLO010000008.1, forward strand.
GCTTCCTCAAAATTCTCGGGAAAGTTGTAGGTGATGTAGCCGCCGGCTTCGGTGGAGCCATAGGCATTGAAAAACTCCCCCTTGAAGCGCGGATGTTCGCGCAGGCGGCGTAATCCCTGGATGGTATCCTGCGTCGCGCTGTTGCCCGTAAACAGGCGCACGCTGCTCAAATCAAAGCGATCGAGCTCCGGATGGCGTGTAAATGCGTTAAACGTCGACGTGATGGCGTAGGCAAGCGTTATGCGTTCGCGCTCGATCGTCTCCAGCAGATCCAGCGCTTCGAACTTGGGCAACAAGTGGATGGTGACGCCCCCCAGCACCATGCAATTGATCAGCGCCAGCGCAAAACCCGCCGCGATCGGAGAGCTGATTGTCGCACGATCGCTCTCCAGGTGCGGCACCTGTGCCGCGTACAAAAGGGCCGCGAGCGCCGATTGACTGTGCGTGCGCGCGCAACCCTTGGGTGCCCCGCTGGTGCCGCTGGTGTATTTGATCACGCCGATCTGATCGGGGTCCAAGCGCCCCACGGGTTCATCCGCGGCGGCGGCGTGAAGCAGGCGTTCCAGATCCTCCGCGTCGCCGCTGCCGATACGGATGAGCGCATCGAGCGTGCGCATTTCGCCCAGCACCGGCGTCACTGCCTGGGAAAAATCCTGGTGAAGGACGAGAATCCTCGCGCCCACATCGTTGATGACATGAACGATTTCGCGCCCGACGGAGCGCGGCATGATGGGCACGAATATCGCGCCGATCTTGGCGGCGGCGAAATTGAGCTCGATCAGTTCTTTGCAGTTATCGACCAGGCTCGCGATGGGGACTCCGGGGCCCGCGCCCAAGCGCAAAAGCACGGCGGCGAAGCGATTGATTCGTTCGTTGAGTTGGCTCCAACTGTAGCGCTCGCCCTGCCACACCAATGCCGGATGCGCCGGCCGACGGCGGGCGTTCCTGGCGACAAATTCACCAATATGCAAGATCAACCTCTTAAACAAAGCGCGGCCGACAGTGAAATTGACAGCCCGGCACCTATGGGGCATTCTCCCCGCGTTATTATTGATATGTCAATAGTCTGGTGGACGCCCATGACAAGCTTCAGCGATGAGTCCGGTCCGGCCGAGTTGGGCGAGCTTACAGCCGCCTGGAGCGCCGGCAGCTGCGAGTACCTTTCCGTGCGAATCGGCCTGGTCGCCAAACTCATCGAGCGGCACACTGCGCGCATGCTCAGCGAGCAATTCGGCATGACCCTGGCCGAATGGCGGGTGCTCGCCCAGCTGGCGCGGCTGGGACCGCTGTCCGTGAGGTCTCTCGCCGAACAGGCCTGGGTTGACCGCGCCGAAGTCAGCCGGGCGGCTGCATCGCTGATTTCGAAGAAGCTCGTCGGGCAGATGCCGAACCCGGCAGACCGGCGCAGCCCGTACTTCGCCTGCAGCGCCACCGGGCAACGGCTGTATCGGCGCATCAGTCCGACACGCGATGCTTTTCAGCAGCTGCTTAAAAGCCAGATTCCCGCGGCGCAGCGCGACGCTTTTCTCGACACGCTGTATCGCATTTCACGAAGCCTCGCGCCCGGCGCAGCCCGTGCCGCGCCAGCGGCGCAGAAGCGACGCAGCCGCGGTGCCCGAGACGCCCGGCCCGGCCCCGACGCGAAGCTTGCTTGACACGCCGACATGGCCGCAATTATCATAGATTTCTCAATGAATTTCGCCCGAGGCGACTAAAGGAGATCTCGCTTGGCCTCTTCCGATTCCGCAACGCAAGGCGGGGACCTTCCGCCGCAGCGCAAGAGCAAGGAAATCTCCCTCCGGCAGGCAGGGGAGCGTATCGCCGCCGCCAAGACAGTACACGCCATGAATTCGGCGATGGCCCTCGTCCGCGCAGGCATTCGCGCAGGCGCGAAAAACCTCACCGTCATTCCGCAGGTTACCTCGAACCTGTCCGTGGACCTGCTGATCGCCGCCGGCTGCGTGGAAAAGCTCTACATCTCCTATATCGGATTCGAAACCTACGGTTTCGCGCCGGCCTTCCGTCGCGCGGCCGAGGAAAAGAGCATCAGCGTTGTTGAGAGCGACGAGGCATTCATTGTCCTGGGCACGCGCGCTGCCGCCAGCGGCATGCCCTACGTGCCGATCCGGCGCATTTACGAGGCCACGGACCTGCCAAGGCTCAATCCTCTGCTGAAGAAAGTGCTCGATCCTTTTACCGGTGAAGAGACGTATGCCATTCCGCCCCTGCCTGGCGACGTCTGCCTGATTCACGCGCAGGAGTGCGACGAATTCGGCAATGCACAAATCTGGAGCGGGAACCAGCAGGAGATCGACAAGGCGATGGCCTCCAAATTCGTCATCGTCAGCACCGAACGCATCGTTTCGGTCGATCGCACCCGGGAAAATGTCGATAAAGTCACCATACCGGGATACCTCGTGCATGCGGTGGTTCACGCGCCGTTTGGCGCGCATCCGCTGGTCTGGGCGCGCCACTACGAGTCCGACACGGCGCACCTCAAGGCCTACTTCGACGCGCACGCGCAGGGAAAGGTGGCCGATTACCTCGAAAAATTCGTATATGGCTGCAAAGACGAGGCGGACTACATCGAGCGCGTCGGTGTGCGCCAGGTCATGAGCCTGATGCGCAACGTCTGACCGAACAGGGGATAACAAATGGCCAAGCCGGCAGATACCGGAACTGATCGCTACTCCATGGCCGAGCTGATGGCCGTGGAAATGTCGCGCAACCTCGCCGTCGACGACGGCACCCTGGGCGGTGTCGGTGGGGGCGCGACCATTCCCATGGCCGCCGTGCGCCTGGCCATTCTGACCGTCGCGCCGAACCTGTGGTGGTTCTGCGGCGGCAGCGCGGCCATCAATCCTGTTTTCACGGAATTGCCATTGACGGCGCACGATCCGCGCGCATCCGTCGGGGCGGAAGCCCGCGCCCCGATGCAACGCACCGTGGACATGGGAATGCGAGGCTCGCTGTGGGGCTGGGGTTTCAATGGCGGAATGCAGGTGGACAAATACGGCAACTGCAACATGATCGGCATTGGCCCTTACGAAAAATTGAAAGTGCGCGGACCGGGGACAGTTGGCACCTTGTGGAGTGCTTCCATGTCAAAGTACTACCTGTACTTCTGGCACCACAATCCCAAGATCATCGTCGACAAGGTCGATTTCATTTCCTCGCCTGGTTTTCTCGATGGGGGCGACAGCCGCTCCAGGGTATGCCTTCCGAGCGCGAAGGGCCCGGCGCTGGTCTACACGCCGATGTGCGTGATGGATTTCGAAGAGGTAACGCATCGCCTCCGGCTGCGTTCGGTGAACCCCGGTTACACGGTCGATGATGTGGTGAAAAATACCGGGTGTGAATTGGTAATACCGCCCGGCGTCGGGCACACCGCGGAGCCCACGGATCTGGAATACAGGCTGCTGATCACCCAGATCGATTCCCGGCGCGTGCTCAGGAACTACCGGCTGAGCATCGGCTAACCTCGCCCCCTCTTGCCCTCTTGCAGAGGAGCGCTGACTTGTCCTTCGATACGCACGAGTTCGCCGCGCAGGTCCGGCTGTGGGGCAACACACTCTCGCCCAGGTTGCTGGAGGATTGCCAGGCACTCTATGCGCCCTACCACGAGAGCGAGCCGTACGCCGGCATGTGCGTTACGCGCGACCTGGCCTACGGCGATCACGAACGCCAGCGCCTTGATGTCTTTCAATCTGACTCAATCGCGGGCACGCGGGCGGCTTTGGTATTTGTGCATGGGGGCGGCTTTGTCGGCGGAGACAAAAAGCGCCCGGGCACCCCTTATCATGACAACGTCGCCCTGTGGGCCGTGCGCCATGGCATGGTCGGTGTCAACATCACGTACCGCGTGGCGCCGGCGGCGCCCTGGCCGGCGGGCGCCGAAGATATTGCTGCGGCTTTGAACTGGCTGCGTACGAACGCGGCTGAATACGGGATCGCGGCTGATCGTCTGTGGCTTGTGGGAACTTCAGCGGGCGCGGTGCACGTTGCAAGCTACGTGGCCTCGCCGAATCTGCACGCTTCGGGCGGCACCCCGGAGATTGCCGGGGCCATCATGCTCTCGGGCCTCTACGACATCGAGACCGCCGAGCGCAATTCGCTGCTGCGGGCCTACTTCGGCAAAGATACCGCGCTCTACCGCGAGCGCTCGTCGCTATATGGCCTGATTGAAACGCGCCTCCCTCTCATGTTCGGGTTCGCCGAACACGACCCCGCGGACTTCGAAGCGCAAACGCTTCAACTGGTGAACGCCTGGCACCAGCGCCACCGTCGCTGGCCCAGGCTGGTCAGGCTCATGGGGCACAATCACTTTACGGCAACGATGCACCTTAATACACCCGACGAATATCTTGGCAACCTGATTCTCGACTTCATGAAGGAGGAAACGCGATGACTATGAATCGACTGTTCCTGCAGGCTCTGAGGCAAAGCCTCGGCGCCGTCCTGCTGTTTGCAGCGGGTGCCGTTTTCGCGCAGGCGTATCCCTCGCGGCCGATCCGCATCGTGGTCCCGGCCTCGCCGGCGACTTCACTGGATGCTCTTACGCGCTCACTTGCGCAGGCGGTGAGTCCGAAGCTCGGCCAACCGGTTGTCATCGAAAACATGCCGGGTGCGGGCGGCAATATCGCCAGTGTCAACGTGGCGCGCGCCCCGGCCGATGGCTATACGCTAGTTCTTCAGATCACCTCCTTCGTCATCAACCCGAGCCTTTACAAAAAGGTCCCGTACGATCCCGTCAGGGAGTTCGTGCCCATCGTGCTGGCCGCCTGGGCGGCCCCGACAATGCTGGTGTCCAGTCCTTCGTTGCCCGGGGTCAACTCGGTAAGCGATCTGGTGGGCCTGTCAAGGGCGCAACCGGGCAAACTCAATTACGCCTCGCCCGGTTTTGGCACCCCCCAACACATCGCCATGGAACTCTTCAAGCGGCAGTCAGGCGGCGACTTTACGCACGTGCCGTTCAAGACGCCGGGTGAGATGGTGTCAGCGGTCCTCGCAAATGACGTCGCCGCAATATTTGCGTCGGCGAGCGTCGCCATACCGCAGGCAAAAGCCGGCAAGTTAAAAATCCTCGCGGCGATCGGTGCGCAACGTTGGCCGCTCGCCCCCGAAGTGCCGACCTTCGCCCAGGCTGGCTATCCCGATTTCAAGTTTGACGTCTGGTTCGGATACCTTGCGCCGGCCGGCACGCCGACAGATGCGGTAAGGAAGCTCAACAGCGAATTTGTTGCGGCGTTGAGCACTCCGGTAGTCAAAGATCAGCTGGCAAGCCAAGGATTGATTGCGACCACCAGCACCCCGGAGGAATTTGGCGCGGTCATCAAGAGCGATCTTGCCTATTGGGCCAAAGTAATTAAAGAGACTGGTATAAGCGTCGAATAGGAAATCTACCCTGC
>CAIOLO010000009.1 GCA_903859155.1 uncultured beta proteobacterium
AGCAATCCCTTCGCAGAAAACTGTCCAACGACTGAATTAATCCGCGCTTGCACCGGATTGCTTGACCGCTGCGGCCCATTTGACGATTTCCGAGCGCACAAAGGCCTGGAAATCCTCCGGGTTGGTCCACCAGGGCTCATTGCCGTTCGCGCGGATGCGTTCCTGCACCTCGGGCATTGCCTGCACGGTACGGACTTCGCTATTCAACCGCCGGATGATGTCAGCGGACGTGCCCGCACGTGCGAAAAAACCGATCCAGGCTTGCATATCGAAGCCTGGAAAGCCCGACTCTGCTACCGTAGGAACTTCAGGCAGCAATGCCGTGCGGTCCTTGCCCGCCACCGCGATCGCACGCACATGGTCGCCCTTGGTCCCGATAAGCGCAAAAGCAAAGTCCACCCAACCAGCCTGCAATTGGCCGCCGGCGAGACTGGTGATGATCTCGGTACTCACCTTGAAGGGCACCGGCGTAAGATCGGCGCCGGTAGTCACCTTGAACATCTCACCTATGAGATGCATGATCGTGCCGTTGCCAGAATGGCCATAGTTCAACTGCCCAGGCTTCGCCCGCGACTGGACGATCAGGTCCTTCACCGTACCTTGCCACGCCGCTGGCACGATCAACGCCATGGGCGTCTTGGCGATCAACGCGACGGGCACGAGATCCTTGAGCGGGTCATACGCGAGCTTCTTGTACAGGCTGGGGTTGATTGCGATCACCCCGCTCGTGCCCGCCAGCAAGGTGTAACCATCGTTTGGAAACCTTAGCACCGCGTCCACCGCAATCTGGCCAGCGGCGCCCGGCCGATTCTCGAACACCCAGGGCTGACCCCAGCGCTCGGCGAGCTTCTGGCCGACCACTCGCGGAAGTACATCGGCGCTGCCGCCAGGCGGGAAGATAATGACAGTGCGGATCGGTTTGCTCGGATAGGATCCGCTCGACTGGGCAAACGCCGAGCCACAAACAGTTATGGATAACACGGCAGCGAGTGTGACGTGCCTCAGGTTGCGGCTGAAACGCATGATGCCTCCCCATGATACGAGCCATGCAGGGCCACGCGAATTGCTAACCGGCGGCACTCCCGACCCAAGCGGGAAGAGTAACGCCAAAGCGCTGGTTTTGTACATAGCATCTGAATCGTCATAACGTGCACATCCAATGCGAGCACGACTGCGCCGCGCTATACCCCTACTGCGTTTTGACTAGCGCCCATCGCTCTCCCATACTCGATTCGCCCTATAATTCTCATCGTATTCCTCTACGCCAAAGAACGCTTTAACGTGGAACAGGCAAGCCGCCGCCAACCCGATAGAACACCCAATACAGTGCCAGCGAATCCTCATAGAGAAAATAAAGCCTAGATGATCGGCACGCCACTATCGGAAAAGGCTACGTCCATTGCGGCTTTGTTCGAGGCACGTACCGTCGCTATCGTCGGGGTGTCGGATGACGCCAGGAAGCAGGGGCGTATCGTGCTTCGTAACGTTCTTGGCGCAGGCTTCGAAGGTCGCGTTTTCGGAGTAAGTCGAACCCTGACGGAAGTTGGAAACGTTCGTTGTTTTCCTTCGGTGGCTGCGTTGCCGGAACCCATCGATGTCGCCTTCATCGCTTTGCCGGCCGAGGCAAGCGCGGCGAGCCTGCGCGAACTCGCGGCGGCCAAGGTCAAGGTCGCCATCGTCGGCGCCGCAGGTTTTGCAGAGAATGGCGATGAGGAGGGAATTGCGCGCCAAGCCGAATTGAAGCGCATTTCCGACCAAACCGGTATCCGCGTGGTCGGACCGAACTGTAACGGCATCTATAACGCGAATGCGCGGTTGTCCATCGGGTTTAATACGGCACATTCAAAGCGCATTCAACCGGGTGACATCGCCATCTTCTCTCACAGCGGCGCACTGTTTGACGCGATGGTCGGCCAGTTGGCTACACTGGGTGCGGGCCTGTCGGTATTTGCCTCGTCCGGTAATGAAGCCGACCTTGACCTGCTCGACTATGTCGAATACGCCATTGCGGAGCCAAAAACCCGCGTGGTCGCCCTCTTGCTCGATTCTCTTTCCGATGGTGACCGGTTCCGCCGCCTTGCAGACCGGTTGCGCCATGCCGACAAGCACCTCGTCGTTCTCAAGATAGGAACTTCGGTAATCGGCGCGCAGGCAGCCGTGGCGCACTCCAGCCGAATGGCCGCAAGCGGGGCGGCCTACGCCGCTCTCTTTGAAGCAGCCGGCGTCCCCGCGGTCTCCAGTATCGAAAGCTTGATGACATCTGCCGCGCTTTTGTCCCGATATGGCAAAGCAAACGGCGGGCTCGCGGCGTTGTCAAGTTCCGGGGCCGGAGGATCTTTGCTCGCGGATCTCGCCGCGAAGTACGGTGTTCCTCTGGCAACGCTGGGGGATCCAACGCGCGCTGCGCTTACGCGACTTACGCGCTTTTCACAAGCGGCAAACCCGACCGACATGGGCAATTTCCAAGGTGTCACGGGGCGCGAGGATGTTCCGTCATTGATCGCCGCCGATCCCGCGGTCGGCGCTTTGATGGCACTCGTTCAATCCTTTCATCTCGGCGCCCATCCCCTCATCAAGCCGTTCACGATGGCGCGCGGGAACTCCGGAAAACCTTTCGTCGTTGTTGCGCCCGGTGGCTTTCCCGCTGAAGAACGCGATCAATATGTGGCCGGAGGCTTGAGCATTCTGGGTGACACGGAGGCCACTATGCAAGGCATGGCGGCCCTGCTTATGCCCGCCAGGGCTTATCCCGAACCCGCAGCACCGCCTCGAATGACTCCCGCTGCCGATGAACCGCTATTCCGATCACGACGGCTGCTGACGGAACCGGAGAGCTTGTCGCTCCTTCGACGTTTTGGTCTCGACACTGTGGCAACACATGTCTGCAAGGACGCTGAAGAGGCAGTGGTGGCCGCGAACGACCTGGGCTGGCCGGTCGTGGTGAAGGCCGTAGTCCAGGGTGTCGCCCACAAAAGCGATCTGGGGTTCGTGCATGTCGGTGTGGAGAACGCAGAAGCCCTTCGTGAGATCTGCGCGTCGTTCGCGCAACCTGCAACCGTGGCCGTACAAGCAATGGTGCACGGCAAGCTCGAAGCTATTGCGGGAATCACCAAAGCCGCTGGAGTCGGGACTCTGCTGCTCGCCGGGCTTGGCGGCATTAACGCCGAAGCATTGAGTGCAGCCACGTTATGGCCAATTCCAACCACGCGCGCAGACATTGAGGCCAAGCTTGCCGCAAGCGCGCTGGGGCGCATCCTTACAAGTCCGCGTTGGAACGACGCGGCGAGCCACACTGCCTTTGTCGAAGCATTGCTGGCCCTCCAATCCCTGGCGCTATGGGCGGGTGCAGCCATTGACTCCGTGGATGTCAACCCTCTCCTCCTTGGCAATGGACGAGCTATCGCCGTCGACGCCCTGATCGTGCCGAGTCCAAAGGAAACAAAATTATGATTCCCCTACAGCCGATCTCGCCTCTGGGTCCCGTGAGGATGGCAATCACGTTCGATGACCTGTTGCTCTTTCACGGTACGCCGACGATGCCGCCGGGCTACACCTCGATTGACAGGGCTCGCTCCTTTACACATGAGCTCAAGATGCACGGTGCCAAGGGCACATACGCGTTTTCCAATACCGCGCCGACGGACGTTGACCGCGAATTGCTGCGCGTTTTTGACCATTGGTCTGAAGAGGGCCATTGCATTGGCAATCATACTCACCATCACCCCAGCCTGAATTGGGTCGATGCGAAAGCCTATGTCGGCGACATTGAACGCTCGGCCGAAATTATAGAGCCGTGGATAGCAAGGGCTCCCCGCCGGTGCTTCCGATATTGCATGGACATGTGGGGCGATACCCCTGAAAAGTTTGACGCAGTGCAAGCCTATTTGAAGAGTGCCCAGTACACGCCGGTGCCCATCAGTGTCGGTTTCCATGACGTGCGCTACTTGACGCCATACTGGCGAACACTGAAAGCCGGCGACAAGGAGGGCGCCGCGTGGCTAAGACGTTGCTATATTGACAGCGCTTTGCACGAGCTGCGCCTCCATTGCGCCAGTGCCCGAGCGGTATTCGGCCGGGACCCGGTACATATCTGGCTTATTCATGGCACGCCCATCGCCAGTGACTGCCTCGGAGAGATCCTGGACACGTTTCGATCCGCGATGGTCGAATTCGTTTCCCTTGATGAGGCCCTTGCCGATCCGATGAATGCGCTGGTACCGCCGCGCATCAGTCCGGAGTTCATCCATCAAGTCGAAAAATGGGCGATCGTGAATGGCGTCCCGGTGGATGATCGCCCACCGCCGATCTTGCTGGAAATCGAGAAAATGCACCCCGCTCCAGGAGAGAGTTCTGCAGACATCGTTGAGCGCATGAGGGCGATTGTGACCGACCGGCTGGGTGCGAAAATAAGACCGTTTCCCCTGGCCGATTGTCAGCGCGGGTGAGGCGAATCCCTACTGCACCTTGACTCCAGCAGCCCTGACCGCGGCCGCCCAGCGCGGCGCGTTGCTCTTGAGTAGCGCAAGGAATTCTTCCGGCGTACTTGAGAGGGACTCCAAACCCTGCCGGTTGAGCGCTTCCGTCAGTTCTTTGCTCGCTATAGCCCTGACAATCGCGCTGTTCAAGCGCTTCACTACATCGCCCGGCATACCTTTCGGTCCGAGTATCCCGAACCAGGAATCGACGACGAATCCCGGCAGGCCGGCCTCGAGCGCCGATGGCACCTCGGGAAGCTGCGGGGCCCTCTTGGCGCCAGTGACCACGAGCGCTCGCGCCTTACCCGCGTTAATCATGGGCATAAGCGCCGAATATTGGTTGACCATCATCTGCACCTCGCCCTTGAGCAATGCGGTCAGCGAGTCGGCGCTGCCCTTGTAGAAGATGCCAAAAATCTGCACCCCCGCCAGGGTGTTGAACATTTCCGCCAAAAGGTGCGGCGGCGTGCCCTGCGTGGCCGAACCGTAGTTGAGCTTGCCCGGCTGGGATCTGGCCAGTTCTATGAACTCCTTGAGCGTACGCACCGACAATCTGGGATCGACGACCAGCGCGAAGCCGCTCGTGCCCACCAGGCTGAGCGGCGTGAACGATTGGACCGGGTCGTAGGTGACGTTGGCGTAGATCACGGGTGAGATCATGAAGGCAGACACAGAGCCGAACGCGAGGGTGTACCCGTCGGGCGCTGCGCGGGCGACAAATTCCGTGCCGATGGTGCCGCCGGCGCCGCCCCGATTCTCGACTACGACCTGCACCCCGAGTTCCTCGCTCAGTCTCTGCGAAACAATGCGCCCTACGATGTCGGGCGGACCAGCAGGGGCAAAGGCAACAACCATGTGAACAGGCTTGGTGGGGTAGGTTTGCGCCAGTGCCGACGCGGCCGCCATGCCGGCGAGCGCCACCGCCGGCAGCACCCGGCTGAAAAAAAACATTCCGGCTTCAATGATCACGTTTTGAGTACCTCCCAGACATTGGACACGATGATTGTCAGGACACGGCTTAAGACTGCTTGAACGAAACCAGTTCCACGCGGTCGGTATTGACTAGCCTGTTGCCCAGTCGGAACATGTTTTCGACGGCAACGTACCTGCGCAGGCGCTCCGGCGCGACCCAGATTCTGGTTTCAATCTGCAACCTGTACCTGGGATAGGTATTCCACCCACGCACATCTACGCGGAAGGCATCAAAGTTGCCGGCGGGGACGCTGATCGGTTCCCGCGCCGCAATGTGGCAGTTCAGTTCGCTCAAAAAGTTGGTGCCGTCAGCCAACCTGTTCTCGCTGCGAGTCTCCCAGCGTTTGCCGACTGAATACTCCTGCACGAACGTTTGACTGGAGGTTCTTCGTGTACCGTTTCGCAGAAGGACCGCATTTCCCAGGTGATCGGTGACGAGGCCTCCGTTGTAGGTAACCTCGTTAGCGGATAGCTTCACCACAGTATCCCGCCCGCGGCTCCGTTCGATCCGGGTCAGCACGTCGATAACCCGATACGCGTAAGTGTCGCCAATTTTGTATTCGGTGTCGAGAACACCAGTGCCTTTGCTGAAGGGATTGGCTCCGTTCGATTGGATTCGAATCTTTTTCTCGCCCTGCCTGGTCAGCACCCGGTCTAACTGCAACTGCGCCAGTTCCGAGAAGTGTCCGCTCGGGTAACGGCGCAGGTATTCCTCCAGCGCCGCAGGGCTGTTGCTTTCCTTCGCTTTTTCCCACACGGCCGATTCCGCTTCGTAGAGCTTTTGCACCTCGTCCTCAGAGCGCTTGCGCAGTTCCTTTGGCGGGATGAAATAGAAATCCTCCTCGAGCGAAGTACTTTCCCAGGGAATCTGCTGGCCGTTGGAGCTGCGCCTCACCCCGAGGCGCACCCTTTTAAAAACGTCCTCTACCTTGGCCGCGCCAACCTTCAGCTCGCGCAGCAGATTTCCCGTGTACAAGCCGTTCGATCCATCACCGTCGCTTGCCACGTTGCCCGGACTGGTCGCGTAGGCAAGGATCGTGCTCGGCGGCGCATCCATCTGGCTTAACCCCTTTTGCTCCAGCCCTTTGAGATGGCCAAACGGGTTGTCGCGACAGGCATCGAGGATGATGATGTTCATCGGGTTGGCGGCCTTAGTCAGGCCTTCCAGCAAGGCATTGACCTCCACCCCTTGCTTCTGAATGTCTGCGACGGTGTCGATCTCGGCGTCCACCGGCAGCATATAGTTGCGCCAGACAAGCTGCAGACCATGCCCTGCGTAGTAGAACAGCCCCACCCCTTTATTCGCCGCCTGCGCCCGCACATAAGCCTGGACTGCCGCGGCCATCTCCGCGCGTTCGCTGTCAAGCTTCACGGTCACCTGGAAGCCAGTGGCCCTGAGCACCTCGCCAATCGCCTTGGCGTCATTGGCCGGATTCCGCAGAGGAGAAACGTGTTGGTACTTGCTGTTGCCGAGTACCAGCGCGATTTTCGGAACCCTGAGCAGCCTCAGTGTGCCTTCTGATTGCGCCCAGACCCGTGCGTACGGCAGCGGCAGAAACAACGAACACGCAGCAGCGCCGCCCTTCAGGGCCAGACGCCTGACAGAATTGATCTGATGCATGGCCGCAGCCTACCGCTTTTCAGGTCCCCGTTGTCATCATTTGGAACTCGCCGGAGCCACAACAGGCCTGATTAACATTTGCCAGGGACCTCCCGAAAAACCAGGAGAAATGTTCCCCTGCACGCCCCCCCGACCTCCAAAAACAAAAAAACCGACTGGTGAGAGTCGGCTAGTCCGTTGAATCTATTGGCGCGCCCGGAGAGATTCGAACTCCCTACCCCTTGGTTCGTAGCCAAGTACTCTATCCAGATGAGCTACGGGCGCGTTGCGAGGGACGGATTATACCAAAGCCCGCAATTGCCGCGAGAAAACTTGGTCCGGCGGCAGCCGTGCCGCCGGAATGCTTATTGCGGCTCGATGTTGGCAAGCTTCACAAAAACGCCCCAGCGGTCCATGTCGGCCTTGATCATGGCGGCCATCTGCGCCTGATTACCGGGCAACGGGTCGGAAGCCGCGGTGGTTGCGAGGAACTTCCTGGTCTCTTCGGTCGCCGATATCTGATTGAACAAATTCGCCAGCCGATCCACGATCGGCTGCGGCGTGCCTGCGGGAACCACGACACCCCACCATGCGCCCACTTCAAAACCCGGGAATCCTGATTCCACCATGGTCGGCGCATTCGGGAATGCCGAGGTTCGGGCCGCCGTGGTGACGGCCAGAATCTTCATTTTGCCGCCCTTGAGTTGTCCGGCAATGAAAGTCGAATCGGAGATCAGCAGGTCGAGTTGGCCGCTCAAAAGATCAATCACCCCTTGCGGTGTGGACTTGTAGGGCACCGAGGTGGTTTGCATGCCGGTCATCTGTTTCAACAACTCCCCACCCACCAGCCCCGGGTTGTTGCTCGAACCCACGGTGCCGTTGCCGGGTTTCTTTTTGAGCGCCTCCACCAGCTCCTTCATGTTGTTGTAGGGGGCTGCGGCAGGCACCACCATCGCAAACGACAGGCGCAGTATGGTCGTCACCGGCGTGATGTCCTTGATCGGATCAAAGGGCAGCTTTTTGCTCAGGTGCTGCGCGGCCGACAGCGTCGAACTCGCCGGCGTGATCATGATGGTGTAGCCATCGGGCCTGGACTTCGCCAACGCGTCGGTGGCCAGATTGCCGTTGGCGCCGGGCCGGTTTTCGACAATGACCGGCCTGTTGACGAGCTTGGACAACTGATCGCTGTAGTAGCGCGCCAGCACATCCGCACCGGTGCCGGCTGCATAGTTGCAGATCGAGCGTATATCGTGTGCTGGATATTCCTGCGCAATCGCGCCGGCAGCGCCCAGACAGGCAACAGCGACGGCAATCCGCAGCACGGATCGGGTTATCGAATTTTTCATGCGTCTCCTCCTGAAATGAACATCGGGCAAACCTTTGTTATACGAATTCCCGGATGCCGCCTAATCGCGTTTGGGCGGCGGGTCGCCCACCGCAGGGAGCTTTTTCGCCTCCGGCCCCTGGTACACCATGGGTACTTCCATGACCTCGTAGGATGCGACGAATTTCGCCGCACCGTCTTTGCCATTGTAGGCATGACCGCAGTAATGCGCCGGCCGCAGCTTGTCATGAATCACATAGCCATCGCTGTCGATGCAGTCCCGGTTCACCGATGCTGCCACCACTCGACCCACCACGGTGAGGCGTTTCTCCAGCCACTGCTTGGTCCATTCCACTTTGCATTCGAAATGGCTGCCGCATTCGGCGATGCGCGGCGGCTTGACCACGCGCGAGGGAATCGCCGTGAGTCCGGCCTTTTCCAGTTCGTTGACGCCCGGCGCGAAAGGCAGGCCGACGACGCACACCTTTTCCAGCACGCTGCGCTCGAACGGCGGAATATTCACGACAAACTCGCCAGTGGCCAGCACATTGGCGGCGGTGTCCTTGTACATGTCCACGGAAAACTCGTAACACGTGGGGATGTGGTTGTTGCGCAGGCACGTGGCGAACGAGGCGGCGTTGACCCTGCCGGCCGCATCCACGGTCGTAATCATTACCACCGTGGCCACCGGGGAGGCCAGCTTGTCGTAATTTTTTTCCGGAACATCGATCTTGATTTCATCCCAGTTGATGGCCATGCGCAATCGCCTCCCTGTCAAACAGTGTTTCCGAGAGCCTTTTCTGACCGGCTCGCGCCATTCCCCACACCGGGGGAGGGGAATGGTACCGCGCATCGGTTCACAGCGCCTCGGTGCGTACGGTTCCAGGTCCGGGACACCCGCACCGGAGCCGCCGATCAGCGCAATTAGGCATTACACTTGAGTCAGCCGATGTGTCGCTGCCAAAACGGGTATGAACATGAGCCACGAGTACATTGCGGTTGAACAGGAAGGTGGCCGAACCTCTGCCCCCCGTCGTCTCCATGGCTGAACTGGGCGCCGAGATCGAAGTCCACAACGTGATTGCGCTCGCGGGCCACGGCGTGGTGTTGATCGGCCACGTCCGCGCCGGCAGGGCTCGTGTCGGCCAGGTGACGCGTCCGCTGCTGCTGGGACAAGCCCTTGCTCAGCGCCTGGAGGTGAGCTCGGTCGAGCGCCTGTCCTCGCTTGAAACCAGCGATGCCGCAGTCGGCCTGGTGTTTCGCAACCCGCCGCTCCTCGAAGAGCTCAGGCGTGCCCTGCCTCAGGGCAGCTATCTGTTGCTCGAGCAGCCCGCCGCGGCCCTTGCGTGACGGCGCAGTATTAGAATGCCTGCGTTGTCCCGGGGGGCATCACTGCAAAGAGGGATTTGACATGGATACCATGGAAGCAGTCAGGCCGCAGGACAAGTACCTGGCAGTGGACGGCCTGCGCATGCGTTACATCGAGGAAGGCACAGGACCTGCGGTGCTGTTTCTTCACGGCGCATCGCTGGGCTCTTCGGCGGACGTATTCGTCCGCAATCTCGGCCCGTTTGCCAGGGCCGGCTTGCGTGCGGTGGCTTTTGACATCCCGGGTTTCGGCCTGAGCGATGCACCGCGCAAGCAGACGCTGGCGCAGCAGCGCAATTCGATCCCGAAATTGATCGATGCCGCGGGCCTGGGCAGGACCGCCCTGATCGCGCACTCGCGCTCCGGCGGCTTCGCAGTCCAGCTTGCACTGGAGGACCCGGGCCGCTATTCGCACATCATTATCCTCGGCACCGGCACCCTGCTGCCTGCGCTCGCCGAGGCGCAGGTGGGCCGTTACGAGGCGGTGCAGGCGCGGGTGGACAAGGACATGGCGCAGAAGGAACCGACGCTCGAGGATGCGCGCAAGCTGCTGCAGGCGGACACCTTCAACCATGCGCTGATATCCGAAGCGGACGTGGCCATGCGACTGAGCCGCAGCATCGGCAGGAACTTTACCGCACACGTCGAGCGGCAGCACCCCGATGCCCCCGCCGGCGGCGGCGGCGCGGCAAAACCGCTATGGGAGCGCCTGGCCGAATTGAAGGTGCCGCTGTTGATGATCTTCGGCCGCGAAGACCGCGCCCACACCGGCGAGCGCGCCGAACTGTTGAAGAAAATGCAGCCGCAGATAAACATCCACATCGTCGATGGCTGCAAGCACATGGTGCACTGGGATGCGGCCGCGGACCTGCTGCGCCTGGGCGTGCCGTTCCTGAAAAGCTGAGCCGCCCGGCTACGGTTTGATATTGCCGCGTCTGATCACCTCGGACCAGCGAGCAATATCGCGCTGCACGGTCGCGCCGAACTCCTCGGGCGTGCCGCCCACCGGTTCCACCCCGAGTTTGGCCATCTGCTCGCGCGCCTCTGCGGTCTGAAGAATGCGGTTGGCTTCGCTGTTCAAGCGCTGCACGATCGGCGCGGGCAGTCTGGCCGGACCCCACATTCCCTGGTAGGTGCTGCCGGACTGGAACCCGGTCAACCCCGCCTCCACGTAGGTGGGCACATCGGGCAGCGTTGCCGAGCGGCGCGAACCGTTGATCGCCAGCGCGCGCAACTTGCCCCCGACCACCTGGGGCGTCGCCGAGGTAATGGAATCGATCATGAAGGTGATCTGGCCCGAAAGGATATCGGGCACCGCCAGCGCCGTTCCTTTGTAGGGCACATGCACTACCTGCAACCCGGCCTGCTGCACAAAGGATTCGTTGTTCAGGTGTGCGATGGTGCCGATTCCGGCGGAAGCGTAATTGGCCTGGCCCGGACGCATCTTGAGGTCGTTGACCAGGTCCATCAGATTTTTCCATGGCGCGTTTGCGGCAACCAGCAGCACCGAACGGCCTTCGCCAAAATTGACGATGGCGGTGAAATCCCTGGCGGCATCGTAGGGCAGCCTGGAGTCCAGCGCCGGGGCGATCGAATGCGTGCTCGAAGATGAAGTGAGCAGCGTGTATCCGTCGGGCGCCGCCCGGGCGACGAGTTCCGAGCCGATTGCGCCCCCGGCGCCGGCGCGATTCTCCACAACAAACGGCTGGCCAAGCGCCTGGCCCAATCGCACCGCCATGCTGCGACCCACGATGTCCACAGCGCCCGGCGTCGGAAACGGCACTATCAGCCGGATCGGCTTCACCGGATAGGACTGGGCCTGCAACGAGGTGGCCGGTGACGCAATTATCGCCAGTACAGCCCATCGGACCGCCACACCCAAACTGCATTTGCGCATCGCCTTGCCCTCCATCGGAATGAGCGCCGGCGCAAATCCGCCCCGGCGTGACAACCGCTATGATTATAAAGTCCGTTCGTATAAACCCCAGACACAGCGCGGCGCACCTCCCGGGAGAACATCGATGAGCAGTGAAACACCCCTGTCGGCAACCGACAAACGCCTGCGCCTGCGCCAGGTCATCGCGCGCAACAAGCTCTCGGTGATGCCGGGCGGATTCAGTCCGGTGTACGCGCGCATGGCGGAACTGGCGGGCTTTGAGTGTTTCTTTCTCGCCGGTTCGCAGATGTCGGCGTTTCTGCTTGGCGTACCCGACAACGGCATCCTCGGATTGCGCGATGTGGCCGATCATGCCAGGCATATGGCACGCGTCACTCCCATGCCCATCCTGGTGGACGCGGACACCGGCTTCGGCAATGCGGTAAACGTGCACTACACGGTGCAGGAACTGCTCAATGCCGGTGTTGCCGGATTGCAGATCGAGGACCAGGAAGCACCCAAGAAATCCGGTACCGGGGCCGGCCGGCGCTGCATTTCCATCGAGGAGAACGTCGGCAAACTCAAGGCCGCAGTGGCGGCACGCAATGAACTGGACCCGCAGTTCGTCATCTGCGCGCGCACCGATTCGCTGGGGTCTGAGGGCGGTTCATTTGAGGACGCGGTGGAGCGTTGCATTGCCTACGCCCGCGTCGGCGGTGCGGACATTGTCTGGCTGAACTCGATCCGCACGCTGGATCAGGTGGAACAGGCTTGCGCAAGAATTTCCGTTCCGATGCTGGCCTCGTGGGGGGGCATCAGGCCCACTCCCTCGCTGGATGAATTCGAGCGTCGCGGCTTGCGCATACTGCTGCACCCCACCATTGCCGCTTCGGCCGGCATGCAGGCGGCCTGGCAGATGCTCAACGACATGCAGGCGCGCGGCTCACAGGCCATCGACGACTGGGCGGCCGGGGTGGCAAAGCATCCGGCCGGCGCTGCCGACCTGAAAAAAATATTCAATGCAGACCGGATCCGCGAAATCGAGGAACTGTGCCTGCCCGAATCCAGCCGGCGCGATTACCAGAACAGCTCGGGCGGGCACACGCCGCTCGACAAAAAGTAGCCGCTTATTCGAGTTTCAGCCCGGTCTTGGCAACCACCTCGGTCCAGCGGATGCGATCCAGCCTGACGTGCTCGCCGAAAGCCTCGGGCGTTCCGCCCGCAGCTTCGATGCCGAGCCTGCTCATCTGTTCGTGCATGTCCGGCGACTGCAGCATGCGGTTCATCTCGCCGTTGAGGCGCGCGGTGACCGGTGCGGGCAATGCCGCCGGGCCCCACAGGCCCATATAGGCGCCGGGCGGTTCGAATCCCGGCAGTCCGGACTCGGGAAGACTGGGGATCTCGGGCAACAGGGCCGAACGCCTGCCGCCGCTGACGCCCAGCGCACGCACTTTTCCTCCCTGGACATGCGATTGCGCGGAAATAATGCTATCGAACATGAATGAGACGCGGCCCGCCATCAGGTCCGGCATCACCAGTGCCGCGCCCTTGTAAGGAACATGCAGCAACTCCACACCGGCGTATGCGGCGAGCGCCGAGGTGGTCAGGTGCGGCACCGTACCCACACCGCCGGTTCCGAAGGACAGCCTGCCGGGATTGGCGCGCGCAAAGGCGATCATTTCGCCCGCATTTTTCCAGGGCGCGGAAGGGGCCACGATCAGCACGCTGATACCGCCCGGAGTGATCTCGATGACCGGGGTGAAATCCCTGATCGGGTCATAGGGCAGCTTCGGGTTCAGGGCCGGTGCAATGGAATGGGTGCTCGCTGACGACAACAACAGCGTGTAGCCATCCGGCGCCGAGCGCGCCACCGCCTCGGTTCCGATCACGCCGCCGGCCCCCGGCCGGTTCTCCAGCACCACCGGCTGCCCCATGGCCGCGCTCAGGCGGCTGACCACGGCGCGTCCGACCACATCCAGCGATCCTGCCGGCGGAAAAGGCGTAATCATGCGGATCGGCCTGGCCGGATAAGCCTGCGAAAATGCCGGCGCTGCGACCGCCAGCACCGCAATCAAGACCAGCCGAATACCGCGCGCGCGCGCCATGCTCTGTGCCGTCATTTTTTCAGGTAGTAATCGCCGTCCTCAAGCCGGTCGACCAGGCCCTGATCGCGCAATGCTTCAATCTCCAGCACGATCTCGCGGCCGTCCTTGCTGCCCAGAGCCTGCATCAGGCGCGACACCAGCGTGCGCACGCCGAATTTTTCCGGATCCCAGGAGATGCTGGATTTTCCCGCCGCTTGCTGCATTTGGAGACTCCCGATCTTGTTCTTGAAAAAAGGTCCGGCAATGCGTTAGAGTAAATCAATCATCCGGATCATGCCCGGCCGCCTTCCCTGTTTCGAATACCTTTCAAAGGAAAATAATGGCGAAGATCATCATCAAGGATATCCACCGCAAGGGCCTGCATGCGCGTTTCGCGAAACCCTGGGGGAAATGCAGCGCCGGCGTGCTGCTGCTGCCCTCGGCCGTGGGACTGGTACTGGCCACAGACGAGCAATTGACGCGCCTCGCCGAGGCGGGCCTCGCCGCGCTCGCCTGGGACCCCTACTCGGCCTACGATCCGGCGATGTCGCGCGAAGAACGCTCCAAGATTTCCGAAACCCTGCTGATGGACGGGGACGCGCTGCGCGAGCAAAGCAGCTGGATCGATACCATGCAGGACAAGCTGGGACTCAACACCGTTGGCGTGCTCGGATTCTGCATGGGCGGACGCATGGCTTTGCTGCTCGCCGCCAGCGACCCGCGGGTCAAGGCGGCCTCGGCCTTCTACCCGACGATGCGCGATCCGCGCCCTGCCAATGCCATGGATCTGCCGCCGCTCGCGGACCAGATCGATTGTCCGGTGCAGGTCCACTATCCGGGCAAGGACAACCTGACCTCGCATGCATCGCTGCAGCGCCTGCGCGCGGCCCTGGATGCGCGCCAGGCGACAACACCGGCTGCGGTGATTCACTATCCGCAGGCGCGACACGGCTTCCTTGGCAAGACGCGCGAAGAAAGCCCCGCCGATTTCGAGTCCAGCCTGACATCCTGGGCCGTGACCACCGCCTTTTTGAGGGCAACGCTGGCACCCGGCTGAACCCTGCCCGCAACACCGCTACCCGCGGCCGCGGATTTTCCGCAGGCCGGTTTGAAATTCAAGGAGGAGAAGAAAAATGGCGAATGCCCCGATAGTTCATCTGGGGGACGGCCCCCTGCCCGAAGGCACCATCGTTGAAAAAGACGTGATGGTGAAGATGCGCGACGGTGTGCGCATCGCCTGCGATGTCTACCGTCCGAAAACCCCGGGCAAATACCCGGTGCTGTTCGCCGCGTCTCCCTACATAAAGGACACGGTCGACCTGCCCTCCTCGAGCATGTACCGGTATCGCGAAACCGGCGACATCGGCAAATGGGTCGGGCGCGGCTATGTCTATGTGCATGCCGACGTGCGCGGCAGCGGCAAATCCGAAGGCACCTACGATGTCTGGGGACCGAAGGAGCAGAGCGATTATTGCGAAATGATCGAGTGGGCCGGAACGCGCGACTGGTCCACCGGGCGCGTGGGCATGATCGGCGAGTCCTACTACGGCATGAACCAGTGGCAGGCGGCGCAGCACAATCCGCCGCATCTTGCCTGCATCGCCCCCTATGACGCCGGTGCCGACATCTACCGCCATTTTGTCTACAAGGGCGGAATACTTGCGATCGGCTTCAACAACCACTGGTGGAACAACAGCGTGCGCTACCGGCATTTTCTCGACTACGAGGAGCGGCCGCGGCGCGACGACTACATGGACTACGACTACACGCGCGAGATCTCGCTGCACCCCACCTTCGATGATTACTGGAAATCGCGCCGTGCCGACCTGGCCGCCATCAAGGTCCCCGCGTTTACCATCGGCGGATGGGAGGGGCTTGGCGTGCACCTGCTGGGAAACCTGCAGGGATTCATGCAGACCTCGGGCCCGAAAAAGCTGATGGTCAATACCGGCGATGCGCAGAAACTCTTCCTGCAGGAAGTCGTGGAAAAGGAACTGGTTCGCTGGTACGACTACTGGTTGAAGGGGATCGACAACGGCATCATGAAAGAGCCGCCGGTGCGCATCTTTGTTCGCAGTGGCGGGGGCTTTCGCGAGGAAATGGAATGGCCGCTCAAGCGCGCCCAGACCCGCAGCCTCTACCTCAACCCGGCCAGGTCCGGCGCGGTCGATTCGCTCAACGACGGCTCGCTGGCATGGGACAAACCTGACGCCGGCAGCGCCCCGACATCGTATGTGACGCCCGATCCGCAGTGGTCGATCCCCGGCATCGGCACCAACGTGTTCGGCAAGGCCGGCTTCCAGCACACCACGCGCCGCCTGGTGACCTTTACCAGCGCGCCAATGGAAAAGGACATGGAAGTCACCGGCCCGGTGGTGCTCAAGCTGTGGGCCTCCTCGACAGCAAAGGACATGCAGTTCATCGCCAACATCATGGACATGGCGCCGGTATCGCCCGAGATGGCGGCCGCCCACAAGTTGCTCGATGTGGCCGCACCAGCGCGCAAAGTCACCATGGGCTGGCTCAAGGCCTCGCACCGCGCATTGGATCCGGCGCGCAGCACGCCGCTCGCGCCCTATCACACGCACGAGAATCCGCAACCCATCGAGCCGGGCAAGGTATATGAATTCGACATCGAGATCTGGCCCACCTGCTGGGTGTTCAAAGCCGGGCACCGCCTGCGCCTGGAACTCATGTCGTTCGACGGGCAGCACCACATCGGACATCTGCGTGGCACCGACACCTTTTATCACGATGCCTCGCGACCGAGTCACCTGCTGCTTCAGGTAATTCCCGGTTAGACGGCATTTTCCCTGAAGCACTCTGAATACGGAGGTTCCATGAAGACCATGCTGCGCACCACCGCAATCCTGGCGTCGGCGCTTGCCTTTCAGTTTGCCGCCGCGCAAAGCTATCCCGCCAAACCGGTGCGGATATTTTCGCCCTGGGCCGCGGGTGGACCCGGCGATCTGGTGACGCGGGGTGCGGCGCAGGAACTCGCCACCGCACTGGGACAACCCTATGTTGTCGAAACCCGGGTCGGTGCGGATGGCATGATCGTCGCCGAGGCCGGGTCAAAGACCGCGCCCGATGGCTATAACCTCACCGGATGCGATCAACAGATCATGTCGATCAACCCGTTTGTGCATGCCTCCATGCCTTACCAGGTCCGCGATCTGGCGGCAGTGGTGCATTACGGCTTTCTCGTATCGGCACTGCACGTCAGTCCCTCGCTGCCGGTTGGCACGCTGCCGGAACTGCTCGAACTGGCTCGCTCAAGGCCCGGCTCCATCGCCTGGGGTTCTTTCGGCGCGGCAAGCGCTTCTAATTTCTACATCGAGTGGTTGAAGAACAGCCGCGGCATTCAGTTCCTCAACGTGCCGTACAAGGGGGCTTCATTCGCATGGCAGGGGCTGCTCGCCGGGGACGTTCAGGTCGCCTATTTCGCCGTCGGTCCCGCCGCGGCAGCCGCCAAGGCTGGCAAAATAAAATCGCTGGCGATCATGCTGGGCAAACGAGTCGCGCAAATGCCTGAGGTTCCCAGTTACCTTGAGTCGCCGGGCCTCGACTTTCCGCTGGTGGTGACATGGTTCGGCCTGTGCGCGCAGGCGGCCACGCCCAAACCGATCGTGCAGCGTCTCAATGCGGAGGTCTCCAGGCGCCTGCTTGCCAATGAGGCCTTGCGCGGGAAATTCATGACCTCGCAGGGCCTGGAAATGGAAGCGCCTTCGGGCGAGCCGCCCGAGGCTTTCGAAAGATTTCTCGCCGCTGAGTTGGAGAAATATGCGAAGCTGGCAAAGCTCTCGGGTATCACGCCTCAGTAAGCGGGAGATTTTCCACACGGGTCGCCTGCCTGGCGCGCCGCTTGTTGCTGTGGCTCACCTGAGTACCCAGACTGCCACCCAGATACCGACCGCACTGGCCCAGAACACCGGCAGCATGCCGAGCGCGCCGCCCAGCGCGCCATAGATGATCGGCGTGGTGGTGGCGCTCAAATTGACCACCGCGGTGCGCAGGCCGACGGCCTCGCCGGCTCGGCCGTCCGGGGCCGACTCGTGCAGCACTGACATGGCCAGCGGCTGCGTGACCCCCAGGCCCATGCCGAGGATGAATGCCAGGCCCACCAGCATCGGCACGCTGGTCACCAGCGGAAAAATAACCGAAAGGATTCCTGCCAGAATCAGCGAGGCCCTGATCAGTCCGAGCGAGGTGTAGCGCCGCGTGAAGATCGGCAGGATGATTCGCACAAAAAATGTCGCGGTCGCAAACGCACCGAGGATCAGGCCGATGGAACTTGCCGACAGGCCGATACCCGCGCCATAGACTGGCACCAGAAAGGAGATCAGTTCCCACGCGCTCACATGCAGCGCGGTGAGCAGATAGATGATGCGCATGCGCGGGTTGGCGAGCAGATCGAGCGCGCGCTTCGCAACCTTGCCCTCGCCGGCTGCCACGACCGCATCTGCGTTCGGCCTGGGCAGCACCATTTTGTCGGAAGCCACCACGACAAGGTTAATCACCGGCAGGAATGCCAGCACCACGAACGCCGTCTCATACCCGGCAAAATCGATGATCGCCCCGGCAAGCATCGGCCCGACGATGCCGCCGGAGGAAAAAGCCATCGACAGCCAGCTGAAATTGCGCGCCCGGTCCGCTGACGTGCTCAGTTGTCCCACGGTGCTTTGCGCCGACACACCGAACGCCATGGCGCCCAGGCTGATCATCGTGGCGGTGACAAACAACGCGGGCAATCCGGGCCAGACGGTCGGCAGCAGCGTTGAGAGCGCCACCAGCACCGACCCCGCCAGCATCGGCACCCGCGCGCCGAAGCGGTCGTTGAGGCGTCCGATGGAAACCGCGAACAGCATGGGAAAAATGCCGGTCGCCGCGGTCAGCGCGCCTACCATCAGCGGCGAAGCATGCTGGCTGAGGGCCGTGAGCAATATGGTGACGTTGCTGCCGGTCTTGAGAGACTGGTTCAGCAGCGCCAGACAAATCAGGATTCTGAACGTCAAGGAATTGGCCCGTCAATCGTGGTCATGCAATGCATCAAGCCGGGAGGTACGCCCCCCCCGCTCGGCGATCAGGTCTTCAGCGGGAAATAGCGATCCACCCAATCATGCACCAGATTGACCACGCGCAAATTCTCCTCGGCGAACATGAAATGATCCGCGCCGTCGATGAGGTGCAACTCCACCGGCGACCTGGCGCGTTTGAACAATTCCATCGATTCCGCCGCCGGGGTGACGGAATCACCCGCGCCGTGCAGCAGTAACACCGGGCGCGGGCTGATGCGGCCGATCATCTCCTCGGGCTGAAACAGGAACATGCTGAGCGGCGTCTCCGCCGGAAACTCCATGCTCGACTTGGGGTCCTTGCTGATGTATTCGCGAAGCCGCGGCGGTATGGGAACGATGTCGTAGCGCGGCACCATCAGCGATTTTCCCGTGGCCGCGCGCTGGCGGATACCGTCGGTCAGCTGTTTCATGAAGCGCTCCCACTCCGGCCCTTGGTGCTGCTGGCGGAACTTGCGCTCGCCATTGCCCCAGCCTCCCTGCGAAATCACCGCCGCCGCCCGGCTATCGCTGCCGGCCGCGTGAATGGCCACCGCCGCCCCCAGGCTCGACCCGCACAGCGCAATGCGTTTCGGGTCCACCTCGGCGCGGCCCTCCAGGTAGGAAATGGCGTTCGAGGTGTCGGCCACCTGCTCGGTGCAGATGAGGCGGCCACGCTCGCCTTCGCTGTCGCCGCAACCGCGGAATTCGAACTGCAGGCAAACATAGCCCCATCTGGCCAGGGCCTTGGCCGCCCAGGCTCCCTGCCCGCCCTGGTTGCTGCCGCCAAAACCGTGCATGACGATGAAGGCCGGTCGCCGCTCACCCGGCTTGAGATCCGGCGGGACATGCAGCAGTGCGGAAAGTTTAAGGCCGTCGGAGACAAAGCTCACCTGAGTCGTCATGCTGAATTCCTCATGGATATTGATGCGTGGTTGCGGACAGCGGGAAATGCGCGGTGGCGACCACCGCAGTTGAAGCGCAATGGTCGCACCGGTAAATGCTATTGGGGTTCTATTTTCGCAAGTTTCACGATGCGCCCCCAGCGGTCATATTCCTGCTTGAGCATCACCGCCATCTGCTCGGGCGTTCCGTCCATCACGTCGGTCGCCACTTTCGCCAGGAAGGCCCGGGTTTCTTCCATGGCGCTGATTTCGTGCATCCACGCGGCAAGCCTGTCGACAATCGGTCGCGGCGTGCCTGCCGGCACCACCAGCCCCCACCAGGAACTGATCTCAAAACCGGGAAAGCCGGATTCCATCATGGTCGGCACCTCCGGCAGGGAACCGGACCGTTTGGCCGAGGTCACGGCGACCAGGCGGATGCGCCCGGCGCGAACGTGTCCGCTCATGAATGTGGCGTCCCAGACCAGGAAATCGATCTGCCCGTCCAGCAGCGCCGCCAGGCCCTGCGCCGCGGTCTTGTAGGGCACCTGCAGTGTCCGCAGGCCGGCCATTTCCTTGAACAGCTCGGCGGTGCCGATGCCGGAATTGTTGCCCGCGCCGTAGATGCCGTCGCCGGTTTTCTTCTTCAGGTGTGCAACCAGATCCGCCGCGCTCCTGATCGGGCTCTTGGCCTCCACCGCGATGCCAAACGGCAGCCACGCCAGTGGCGCAACGGAGGTGAAGTCCTTGAATGGATCGAAAGGAAGCTTCTTGAAAAAATGGGGTTGCGCCGCCAGCATCGAACTGGCCGGCGTAAACAGCAGCGTATAACCATCCGGCTTGGCATGCGCGGCGACCTCGGTGCCCACCACCCCTTGCGCACCGCCGCGGTTGTCGACAATCACCGGCTTGCCCGACAACCGGGACAGTTTGTCGCTGTAATAACGCACCAGGATATCGCCGCCGGAACCCGCTGCAACCGGACTGATGGCGCGAATATCCCGTGTCGGGTAATCCTGGGAGCGTGCACCCGGCGGCGCAGCCAGCAGGCAGGCGCAGATCACCAGCGCGAATGTGCGCGACGCATCAATTGCAATGGATTTCATACATTTCTCCTTCACCGATGGAAACGCCGGATCGCCACCTGGGCCCAGGCCCGCTCAGTGTGCGACCCGGTTCATCATGTCGCCAAAGCGCCCCTCGAGAAAACAGTGCATGTTCTTCTCGATGATCGGCAGGCTCAACTGATGGTTGACTTCGCTGCCCCCGCCCACTTGCGGCGAGATCAGCACGTTGGGCACATGCCAGAGGGGATGATCCGGCGGCAGCGGCACCTTGGTCGCCGTATCGAGACCCGCGCCGGCGATCCGCCCGGCGCGAAGTGCCGCGATCATGGCCTCCTCGTCGACCACCGCGCCGCGTGCCATGTTGATGAGGTAGGCGCTGGGTTTCATTGCCGCAATGATCCCGGCGCTTATCAGCCGGGTGTTCTCGGGCGTCAGCGGCACCATGATCACCAGGAAATCCGCCAGCGCCGCAGCCTCCTGCAGTTCCTCGCGCGGATGCATCCGGTCGATGCCGGGCACCTCGCGCATGGTGGAAGAAACCCCGTGCACCTTCATCCCCAGTGCCTTGCAGCGCGGCGCCAGCGCTTCGGTGATCGATCCCACGCCCACGATCACCACGGTCTTTTCACACAGGCGAATCTGCGGCACCCGCACCCACTTCCCCTGCTTCTGGTTGTCCCACATCGTCGTGGCCATGCGGGTGAGGTTGAGCATGTGCATCAAGGTCATCTCGGACATCTGCGGGCCGTGAATTCCGGTATTGGTGGTGATCACGACCTGCGGCTTGAGCGACTTGAGGCTGGTGACGGCATCGGTCCCGGTGGTCAGGGCCTGTATCCAGCGAAGGCCGGGCACCCACTGCAGCAACTCCTCATCGAAGACACGGTGCGTCCCCAGCGCGACGATGGCCTCGATGTCCTTCAAAAACGCCGGCGTGACGAACTCGCGCCCCGCGGCCTTGCGGAATTCCACCGAGGGGAAAGCCGCACACAATTTGGCATGATAGAAATCGGCCTCGGCGTCGATAATGGCTATGGGTGTTGGCATGATTTTCAGGTATCAGTAAAAAAAGGAACGCTGGCGCGGCAATTCACACCTCGCGACGTCAACGCATCCGGTTCGCGCCGGATGCCGGCAGGATCAATCGTCCCGATCAGGCTGCCGGATCAATCGATCTGCGCAATCTTCGCATCGCGAATGATACGCGTGAATTTATCGATATCGGCAAGGTAACGCGCGCTGAACTCCTCGGTACTCATGTTGAACAGTTCCACGCCCCAGCGCGGGTAAAAGACCGTCACCTCCGGGGCGACCAGCATCCTGCTGGTATCGGCGGATATTCCGCGAATCACATCGCGTCAATCAGCGCCCCCCCCGCATGAAAGCAGTTACGCTACCATGGATTTTCTTCGCCGGCTTCGCACCGGGCCGGCCTGGACTCCCCATAGAAAAGGAAGCCGCTTATGGATGACACTCTGAATGACCTGCTGCGCCGGCTGGTGCGCAACCGCACCGTCGCGGCGCTGGGCACGCTGGACGCAGGCGACCCCTTCGTCTCCATGGCCCCCTACGTACTGCATGGCACAGGCGCGGATTTTCTGATTCATGTCAGCGGCCTCTCGGCGCATACGCGCCAGATGCTGGAACATCCGCGCGTAAGCCTCATGGTCACGACCGCCGAAGGGGCCGTTGCAGAGGACGGCACCGCCATTCAACCCCAGGCATTGCCCCGCGTGACGGCGCAGGGAGATGCAACCCGCCTGGATTCCAACAGCGACCGGTATGCGTCCGGGAAATCCGCCTATCTCGAGCGCTTCCCGTCGGCCCGGCAGATGTTCGAACTGCCTGACTTTTCGCTTTTCACCATCAGTCCGCGCTCCGTGCGCTTTATCGCCGGTTTCGGCAAAGCGCACAGCCTGAATGCGCAAACGTGGGCGCGGATTCTGGAGACTGCCTGAGGGCGAAAATGAATGCCTTTTCCGCGCCAGGGAGCAGAAGTCTTTGTTCCCTGCGGAATGTAAAGTCGGCCTGAACCGTAACAAGAGTGATGCCAAAAAACGGTGGGGTCACAATGCCCGCTCTTGTCGGCAGCCATCCCGCTGAAGAAGTTTTTGCGGATACCCGGCGCTATACCAGGCTGTCGCCACGATAGGATGCCGATGGCGCCGGCGTATCCTTGCTGCACAGCACATCCACCAGGGCCGGTCGGCCCAGCGCATAGGCTTCGCGCAGCGCCGGCAACAGTTCTTCACTGCGCGTGACGCGCACGCCGTGCGCGCCGAAGCCGCGCGCGATGGCGCCGAAATCCGCATCCGAAAAATCGATCACCTCGGGAATGATGCGGCCGCTCTTGCTGCGCTTTTGCAGGTGGTACTCGGAGGCAAAGGCGCGGTTGTTGATCACCACGATCATCAGCGGAATGTCGCAGCGGATGGCGGTCTCCAGTTCGCCGATGTGATAGAGCAGCCCGCCGTCACCGGATAACGCCACCGTCTTTCTCTGCGGTGCGGCCAGCGCCGCACCCAGGGCACCGGGCAGCACCCAGCCAAGGGAACCTGCCGAGCGCAGCATGCAGCGGCCTGCCGGGGTCGGAAACAGCGTTCCCGCCCATGCCGCGATGGCACCGGTATCCGCCGCAAGCAGGTCTTCGCGCTTCATCACCGTGCGCAGCGCGGCCACCACTTCAGCCGGGTGCAGGCCGTCGGGCGGCTTTTGCAGCGACATCGCCTGCGCCGCGGTTTTCCATCCGGCCAGGCGAGCGGCCACGCCTTTCGCCCAAGGCGTTCTGCCGCGCGTGGCGCCGCGCGCCTTGATTTCCGCCAGCGCCGCCGCCAGCGTCAGCCTGGCGTCACCCACCAGGCTGTACTCCACGCGGTAGTTCTGCCCGATCACCTGGGGATCGGCATCCAGTTGCAGAATGCGCTTGTGCTGAAAAGGCAACTGCCAGCCGTTGGTCGCCAGGCCACCGAAGCGCGTGCCCACCGCGAACACCATGTCGGCCTCGCTCGCCGTATCGTTGGCCACGCGGCGCGAGTACCGTCCGATAACGCCCACCGCGAGGTCGCTGTCCATTTCCGAGATCGCCCCCTTCCCTCCCAGCGTGGTCGCCACCGGTATGCTCAACGCTTCAGCAAGTGCACTCAATTCCTCCCAGGCCTCGGCGAGAATCACACCGTTGCCGGCGAGTATCAGCGGACGCTCGGCCTGCAGCAGCCGCGTGATCAATTCCGGGATCCGCGCGAGGTCGGGCGCGAGGCGGCGTGAATTCACGGTTCCCAGCGACTCCTCCTGATAACTTTCACTTTCACCGCAATCCAGGCCGAGCATGTCGGCGGGTATCTCGAAGTGCACAGGCCCCGGCACCGGGCCGGTGGCCGCGCGGATGGCGGCGCGCGTCATGGCACCGGCGCGCTGCGGCGCCGAGAGGCTTTTGTTCCAGCGTGTCGTGGGTGCGTGCATCGGCATGCCGTCGACGTCCTGGTATTCATAACGGTCGCGCGAGCGGTTCATGATGGAGGTGGTGAGCGATACAACCGGGCTGAACGCCCAGTAGGGATCGGCCATGGCAGCTGCCACATTGGCCACGCCGGGTCCGCGCTGGCCATAGACGAATCCGGGACGACCGGAAACGCGCGCATAGCCGTCTGCCATGTAAACCGCCGAATTTTCACTGCGGCAGTTGACAATGCGGATACCGGCATCGGTCAGCGCCACCCACAATTCGCTGTCACCGCCGGTGAGGCAGAAGTAATTCGTGGTGCCATAGGCACGCAGAGTTTTCGCGACGATTTCGGCGACGGTGACCATGGCATCTCCCTGAGGTCTGTAATGACGCCGGCGGCCATGCGCCTCCGGCAGGTAATTCGTTGTTCTGGATCCGGCAAACAAGAGCCAATCAGGCTTGCGGCGACGAAGAATCGCCGACGATTCTAACGTGGCCTTATCAGCGCCGCCCGGCCGCGGGCATTGTTGAGCAACGATTTGCCCGAATGGCAGGGAACGAAGCATGGTCTTTGCGGCGGGATCAGACGGCATCCGGCCCGGGCTGGCGCGCGCTGACAGCCGATACCCTGGTGCATTGCATGATTGAATGCCGGTATCATCGGGGTCGGATGGGGGGAACGAACAAAAATCTGGTCAGGAAAGCGACCGGTGCTTTCATGAACCCACAGCGACCGCCGAAGTGAGTTGCCCTTGAAGGCTTTCTGGCCCGTGGGGCGGTTTTCATCAACAGGGGTCACTATCCTCCGGTATCGCGTTTACCTCGGGCATGACAATGAAAAGTGTAGATAATTTCCGGCTTAGGTTGGGAAAGCATGAACTGGTGCCGATCGTCATCGGCGGAATGGGCGTCGACATCTCCGCTGCCGGACTGGCGCTCGAAGGTGCGCGCCTGGGCGGGATCGGGCACATATCCGACGCGATGGTTCCGGCGGTGTCGGACACGCGTTTTCAGACGCGCTTCGTCAGCGAGAAGGCCAAGCTGTACAAGCACAATGCGGCGAATTCCGACAAGTCCTCGGTGCTGTTCAATCTGGAACGTCTCGCCGAGGCCACGCGCAACCATGTCGGTCGGACCATGGATGCCAAACGCGGCAGCGGCATGATCTTCATCAACTGCATGGAAAAGCTGACGATGAACGCACCGCGCGAGACGCTGCAGGTGCGCCTGCGCACGGCGCTGGATGTCGGCGTCGACGGAATCACCCTGTCAGCGGGGCTGCACCTGGGATCGTTCGCATTGATGGCGGACCATCCGCGCTTTCGCGATGCCAAACTCGGCATCATCGTGTCCTCGCTGCGGGCCCTGCAGTTGTTTCTGCGCAAGAATGCGCGCCTGGATCGCCTGCCCGATTACGTGGTTGTCGAAGGCCCGCTTGCCGGCGGCCATCTCGGCTTCGGCATGGACTGGACGGCCTACGATCTGCGCACCATCGTTGCCGAAATCCACGCCTACCTGCAGGCGGAAAAGCTGGACATTCCGCTGATTCCGGCCGGCGGCATTTTCACCGGCCGCGATGCCGCGTCGTACCTCGAGGCAGGCGCGGCCGCGGTGCAGGTTGCCACCCGCTTTACGGTCACGCGCGAATGCGGACTGCCGGATGCGGTAAAACAGGAATATTTCAACGCCAGCGAAGATGACATCGAGGTCAACCTGATCTCGCCCACCGGCTATCCGATGCGCATGCTCAAGGGCAGTCCGGCGATCGGCGCGGGCATCCGGCCCAACTGCGAGGCCTATGGCTACCTGCTCGACGGCAAGGGCAGCTGCGCCTACATCATGGCCTATAACCGGGAAGTGGCCGCGCATCCCGGCGCCAAACGGATCTCGGTTCCGGACAAGACCTGCCTTTGCACTGCCATGCGCAATTTCGACTGCTGGACCTGCGGCCACAATACCTACCGGCTCAAGGAAACCTCGCGAAAACTGCCCGACGGAACCTACGAACTGCTGACCGCGGAGCAGGTGTTTCACGACTACCAGTTCGGTTGAGGAAATTCGCCCCGGGGGATGCCGAGTCAAGCGGCGCGACATGGTTCGAAAAAAATAAAATATCGGACCTGCCTGAAACCAGCCCGCCTCAGATGGCGAGCATCCGCCGATGCATCCCCCGACAATTGACTGCGTGACAATCCGGTGATACGGTCGCCGCGGGTCAAAAAGACATCTTTATTTCACCGCACGACCAGCGGACAGGCAGCAAATACTCAAGGAGAAAGACAATGAGATTGTTCAGGAAGGCAGTTTTGGGCGCGGGGATCGCGACCCTGGCATTGGCCACCGGGCAGGCCGCGCTGGCGCAGGCCTACCCTTCCAAGCCGATCCGCATCGTCGTTCCTTTCCTCGCCGGTGGGTCGGTGGACACCACGGGCCGCACCTTCGCGCAAAAATTCACCGACGCATGGGGCCAGCAGGTGGTAGTGGACAATCGCCCGGGCGCGGGCGGCAATATCGGCGCGGATGCGGTGGCCAAGGCCCCCGGGGACGGCTATACACTGCTGATCACCACCACCGGCCATGCCGTTGCGCCAGGCCTGTTTCGCAAGCTGCCATTCGATCCGATCAAGGATTTCACGCCGATCACCCAGATCATCGGGACCTACCTGGTCCTTACGATCAACAACGACCTGCCCGCGCGTACGCTGAAGGAACTGGTGGCCGTGGCCAAGGCGCAGCCGGGCAAACTAAACTACGGCCACACCGGGCTGGGCGTCTCGCCGCACATAACCGCCGAAATGCTGCGCTTTGCCACCGGCATCGATATCGTCTCCGTTCCCTACAAGGGTGACGCCGGCGTGTTGCCGGCACTGCTCTCGAACGAGATCCAGTTTGCCTTCTCGGCTCCCGTTACCGCGTCCGAACACGTGCGCGCCGGCCGGATCCGCGCCATCGCGGTGACCGGCCTGACGCGCGGCGCCGGTTTCCCCGGCGTGCCTACCACCACCGAGGCAGGTTTCCCCGATGTGACTTATGTCGGCTGGGTGTCCTTTTTCGGCCCGGGCGGAATGCCCAGGGACGTCGTGAACAAAATCGCCAGCGAAACCGCCCGCGTTCTGAAGATGCCCGACGTCGTCGCGCGCCTGCCCGGCTGGGGCGGCGAGGCGGCCGGCACCTCACCCGAAGAATTCACCGCTAAATACCAGAGCGATATTGCCAAGTACGCGAAAATCATCAAAGACGCCAGAGTGCCACTGGTGGATTAATCATGAGCATCCTGGGAAAGACCGCAATAATCACCGGCGGCGGCATGGGCCTGGGCAAAGCTTTCGCCAAGCGTCTCGCCGCAGACGGTGCGAACATCGTCATCGCCGACCTGCGCAACGCCGAGGCCTCTGCCGCCGAGATCGACGCGCAGGGCAAGCGGGCGATCGGCGTTACCACCGACATTTGCAGCGAGGATGATGTCGCGCGACTTGCCGAGACCGCCATCCGTGTATTCGGGCGCATCGACATTCTGGTCAACAATGCCGCCTATTTCGCGCGCACCAAAGAGGGCGGCTTCGAGGACATCGGAGTGGATGAGTGGCACCGCATGCTCAACGTCAATATCATCGGCACCTACCTGTGCTGCAGGGCCGCTGTGCCGCACATGAAACGCCAGGGGAGCGGGCGCATTGTCATCGTCAGTTCCGGAACCGCCATCAAGGGTGCCGCCGGGCACGTCCATTACGCCACCAGCAAAGCCGGACTGATCGGCATGACACGCTCGCTGGCGCGCGAACTGGGCAAGGACGGCATCACCGTCAACGCGGTCGCGCCGGGGCTGACGCTGTCCGACGGTGTGATAGCGCGCGGGGTGACCACCCCCGGACAAATGGACTCGCAGCGCAAATCACGCGCCATACCCCGTGACGAGCAACCCGAGGACCTGGTGGGTGCGGTCAGTTTTCTCGCCAGCGCAGATTCGGCTTTCATGACCGGCCAGACCATGGTGGTCGACGGCGGTTCGGTGATGGTTTGAGCGCCGGCCTTCCCCTGCAGTCCGCCTCACCGCAGCAGACCATCGGCGCCGCTGCCCGCGGCTGAACTCCGCCGGGCAATCTACTTTTTGTCGCTGTCGCGAATGAAGTCGTAATTGGTCTTGTTGATCTGCGCAATCCACTCGCCGTAGGAAGTCGTCTCGTACTTCGGCGGATTGCCCGGTCCGGTGCAGGTGGGCAGGCATTCCAGCGGCACGTCGTGGCGCGTCGCGGTAAAGAACGGAATCGAATGGCGGCGCTCGCCGGTCTTGTTGATGACCCGATGCGGCGCGGAACGAAAGCGTCCGTTGGTCCAGCGGCTGCAAAGGTCGGCGTTATTCAGGAGGAAGTGGCCGGCCAGCGCCGGGGCTTCTATCCATTGCTCGTCGCGCGTGAGTATCTGCAGTCCGGGCACACGCTGCTGAGCCAGAATGGTGAGATGGCCATAGTCGGTGTGCGGGCCGATGCCGAACTGGCCATCGAGGGTCTGCTCGCACGGCGGATAGTGCAACAGGCGCAGGTTGAACACCGCCGGCTTGAACGCGTCGTGCCCGGGCAAAAAATCAGGCCCCAGGCCCAGCGCCACCGATTGCAGCCGCAGGATGCGGTAGACCAGTGCCGACATCGCGCCGTAGTACGCCTCGATGGTTTCCCTGAATCCGGGCAGCCCTTCTAT
The DNA here is from genome assembly GCA_903859155.1 of uncultured beta proteobacterium. Lineage (GTDB taxonomy): Bacteria > Pseudomonadota > Gammaproteobacteria > Burkholderiales > SG8-39 > 2-02-FULL-62-17. The sequence goes on from CAIOLO010000009.1 coordinate 28,842, forward strand.
CCACTTGTTATCCCACACCCAGGGTTTGCCGGCGAGCCGGTCCGGATGATCGGCGGGAAATTCCTGGCGAATGTAATAGGAGGAACTGGTGTCCGGATGAATGCTCTTGCCGTATTTGGAGGTGCGTTGCGTCTGGCCTCCCGGAGGAAGGAAGCCGACAATCTTGCCGTCGCTGACCTTGAGGCTGAGTTTCCTGTCCATCGGCAGCGCGTGGAAGCGTTCGGTTTCGTCGAACACGCGATCGATGAGGGACTGCTCCACACCATGCCCGCCGATGAAATAGAAACCGAGGGTTTCGCTGGCCTCACCCAGCGCCGCCGCGGTCTTCTCCAGCGCGCCGGGCTCGCCGCGCAGATAGGGGCCGATATCGATCACCGGGACTTCGATGCCCGCAGCTGCCCTGTGGATGGTGCGAATGTCACTCATGAGCGCTCCCTTTAACGAATTCGCAACAAAGCATCCCGATCTCCAACCAATATCCTCACGGCACCTGGCGCCCGGGTTTGCATTGTTCACCCCGGGGCGGGGCTACGCGCTTATTTCCCGCGCCACACCGGCTTGCGTTTCTCCATGAAAGCATTGCGGCCTTCCTTGAAATCCTCGCTGTCGGCGCAGGCGGTGGCGACACGCGCGCATTTTTCCATGTCGCGGTCCGCAAGATCCTTGAACAGCTCGTCGATGACGGCCTTCGATGCCAGAATGGACAACGGCGCGTTGTCCACCAGCGTCTTCGCATAGGCGATGGTTTCGGCCTCGAGCTGATCTGCGGCGATCACGCGGTTCACCAGGCCGATCGACAGCGCCTCCGGCCCTTTGAGGCGCCGCGCGCTGAAAAGTATGTCCTTGGCGCGGGACGGACCCACCAGGTCCGTCACCCAGCGCAGGAAGTCCTGCCGGTAGGCGATCGACAGGCGCGCCGCGGGAATGGCAAAGGTGGAATCCTCGGTGCAAAAGCGCAGGTCGCAGCCCGCGGCAAGGGCCAGGCCGCCGCCCATGCAGAAACCCTGAATCATGGCAATGGTGGGTTTGGCAAGCTGCTTGACCGTGGAATGAATGCCGGCTTTCTGCGCGTACTGCTTGTCCTGCGCGGCGTTGGCGCGCGACTTGTCGAATTCGGAGATATCGGCGCCGGACACAAAGGCTTTGCCGCCCAGGCCTCGCAACACCACCACGCGAACAGCATCGTCGGCAGCGAAAGCCTCGAGCGCGCGCACCGAGCCCTCGGACATTTCCAGCGACATCGCGTTGTGCTTCTCGGCATTGTTGAATTGCAGCCAGCCGATGCCGTCCTGCGAATGCGCCAGAATCTTTTCAGTACCCAAACCTTCCACTTTTTTCATGATTTTCCCTGGTGACCGGCAGCCCCTGCGCTCATCTGCCTGATTTGCGAAGCGCGATATTAGCAGCCCCGGGACGCCTGCGTCCGCGCCAGTCAGCGCGCACATTGAGCAGGTCGATCGCGTACCATGTGCCACTGGATTTTCCTCATTTCGCAGACACTCTCATGACAGAAGCCAACCGCGCCCGCATGCAGACGCAGATACGCCGCCTGCTGCGCCCCCGATCCGTCGCCATTGTCGGCGCCTCGACCGATCCGCGCAGCGTCGGCGCCATCCTTCTTGGCAACCTGCTGCAACTGGGCTACCCGGGTGAAATCCACCTGGTGAGCCGCAGCCGCAGCGAGATCGACGGCCGCCGCTGCGTGCCCACCATCGACGAGCTGCCCGCGGGCGTCGACGCCATCGCGCTGGTGGTACCGGAGACTGCCATGGCCGACTCGATTGCCGCCTGCGCGCGCCGGCAGGCCGGAGGGGTCATCGCGCTGGCGGCCGGCTTCGCCGAAATGGGCGAGGACGGCAGGACCAAGCAGCAGAAACTGGCCGCCGCCGCGCACGAAGGCAACATCGCATTGCTTGGCCCCAATTGCATCGGCATGGTGAACTATCGCGATCGCGTCGCGCTCACCTTCAATCAGGTCGACACCCTGTACCCCGGCGAACGCCCCGGCGTGGCGGTGATCGCGCAAAGCGGCGCCATGACCGGCATAGTCAGCAATGCGCTGGCGGCCCAGGGCTTGTCCCTGACGCTCCTTGTCTCCACCGGAAACGAAGCGGTCACCCGCCTGGAAGATTATTTCGAGTTCCTGATCGAGGATGCGCAGACCCAGGTCATCGTGCTGTTCGTCGAGCAGGTGCGCGAGCCGCGCCGCTTCATCGAACTGGCGGCGCGCGCGAGAGAGAAGAACAAGCCCGTGGTCATGCTGCACCCGGGCCGCACCGAACGGGCGCGCGAATCGGGCATGTCGCACACCGGCGCGCTGGCGGGCAATTACGCCGCGATGCGCGCGCTGCTGGCGCGCGAGGCGGTGGTGCTGGTCGATTCGCTGGATGAAATGTTCGATGTCATCCCGATGCTGGCGCGCTGGCCGGCAGGCACCGCAAAGGGCACCTCGGTGATCACCAATTCCGGGGGCATCCGCAGTTTCACACTGGATTTTTGCGACTCGCTGGGACTGGATTTCGCGCCAATCGACGCCACGACGCGCGAGACGCTGCGCTCCATGCTGCCCGCCTACGCCTCGGCCGACAATCCGCTCGACCTGACCACGGCGGGTTTCGCGCAGCCGAACATCGCCAGCACCACCTGCGAGGTGATGCTGCGCGACCCGAATGTGGGCAGTGTCATCGTCAGCCTGATCGCCGGCGCGCCCAAGAGCCAGATCATCAAGGCCGAAGGCATGTTGCCGCTGATGACGGGCACCGATAAACCGATTGCCTTCGTGATGCTGGGGGACCGCTCGGCGCTCACCAGGGAATTCCACGACATCATGGAAAAAAGCGGCATGCCCTGGTTTCGGTCGGTCGACCGCGCCATGCGCGCCATGGCATTACTGACCCGCTATGGACGCACCTTGCAGAGCACAGAACAGACGGTGCTGAAACTCTCGCCCGGGTTGCCGCGGATCACGGGCAAGGGGACGCTCGCCGAGTACGAGGGCAAGCGCCATCTCGCCGCCGCGGGCATCCGCGTGCCCGCGGGCGACCTGGCAAAGACAAAAGCCGCTGCGGGGGCGATCGCCGCCGCGATTGGTTATCCGGTAGTCCTCAAAGCGCAGGCCGCGGCCCTCGCCCACAAGACCGACGCCGGCGGCGTGGCCCTGAACATCACCGGCCCGCAGGCGCTGGAGGATGCGTGGGAACGCATGCACGCCGACATCGCCCGGGCACGCCCCGGCTTGAAACTCGAGGGCGTGCTGGTCGAAAAAATGTCGGCACCCGGCATCGAAATGATCCTCGGCGCGCGCCGTGATCCGGACTGGGGCGTGGTACTGATGGCCGGCCTGGGCGGGATCTGGACCGAAGCGCTCAACGACGTGCGCATCCTCGCCCCGGACCTGGACGAAGACGCGATCATCGGCGAATTGCGCCGGCTCAAGGGGGCCGGCGTGCTCGCCGGTGCGCGCGGCGGCGCCGCGCTCGACCTTGGCGCCATCGCCAACTGCGCGCTGATCCTCGCCGCGATGATGCGCGCCACACCGGAGTTGCAGGAAATAGACATCAATCCGCTGGTGGTGCGCCCCGAGGGCGAAGGCGTGGACGCGCTCGACGCCCTGCTGGTATTGGAGCGGTGACGCGACCGCTGCACGCGCAGATGGCGGCGTCGCTGCTCGGGGCCTGTGCCGCCTCGACCCGGCCGCTTGAGGCCAGCATGACCGCTTGCCGGTTCGGCGATTATGGCATCGCGCTGAGCCTGCACAAGGCCTGCGCCCGGTAAGTCCGCGGGGAACCGCGCCGGCGCGCGGCTCAGCCTGTCGGCGCACGGGCATTGATCGCCCGCCAGATCCGCTCCGTGGTCACCGGCAGTTCCAGGTGCTTCACACCGAAACCCGACAAGGCATCGACAATCGCGCTCACCGCCACGCACAGCGCCGGCGGCGTGCCCGATTCGCTGCCCGCGCGCATGCCCAGAGGGTGATTGCTCGCCGGCACTTCGCTGATGAACGTGTCGAACGCCGGCAGGTCGGCGGCGCGCGGGATGGCGTAGTCCATCAGGGAACCGGCCAGCATCTGCGAAGTCTCCCTGTCGTAATGGCAATGTTCCCAGAGTGCCTGGCCCAGGCCCTGCGCAATGCCGCCATGGGTCTGGCCGTCGACGATTTTCGGACTGACGGCACGGCCCACGTCGTCCACCGCCGAGTAACGCAACAGTTCGAATGAACCGGTGTCCGGGTCGACTTCGACTTCGCAGACATGGCAGCCGTAGGGAAATGAGCCCTCCGCGAGCGTCTGGTCGGCAGCGGCGACCAAAGGTCCGCGCAGGTCCTCGGGCAGATCCCTGCTCGTCGCTGCGGCCGCGGCGGCCTGATACAGGCTGAGCGTGCGATCGGTGCCCTTGACGATAAAGCAGCCCTGCGCGAATTCGATGTCGGCCGCAGCCGCTTCCAGGACGTGGGCGGCAATCCTGCGCCCGCGCGCCTCGATCTCCCCGCTCGCGCGCTTGATGATGATGGCGGCAAAGCGCATGGAACGGCCCGACTGCGTGCCCCCGCCCACATTGAGCACGTCGCTGTCGCCTTCCTGGATGCGCACTTCGCCCACCGGTATTCCCAGCCACTCATTAACGAGTTGTGCGAAGCTGGTTTCATGGCTCTGGCCGCAGGACTGCGTGCCGATGGCGACATCCACACGCCCCTCGGGCTGCACGGTGACGCGCGTCCATTCCCTGGGCGAGCCGCCGGTGGCTTCGATGTAGTTCGCCAGGCCGATGCCGCGCAGCTTGCCGCGGCGGCGCGATTCTTCCTTGCGCGCGGCATAGCCCGCCCAGTCGCCCATCTTCATGGCAATGTCCATGGCCGATTCATACTCGCCGCTGTCGAAGGTCTTGCCCAGCGGCGTGGCATGGGGCAGTTCATCCGGGCGCAACAGATTCCTGCGGCGCAGCTCGATGCGGTCGACGCCCATCTGCAGCGCGGCCATGTCCATCAGCCGCTCCATCACGAACATCACCTCCGGACGCCCGGCGCTGCGATAGGAACTGGTGGATGCGGTATTGGTGGCCACACCGACGCCCTTCACATGGGCAACCGGCACGCGATACAGGCTGGTGACCAGTTGCACGCCGTTGCCAAGGCCGACGAAATTGTAAAAGTGCGCGCCGATGTTGCTGGTATTGCGGCTGCGCATGGCCAGCAGCCGATGGTCGCGGTCGAAGGCGATCTCCGCCTGGACCGACAGATCGCGCGCATGGCAATCCGAGAGCAGGCCCTCGCCGCGCTCGGCGACCCATTTCACCGTCCGTCCGGTGCGGCGCGCGGCCCACACCACCAGCGCGTACTCCGGATAGAAGGGATTGCGCATGCCGAAATTGCCCCCGACATCGGGAGTCACCACCCTCACCCTGTCAGGGGGCACCGCGAAGATTCCCGCCAGCTCCTGGACAAAGCGCGTCACACCGCCGCTGCCGCAATGCAGTTCCAGGCGCTCGCGCTCCGCATCGTACCGGCCCACCGCACCGCGCGGCTCCATGGTAAGGCCGGTGACACGCTGCACCCAGGTGTCGATGCCGACCACATGCGCAGCGCCGGCGAACGCGGTCTCGGTGGCCGCTGCGTCGCCGAGCTCAAGCTCGAGATAGACGTTTCCGCCCAACCCCTCCCATACTATCGCCTGCTTTTCCGCCACGGCAAACGGCGTGGCGCTCAATGCCGGCAAGGTCTCGTAATCGACCTCGATGGCTTCGGCGGCGTCGCGCGCCGCGGCCGCGGTTTCGGCAATCACCATCGCCACCGCCTCGCCGACAAAGCGCGCCTTGTCGCGCGGCAGCACAAAATGCGGGCTGTGCCTGGCGGTCCCTGCGGCAATCTGCGTGTGCGGAATCACCCCCAGCCCATCGGCCGCGGCATCCGCGCCCGTCAGCACCGCCAGCACGCCCTGCATGGCGCGCGCCCTGGCGCTATCGATGCCGGCAATCCTGGCGTGCGCGTGCGGCGAGCGCAGCATCACCGCATGCGCGAGGCCCGGAAAATCCAGGTCGGTGGTGTAGCGGCCGCCCCCCGACAGAAAACGCAGATCCTCCTTGCGAGGAATATCCCTGCCTATGCCCTGCCCGTCCGCTGCATTCACTTTGCGCCCTCTCGAATCATCAACCCGATAAAATGGCTCGAATCGGGGACGTCCCGCGGCTTTTTCGAAAAACCGCGATGCGCCCCCGCTTTGTTTCACCGACACGGAATACCGATGACTGCACCGGCCGCCCCGAATCCTACCGCGAAGCACGACGCCGCTCTCACCATTACGCTGGTGATTATCTGCCAGAGCTTCCAATCCCTGGCGGCAGGCGGGATTGCATTGTTCCTGCCGCTGATTCGCGAAGACCTGCACATGAGCTTTTCGCAGGGCGGCATGCTCTCGGCCGCAGCGACCCTCACCTACGCACTGGGACAGATTCCCGCGGGCTTTCTTGCCGATCGCTATGGCGCCAAGAAGCTGTTTTTTACCGGATTGCTGGGCTGCCTCGCCTTGTCATTCAATCTCGCCTGGGTGCAGTCCTTCGAGGGCGCACTGCTCAACCAGTTATGCACCGGCGTGTTCCGGGCACTGCTGTTTTCTCCGGGGCTGGTGCTGATCACTTCGTGGTTTCCGCCCAATCGCAGGGCCACCGCAATGGGGCTGTTCTCCATCGGCGGCATGTCGGGCAACATATTCCTGTCGCTGGTCGGTCCGCTTCTGGTCGAGCCGCTGGGCTGGAGGGTGTTGTTCATGATCTTCGCCATCGGCGGCATCATCGTGGCGACCCTTTATCACGTGCTGGGCAAGGAGAAGACGCGCGTCGCGCCCAAGCAGGAAGTCAGGATGACCGATGCGTTCAGGCTGTTCCGCTTCCCGATCATGTGGATTTGCGGATCGCTGCAGTTCATCCGCTTCGGCGTGGTCACCTCCTTCAACTTCTGGCTGCCCTCGCTGCTGGTGGCCGATCGCGGCATGACGCTCACCGAAACCGGCTGGATCATGGCCATGGCGGCGGCGCTGACCGGACCTTCCAATGCCCTGGGCGGCTACGTCTCGGACCGGCTGAAAAATCCGCCGCTGGTTATCGGCGCCTCGATATTCATCCTGGGCTGCACCGCGGCGCTGCTGGTGACGGTGACCTGGACGCCGCTGATGCTGCTGATCATCGCGGTCAACGCGGTATTTCTGCAGTTTTATTTCGGACCGTTGTTTCACGTGCCGGTGGAGATCCTGGGCTCGCGCGTGACCGGCATGTCCGCCGGCGTCAGCAACCTCTACGCCAATGTCGGCGCGCTGGTTTTCGCGCTGTCGCTGGGCGTGATAAAGGACCGGTCCGGCACCTTTACCTGGGGCTTCTGGGGCATCACCGCGTTCTGCGTGGTGGGCGTGATGCTCTCGTTCGTGCTGGCACGCATGCGCCATGCCGCACTGTCGGACACCACCTCCGACACGGCTATTTCCGCGGGTCGAGGGACGCCTTGAGCGCGGCTAGCCGATGACATCCCTTGCCATGGAATAGCGTAGAAAAATCATGCGCAGACAAACGCCATCGCCTCGTTACCGCCCGGCGACCTCACCCGCGAAACAGGATTTTCTCGTCTACTTCGGCGAAAGAGCGGCGCCCCAGCATGCCCAGCACCCGGTCGATTTCGCCATTGAGAATCTGCAATGCGTGGCGCGCACCCGGCTCTCCCGCCGCGGCCACGCCATACAGCGTCGCGCGCCCGACCATGACGGCGTGCGCGCCCAGTGCCATCGCCTTCACCACATCGCCGCCGCGGCGAAAACCGCTGTCGACGATGACGGTCATTTTGCCGCCGAATTCCCTGACGAAGCCGGGCAGCACTTCCAGCGGCGACACGCAGGTCTCCAGCTGGCGACCGCCGTGGTTGCTCAGCACCACGCCATCGGCGCCCAGATCCAGCGCGCGCTGAGCGTCTTCCAATGCGAGAACTCCTTTGATCAGGAGCTTGCCCTTCCATGCGCCGCGTATCTCGCGGATGTCGTCCCAGCGGATATCGCGCTGCACCTGGCTGGAGATGAACAGTTGCCTGCGCGCGGTGCTGCGCTGCTCCGGCGGAATGAAATCGACCACGTTGGCGATCTGCGGCACGCCGTTCCGCAGTATCTGCGCGACCCAGTGCGGATGCAGCAATGCTTCCAGCCGGCATCGCAGGCTGAGCTTGCCCGGCGCGCTGTAGCTGCGCTTGTCCCATTCCCGGCCGCTGGAGACATTGGCGTCGGTGGTGACCACCAGTGTCTCGAAGCCCGAGGCCGCCGCGCGCGTGAGCAGGTCGCGCACGATGTCGCGATTGCGCAGGATATACAGTTGCAGCCACAGCCTGCCGCCGGCCCTGGCGACATCCTCGATGCGCGAGGTGGAAAAAGTACTGAGTGAAAATGGAATCCCCGCCGCCGCTGCGGCACGCGCCAGCGCCACGTCCCCGCCAGGCCATGACAGCCCGTTGAATCCGGTCGGCGCGATGACGAGCGGCATGGGAATCTGCGCCCCCAGCAGCGGCACGGCCAGGCTGCGCTGGGAGGTATCCACCAGCGTATTGGGCACGAAACGCAGGGATTCGAACACCTTGCGGTTCCACCCCAGCGTCACCTCATCCTCGGCGCCGCCGAAAATGTACTGGAAGGCGAAATGCGGCAGGCGTCTGCGCGCAATGCCCTCGAGTTCCTCGATGGTCTGGGCGCGGCGGTAGTCCGAGCCCTGATATAAGCGTCGTTTCACCGGAACCTGCGCATCATCGAATTGAGGGAAATAGGGGAGGTGCCGCCATTATCAGACAGTTTCGATATTGGCTGCACATCAAAGAGCATTGCAGGGGCGGCGCAGCGTGCGCCACATGTGCGAGGACGGGGTGTTGTCGTTACCCAGGCCTTCCTTGGGCTGCTTGAAATTGCGGCCGATGACGTCCTCGAACTGCTCCAGCGTCACCACCACGTTCGGGTCGAAAGAATACAGATCATTGACGCATATCATGCGGCCCGACATATACCACTTGTGGTTTTTGGCGCGCTGGTAGTCTGCCTCGATGTAGGCGTCCGGCTTGTAATCCGCGCCGAACATGCGCACATACACATCGGGATAGCCGTAGCCGACCGATTCGTCCGGGTAGAAGCGCAGGCACTGGTGCATGCGTATCGCCCAGCTGACTTCCTCGTCCACATAGGGCTCGATCAATTGCGCGCCCCAGTAGCCGTGGTCGGAGCGGATGAAACCCACCACGGCGATGTCGTGCAGCAGACAGGCCAGCACCATCTTTTCCGGCAGGCCGTTTTTCTGCGCGAGATTGGCGCTTTGCAGCAGGTGCTGCAAGCCGCGGCTCTGGGCGAAGCGGTGCTTGAAGAAATCCATCAGCGTCGGCTTATCGGGCATCTTCGGCAGGCGCGCGTCCTCGCCCATATGCAGATGCATGCCCGGCCCGTAATTGACCGGTGGCCCCATGCTCTGCCTGCCCTCGGCAAGATGGAACAGCAGCGACTTGACGATGACGCGGCCATCGAGCGCGCGCATCTGCTCCAGCTCCAGGGCATCGGCGCGTTCCGACATGCTTTGCGGGATTGCGGACATGGATGGCTCTCCAGGAAGATTATTTCGATTGCGCGAACCGCGGCGCTGCTGCCGCATCGACAATCCCGAATTTGCAAATCGCTATGCTACGCACTCCATGACTGACAATCAATGCAGCGCAGAATTGAATCACGGTGCGCAAACAAAGCAAAGCGCGGTGGCAGTTGCCCGGCGATCACTCCGAGCATATGAATGCTTATTAGCGCCTCGTTGCCTTAGTATTCCACGTGAAAATAGGGAGGATTGCGGTCCCCAAAATACATTTTGATGATGATGCCGTAGAAGCGGCCTATTTCAGGCATCGACGCTGATTTCCCGCAGAATAGGAAATACTTCCTCCGGTGTCTTGCCGGTCAGCCGCAGATACAAAGCGTCAGGGCAATATATAAATTACCCCTATTCCGGCTCCAGCTTCGCCGCACGCGTGATCCGCTCCGATATCTCGAAACTCCTGCGCAGCTGCGCGCTGAACTGCTCCGGTGTCTGCGTATCCACCAGAAACCCCAGGTCGAGCAGTTTCTCGCTGACATCGTTCGAGTTGGCGATGCGGTTGAGGTCTTCGTAGAGGCGCTTGGTGATCGGCGCCGGCAACCCCGCCGGTCCGACAAAACCATTCCATCCCGGCGGCCGCTCGTAGCCGGGCAGCACTTCGGCGATGGTGGGTATCTCGGGCATGCGCGGGAAGCGCTTGCCCGAATTGATGGCGAGGATGCGCACCTTGCCGGCCCTGGCGTGCGGCACCATGGTGCCGATGATGCCGAATACCAGCTGCACCTGGCCGCTCAACAAGCCGTTGAGCGAATCACCGCCTGATTTGTAGGGCACATGCGTGAGCGATCCTCCGCCCAGCTGCTCCACCACCACGCCCGAGAGGTGGTGAACCGTGCCGATACCCGAACTGCCGTAATTGACCTTGCCCGGATTGCGTTTGGCATACTCGATTGCCTCGGGCAGCGAGTTCACGCCGATGGCGGGAGTGGCCACAACGCACGCCAGCGTTTCACCCAGCACCATGATCGGCGTGAAGTCCTTGAGCGTGTCGTAGAGGACGCTTCTGGTGAGGAATTTGCGCAGCACCAGGCCGCTGGCTGCGGCAAAGCCGATGGTATAACCGTCCGCGGCTGCACGCGCCACCATGCTCGCCCCGATTGCGCCGCCCGCGCCCGCCTGGGTTTCAACAACCACCGGCTGTCCCAGGGCCTCGCCAAGTTTCTGCGCGATCATGCGTGCCAGGGGATCGGAGCCGCCGCCCACGCCCAGCGACTGGATCATGCGTACCGGCTTTGCAGGGTAGGCCTGGGCCACCGCGGCACCCGGCGCCAGCGCCCCCGCAGACGCGACCAGTAACAGCGCCGCAGCGTGTGGAAAAAACAGGGCTATTCGCATAATTTCAAAACTTTTACTTAAAATAATACAGTAAATACTTATCTTAGACCAAGTTTTGCATCCTGACATTAGGATTCCCATGAGTATCGGACTGTACCGGCCGCGGCAGGATCTGCCCCCTGCCGCGATCTGCAGGAGCCGGTGCAGATGGCAAGCGCCACCGGCATCCAGGCGGATGCGAATGCGGCGGCGGTTATTCCGGCTCGATCTTCGCCGCCTTCACCAGTTTGCCGAACAGCTCGTTGCTGCGCCGTATGTAAGCGGTGAACTCCTCGGGATTCGCGGTTTCGACGACGACGCCCAGATCGAGCAGCTTCTCCACCAGTTCGGGCTGCATCACGGCGCGATGGGTCTCCTCGTACAGGCGCCGCACCATCGGCTGTGGCATGCCCGCCGGTCCGAGAAAGCCGTTCCAGCTGGGCGGCCGGTCGTAACCGGGCAATCCCTCGCCGATGGTTGGAACCTCGGGCATGCGCGAGAAGCGCTTGCCGGCGTTGATGGCCAGCATTTTTATCTTGCCCGCTTTGATCTGCGGCGCGAAGGTGCCGACGATGCCGTAGAGCAGCTGGATCTGCCCTGCGAGCAGATCGGAGAACGCCGTGCCGCCGGTCTTGTAGGGAACATGCAGCATCTGCACGCCGGCCAGCTGTTCCACCATCACGCCCGAGAGATGGTGGGTGGTGCCGACGCCGGAGCTGCCGTAGGCAAGCTTGCCGGGATTGCGCTTCGCATACTCGATTGCATCGGTCATGGTGTTGAAACCCAGCGCAGGATTCGCCACCACGCCGGAAACCGTTTCGCCCAGAAGGATGATGGGCGAGAAATCCTTCGGCGCTTCGTAAGGCGTGTTTTTGGTGATGAATTTGCGAAGCACCAGCGCACTCACCGAACCGAGCATGATGGTGTAGCCGTCGGGCGCCGCGCGTGCCGTCATGCTCACGCCGATCGAGCCGCCTGCGCCGGCCTGGGCTTCCACGATCACCGGCTGGCCCAGGGTTTCGGTCAGGCGCTGTGCCACCAGGCGCGCCAGCGGATCGGCGCCGCCGCCCGCACCCAGGGTCTGGATCATCCGGATCGGCTTGGCAGGATAGGTCTGTGCGCGCACGTGCTGCGCGCTCGTCGCAGCCGCCAACACCAGGGCGGCCATCATGGCCAGTTCGAATCGATTCATGCGCGTGCTCCTCAGTATCCAATGGCAGTTGTTCACAAAAATGCCTTTTTACCGGCCAGACCGGCTTCCATCATCCGCGCCCATTCGCGGTAGGGCTCGTGCAGAGCGACTTCGTTGAACATGTTCCAGACACCCTGTGCGCTGGCGCCCGGCTTCAACCCGAGTTCGCGCGACAGATCATTGTCCGGCGCCAGCGCCGCAGTCCCGCGCGCGTAGCCATCCACCCAGTCAAAGCCGGTCGCGCTGAATCCCCGCTGCACATCCGCGTAGCTCACCGTGTCGTCGGGCGTGGCCATGCCGCCGGGATTGAAAAAGTCCTCGAACTGGCGCAGCCGCCGCGCCCGCACCTCGGCGCTCTCCCCCTTCGAGGCGAGGCAGTAGCTGTGCATTTCGGTAAGGTCCACCGCCAGCGGCCGGATGACGCGCAGGATCACGCCGGCGGCATCGTTGATCTGCATGTTGGGAAACACCCCCAGCTGCCGCAGCCGCAACATCCACTCCGCGCGCACATCGCCGACACGCTCGCGGATCGCCCCGATCATCGGCCAGATGGGCCGCTTGGTGCGCTCGGGCTGGTCCGCCCAGGTGCAGGAGTGGCCGTTGGCGAAGCTGTACATTCCGCCCACCGCCTCGCCGCGCGTGCCCCAGTCGTACTGGCGCGCCTCCTGATGCCCATCGCCCTTCCTGCGCCGCGCCACCACATCCATGAAGCTGGTGTGCGTGGAGGTCAGGTGATAGGCATCGAGCGCATTGTCCAGTTGCAGCTTCCAGTTGGCGCGGAAAGTATAGGTGCTGCGCCCGGGCACGAATTCCAGCCCCTGCTCGCCCTGGTCGATGCTGATATCGAGAAGGGTGCGCATGTCGCCAAGCCACACCTCCAGCGGCGGCACATCCGGTGACAGGCTCGCGAAGATCATGCCGCGGTAGTTGCCCACCCTCGCCACCGGCAGCAGGTCGTGATTTCCGGCATCGAACGCCGCGGCATAGCAACCGGCCTTGCGATCCTTGATATCCACATTTTTTCCGGCCGAGTCGTAGGCCCAGCCGTGATAGGGACAGACGTGATATTTGGCGTTGCCTGCACTCGCGCGGCACACCGTCGCCCCCTTGTGGCGGCAGGCATTGACGAAAGCGCCGATATTGCCCCGCGCATCGCGGCTGACAATAATCGGCGTGCGGCCAATCTGGCTTGCGACAAAATCGTGCGCTTTGGCGATTTCGGATTCGAGCGTGATGAAATTCCAGTTGCGCTCGAAAATGTATTTCATTTCCAGTTCGAAAATTTTCGGGTCGGTAAAGGCGTCGCGATGCACGCGGAAGACGCCCTCCCCGGGCCGGTCGTCGACATACTGCCTGATGTTCTCTATATCCATAGGGGCTTGTGTTTGCGATTATCCGAGGTGCGCTAGTTGAAACCGCCGTCGCATAAAGCTTGCGCCGGCTGTCGGAAGCAGCGCGGCGAGCTTTTGGCCGCGCGGTGGCAGATTGTAGACCGCCGTCGCATAAAGCTTGCGCCGGCTGTCGGAAGCAGCGCGGCGAGCTTTTGGCCGCGCGGTGCCAGATTGTAGACCGCCGGCGCAGGCGGAATTAGTTGATCTGCATCAAATTCGATGGCGATTGGCACGCGGCGCCTGTGGCTCGGCCGCCGCCCGTATGCGACACTCATCCGGCGGCGCCAGCCGGTCCACCGCCGGCCGGCGGCGGACCGGCCTCGAACCTTCGCATTGGAGACAAGCAAATGGTAGCCAGAACCCTGGGCAGGCTGATCGCCTCGATGTCGCCGCGCAGCGACGATTATTTCAATCTGTTCAATGAATTGACCGCCTGTACGGTACGCGGCGCCAAGCTGCTGGCCAAACTCAGCCTGGAGCCGGACCCGGTGGCCTTCGACCTGCTGTTCGCCGACATCCAGAAAGCCGAGGGCGAGGCCGACAATGTCACCCGCAATATCTTCATGAGCCTGCACAAATCCTTCATCACCCCGTTCGACCGCTGGGAGATCAAGGACCTGGCCAAGGCATTGGACGACATGATTGACTGCATGGAGGATATTCCCCAGCGCGCCAAGCTTTACGGCCCGGGAAGCTTCACGCCGGAAATGGCCGCGCTTGGCCAGATTATGCTGCGCGCCACGGAGAAGGTGCAGGAGGCGGTGGCGCTGTTGTCGGACATGAAGAACGCCGAGCGCATCCTGACGATCTGCCAGGAAATCGGCGATATCGAGAGCGAGGCCGACCGCGTCATGCGCGCCGGGATGCAGCGCCTGTTTGCCGATGGCTCGGATGCGCGCAAACTGATCCGCGACAAGGAACTCTACGAATTGTTCGAGGAGGCCGTCGACCGCAGCGAGGACGCGGCCGATGTCATCCACGGCGTAGTGCTGGAACGCATATGACCGACCAGGTTTTCCTGGTCATGGTGGTCCTGGTCGTCGTGGCGTTGGTATTCGATTTCATGAACGGCTTCCACGACTCGGCCAACTCGATCGCGCTCATGGTCTCCACCCGTCTGCTGACGCCGCAGGCCGCGGTCGCGTGGGCCGCATTCTTCAATTTCATCGCCTTCCTGGTATTCGGTCTTAGTGTGGCCAAGACCGTCGGGGCGGGCATTATCGAGCCGGCAATCGTTGACAATGCGGTGATCTTCGGCGCGCTGTGTGGTGCCATCATCTGGAACATCATCACCTGGTGGTTCGGCATCCCCTCGTCGTCATCCCATGCCCTGGTAGGCGGCCTGGTCGGGGCTGGACTGGCCAAGGCTGGATGGGACGTCATCATCGCAAAAGGATTGATCAAAACCTCGTCGGCAATTGTGCTCTCTCCTCTGCTGGGGCTGCTGCTCGCGATTGCCTTCTCGATCGTCGTGTTGTGGATTTTCAGGGATTCATCGCCGGCTTCTACCGAGAACCGCTTCAACAAGGCCCAGTTCATTTCCGCTTCGCTCTACAGCCTGGGGCACGGCGGCAACGATGCGCAGAAGACCATGGGCATCATCACTGTCCTGCTCTACGCCAACGGCTTCCTGGAAGGCGAGTTCCACGTGCCGTTCTGGGTGGTGATCACCTGCCATCTGGCCATCGCGCTGGGCACCCTGTTCGGCGGCTGGCGCATCGTCAGGACCATGGGCATGGGCATCACCCGGGTGCGGCCCTCGGGCGCATTTTGCGCGCAGACAGCGGGCGCTGTGACGCTGTTCCTCGCCACATACCTGGGAATACCGGTATCGACCACGCACACCATCACCGGCGCCATCGTCGGCATCGGCCTGTCGCGCCGCCTGTCGGCGGTGCGCTGGAATGTCGCCACGCGCATACTCTGGGCCTGGGTGTTCACCATCCCGGCTTCCGGCCTGATCGCGGCATCCTTCTGGTACCTCGGGCAAAGCTTCCTGGTTCAGGCAAAACCGCTGATCCCGTAAGCGATTGCGCGGCGCGTTACGCCGGTTTCTTGTCGCGGACCGTCACCGGCGAGCCGCGCCCTATGCCCAGCCCCTGGTCCGCGCTCATTTCCGAGCGTGCCACCTCCAGCACGCCGAAGGAGTTGAGCAGCGCCAGGTATTCCCCCGGCGGGGCGTCGCTGTAAGTCGCGCGGAAGGCAATCTGCTGGCCACCGGCTTCCACCACCGGTTGCTTCATGCCGGCAAGCAGACTGGCATCGATGTTGGTGATCAGGTTGCCGAAATTGTCAACAGTAATGACGACGCCCTGAATTCCCCCGTGAATCACCTCCGGATCATCGACCCAGGACGGGGTGATGTCCGAAGCCGCCGCGCCGAGATCTTCGGGGCGGCAGGCGCCGCTCGCCAGCGCCGCCGCGATCGGCGCATACAGGTCGCGGCCGTGAAAAGTCCCGGCGGTAAATTTAAGCCCGATACACCCGAGACGTTTCAGGTCGATCCGGTAGACCGCGGCGGCGCCGGCGACCACCGGTGCCAGCACGCCGTTGTCGGGACCCAGAAAACAATGTCCGTCGACCACCGCCACCAGCGCCTGCGGTTCCAACCGGGCACCGGGATCCACAACGCACAGGTGCACCGTGCCGGCCGGAAAATAGCGGTAGGCGCGCGACAGCCAGAAACCGGCTTCGGCGGGCCATTGCACCACCGCATCGTGGGTGAGGTCGACAATCTTCGCCTCGAGGAAGCGCGACAGGATCACCCCCTTGATGGTCGCCACGAAGGACCCCTTGTTGGCGGTATCGGTGGTCACGGTAATGACGCCGCAAGGCTTGAATTCTTTTTGCATGATCGATATCCACCCGGCTTTGGACAAATGTTTTCGGAATGCGAAACCACGGTAACGTGGAAACGGCCCGGAGGCAAGCAGCGTTCGGCAGCCAGCGGGCAGTACGGTTCAGGCAGTGCGGGTTATTATCGCGACTGCTGTCACAACGTTTCCTTTGCGGAGGGCGACTTCATGTTTG
This sequence comes from uncultured beta proteobacterium, assembly GCA_903859155.1. GTDB lineage: Bacteria > Pseudomonadota > Gammaproteobacteria > Burkholderiales > SG8-39 > 2-02-FULL-62-17. The sequence goes on from CAIOLO010000009.1 coordinate 45,411, forward strand.
GTTGGTTCCGGGCTTGCCCCTTGCTGTTGGCCGCCGCGCTGGTGGCCTCGATCAATACGGCGCAGGCACAGACCTATCCGGTCAAACCCATCCGCCTGGTGGTGCCGATTGTCCCCGGCGGCAGCGTCGATCTGCTGGCGCGGCGTTTCGCGCAAAAGATGATGGAGACCCTGGGCCAGCCGCTGGTGGTGGAAAACATCTCCGGGGCGAGCGGCACCATCGGCGCGGCCCAGGTGGCGCGCGCCGCGCCCGACGGCTACACCATCATGTGGGCCACGGTGGGCGAGACCATCGTTTATCGCTTCATGTCGCGCAACCAGCCCTACGATTCGCTGAAGGATTTCACCCCGCTGATGGCCGCGGTCACCGTGGTCACGCTGATCGCCGCGCACCCCTCGGTGCCGGGCAACACTTTGCGCGAAGTGATCGACTACGCGCGCGCCAACCCGGGCAAGCTCGCCTACGCAAGCGCCGGCATCGGCTCGTATTTCCACATGGCCGGGGAGATGTTCAAGTCGCACACCGGGCTGGATATCCTGCACGTGCCCTACAAGGGCGTGCCGCCCGCCCTGCAGGGCCTCGCGACCGGGCAGGTGCAATTGATGTTCGTCTCGGCCTTCTCCTCCAGGCCGATGCTGGGCAAACTGAAGATCCTGGCGGTCAACGAACCCAGGCGCTACGCCGCGATGCCCGGCGTCCCCGCGGCCAACGAGACCATGCCCGGCTTTGAAAAACTGCCCACCTGGTATGCCTTCTTCGGCCCCGCCGCCATGCCCCGTCCGATCGTGATGCGGCTCAACGAGGAAATGAACAAGGTGCTGGCCGCGGCGGACATGAAGGAATTTTTCGACACCAATGCCGTTCTCCCGATCGGCGGTACGCCCGAGGACCTGGGCGAGGCCTTGAAGAGTGACATCGGGGCCTACGCAAGAGTCGTCAAGCTGGCCAATCTGAAACCTGAATAAATCATTTTCAACAGGAAAACCCATGGCACCTTCCCTTCCGCTACCCCCTGTCACTTCGCCGCTGCTGCAATTGCCGCGCATACAGTTCGCCTTCGGCGCCATCAGCATGCTGCCCGCGGAACTGGCGCATCTGGGCGTGAAGAAACCCTTGTTCCTCACCGACCGCGGCCTGATTGCCGCGGGCGTGTTCGACAAGGTGCGCGCCGCCATGCCCAAAGGCGCGGACCTGGTGGTCTTTGACAGCATCCCCGAAAACCCCACCGTTGCCGGCGTGGAAGCGGCGCTGGCGCTCTATCGTGAACGCGGCTGCGACGGGGTGATCGCGGTGGGCGGCGGTTCGGTGATCGACTCGGGCAAAGCCACCGCGGTGATGGCCACCCACCCCGGGCGCCTTCCGGAGTATTTCCGCAAACCCGAGAAGATCGGGCCCAACGTTGCCCCGCTGGTGGCCATCCCGACGACCTCGGGCACCGGCAGTGAAGTCTCGCGCGGCGCGGGCATCCACGCCACACCCACCAGCCGCGGCGAGGGCATCAACGGGCCCTACATCGTGCCCAAGCTCGCCATCTGCGATCCGGAGCTCACCTTCACGCTCCCCAAGCACCTCACCGCCGCCACCGGCATGGATGCGCTGTCGCATGCGGTGGAGAATTACCTGGCCAAGGGCAACAATCCGCTGGGCGATGCCATCGCGCTGGATGCCATCCGCCGCGTGTTTGCCTGGCTGCCCAAGGCGGTGGCCAACGACCGCGAGGCGCGCTACCACATGATGATGGCCTCGATGGAGGCGATGATGCCGTGCAAGGGCCTGGGCGCCGGGCATGCGCTGGCCAACAGCTTCGGCGACCAGGGCCTGCACCATGGCACGCTGGTGACCCTCGCCTTGCCGGCGGTGCTGCGCCGCCTGGATGCCCATGCCGGCGACAAACTCAAAGCCATGGCCGAAGCGATGGGCCTGGAAAAGGGCCGTCACGCGGCCGCGGGCATCGCCGAGATGAACGAACGCCTGGGGCTGCCTGCGAACATGAAGCAATACGGCTATAAAGTGGTGAACCTTGACGAACTGGTCAATGAAGCGCACCAAAGCTGGTTCAACCACACCGCGCCGCACCACCATTCCCTGGCCGAGTATCGGGAGATCATCGAGGAGGTGCTGGGATAGCCGGCCGCGGCCGGACCGAGGCACGGCCGGCGCGCTTCGCCGCGCTCGCCGCAATCCATAATTTCATGACATTTCGCCGACAAACTTCAATATCGGCGTAATGTTATTGAATATTCAAATCCTGTATTTGATATCGCACTAAGCAGCGGCAAGCGGCTGGTTCGCCGCCATGGCGCGCTGGTACGCCGCGCGCGCGGTGGTGCGCGCGAGGTAATCGTTCAGCGCCTGAGGCAGCGCAATCTCGCGCCGCAACGCGCCGGTGAGACAGGTGGTGAGCAGGATGTCCGCGCCGGTAAAGCGCTCACCCATCGCATACGGCCCCGCCCCCAATCGCGCCATCGCCGCGTCGGCCTGTTTGGCGAATATTTCGCGCGCCGCCTTCACCGCGTTGGGCGCTTCGCCGTAGATCGCATGCAGGTCGCCATGGCGGCGGATGATGTACATGGTGTCGGCATCGAGTTCCATCATGCAGAAAAAACACCACATGTCGTAACGGGCGCGCTCGGCCGGGTCTGTCGGCGGCTGCAGGTTCTTGGCAGTGCCGTAGCAGGTGGTGAGGTAGTTGACGATGGCCGCGCTCTCCGACACCACCACCTCGCCGTCCTGCAGCGTGGGGATCTTCTGGCTGGGATTGAGCCTGGTGTACTCCGGGGTCAGATTGCCGCCGTTGCGCGAGCCGATCGGGCGGCGCTCATAGTCGAGTTCCAGCTCATGCATGCTCCAGTGCGCGCGCAGCGTGCGCGGCGTGCCGGCGCCCCAGACGATTTTTCGTTTCTCGCTACCTGTCACCATTTGCAATTCCTCTTCCAAAATCGGGGGGCGCAAAGCCCGGGGTGCATCCCCGTTCTTGCGTCACTCCGGCAACTGTGGCTTCGCGCCCTCGGGCAGATCGGCCTCAAAGGCCACGATCAACATCGCCACCATCGCATAAAAGCCGGCGATGGCGGTGATTTCGATGGCCGCCTCCTGGCTCACCTGCGCGATAAGCGCTTTATAAGTCGGAGCGCTCACCTTGCGCGTTTCCAGCAGTTCGGTGAAATAGTCGTACACCGCCTCCTCGTCCTTTTTCTCGAACACCGGGCGGCGGCGATCGCGGATCGCTTCGATCACTTCCTTCGCCACGCCCGCCCGCAGTGCCTGCGGCGCGTGCGCATACCACTCGAACTGCGCAGTCCAGTAGCGCGCCACCATTGCAATGGCGATCTCCGACAGGCGCTTGGGGACCGAGGTCGCATCGCGCAGCATCGTGCCCAAGGCGGCGCCGCGCTCGCACAATTGCGGGTTGCGCAACAACAGCCCCCAGGGCCCGTTGACCGCGGGGCCGCCGCCGCGCGTGCCGCCGATCTCATTGGCAAGCCGCAACTGGTGTTCGCTGAGTTCCGCGATTTCAAGCTTTCTGATACGTGCCATCGTTTGCTCCTGCTGAGAATGATTGCGATTGAGCGCCTCAAAGAACGCGAATTTAGCTCAGATCAAGATTGCGTGCGTCGCGTGCGTTACCATAACCGCCATATCAGGCATTTCAGGAAAGAAGGAATTTGGATCACGCCAGCCCATCCCGGAGCGAGCCCTTCAACAGCATCGGCCTGCCGCTGCGCCGCAAGGAGGACCAGCGCCTGCTGACCGGCCGCGGCCAGTTCAGCGACGACTTCAGCCTGCCCGGGCAGGTGTTCGCGGCGATGCTGCGCTCGCCGCATCCGCATGCGCGCATCCTCGCCATCGACAGCAGCGCGGCGCGCGCCATGCCCGGGGTGCTGGGCATCTACAGCGGCGCCGATTGCGCCGCCGACGCCTTGAAGCCCATTCCGCACAGCCCGCTGCCCTCGACACGCTACGACATGAAGCTGAACGCGCCAGGGGGCGGCAAGGTGTTCGAGGGCCCGCATCTGCTGCTGCCCCTGGACAAGGCGCGCCATGTCGGCGAGGCCATCGTCATGGTGGTTGCAGAAACGCGCGAACAGGCGCTGGATGCCGCCGAAGCCGTGCAGGTGGACTACCAGGAACTGCCCTGGATCGCCGACACCGCCAGCGCCTGGTCGCAGCACGGCAAACCCTCGGCGGCGCCGGTGTGGGACGAAGTGCCGGACAATGTGCTGGTCGAAACCTGTTTCGGCGACGCCGCCGCCACCGACGCGGCATTTGCGCGCTCGGCCCACGTGGTGAAGATGGACTTCGATATCGGGCGCGTCACCGCCTGCGCCATGGAGCCGCGCTCGGCGCTGGGGCATTACGCTGCCGCCAGCGGCCGCTACACGCTCTACGCCGGCAGCGGCGGCGCGGTGCGGCAGAAAGGCGAACTGGCCACGGTGCTGGGCGTGGATGCCACGCGCGTGCGGGTGCTGTCGCTGGATGTCGGCGGCAATTTCGGCTCGCGCAACCGCGTCTATGTGGAATTCGCCCTGGTGCTGTGGGCCTCGGAAAAGCTCCGCAGGCCGGTCAAATTCACCGCCACGCGTTCCGAATCCTTCATTTCGGATTACCAGGGACGTGATTTGTTTTCGCAGGTGGAACTGGCGCTGGACCAGGACGGAAAATTTCTTGCGCTGCGCTCGACCAACGTGTCCAACGTCGGCGCGCGCTGCGCGTCACTGTCGCCCTTGAGCAAGGGCGCCGGCCTGATCACCGGCTCCTACGATATCCCGGCCGCGGCGCTGCGCGCCGTGGCGGTTTTCACCAACACGACGCCCACCACGCCTTATCGCAGTTCCGGACGGCCCGAAGTCACCTACGCAATCGAGCGGCTGATCGATACCGCGGCGGCAAACCTCGGTTTTGACCGCATTGAACTGCGGCGCAAAAATCTGGTGCGTGCGGCGGCCATGCCTTATCGCAACGCCGTGGGCATGCTCTACGACAGCGGAGAATACGAAACGAACATGGACCTGGCCATGAAGATCGCCGACTGGCGGGGCTTCGCGGCACGCCGCGCCGACGCGGCCGCGCGCGGATGCCTGCTCGGCCTGGGTCTGGCGAACTACGTCGAGTCCTCGATCGGTGCGCCCAGGGAGCGCGCCCAGGTGAGCATCGGCGCCAACGGCAGGGTGCGCGTGGTCATCGGCACGCAGCCCAACGGCCAGGGGCACGAAACCAGTTTCGCCCAGGCGATCGCCTCGATGCTGAGCGTCCCCGTGGAAGCGGTGGACATGCTGATGGGGGACACCGATATCGTCACCGCGGGTGGCGGTTCGCATTCGGGCCGCTCGATGCGCCACGCGGCCACCGTATTTACCGTCGCCGCAAAGCAACTCATCGAGAACGGCAAGAAAATTGCCGGCTGGCTGCTCGAGACCGAAGCGGCGCAGGTCGATTTCAGCAGCGGTCGCTTCAGCAGCGCGGGTTCAGCGCGCAGTTTTGGCTTTCTGGAACTGGCCCTCGAGGCCGAGCGCGGCCTCCTGCCAGCCGGCCTCAAGGAAGGCCTTGCCGTGGTCGCCGACAATGAAATGCACGACCCGGTATTCCCCAATGGCTGCGCCATCTGCGAGACCGAGATCGATCCCCACAGCGGCGAACTGCACATCACCCGCTACGCCTCGGTCGACGATGTGGGGCGCTGCATCAATCCGCTGATCGTGCACGGCCAGACCCATGGCGGCCTCGCGCAAGGCGTGGGCCAGGCGCTCTCCGAGCATTGCACCATCGATCCCGCCTCGGGACAGCCGCTGGCGGGGTCGTACCTGGATTACGCCATTCCGCACGCGGATTCACTGCCCGATCTGCGCACCGAAATCGTCGAAGTGCTCTCACCCACCAACCCCCTGGGAATAAAGGCCGGCGGCGAGGGCGGCACCACTCCGGCGCCGGCAGTGGTCATCAGTGCAATCATGGATGCGCTGCGCAGCGCCGGCGTGCGCGACATCACCATGCCGGCAACACCGCAAAAAATATGGCGTGCCATCAAGGAGTCTCAAAAATGAATTTAAAACAAATAGCAACGCACGGGCTCGCGGCCCTGATCCTGTGCATCGGCGTTCCCTGCGCAGGCCAGGGCTATCCCAAAGGACCGGTAAAGTGGGTAGTCCCCTTTCCCGCCGGCGGCGGTGTCGATACCGCCGGACGCATCCTCGCGCAAAGCCTCTCCGAAAGCATAGGCAAACCCTTCGTCGTGGATAACCGCGGCGGGGCCAATGGCAATATCGGCACCGAAGCGGTCGCCCGGGCGGCCAACGACGGCTACACGCTGCTGTTCACCGGCGCGGGCCTGGTGACCAATCCCAGCCTTTACAAAAAGGTACCGTATGACGCGGTGAAGGACTTTGCCCCGGTGAGCCTGATGGCGCTCGGGCCCAATGTGCTGGTGGCGCACCCCTCCACCGCCATCCATACGGTGCAGGAACTGATCGCACAAGCCAGGGCCAAGCCGGACACCATCGGTTTTGCCGGATCGGGCAATGGCAGCACGCCGCATCTGGCGGGCGAACTGTTCAACTTGATGGCCAACGTGAAAATGGTGCACATCCCCTATGGCGGCTCGGGACCGGCGATGATCGGTCTCCTGGGCGGGCAGGTGCCGATCATGTTCCTGCCGGTGATCAGCGCCGGTCAGCACATCGCCGCGGGCCGGCTGCGCGCCATCGCGGTCACCAGCCGCGATCGCCTGGCCGCCTTGCCCGATCTGCCGACCATTGCCGAGTCCGGCCTGCCCGGCTACGAATCCAGCCAGTGGTACGGAGTGCTGGCCCCGGCTGGCACCCCGGGGGAGATTCTCAATCAATTGACCGCCGCGATTGTCCGCATCATGCAAAGCGCGGACATGAAGGCGCGCATGGCCAAGGACGGGCTGGTGCCCATCGGCAGCAGCCGCGAGCAGTTCGCCGCACACATACGCATCGAAATCGACAAGTGGGCGCGGGTTATCAAGGCTTCAGGTGCCACCGTAGACTAAGGTCGAGGCATCCGCAGGGCTCATCGACCGGCCGGGGCCTCCAAGGGCATGATGAGTGTTGCAACCGTGCCGTCACCCGGGTGCGTGTCGATCTCGAACTGGCCGCCTATGAGGCGCAGGCGCTCACGCATGCTGACCAGGCCGAATCCGGGCACGGATGCATGTTTCTCAATCAATTGCCGGTCGAATCCGACGCCCGAATCGGTCACGGAGATTATCAGCAGGCCATCGGCGGTCCGCACATCGACATCTGCGACATCGACCTTCGCATGCTTTGCAACGTTGATCAGCAGCTCGCGGGTGGCGCGGTAAAGTACCGAGCGGGTCGTCGGAGAAAGATCCTGCTGCCTGCCATCATCGTGGACTATGGCTGTCAGCCGGTGAACCTTGTGCAGCTCCTCGGCCAACGATTGCAGCGCAGGCACCAATCCCAGATCAAATAGCATCGGCGGGCTGATCTGGTAACTGAGCGACCGCGCTGATTGATCCGCTTGTTCAACCAGCTCGACAATTTCCTGAAGCGCCTGCTGATATTCGGCAAAACCATCCTGTTTTGCCAATATTCTCATTCTTATTTTTGCCGCTGCCAGCAATTGGCTGAGATCGTCGTGCAAATCTGTCGCGATGGCCCGACGTTCTTGTTCTTCTACCACGGTCAGCTGCAACATCGCCGCGGCAAGCTTCTCACTCCCCAGCTTCAGTTCCTTCTCGACGCGCTTGCGCCCGGTGATGTCGCGCAAAAAAGTGTAACGGCATCCGCTTTCTCTCGGCAGATAGATACTGCTGACCTCCACCGGCCAAATGCTCCCGTCTTTCGCCCTGTGCCAGGTCTCACCAATCCAGTTCCCCGTCTGTGATGCGGCCGCGCTAATCTCCGCATGTGTCAGCATTGCATCGATGTCAAAAAGGCTTAGCCCGAGGAGTTCCTCGCGGCTATAGCCCGAGCGCTGCACATAACGGTCGTTCACTTCCAGAATCCGGCCATTCGTATCCAGGACCCAAAAGCCGTCCATGGAAGTTTCTACGATGGCGCGATAGCGGGCCTCGCGCTCGCGAAGCGTAGTCACCGCCTGTTTGCGTTCGGTGATATCCGTGAAGCTGATGCGCACCGCAGCCGGTTCGTCATCCGAGGTGACAAGCAGGCAGTCCAGCTGGGCTGCAAACGCGGTGCCATCGCCGCGTTGAAGCACAAATTCGTCCACTTGCCGATCGTTTTGCTCGGTCAGGGAGCGTGACATCCGGTGCCAGCGATCGCGGTCCATATCGGCGACGAGGCGCGCAAAGTTACGGCCCATCAGCTTCCCTCGCTCCACTGCCAGCAGCTTGGCGCCGGTCAGGTTCACCTGGCTGATCGTCCCCTCGCGACCCAGGTTGAGATAGCCGCTCGGGGCGAAGTCATAGAGGTCGGTGTATTTAGCGGCAAGCGCTGCCATGGAGACGCTCGTTCTCCTGAGCTCATCGTTCTGCATCTCCAGCTCGATCTGGTGCACCTCCAGTTCATGGATTGGCCGGACTGTGTCCGCTTGCGCCTCCTGGCCCGTGGCTTTTGAACGGCGGCCCTCTAGAAGATCTTCGGCGCGACGCCTCAACTCGGCCGCGTCCGTCGGTTCTTCCTGGCTCTTTTTCACTAGGTGCTGCCTTTCGCGTCGGCAGAACCGGCGGCGCTACGGGTGGCCTGTTTGAGCTTCACGACCTGGCCAATTGATTTCCCATATAGCCCTTGTAGCGAAATTGCAGGGCGGCGTGTTGATCCCCGTCAGGGAGGGGATCAATTTATAAAATCGGACTACCTGTTCCCAGGTATTGAAAAATACCGGGCGCCGGGGATTTTTGTTTCGTGGGGCAATGATTACACTCGTCCCCGGAGTTGAGGAACCGCATCCGAGTCAATGATCAAGAAGGCGGCCCGGTTGAAGGCTGTCGCATGACTTCCGCATTTTTCGCTACTTGGACCGCAGCATGAACGATACAACGTTTGCTCAAACCATCATCCTGGTAACCAGAAAGTACTGGATGGAAACCATTCACATGGCGATTGCCGATCGCAAGGATTGCATTCTCAAAACACGAAAAAGTCGCAACGGCGGACAGGACTCGACGACAACACGATACAGAGGGCGCATCGCCTCGTCTGCGCAAGATGCAAAACTGTTTGTGCTGAATGAATTTTGACCCGGCCTGACGGTTGGCGGTTGACCCAGGACTGGTTGCCGTTTTTTGAGTCGGCAGCTGTGTATAAGTGAAACCAACAGCCTGGCTTGAAGCTGCCCTTCTCAACCGTGCTACCGCGCGCACGCCTTCCGTTTCGGCGTTGACTTCAGTCAAAAGCGAGAAATCGCTTGCCCCCGCCCCGCTTGGCGCATACTAACCATCACTGCGGCGCCACTATAGCGGCATGATCTTCCACACCCATGTTCAAAGCACCAGGGAATAGCAAGGGCGAGTGGCCGGCATTCGGATGAAAAGGCAACAATGGGAAAGAACGGAGGAACAACCGCCGGGCTGAAGGACTTGGCGATGTTCCGTTTGCTTGGCAGGTTTGGCACCCTCGCAGTGCTCTGGCTGGCCTTATCCTGGGTAATCGCCGGCTCGATTATGAAGTCGCACACGCGCGAACTGATCAGCAATGAATCCCTTGCGTTGGAAAAACTGCTCGGCAACAGCGCCAAGGCGATCGACCTCGGCCTGAAGAACCTGCATGGAATCCCGGAACTGGTCGCAAAGGACGAAAAGATAGCGCTCGCGCTGTCGCCGCGCGGCGCCCCTGCGGCCTCGTCGATGCCGGTTGCCGAGCGCCGCGCAATTTGGACGCACGACCTTCTGCTGCGCAACATCGACGCTTATCTGGGTCGGGTCGGCAGTGCGCTCGGTGCCGATGTCGTATGGGTCACGAACGCGGCCGGGGACTGCGTCGCCTCGAGCAACGCCGACAAACCGGAGAGCTTCGTCGGCACCAACTATGCAGATCGGGACTACTTTCGCATCGCCAGGACGGGCAAACCCGGGCGCCAGTACGCGATGGGCAGGATGACAAACATTCCGGGCCTGTATTTCAGTGTGCCGATTTTGATCGATGGCCGCTTTGTCGGGGTGGCGGTGGCAAAAGTAGACCTTCCCAAACTGGCGCACTGGGTCAACCAGACGGATGCGTTTATCGCCGACGAGCTTGGCGTTATCATCATCGCGCGCGACCCGGCACTGGAGATGCGCTCCATTCCCGGAGCGAGCATCCTGCGGCTAACGGATGCCGAGCGCCTGGCACGCTACAAACGCACTGATTTTCCCGGGCTGGCAATCAGCCCCTGGGAGAAGGCGGGGCTGCCCGCGCTGAAGCAGTTCGATCAGGACGAGCGTCCTTTGCTGATCTCGGGCAAACGCCTTGCCGATGAAACGCTCGAAATCCAGGCATTCAAGCACCTTCCCGAGGTGGGCGCCTTCGACGCCGAACGGCTGCGGCTATTCCTGTTGTTCGGTACGGCCGGCACGCTGGCCCTGTCTGTCATTGCCGGCCTGGTATTCTTTGTGCGCATCCGCAAGCACTCCGAGGCGCAAGCGGCGCAGTCCGCATCATTGCTGCGCGCCGCTATCGAATCGACAGCCGACGGCATATTGGTGATCGATGCCGAAGGGCGTATCGCCATGTGCAACCAACGCTTCGCCGACTTATGGCGCGTGCCCCCGGAACTGCTTGCCGGCGGCGGCGGCGCCCAGTTGCAGGAGTATGTGAGCGACCAGCTGCTGAATCCGCAATCGTTTGCGGACACCATGTCGGGACTCTCGGGGCATCCCGAATTGCCCTCTTCCGACACCCTGCACCACAAAAATGGTGCGGTGATCGAGCGTTACTCGATTCCGCAGCGTCTGGGCGAGCACATCGTCGGTCGGGTATGGAGTTTTCGAGATGTCACGCACAAGACCGAAGTAGACCACATGAAAAGCGAGTTTCTGGCGACAGCGGCGCACGAATTGCGCACGCCCATGACCTGCATCTTCGGCTATGCCGAACTGATGCTGACGCAGGATTTCACCGACGCAGTCCGGCTCGATCTGCTGGGCATCATCCATAACCAGTCCAAGACGATGATTTCGATCATCAACGAACTGCTCGACCTGGTGCGCATAGACGAACGGCGGGGCAAGGACCTGGAAGTGTCACGCATCGAAGCGGGGGCCTTGCTGCGCGAAGTCATTGCGAATTTCAAGGTGCCCGAAGGCCGCAATGCGCCTTCCGCTCCGGGGCCGGAAAATCCGCGCTGGGTGCGTGCCGACCCGAAGAAACTGACGCAGGCGGTGGGAAACGTGCTCTCCAATGCCTACAAGTACTCCCCCGGCGGCGGCGCGGTACTGACCGAACTGATCGATGCCGGCGATGCAAAGCATTCGAGACAGCTCGGGATTCGCATAAGCGACGAGGGCATCGGCATGACACCGGAGCAGCTGGGCCGGGTGTGCGAGCGCTTCTACCGCGCCGACACCTCCGGCAAGATTGCCGGCACCGGGCTGGGCATGAGCATCGTGAAGGAGATCGTCGAACTGCTCGGCGGCAGCGTGGCCATCGTCAGCGAAGCGGGCGCTGGCACGGCTGTAACACTGTGGATTCCAGTGGCCTGACCCCTGCGTGGCGATCAGGGATACACAATATCCGTCCAGCCCCGGGGCGATGGCGTGGAAGCATGAGCTCTGCTGCCGGCTGCAGCCGCCATTCGCAGGGTTTACTCGGGCACGATCCCCAGCGACTTGATCAGCTTGCCCATCACCTCGGATTCGCGACGGATGATGGCTGCGAATTCGTCGGGGCGGCTGCCGACGATGAACAAACCGAAAGCCTCGACCTGCGCGGTGATCTGCGGGTCGTCCAGCGCCTTGCGCGTCTCCAGGGCGATGCGGTCGGCAATCGGCCGCGGCATCCCGGCCGGGCCGAGAAATGCGAACCAGGCGGCGATGTTGTAGTAATCGGGCAGGGTTTCGTTGATGGTGGGCACGTCGGGAATCTGCCTCAGACGCGAGCCGTTGATCACCCCGACCAGTTTCACCTTGCCCGGGCCCACGTGCGGGCGCACCGTACCGAGCGCCGCGAAGTACACCTGCACCCGGCCGCTGAGAAAATCGTTCACCAGGGTCGAGCCGCTTGCCTTGTAGGGAACACCGACCAGGTCGATACCCGAATACTGGTTGAGCGATTCGCCGATGAGGTTGAGGGCGAGGCCGGCGCCGGTGTGCGCATAGGACAGCTTGCCGGGATTCTTCTTGGCGTAGTCGATGAGTTCCTTGACGGAGTTGACCGGCAGGGATGCGGTGATCGCGATGACACTGGGCACGCTCACCACGAAGCTCACCGGGGTGAGGTCGCGCTGCACCTCGTAGGGCGGGTTCTTGATCAGGAAGGGCGCCGTGGCCAGGATGGAGGTCCCGTACAGCAGGGTATAACCATCGGGCGGCGCCTTGGCCACCGCCACGGTGGCGATGGCGCCGCTGGCGCCGGCGCGCGTCTCCACGATCACCGGCTGACCCAGCGCAGCGCTCATCTTCGGCGCGATTGCGCGCAACGTGACGTCGCCGGGGTTGCCGAAACCGGTGCCGCTGATGATCTGGATGGGCTTCGCCGGATAGTTCTGCGCCATGACCGCGCTCGACGCCAGGGCGAGCGCAAGCAGTTCACAAGCCGCGGGTAAGCGAATTCTCATATTTCCTCCTCGAATAATCTATTGTCCGCGCCGCTGCAGCGATCGCGCAAGCAGCTTTGCCAGCCCGCCGCCTTCGATCAATTCGATGTTCTGCGCGGCGGCATACTGGCGCGCAGTCTCGCTGATTTCCCCGCATGCGATATATACGCCGGCGCCGGCCTGCTGCGCGCTCATGGCTTCACGCAGCGCGCGCAGCGGGCCGATGCCGGTCTGCGCGGTCTTCCAGCGCCGGCAAGCCAGCAGCGTAGTGCGCGATTCTTTGAGCAACGCCAGGTCCGCGGCCTCGCCGCCATGCGCCTTGACCTCGAATCCTGCGCGACGATAGGCATCCTCCACCAGCGCCGTGAACTCCTCGCGGTTCAGGGCGCGTAACTGCTGCAGAATCTGCGCGCTGCGCATCTCCCCCGGGGTGCCCCGCTGCCGCCACGCGGCATAGCAACCGATGAGCACAAACGGCAGGGCAACGAACAGCGAGAAAGACAGGGGCAAAAAGACCTGCAGCGATGCGGCAACGCCGATCGCAATCACCATACTCAGCCACCAGGGCGATCGCTTGAGTACGTCGAACAGGGACTCTTTGGCGTCCGACAAAATCGGCGCGCTTAATCAGGCTTGATGCCCGCGGCCTCGACCACTTTTTTCCAGATGGCGATTTCGCGTTCGACGATGGCCGCGAACTGCTGCGGCGAGTTGCCGATGGGCTCTGCGGCCTCCTGGGCAAGGATCTTCTGCATTTCAACGCTGCGCCCGGCCTTCGCGGATTCTTTCCACAGACGGTCGATCACCGCAGCCGGTGTCTTTGCCGGGGCCAGCATGCCCACCCAGGAGGTGTAGTCGTAACCTTTCAGCCCGGCCTCATCCAGAGTCGGCAGATCGGGCGTCGCGGGCCAGCGCTTGGCGGTTGTCACGGCCAGTGCGCGCAGAGCGCCCGTTTTAACATGCGGCAGGGCCGTGGAGATGGTGGCCAGATCGACGTCCACCTGGCCGCCGAGCAGGCCATTGACGGCTGGCGCCCCGCCCTTGTACGGAATGTGCACCATGAACAGGTTCGCCATGTACTTCATCATTTCCATGGACAGGTGCGTGCCGGTGCCCACGCCGCTCGAAGCATAGTTGAGCTTGCCCGGATTGGCGCGGGCAAAGGCCAGAAACTCCTTCACATTCTTGAACGGGGAGGCACTTTGCACCACCAGGATATTGGGGAAAGCGGAGATCTGCGAGATCGGAGAAAAATCTCGCACCGAATCAAAAGGCAGCTTGGTGTAGGCGCTCGGGCTGATGGTAAAGGACGCCGCCACCATCAGCAGCGTGTAACCATCGGGCACGGACTTGGCCACCGCGTCGCTGCCGATGATGCTCCCCGCACCGGGGCGATTGTCGACAATGAAGGACTGCCCCATGGACTCACCCATCAACTTGGCGATCGGCCGCGCCACCAGGTCAGTCGACCCGCCCGCGCTTTGCGGCACGATGATGCGCACCGGCTTGGTCGGATAGCTTTGCGCAGACGCGAAGCCGGAATACAGCAGACCCGCCAGCAGCGCGGTGCCCGCAAGTTGCATTGAAAAATCCGCTTTCATGATTGCCCTCCTTGTGTTCGTATTCGTACTCTTGTTCGTATGCTTGTTCGTCTTTATTCCGGACGGTATTTGGTCTCGGGCTTGACGCCTTTTTTGCGCAGCTTTTCGCTGATCCGTCCGTTTTCCATGTAATCCCCCTGCACCGCCCGCAACGCCGCCGCGTCCCACTGCGGCAGCCAGTCGCCCAGCGAATAACCATGCCAGGGCGCCTGCGGCCGCAGGGCGGGCAGTTTCAGTTCCTCCCAGATGGCCTTGGCGCGCTCCATGTACTCCTGCTTGGGCAGCGCCAGCGGCGGCAGGTCTTGCTTCATGGTGGCATCGATCAGCAGCGCCGAATCCTGCGCCTCGCCATCCTCGCGGCTCGGGCCGTGGCCCAGACCCCGGGGTTCGATGACCTTGATGTCCCGCACCGGATTGGTACGGTAGGAAATCGCCCAGAGCAGCGCATCGGAGTTCTCCGGATCGATGTCCTCGTTGACCGCCACGCAGATCTTGCCGGTGTCGCTGCGGAAACTCGAGGCGCCGTAGAGGGCGCGCCACACCTCGGGACGCGAGGTGCCTTTGGCGAGGGTGATCATCACAATGCGCCGCAGACCGGTGAGCGGCTCGTGAAACGACACGCGCTTCACGCCGCGGATGCTCAGCGCATCGCGCAGGTGCGCAAGGTACAGCGGCTCGTAGGCGACGCGCTTGATGACGCTCGATTCCGAAGGCGTCACCTGGCTGATGTAGGAGGACACAATGGGATTCTTCCGATGCGTGATGGCGGTGATCTGCATCGGCATGTTGTACTCCTCGAGCGCCACGTGGCCGTGCGATTCGCCGTAGGGTGCTTCGGGTTCGCAATACTCGGTATCGATGTATCCCTCGATGACGATCTCGGACTCAGCCGGCACCAGCAGGTCGAGACTGTGCGCCTTCACGATATTGATGGGCTCGCCGGCCAGTCCGCCGGCAATGGTGAACTCATCCACGCCCAGCGACATTTTCTGCGGCCCGACAAACGCCACCAAGGGCGGGCAGCCCAGCACAATCGCGCAGGGCATGCGCTTGATGCCCAGCTTCTGGCATTTCTGATAATGGAGGTAGCCGCCGGCACCGCCGGCGCGCGTGGACATGCGCACCACCAGTCGATCCGAAGACTTCAGCGCCGCCCGGTAGGTGCCCATGTTCTGCACGCCGGTTTCGGGATCGCGCGTAATCACGTTGGTGGCGGTCAGGGTGGGCGCGGAATCGAACCCGGGGGTGGAAATGGGTATGGGCAGCGCATCCATGCCCTTGCCCTCGCCGAGCAGGTCGGCGCCCTCCAGCACCACCTCCTGGCAGATCGCCTTGTCCACCAGACGCGGGGCAATCGGATGGGCAACCGCCTGGTCCCATCGGGCGCCAATCTGATCCACCGGCACGCCCATGCCCACCGAATAGATTTCCCGGTTGGCGGCGATCGCGCACACCAGCACCGGTTGCGGATACTTGCGGCCGCGCCCGTCGGTAACATTGGTAAAGAGGAAGGCCTTGCGTTCGGTCTCGGCAATGCCGCCGACGAACTGCCAGCGGACCAGCGGATGCAATTCGGCGTCCTTGTCCACCGCGCGGGTTATGGTCACCAGCAAACCGCGCTTTTTCAGGGCCTCGAGATGCTCATGCAGGTCGGCGTAGCCGCGTTTGGCCGGCAGCATCGCCGCCCCGTCGGTTGGTAAAGTTTCTTTGTTCAGCACATCTGCCCCTGCGTCATTTGATCCAGACGCGCATTGTGACACGACCGGCAACCCCTAAATCGGGGGCGCCTGCCAGGCATCCCGTCCAGGGTGTCGGCATTCGGGGGGCGGGCGCCGCGGCGCGCTGCGGCCATTGCGCGACAGCAATGTCCACACCTGCCTTCCGGGATACCGCGCGCGCGGCGTTTTCAAATGCCTGCGCATTTTTTTGATCGAACCGGTATTTAATGCACCTAAACCGGATGGGTTAATTTAAAATTTTGTCAAACGAGAAGTTGCGGCAGGTTCAGGCCGGTACCCCAAGGTAGCCTGGCGTGATCCGAGCAAACATCAGCAGTCAAAAAAATGGGGTAATGCAATCGATGCTTGATTCTCAGACGACGTTTATCGTTGTCGCTGTTCTGGTGACGGTATTGCACATCGGCATTGCCGCCTATCTGCTGATGAGCAATGCAGAGCAGACGGCAGGCTGGAAAATCAGGCCGCACCGGGCCGTCCTGGGTCAACTCGCCGTATTCCTTGTTGCCTTGTTATTCACCGCCGGATTTGTCGCGGCGTTCAGGGTCGTTTCCCTGCTCGGCACGGTCGAGTCCTTTCTGGCGGCCCCGGTTCTTTTCCTGATGCTGTGCTGGGTCGGTCAGGACCGGATGATCAACTATCTGGCGACCCATCACGGCCGGCGCAAGTTTCTGCATAGCTGGAAACTGCGCCGCATCGGCATTTCCACGATGCTCAAGATTATTTACTTCTACATCTGCCTCGGCCTCGTCCTGGTGATGGCCGTGACCTTCGCGGAATGGACCAAGTAAAGTGCCGCGACTACTGCACGGCCGGGATGATCATGCGGGCGCAGGCGTATGCATTCGTCGATCGGCTACAAGACACCTGTCGATGTTGAATCCAGCCTTATGGCTGCGTGAAGTGGTGTACGTCGAATCGAGGCAGGGTCAAGTCGTTGGTAACTCAGTGCTGGCCGGGACGGTGGGATTCCACAAGGCGTGAAAATTGGCGGCCTGAGTTCTCCCGGTCTTCGGCATGGGGGAGTCTGGGGCAACGCAGTCCGGAGATAATACTGTAGCAACGTTGTCGGCAATTCAGACGGCTTGTCGTGGTTTCGACGCGAACCATCGTTCACAGGCCATTGACCCGATAAAGCGCAAACTAACCCGCTAATTTCATTCTGTTAATGGCGAGCTTGTCCAATCGCCATGACTGGCATGACAAGTGCTTCTCTCTCGTTCCGGTAACGCAGGCTCCCTTTCCAAGGAACTCAGGAGAAGAAGAAAATGAATCGCCGTCTCCAAAACAGATCAGCTTCGCATTTGACCGCAATCCTCCGGGCCAAGATCCTCGGAAAACTGTCGACGGCCACGGTTCTCGCAGTCGTCGCAATCGGAAACCAATCTGCATCCGCGCAGGAATTGACACCGGCAGGTGTGCAATGGCAGTGCGTGCAGCAAAACGACGCGTCTTTCAATGTCCTGTGTCTGCCCAGGCAGATTGGCGACGCCAGCGTCACATCCGCGAAATCCAGCGGCCTGGTACCGGGATCGCTACCCGTACATAGCGACCTGCGGCCAGTGGCCGAGCGTGGCCTCGAGGAGGTATTTTCCGCCAAGGCCTGGACCGTTCCTCTCTACTCGGAGCCCACAGACCAGGGCAAGGTCAGCCACCTGTTGCAGTCGGTGCTTTGCGACGCCGCTCCCTACTGCTCGGTAAAGTATCGCAGCAACTGATTCCCTCGAAACCTAATTGTGCTGTCCCTCGCGAAACGCCTCCAAACAGATACCGATTGCTCATGTCCCCTCCGAAAATTCTTATCACGCTCCTGCTCGCGACGGCCACATTGCTGGGTGGCCCGCAGGTGGTGTATGCCCTGGCCGCAGCCCCGGATCTTGCGGTTGCGGAGCGGTTGCTGCGCGAGGGACAGGCAAAGGCTGCGTACGAATTGCTCATTGTCGACGAACTCTCGCACTCGGGGAGCGAGGACTTTGACTATCTCCTGGGTTTGGCGGCGCTGGAATCGGGCCACCCCGACAAGGCGACGCTGGCTTTCGAGCGTGTGCTCGCCGTCAATCCCAATCACGCTGCAGCACGCCTGGATATGGGCCGCGCGTTCTTCGCGCTCGGGGACTATGAGGGGGCCAAGGGGGAATTCGAGTCCATTTTAAAACTGGATCCGCCCGCCGCGGCGCGCGCCGTTGCAGACCGGTATATCACCGCGATCAAGGAGCGCTCTAGAAATAGTGCGCTGCGCACCACAGGTTACGTGGATGTCGCCATCGGTCGGGACACCAATGTCAATAATGGTCCGTCTGCAGCGGCCATCTATGTCCCCCTTTTCGGGGTAAGCCTGGCCTTGCCGACAGCAAGCTCACGCCTGCCCGATAACTACCTGTCGTACGGGGCGGGCATGGAAGGCACGTTTGCCATCGACGGCCCCTGGAGCGCGGTCGCGGGACTGGATGTCCGCAATCGATCCAACTTCAAGGCCAATGAATTCGATTTTTTGTCGACCGAATACCGAGCTGGGATGCAGTATCTGCAGGACAGCAATACATTGCGCATGACGCTCGGGCATAACAATTACGATCTCGATGGTTCTCTGTTTCGGAGCATCGATACTGTTTCGGGCGACTGGAAGCATCGCCTGAGCGAGCAGACGGAGGGTTCGGTGTTCTTTCAGGACTCCCGTATTCGATACACGCAAATCGCCACGCGCGCCAACAGCTCTGACTTTTTTGTATATGGCGCCGGGATTACGAGAGTCTATGACCAGGGGCAGCGCACGCAAATATTCGGCAGCGCTTTCGGTGGATCTGAACGGGCCACCGATGAGCGACCGGACGGGGACCGCAGCCTCTATGGTGCGCGGGCCGGTGTACAGCGAGCGCTGGGGAATGAAGTGGACCTGTTTGTTCTTGGAAGTTATCAAAGGTCCAAGTACGAGCAGCTCAACCCGATATTTCAGGCGACGCGCGAGGACCGGCAATACGAGGTTACTTTGGGGCTTAACTGGCGCTTGAATCAGGATTGGACCCTGCGTCCCCAGGCGGCGTACCTGCGAAATGATTCCAACCTGCCACTGAATAAATTCAATCGATACGATGCATCCGTCACGTTGCGGCGCGATTTTCGTTAAATCTTACGTTTAAAACGATGACAAGGTTAAAGGCCTGATGATGATTCGGATAATTGGGATTGCCCATCTTAAGGTACTGGCGGTCTGGCTGGTGCTCGCGCTGGTACATGGTGTCAACGCCGCAGTAGGTGTGGTCCAGTTCGCGGCAGGCGACGCGCGCAGCATTTCTCGGGACGGCACCGCTCGCGCCTTGACCAAAGGTCAGGATATCAATGAAGGCGACACGCTGGTGACTGGCCGCGGCGGCAGCATGCAGCTAAAGATGATCGATGACGGGATTCTCGCCTTGCGGCCGGATACCAGTGTGATCATTGAGACGTATCGTTTCAATGGCCCTGGGGATGGCACTGAAACCGCTCTGATTCAATTGCTTCGTGGGGGCTTGCGAAGCATCACCGGGATGATCGGCCGTATAAACAAGCAAAATTACCTTTTGCGCACGCCCACTTCTTTCATCGGCATTCGCGGCACCGACCACAATGCAGCCTACATTCCCCCGCCGGCACCGGGCGAGGTTTCTGCCGGTTCGCCGGGCACCTACGATCTGGTCAACCTCGGGGAAACCTACATCGAAAACGCCGCCGGACGCGTGAACCTATCCGCCAACCAGGTCGGCTTTGCGAGCGTTCAGCCTAATGTCACGCCGACGCGATTGCAGTCCATCCCCGGTTTTCTGCGCGGCATCCCGGTAGTGCAGGTGCGTGGTGGTGATCGCGTGGCTGCTGTGGCCGCGTCATCATCTATTTCGAGGGAGGGCTCCGCGAATTCGTCATCGGGGGATGAGGCTGCTGCTGCGACCACGACCGATGCGGACAAGGCAAGCACAAACGCATCGAACAGTTCGGCCCGGACGAGCGAATCCAGTGGTAGCAATGGATCCAGCGGCTCCTCGGGATCCAGCGGCTCCTCGGGATCCAGCGGCTCCTCGGGGTCCAGCGGTTCCTCGGGGTCCAGCAGCTCCTCGGGCTCGAGTGGATCCTCCGGAGCGGTTAGCTCGAGCGGAACCAGCGGGTCCAGCGGCAGCAGTGGATCCGGCAGTTCCTCGGGATCCAGCGGCTCCTCGGGCTCGAGTGGGTCCTCCGGATCGGTTAGCTCTAGCGGAACCAGCGGGTCCAGCGGCAGCAGTGGATCCAGCAGCTCCTCGGGATCCAGCGGCTCCTCGAGCTCGAGTGGGTCCTCCGGATCGGTTAGCTCGAGCGGAACCAGCGGGTCCAGCGGTAGCAGTGGATCCAGCAGCTCCTCGGGGTCCAGCGGCTCCTCGGGCTCGAGCGGGTCCTCAGGGTCGAGTGGGTCCTCCTCATCGGTTAGCTCTAGCGGAACCAGCGGGTCCAGCGGTAGCAGTGGATCCAGCAGTTCCTCGGGATCCAGCAGTTCCTCGGGCTCGAGTGGGTCCTCCGGATCGGTTAGCTCGAGCGGAACCAGCGGGTCCAGCGGTAGCAGCAGTTCAATCCCGCCTGCCCCGGTGCTACAGGTCACTATCGGGAATATCAATATCGATTTGAGCGCCGCCGTGGCAAACACTACGACGGCCGCAATCGGCTACGGTGTCGCTGGCGGAAGCAAGGTCGGAACTTCTGTTACGGGCAATGCATCGATTCTGGCATCGGGACAATCAGAAATTCTTCTTGGATCAGACGGAAACCCGGCATTGGTCACCAATCTCTCGACCCTCGCTTATGCCCGCATCGGGGCATCGCTCGCCGATCATGGCAGTGCGAGCCTGAAGGACGGCAATACGGTGGTAGACATTAAATGGGGTGTCTACTCCGGCGGGACGATTGTCGATTTGAGCGGCGTTCGGACAGCTGACTATTTTCAGTTTATCGCGGCACAGAGCACGCCATCGGCGGTGCAGGCTAATCTAAGCGGGTCATACACAAGTGTCATTGGGCAAAACAAGTTCATCACTGAAACCGGCAAGCTGGGTGGAGGTTTATCAAGTGTTGGCATAGGCATTACAGCGGGCCGCCTGACCAGTTACTCATTGGGTCTGAGCGATGGCTTGTCGCGGGACTGGAGCGCAAGCTGTGCGAACTGTTCGGGCGGGGTTCCACTTTCGACCTTCGCGAACTCCGGCATATCACTTTCAGGGACAGGGCCAGGCCCCGGCGTTACCGGCACCGCGTCAGGATTCCCGGTGGGACCCTCGGGAGCCGGAGTTGTATCCTCGTTCGCATTGCGCTCGACAGACGGCAAAGGCGTAACCGGATCTTTCGCGGTGAAGTGAGCATCGTCAGTCTTGAGGCATTACGCAACTGGCCATTGCCACCGCCGCCGCCGATATGAACGTGCCGGGATGGCGATTGCATCCGCTGTCGACCGGGTTTGGGTCGGTATGGGTGAATGGCAACTGGCGCCTGACCTTCACCTTTGAGGGAACTGATGCCGTGTTGGTGGATTACCAGGACTATCACTAAGGAGTGTACGACATGACGAGCATCCACAATCCACCGCACCCCGGCGAGACCTTGCGCGAAGACGTATTGCCCGCCTTGGGCCTGACGGTGACCGATGCGGCTGCGCAATTGGGAGTGACCCGCGCCACGTTGTCTCGCGTTCTCAACGGACGCGCCGCCATCTCGCCGGAATGGCACTGCGCCTGGAAGGTTGGCCGGGCGTAAAAAACGGCGGGCGTGCCGACCTGTGGATTGCGATGCAAGCCGGATACGATCTGTGGCAAGCCCGTAAAGCTGGTGCGCCGAAAGTGAAGCGCGCCTCGGTATTACCCGCCGCCTGACGGTCTAAGGCAAGCGGCGAGCATGGAGCACCATACCCGCCTGACCAAGAAGCACCTACCTAGGAGATGCAAAGTGGCCAAAGAGTGTGTTGGCTAGCTGGAGGGTGTTTGTTATTCCCAGCTGCCTGGGCTCACAAACAGGCAAGCCCTAGCCCCGGAGAGCAATGAGGGAAAAAATGAGGAAATTTAGGGCATAGCCGATGATCAACATGCGGATCATCAGTTCTGGATCGATTGAGGGCCGACCTGTGTGGCTGTAATACTCAGCCAGATGCTCATGCAACTCGCCCAGATCAAGAAATCGAACGATACCCCGCAGCAGATGATTCTGCGGGACGTGGTCCTCAAGATTGAACGAGTAGAACAGCTTCTCCTGAGTTCCCGCATGTTGCCCCATCATCTCGAAACGCTCCGTCAATGCACTGCAAGATCAGACACTTCGCGCACAGGAAGATTCAATTCTTCGCGGAGTTTTTCAACAGAATTGCCTCGATACCCGACGTTGGCGATAGCTACCGAATCGCGAACAATAAATTTTCTCACCGACCTTGCCAATAGGACATATGTGTCCTAATATCAGGTCCATGAAGACAAAGCAATTCCTGAAATTCCTGAAGGCCTGTGGCGCGGAAATAATCAAGAATCGCGGCAACGGCGGGCATTATCTGGTCAAACTGAACGGCAGGCAGACGACAGTGCCGGTGCATGGCGATACTGATTATTCCCAGGAGTTTCTGGATGATATTTGCAAGCAACTCAATACCCGTCTGAGGAGTATTCAAAAATGAACATGTCGTACGCGGTCACCCTCAAGCAATATCAAGGCGGGCAGATCGGCGTGTTTTTTGCCGATGTCCCGGAAGCGATCTCCGCCGGCAAGAGTGAGGCAGAGGCGTTAGATCGCGCTCAAGACGCCCTGATAGTGGCGCTCTCCGGCTATCTTGATGATGGGCGGCCTTTGCCTGTGCCGACCAAGCCGAAGCGCGGGCAGCACGTGGTCGTATTGCCGCCGCGCGTGGCGATCAAACTGGCGATTCATGAGGCAATGCGCGAGCGGGGCGTGACTCAGGCGCAATTAGGTGAACTGCTTGGCATTGACGGTCGTCAGATACGCCGCATTCTCAACCTTGACCATGAATCGAAACTCTCACAGCTTGAGGCGGCGCTGGCGGCACTGGGGTTGCGGGCATCCGTGAACGTGACCAGGATTTCACCGACAGCCGCGAGCATAACTGCCTAAGGTCGGGCATCCGCACCGCGTTGTTCCGAGTGCCTTTTTGCTGCTTGCTCTCGTTCCTTGCTATTGTTACGCACGCGCTCCCAGATTGATTGACCGGCATGCTGCCCCCCGCCCCCTCCTGGCCCCTCATTTGCAAGCTGTGAATCGTCGGAGTCCTCTACTGACAGGGTCTACTGCCGCAGGATCCCCCTAGTTGCCGTTTATTCACTGTGTCGTAGTCAAGGTGGGGATTTAAACAATGCAATTCGGACAGATCCCGATGCAGGAACTTGCCGGAATATGGGTAGCGGTATGGGTAACTCGTCAAGTCAGAAGGCTGAGACAAGACGAATCAATCACTTATTAGACTTGACTGGCGGAGAAGCTCCATTTCGCGTTGTGGTCAGGCGGGCAAGGTGCTTTGATCACCGTGCCCGCCGCTTTCCCGGTGTTCCGCGCCGGGACGGTTGAAATCTATGCGGCCAACTTCTCCAGCGGCGTAACCTCGTTCTCGACGATCTTCTGCATCTTCCGGTATGCAATCTCAAGGTCATACTGCGCCTGCAGATTGATCCAGAAGGCAGCGTCCACTCCAAAGAGCCGGGCAAGACGCAGCGCGGTATCTCCGGTGATCGCGCGATTGCCGCTGCAAATCTCATCTATGCGGCGCTGCTGTACCTTCGTCAGCTTTGCCACCTTGTAGCGGGTGATGCCCATCGGTTCGATGAAATCGCGCATGAGCACGTCCCCAGGGTGCACTGCCGCCAGTCGCTTGCCGGTGGCGACATCCTTGAAATCCATGTGCTTCAACTCTTCGCGCGCAATAGCCATGATTCAATTTCTCCTAGTGATAGTCCGCAATCTCAACATCCGTCGCGTCGCCCTCGGACCAGTGAAAGCAGATGCGCCACTTGTCATTGATCCGGATACTCCACTGACCGGCCCGGTTCCCCTTCAATAGTTCCAGGCGATTGCCAGGCGGAACCCGCAGGCTCTCCAGACCAGCCGCCGCGTCGATCTGCTTCAGCTTGCGCCGCGCCGTATCCTGGATTTCCTTCGGGAGTCGTTTGACCTGTAAGCCCTCGAAGATCGCTGCGGTATGCCTGTCGGCGAATGACTTGATCATAATTTATAGTATTGCGTAACAATAGTATTGTCAAGGGGAATTAAAGGCGATTTCCTTCAAACCCCGCTCTACCTCTATGTCGCGCCTTTCTTCTGTGCCATCGGGATGACATTCCCAATTGACGCCGGCGTATTGCAGTATTGGGCCCAGTCTTTCATCAACACCGTGCGCTTCATGAGTAGCTCGCCCAGGCGATAGGCGCGCTCCACATCACTGCCCACTTTATGCGCCAGCGCCATCTCCACGACCGTTTCTGAGTGGTCTGTGCATTCTGTGGACCAATCCTTGAATGAACTACGGAATCCATGGGTAGTTGCGCAATCGCCCTTTTTATCTACCCACTTTTTGCCCCCGGCGGCCGTATTCATGTCCTTGATCACTTTCCTGGACGGCGTCAAGCAGCATGGCCGGCCAAGATGATTGTCGCTGCCCACTTTCCCCATCGTTGCGTCAGATATAGGCTTTTTCTTTCGAGGGTTCGGGAAGATCAGATCAGTACCCTCCACCTGAGGGAGGGCACGGAGATTTTTTACGGCCTCGTCGGACAGCGGCTTTGTGTGATCGTCTTTCATTTTCATCCTCTCGCCCGGCACCACCCACAATTGCGCGCCGAGGTCGACTTCTCTCCAAACAGCCTCTCGTACCTCTCCTGATCGCGCCGCGGTGAGAATCGTAAATTCGAGCGCCCTCGGCCCCGTGCCTTGGTGCTTGCGCAATTCGGTCATGAACTCGTTCATCAATGGCCAGGGCAGCGCCGGGAAGTGCCGCCGCTTCTTGGAGTTGCGCTTGGCTAGCAGGTGGCTCAGATTGCCTTTCCATGTCGCCGGGTTTTCTCCTGCCCGAAGGCCTTGCGCCTTCGCCGCGTCGAGGACCTCTTCGATTCGCCCACGGAGCCTGCTGGCGGTCTCCACCAGATGGCGATAGCGGCCATGGCCTGCGACAGCGTCTCGAACCATTGGTCGTTCAGGCATTCATCCCGGAACTTGCCGTTGAAGCTCTCGATGTAGCCGTTCTGCATTGGCCGCCCTGGTTGGATCAGAATGTGGCGAATCCCATGGGTCTGCGCCCATCCCATGAATGCGCGGCTGGTGAATTCCGGCCCGTTGTCGGTGCGTACCACTGTCGGATAGCAGTCAGTTACTTGGAGCGCACGCAATAAGCAGACAATCAACTAGATAGCTTTAGCTACCCCGGCTTTTGTATCGCGCAAGGCGATACCTGTGTCTCTTACCACCATCGCAGTAACACGGGGCTTACAAATTCAATAAACGGTAGCACAAATCCACAGGCAGGCCCGCTGCTGGTTTCGCTAGTCTGATCTTTGGCTTGAACGCGGAAGGCTGCAAAGCCGGCAGAAGGGGCGCCACGGCCCGAACGCCGGCCCGTTGGTGCTCGGGCACCGGCTACCTCACAGCCCCGCTTCGGCGGGCTTTTTGTTGCCTAGTGCCTGCAATCGGTTACCCCGGGTAAATTTGCTTACACCACCGCTTACATGGACGCTTTTGGCGGAAGAGGTTGGAGTCGAACCATAGGGAACGCAAGCGCCCCCTCAGCGGATTTGAAGTCCGTGCGCCCCACCGGGAACGTGACCCTTCCACCGCCAATGCTATCAGGGTGTTGCGTCCCGGGGAAGCCGCTAGCGCACCGGCGTGCCCGGGAAAACGCAGCGCCTGAGGCGACGCTGCGAATCTCGGTCGCTGGAATAGAGGCTACTGATTGAGCAAAGGAATGCTCTTGTAGTCCGCCGGTTTCGGGATCGACGCCAGATAGGCCTGGATGTCGGCGATATCCGCGTCGGACAGCACCGGCTCCATGTACGGCGGCATCGCACCGTTCGTATGGCGCAGGAACGGCACCAGTGCTACTAGTGGCATCGGTTCCGGCGCGAGCTTCGGGCCGGCGCCACCGCCCTGGCCGAGGTAGCCGTGACACTGCCAGCAACCGTACTTTGCGTAGGCGGTCTTTCCTTTTTGCGCGTCAGCGGCGAATGCCGAGCCCTGGGTTACGAAGAAGCCGGCAGCGAGCGCGGCCGTTGTGAGCAGATTCGAAACTCTCATGATCATTCCTCCCTTAGCGAGGTTGAGTCCAGACGTTGAGCAGGGCGGGCTGGCCGGACTTGACCGCCGCGACGGCTTCGCGAAGCGCGGGCGCGAGCTGCCTGGGGTCCTTGATCGGCCCCTTCGCCCACCATCCCATCGATTCCGCGAGCTTCTCGTACTGGACATCGGGATTCATGATGCCGCAGCCCACCGGGGCCGTGTCTTGTCCGAGGTTCACCACGCGGTTGCGGAAGTTCGCGGTTCGCTGGAGGTGCATCAGTTCCTGGTGCCAGCCGCGGTTGTTGTGCACGAGCATCAGCAGCGGAATCTTGTGTTTCGCCGCCGTCCACAGCACACCCGGCGCGTACATGAGATCGCCGTCGCCGACGAAGGCGACCGTAAACCGGCCCAGGTCGCGATTGGCAAGTGCTGCCCCGACTGCCCCCTGCGGGCCGTAGCCCTGCCCGGCGCCGCCCGAGCCGCCGATGTGGTGGTAATACTTTTCCATCGGCCACAGGCGCAGCGGCCAGTTGCTGATGCCGTTCGGGGCGTTGGCGACGCACCAGTCGAGGTCCTTAATCGCGCCATAGGTTTCCATGACCATGCGCGCGGTGCTGATGGGGCTCGCGTCCCAACCGAGCGCCGCCGCCTCGCGGGTACGCGCCAGCGCCTGGGCATACGACTGCTTCGCGGCCTCGGCGCGCTTGGCGATGGCGGCTTTGCCGGCATTGGGTATGGCCGCCTTCACCGCCTCGATCAGCGCGGGAAGCGTCGCCTCGGCATCGCCTGCAATCGAGACGTCAACCTCCTGGAAGCGCTGGAAGTCCTGGTAATTCGACTTGCTGATCAGCTCCATGGAGCTGATGCTGATCAGCTTTGTCCCCTGCTTGGTTCTGGGACCATTGGTGGTGCCGATGCCGTTGACGCCGTTGTCGGTGAAGCTGTTCACGGTGTTCCAGAAATCGGAGAGTTCCATGCCGATGATCACATCGGCATTGGCGACGACGCCCGGCGCACTGCTGAGGTAGTGCGTCTTGGGGAAGTTCATCCGGCCGTTCTGATCGACGACACGGGCCTGCAGCGCCTCGGCGAGCTGGACGAGGAGATTCATCCCGTTGGGAGTGCGTGCAGCCCGATCCACCACGATCACGGGGTTCTGCGCCTGTGCCAGCAGCCGCGCGGCTTCCTTCACCGCGCCGGTGTCGCCCTGGGGCGGCGCGGTCGGCACATACTTGGGGATGTAGAGCTTCTCGCCGTGGCTGCGGATCGGCTCCTGCTGCAGCCCGGCGTCGAGCGAAATCGCGACCGGTCCGTAGGGTGGCGTCATGGCTATCTTGTAGGCGCGCACCATGGACTGGGCGTAATGCTGCAGCGACACCGGCATGTCGTCCCACTTGGTGTAGTCGCGCACGATCGCGTTGATGTCCTGCGCGGCGTGATAGGTCGGCACGCCGGGCGGGCGGTGCGCGGCATCCATGTCGTTGCCACCCACGATGATAAGCGGCACCCGGTCGCACCAGGCGTTGTAGATCGCCATGGTGGCGTGTTGCAGGCCCACCGTGCCGTGACACAGGGACAACAGCGGCTTGCCGGTGATCTTGTAGTAGCCGTGGGCGATCCCGATCGCCGATTCCTCGTGCATGCAACTGATGAACTCGGGCATCTTGTTGCCGCCGTAATCGATCAGCGACTCGTGGATGCCGCGAAAGCTCGAGGCGCAGTTGGAGGGCATGTACTTGATGTCGAGCGTCTTGATGACATCGACCATGAAATCCGAACCGGCGGTGCCCCCTATGCGCCCCATGTCCTGGGGCGGATGCGTTTCGGCGGCCATGCTTTTTGCCGATGGCGGCAGCGCCGAGGGCGTGCGCGGCTGCGGTTTGGCCGCTTCCGCGGCGTTGGCCGCGGGCGGTGTCATTGCACTCGCAGCCCCCGCTGCGATGGCTCCGGCTAAGAACTGCCGGCGACCGACTTTCGGATTCGAATCCTTGCGTGCCATGGTTTTCCCCTCCAGGAGTTGGGTAGTTGCAGTCGACTATTCGCCCCTACGGTCAGGCGACGGAAGATACTAGTCCCAATCAGGAAAACCGGCTCAGCCGGGTCCGCTGCCCTGCGGCTCACCTGGCGCCGGCTTGAGTTCGCCCAGTTGCGCAAGCAATCCGGCTTCGTCGTCGAGGCAGCGCAGGTCCAGATACAGCTTGCCATCGCGCACGCGCCCGATCACCGGCACCGGCAATGCGCGGCAGGCGCGCGCCAGTGCATCGACCCGCGCCGTGGCTTTGCGCTTGTCGCCCTCCGGCGTAATCGCCAGCGCAAAACTGCTCAGGAGGTCCGAGGGCAGCGAGCCGCTGCCGGCTTCGCTTTCGCAGTTCGCCACGGCAACACGCGCCTGCCCGGCCAATGCCCGCGCGACGGCAGGCAGCAGGCGTTGCGCCTGCGTTTCGATCTCCGCCGGCTTGCGCGTCATGTGGCGCAATATCGGCAGGCGCTGCGCCAGACGTTCTGGATCCTCGTAGAGGCGCAACACCGCCTCCAGTGCCGCGATGCGCAGTTTGTCAACGCGCAGCGCGCGCTTGAGCGGATTGCGGCGAATGCGCTCGATGAGCTCGCCACGCCCGACCAGCAGGCCGGCCTGCGGTCCGCCCAGCAATTTGTCGCCGCTGAAAGTCACCAGATCGACGCCGGCCTTGATCAGTTCCGCGGGCGTCGGTTCGTGCGGCAGGCCCCACTGGCGCAGGTCGAGCAGCGTTCCCGAGCCCAGGTCCGACACGAACGGCAGCGCGTGCCGGTGCGCCAGCCCGGCGAGGCTTGCCTCATCGACTGTCTTGGTGAAGCCGCGAATTTCATAGTTGCTCGGATGCACCTTCATGATCAGCGCGGTTTTGGGGCCGATGGCCTGCTCGTAATCCTTGAGGTGGGTGCGATTGGTGGTCCCCACCTCGACCAGCTTGCAGCCGGCGCGCTTCATGATCTCGGGCATGCGGAATTCACCGCCGATCTCGATCAATTCGCCGCGCGACAGGATGACTTCGCGCCGCTGCCCCAGCGTGTTCAGTGCCAGCAACACCGCCGCGGCATTGTTGTTGACCACGGTTGCCTGCTCGGCCCCGGTCAGGCGCTGCAGCAGGGCTTCCAGGTGGCGGTCGCGGTCGCCGCGCTTGCCGCTATCGAGCTCGAATTCGATATTGACCGCCTGGCGTGCGGCATCCTGCATCGCCTGCACCGCCACCTCCGGGAGCAGCGCGCGGCCGAGGTTGGTGTGCAGCACCACACCGGTCAGGTTGAAGACCGGGCGCAATGATGACCGCGCGAACTCCTGCAGGCGTGCGCCCACGCCGGCTGCAATGCGCTCGAGGGTTACCAGCTGCGCGCCGCCACCGGCGCTGCCAAGCGCCGTGCGGGCCGCCTGCAGTTCTTCGCGGATCGCATCGGCGACTCGAGGCCGGCCGTGCTGCGCCACCAGGACCGCCACCGCGTCATGCCGCAGCACCACATCGACCGAGGGCGGACGCAGGCTCATTCGGGCTCGATCTTGGCCAGCTTCAACAGACGGCCCCATTTTTCCAGCTCGCGCGCCTGCAACTGGGCGAGAAACTGCGCATTGCCCGGGAACGGTTCGGTGCCGATACTGGCCAGGGTTTTGCGGGTTTCGTCCTCGGTGAGAAGCGGCGCAAACAATGACTGCAGGCGGGCAACCAGCGCCGCGGGGGCATTGGCCGGAAGATACAGGCCGAACCAGCCCGACAGGTCGTAGCCGGGGATGCCCGCCTCCTCCATCGTCGGCAATTCCGGAATCAGCGACGAACGCTGCGAGGGCGTCACCGCCAGTCCCTTGAGCGTTCCGGCGGCCACCTGGCGCAGCACATTGGCCGAATCCTGAATCAGGAAATCGAGCTCGCCGCTGATGAGGGCCGGGATCGATTGTTGCGGCACTTTGTAGGAGATGGCCTGGGTCTGCAGGCCGGCGACGCTCTTGTAGAGTTCCGAGGCAATCAGCGCAAAACTGCCGGCATAACCGTAATTGCCGCTCGCACCCTTTTTCTTCAGGTAGGCGGTCAACTCGGCCACGGAATTCACCGGGTTCTTCGCGTTGACCACCAGGATGAAGGGCAGACGGTAGAGCGTGCCCACCGGCGTGAAATCCCTGACCGGATCGAACGGCAGCTTCTTGAACAGGTGCGGGTTCGATGCCATGGTGGCGTTGCCCGAGGCGATGAACAGCGTATAGCCGTCGGGCTTGGCACGCGCCACCATTTCGGCGGCGATATTGGTCAGCGCGCCGGGGCGATTCTCCAGCACAAAGGGCTGGCCGGTCAGCACCGTGAGGCGCCGCGCAAAATAGCGCGCCGGAATGTCGACGGCTCCGCCGGGTGCATAACCGATGACGATGTTGACCGGACGGACCGGATAGTCCTGTGCGAGCACCGCAACCGGGACGGCGGCGCCCAGGGCAACGACAAGCATGGCGACTGGCAGCGGTTTGGTTGGCATGGCTTCACCTCGTACCTCACGCCAGCGGCGTGCATGCGCTCAATCTTATCAGGCGGCGGGCAGCGGCCCCAGATCCTCCCCGGCCTTTTCCAGCAGCGCCTGCCAGCCCCCGGGCAATGCAATCTCCCGCGACGCCGGTCCTCCGGTGCCGCCGTGCACCTGCAGCCAGTAGGAGTGCCCCGACTGCTCGCCGCCGGCCACCACGATCATGATGTTCGCGGGAGCGGGCGTCACCGGCATCGGAAACTGCACCTGATCCTTGACATAGAGGCCGTGGCGGGCGCCGAAGTGATCGAGCATCTTCTCCAGCCATGCGCTGCGCGGCAGCTTTGAATTCTCCCAGAGGTATTGCCGTATCTTTGCCTTGCTCCATCCCAGCCTGGCAAAACCCTGCGCGGTGCCGCGCGCGATCAGCACGATCCCCGGCGCACCGTGCGGATTGAAGGTATCGGCGAAGTAGCCGCCAAAGGGCACGCGCATGCATCCGGCAAAGTTGAACAAGGTGTGCTGCGCGTCTTTCTCCTCCAGCGCCGCCCCCTCCCAGACCTCGGTGCCGCCCGAGGTGGCAAGCACCGTCACGGTGTTGCTGCCGCGCGCAAACCCGCGCTCGGTATTCTGCGGCGCCCAGTCCGCAGGCAGCCCCGCTTCGTCCTCGGCGAACACCAGGCCCGTATAGCGCGCGGGACCGCCGTGTATTGCCATGGTGCCGGTGCCCGGAATGGCGCCGCCGACGTTCATCAGCAGCAGCCGCAAGGCCCGCCCGATGGCCGCACCGGCCGGATACACCGAACTCGGTCCCAGGCAGCCGTAGCCGGAATTGATGCGTAGCTGCCGCGCGACGGGACCATTCACAATCACCGCCGGGTGCGCATTGCCGGTGGTCGACTGCATGTGCTGGTGATACACGCGCGGGTCGAGGATGGCCTCGACCGCCGCGATCAGAACCGGCAGATATTCGGGCCGGCAACCCGCCATCGCGGCCGCCACCGCGACACTCCCGACAGTGGCAAATCCGCCCTTGGGCAGCAGTTTGCCCAGCAAGCGCTCGCGCGGCAGATCCGTACCGCGCAGCAATGCGGCCACGCGCTCTTCGGTGGGCGGCAGCAATGGCAGGCCGTCGCTCCACAGATTCCTGAGGAAAAGGTGATTCAGGTTTTCGAGCGCATCGGCATAATCCTTGCCGCTGACTTCAAGGCGCGGCGGTTGCAGCACGGTCTTGCGCGTGCTTTTGGGCGCCCAGCGTGTCAGCGCGTCGATCACCGCATCGATATTGTCCGCCAGCGGCGAGAGGTCCGCGCCCGGCAGGAACATTGTCATCGGATAGGAGAACTTCGCGGCCTCGCCGGAGAATCCCAGCCCGGCAAAAGCGTTATCGACCACCGACGCGAATCCCTGGCGCGTGATCACAAATGAAGGTATCCCGCGCTTCTCGGCTCTGGCTGCGGCCCGACCGGCCGCGGTGGCACAACTGCCTCAGGCGGCGTTGCCGGTGATCACCGCCTCGCAACCGCGCTCGAGCAAGAGATCAATAACGCCGTCGTGGTCGATGTTCTCGGTGCCGCGCGGAAACTCGGTATAGGGGATGATCTTCAGGTCGGGAAAACGCTGCTGCAATTGCGCGCGCACCGCCGGCAGCGTCGCCTGATCCTCCCAGGAACCGTTGCCCAATTCTCCGATGGTTTTTCCGTGCAAGGATTCCAGCCGCTTGGCGTGCTGTTGCGCCACCTCGACGGCACCCATGGGGTTATGCACCTGCAGGATGAACCTGCCTTTTTCCTCGCCTCGCGCACCGCTCATGAATTTCTCCCCTTCCGACTGCATTGAAGTCCGCCATTGCGGAACTATATTATCCCGCTCAGGCCAACGCTCATCACCGGATGAGCCCGGGATCGGGAATATTCTTTGGACGAAAGGAATTGAAACAATTGTCGGTGCCGCGCGATCGCATCGAAAATCGCATTTATCTAATCCGCGCTCACAAGGTTCTGCTGAATGCCGATCTTGCGACGCCGCAATGCTTTCTTCAATTAACCTGGCGAATTTTCGGTGTGGGTGTGCTGACATCCGCGCACTGCGCCCGATGCCGCAGCGCGTGGTCCATCAGCACGCAGGCCAGCATCGCCTCGGCGATCGGCGTGGCGCGCAGGCCCACGCAGGGATCGTGGCGGCCGGTGGTCTGCACCGTGGTCGGTTTGCCTTCCAGGTCAATCGAGCGGCGCGCTATGCGTATCGAAGAAGTCGGCTTGAGCGCAATGCTCACCACCACCTCCTGCCCGGTGGAAATGCCGCCCAGCACACCGCCGGCGTTGTTGCCGACGAATCCCTCGGGCGTGAGTTCATCGCCGTGCTCGCTGCCGCGCTGCGTGATTGAAGCGAAGCCCGCGCCGATCTCGACACCCTTCACCGCGTTGATGCCCATCATCGCTGAAGCGATATCCGCATCGAGGCGCCCGTACACCGGCTCGCCCCACCCCACCGGCACGCCCTGCGCGATGACGGTCACGCGCGCGCCGCAGGAATCCCCGGCGCGGCGCAGGCTGTCCATGTATTCCTCGAGTTCGGGCACGCGCTCCGGATCGGCGCAGAAAAACGCATTGGTGCCGACGTGCTCCCAGCCCTTGAACGCAAGCGGGTGCTGCCCGATCTGCGCGATGTAGCCGCGCACCTCGACGCCGTAGCGCTCGCGCAGCCATTTCTTGGCGATCGCACCGGCGGCCACGCGGATGGTGGTCTCGCGCGCCGAAGAACGGCCGCCGCCGCGGTAATCGCGCTCGCCGTATTTCTGCCAGTAGGTGTAATCGGCGTGGCCGGGACGGAAGGTGCGCGCTATGTCGGAGTAATCCTTGCTGCGCTGATCCTCGTTGCGGATCACGAATCCGATCGCGGTGCCGGTGGTGCGGCCTTCGAAAACACCAGACAGCAATTCGATGCGATCGGATTCCTGGCGCTGCGTGACATGGCGCGAGGTGCCCGGCTTTCTGCGGTCGAGTTCGAGTTGGATGTCCGCCTCGGATAATTCGAGTCCGGGCGGGCAGCCGTCGATGACCCCGCCCATGGACGGGCCGTGCGACTCACCGAAGGAAGTCACACAATAAAGCTTACCGAAACTGTTGCCCGACATGATTGGATTTCCACCGTAAGTCGTTGAAGTTTAACATGGGGACTCTTTGCCTTCGGAATGAAGCCATGAGCGACGACGATTCTGACAAGCTGAAGGGCCCCGGCGGCCTGTCCCTGCGCCTGGTTCACGAGCAGACCAGGAAAAGCCTGGCGCGCGATCGCGAAGCCGCGATGAAAACCCGCAACGCGCTGCTGCAGCAGAAAAGCCGCTGGCAGCGCTTCGTGCGCTATGTGTGGGACAAAAAACGCGGCTGAATGGCCGACAGTCTGTCAAGCAGGGCGGCAGCACGGTTCATTTCCCGCGGAAGTACAATGCAGCGCCACGAACCAAGGGAACACACAGCCATGGCCAAGCTTCGCCACATCGTCATCTGCGTCGCCGACCTGCAAGGCGCCGCGGATTTCTACGAAAGACGGTGATTTGAGCGATCGCATCCCGCCATACCGGGCGCATCGTTGAGCGCCACCCCGAGCGGCTCGGCGCTCGCCCCGTTCCAGGTCAAGAGCTTTCGCTTCCAGTGGCCGGCGGATCTGTGCGCTTCGTTCGCCTTCGAGATGGAAAGCATCATCCTTGCATGGTATGTGCTGGTGGAAACCAAGTCCGTATTCATGCTGAGCCTGTTCGTCTCGATGAACCATATCGGCACGCTGCTGGGCCCCATTCTCGGCGTAGTCGGCGACCGCGTCGGCCAGCGCAACATGCTGACCGCGATGCGCGGCATCTACAGCTGCACTGCGGCAACCCTGTTGATCTGCGCGCTTACCGGGGTCCTCAATCCGATAATCGTGCTGCTTGTCGCCGCGGTGACGGGCATGGTGCGCCCCTCGGATATCGGCATGCGCAATGCGGTGATCAGCGAAATCATGCCGCCCAACCATCTGCTGAGCGCGGCGGGCATCCAGCGCACCACGCAGGACTCGGCCCGGATCTTTGGCGCGTTGACCGGCGCAGGCGTGGTGGCCGTGCTGGGCATGGCGCCGGCCTATGTCGCGATCTGCGCCCTGTATGTGAGCAGCATGATGCTCACACGGCATGCAGGACGGGTGCGCATCATCCTGCAGGCAGGCGCGGCGAAGATCGTGCGCGCCTCCCCCTGGCTGGAACTCAAGCAAGGCATGGTCTATGTCTGGAACACCCCGCATCTGAGGGGCATCATGGCGCTGGCACTGGTGCTCAATGCCACGGCCTTCCCGATATTCATGAGCCTGCTGCCCTACGTGGCCAAGGAGGTCTATCACGCCGACCAGACCACGCTGGGCTTTCTGGTGGCCTCGGGCTCCTGCGGGGCGCTGCTCGGCTCGGTGCTGGTCAGCCGCTTCAGCAGCTTGGTCAATCCGGCGCGGATGATGATTTTTGGCGCGTCGGGCTGGTTTGTGATGCTGATCGTGTTCGCGCAGATGACCGAACCGCTGTGGGGATCACCGGCGCTGTTCTTCGCCGGCATGTCTCAGGCATCCTGCCTGGTGCCGATGACCGCGATTCTGCTCAGAAACACCGCCCCGCAGTATCGCGGGCGGGTGATGGGGATACGCATGCTGATGATCTACAGCAACATGCCCGGCATCCTGCTGTTCGCGCCGCTGGTCACCACACTGGGCTATACGCCTACCGCAACCATTTATTGCGCTTCCGGCCTCGTCTGCGCGCTGCTGATCACGTATTCATGGCGCGAGCATTTCTGGCATCGCGGCTCCCTGACCAACGCGCGCTGAGAAGCAGCGGTTCTCAGTCTTCCCTGATGCCGGTCACTTTCACGATGTTCTCGTAGACGCTGCGCTCCGCCTGCAGGAAGGCGGCAAACTGCGCCGGCGTGCCGCCGGCCGTGCCGACCAGTTCCAGCCCCTGCGAAGTCAGGAACTTGGCCTTGAACTGGGGATCGGGCAGCGTCCGGGCAATCACGCTGTTGAGCCGTTGCACGATGTCCGGAGAGGTTCCCGCCGGCGCGAAAAATCCGAACCAGACGCGAATCGGCAAGTCGACCCCCGCCTCCTTGAAGGAGGGCACCTCCGGCAGGATTTCCGAGCGCGTCTCGCCATTCACCGCAATCACCCTCAATTTGCCGGCTTTCTGCTGCGCCGCCGCCGGACCCGCGCCGAACAGGGACACCTGAATTTCTCCAGCCAGCAGGGCCTGCGTGGACTGCAGCGCGCTCTTGTAGGGGACATTGAGGAAGGTGATTCCCTTGGATAGCCGCAGCCATTCAATATAGATATTGGCCAGGCTGACCACACCCCAGGAGCCCCAACTCACCACGCCGGGCCGGGCTCTGGCCATGGCGATCAATTCCTCCATCGATTTAACCGGCAGCGTTGGGGCGACCGCCACGACAGAGGTCAGGAATCCCATCTGCACCACCGGCGTGAAATCGCGGCGCGGCTCATAGGGCAGCCTGGAGCGTGTGGCCGGATTGAGCGAAATCACCAGCGAATCCGTGCCGCACAACGTGTAGCCATCCGGTGCTGCTTTGGCGCAGGCCTCGGCGCCGATAATGCCTTCGGCGCCCGCACGGTTGTCGACCACGAACGGCTGCCCGAACTCCTGCGACCAGATCTGCGCCGCGCCGCGAATCGGCACGTCGACGACACTTCCCGGCGGATGCGGCACGATGATGCGTACGGCTTTTGCCGGATAAGCCTGCGACAGTACGGCGCCGGAAAAAGCCAGTGCGGCGGTACCGGCAATCAGTGTTCTGAAAACCATTGGGATTCCTTTACGTTAGGCGCGTGCCCGGGACACGCGCATCTGAAGCGCGCCCTGGAACCGCAATCTCCACCCGACTCGCGCCGACTCCAGTTGCCCTGACCCGGCGGCGATATCTTCCACGCAACTGCGGCAAATGTCCAAGGCTGCCAATTCCTTCAACTACCGCCATCGCCTGTTCTGCCGCGCCGGCGCGACCGCCCAATACAGCGATTTCCGGAACAAACCGGGCCGGACGTTTGTATACTCCGGTAACGGCTATCCTGTTGCAAATTTCCGTGACCGGAGCCGCTACAACAATTCCAAAAAACCAATCATGAAGCAAACGACATACTGAGGAGAGAAGGCAATGCAACGCAAAACCATTTCAAGTTTGACCGCACTGGCCCTGGTCGCTGCGGGATTGAGCAGCGTGAGCTTGGCGCAGCAGAAATCGGCCGACAAGAAAATGAGCTTCTTCGCCACCAGCGCGGGTCCGGGCAAGGGTGCCGATCTGGGCGGACTGGCAGGCGCCGACACACATTGCCAGGGCCTGGCGAAAGCCGCAGGTGCAGGCAACCGCACCTGGCGCGCCTACCTGAGCACGGTTGAAGGCGGCGGCAAAAAGGCAGTCAACGCGAGCGATCGCATCGGCAAAGGCCCCTGGTACAACGCCAAAGGCGAATTGATCGCGAAAAATCTGGACGACCTGCATTCGGACCAGGCCAAGCTCACCAAGCAAACCATACTCACCGAGAAAGGGCAGATGGTCAACGGGCGCGGCGACACGCCGAACATGCACGACATCCTCACCGGCTCCGATTCGCAGGGTCGCGCGTTCCAGGTAGCCAGCGACACCACCTGCGGCAACTGGACCAAGAGTTCCGCCGACGGTTCGGCGAATCTGGGGCATTCCGATCGCACCGGGCTTTCCGAGCACCTCGCCGCGAAGTCCTGGAACCACACGCACGCCTCGCGTGGTTGCAACCCCGAAGGGCTGCGCAGTTCCGGCGGTGCCGGGCTGTTCTACTGTTTCGCTGCAAAGTAGAACCCGGCTTTCCCGAGAAAAAGGGGGCGATGGTTGCCCCCTTTTTTTATTATTTACCGGATTTTCAAGACTTTTATTAAGAAACATTATTTATTGGCGTATGTTTTATGACGTTTTGAATACCATTTATTAGATATTTTCATCGCCCAGAAAGGAACATCCTTGAACAGAGTATGCGTGGTCGGCGCAGGTGCCGTCGGCGGCAACCTGACGGTGCGCCTTGCCAATGCCGGCGTCGATGTGACGGTGATCGCCCGCGGCGCCAATGCCGCGGCGATTCGCGAACGCGGCTTTATTCTCAAGACTGCCGCCGCCACCCTGAGCGCGCGCCCGCGCGTGTGCACCGACATGGCCGAAGCCGGCGCGCAGGACGCGGTGTTCGTCGCCGTGAAAGGGCAGTCCATCCCGGAGATTGCGGCGGGACTGCCGGCCCTGTGCGGAGCGCAGACGCCGGTGGTGTTCCTCCTCAACGGCATCCCCTGGTGGTATCCGCTGGGCAACGCCCGCCTGCCGCACCCCTGGCCCGACCTGGGCTTGCTCGACCCCGGCAAAGTGCTCGAACGCACCCTGGGCATCGAGCGGGTGATCGGCTCCGTGGTCTACGCCGGCAATGCACTGCTCGAGCCGGGCGTGGTGCTCTCCACCGCCCCCACCGCGGGCATGATCTCGATTGGCGAGCCCGACGGATCGAAAAGCGAGCGCATCGCCGCCCTCGGCCAGATGCTCGAAGCCGCCGGCTACAAGGCGCCGATCGCCGCCGACATCCGCGAAGCGGTGTGGACCAAAATGGTGGGCAGCAACCTCGCCTCGATGCTGGTGTGCACGTTGCTGGACAAACCCCTCGCGGTGTTCAGCCAGAACGCGGAACTCGCCGCACTGAGCCGCAACATCCTGCGCGAAGGCATGGCGGTGGCCAAAGCCTGGGGCAAGACACTTCCGCTCGAACCCGAGGGCGCGCACGACCCGGCCAAGCTCACCAACAACCACAAACCCTCGATGGCGCAGGATTTCGAGAAAGGCAGGATGCTTGAGATCGATCCCATCCTCACCGCGTTCCAGCGCCTGGCGCGCGCGGCGAAGGTACCTACGCCGCATTTCGATGCGGGGCTGGCGCTGCTGGTGCAAAGGGCGATGGATGCGGGGTTGTACGGGCGCTGACTCACCATACAACAGCTTCGCCAGACCAGGCAGCGCCTCGTTCAACGGTATCACTTCGACACCGCCCTCGTGCCAGCGGCGCGTACGGGGATGGAGCAGGCAGGCGCGCGCTGCGAACCTGCCCTTATCCTTCCACCTCGCCCGCCATCAGCGCCGCCGTGAGGTCCGCCGCGTAGCCAAAAAGGCCGGAGAGGCAATAGGGACGCGGGTTTTCAGCCGATCACCGGCGTAGATGGACCAGACTTGCAATCTGCCGAAGCTCATACTTGCAATCTGCCGAGGTTGACACTTGCAATCAGCCGAAGTTCGAACTTGCAATTAGCCGGATTCCGGGAATACCATCCCGCATGGCAAAAGCTCGAAAACTTCTTTCCCGTCTGTTGTCGCCACGCTTGCGGGAGGCATTGCGCGACACACCGGTGGTCCTGATCCATGGCCCGCGACAGTGTGGCAAAACCACGCTCGCGCGAACGGCAGGGGAACCGCGCGGTCATCATTAATTTTCGTTCGATGATGACGCCGTGCGCGCCGCCGCCCTGCGCGACCCCGTCGGCTTCGTTGCCGATCTTCCACCGCGAGTGATCCTTGACGAAGTTCAACGCGTCCCGTCGCTGTTTACATCCATCAAGTCAGCGGTGGACCGCCGCAGAATGCCGGGACGATTCCTTCTTACGGGATCGGCCAACGTATTGCTGGTGCCCAAGCTCGCGGAGTCGCTCGCCGGGCGGATGGGTATCCTGCGCCTGCATCCACTGGCGCAATGCGAACTTGGCGAAACCACGCCCCGCTTCCTCAACCAGCTTTTCAACGGGCGCTTCCGCACGCGGATCGTGGAACGTCTTGGACAGGAACTCGCATCCCGCGTCGCCGCCGGCGGTTACCCCGCCGCGCTCGCGCGCCGGTCCGCGCCGCGCCGCGCGGCGTGGTACCGCGATTACATTGAAACCCAGGTTCAACGCGATGTCCACGATCTCTCACGCCTGCGCTCCTTCGATGCCCTGCCGCGCCTGTTGTCACTCGCGGCATCACACACAGCGCGCCTGTTGAACATCCACGATCTGGCGAGTGCATTTCAACTTTCGCGCCCGACCATCGATGAGTACGTGACTCTGCTGGAACGTATTTTTCTTATCGATCGGCTGCCGCCGTGGCACCGCAGTCATATGCGGCGCCTTTTGAAAACGCCTAAATTGCATGTCGGAGACACGGGCCTTGCATGCGCGCTTCTTGGCGTTGATGGCCGAAGGTTGCATCGCGAACGTGAACTGCTCGGACCGCTGCTGGAGACATTCGTTCTTCAGGAACTTCGCCGCCAGGCAAGCAGTTTGCCCACACCACCCAATTTCTTTCATTACCGCGACCGCGATGGCGCCGAAGTGGATATCGTCATCGAGCAAGGTCCCGGCGCCGTCGCCGGCATCGAGATCAAGTCCGCCGCATCGGTTTCGGAGTCCGATTTCCGCGGCCTGCGCAAATTGAAGGAAATCGCGGGGGCAAGTTTCAGGCACGGCGTGG
Source organism: uncultured beta proteobacterium (assembly GCA_903859155.1). Classification (GTDB taxonomy): domain Bacteria; phylum Pseudomonadota; class Gammaproteobacteria; order Burkholderiales; family SG8-39; genus 2-02-FULL-62-17. Next base: position 85,677 of record CAIOLO010000009.1, read on the forward strand.
TGCTCTACGACGGCGAGGCCTGCATCCGGTTTGGGGAGCATTTCCACGCGGTACCGTTGAGGATGCTCTGGGAAAGCGAGTGAATCCTAATCCTTCGCTCCGAGGGCCGGCTGCGGCGCTTTAGCGTTTGCCGCGCGGGACACCACGGCGTTGCCGATGGAGCCGTTGGCGCCGAGCTGGATGTCGAGGACGACCGGCTGGCCAAGGGATTCCGAAACCTTCTGGTTCACCAGGCGCACTAGTGGCGCCAACGCCGCGGCGATCCGCGAGCGAGGCAGAGCGCTCAAGCGCAGCCTGGGCATCGAGCGGGTGATCGGCACCGTGGTCTATGCCGGCAACGCCCTGCTGGAGCCCGGTGTGGTGCTCTCAACCGCGCCCACCGCGGGCACGATCGCCATCGGCGAGCCCGACGGATCGAAAAGCGAGCGCATCGCCGCCCTCGGCCAGATGCTCGAAGCCGCCGGCTACAAGGCGCCGATCGCCGCCGACATCCGCGAAGCGGTGTGGACAAAAATGGTGGGCAGCAACCTCGCCTCCATGCTCGTTTGCACCTTGCTGGACAAACCCCTGGCGGTGTTCAGCCAGAATCCGGAGCTCGCCACGCTCAGCCGCAACATCCTGATTGAGGGCATGGCGGTGGCCAAAGCCTGGGGCAAGACCCTGC
>CAIOLO010000010.1 GCA_903859155.1 uncultured beta proteobacterium
CACACGCTTGAACGCGGTACTGGGAACCTTCACGTCCGCAAAATCCAGGGCGATCGTGTCCGACCGAACCTCGCCTGTCCTCAACGCTCGTGTGCAAGGATAGTCCCCGATCATTGCCGTCAGCCTGCGTTGCGTCATTTTGAATTTCTCCATGTTTGATTCTGTGAACCGAAAACGCCACCCGACGCGAGGTCACTAAGCGGGGGCGGGGAATTGTAGGGCAAACCTGAAGCAGTCCCCAGGGCGATGGAGATTGCGTGTCAGCAGCGAATGACTTGTCCGGGGTAGCAGCAAGTCATCTGTCCGGTTTGAGGGAGGACTATGGAATCCCCATTGAACCGGACACAACTGCTACGGCAGACTCGGAAGATGAGATGCAAGGAAGCGTACGAAGGTTCGCATGGCGCAGGGCGCGCCGGCGCGCATGCTCACTCCGGTTCGATCTTCGCGATACGGGCCAGATCGCGGTAACGAGCGATGCTCGACTCGACGACCTTGGCGAAATCGGCCGGTGGGTTGACGATCGGCTTCATCATCATGGCGGCGATCCGCTCGCGTGCGGTGGAATCCTGCACGGCCTGGCGGACTTCGGACTGTACCCGGTTGGCGATGTCCAAGGGCATCTTCGCCGGCCCGAACATCGCGAACCAGCCGCCATCCATTTCAGCGCCTTGAACACCGGCTTCGGCGGTCGTCGGCACATCGGGCAGGAAGTCCGCCCGGACACGATGGGTATAGGCAAGGGCGCGCAGTTTGCCCGCCTGGATGCCTTGCAGCACCACGATCGCCGGGCCGTTGATCATCTGCACCTCGTTGGCGAACAGGGCCTGGATTGCGGGGCCGGTGCCCTTGTAGGGTATGTGCAGCATGGATGTCCCGGCGCGCGCCTGGAACAGTTCCCCGGACAGATGCATCATGTTGCCGATGCCGGGGCTGCCGAACGACAGCTTGGCACCCGGTTTGCTCGCTTCGGCAATGAACTCCTTGAGCGTCTTGACCGGCAGCGCGGCCGGCACCGTAATGATCATGGCCTCTATGCCAACGACCTGGGTAATCGGCGTGAAATCCCTGATCGGGTCGAACGGCAGCTTCTTATAGATGCTTGGATTCACGGCGAACGCCGTGGTGGTGAACAACAACGTGTAGCCGTCCGCCGGGGACTTCGCCACATAGTCGGTCCCCAGGATGGTGTTCGCGCCCGGCCGGTTCTCGACCACGAACGGCTGGCCGGTCTGCGACTGCAACTGCGGCGCGATGATGCGCGCCAGGGCATCGGGTCCGCCGCCTGCGTCCGGCACCACGATACGCACCGGCTTTGCCGGGTAGCCCTGCCCCAGCGCCACGGCACAGGGAAGCACTGAAAGAACGGAAAAAAGCGCACGGAAACGCATGATCCACCTCCTCATCGGACAGGATTGCGCGGCGGCAATCTCGCCCGGGATTCTACTCGGCACCCGCCTGGCTTGCCTGCACGCGTGCCGCCGCGCTGCCTAATTCCTTGACACCACTTTAGGCGCCACCGTCAATTCGATGATGCGCGGCGAGACATTGCCCTCTTCGATCACCAATTCCGCCACCGCGATGGGCAACGTAAATCGCCTCGGCCCTGCGCTTCCCGGATTGACGAACCGCACCCCGCCACGCGCCTGGATGAGCGGCCTGTGCGAATGCCCCGATACCACCACATCAATGTCCTTCGGTACCGCGCCGCGCAGATCGGCCAAGTCGTGAATCACCAGGATTCGCGCACCCTCCAGCGCCACAACCGCGGACGCCGGAACAGCCTTCGCCCACAAGCCCGCATCGTTATTGCCGCGCACCACGGTGAGCGGCGCCAGCGCGGACAACGCCTCAAGCACCTTGGGCGAACAAATGTCTCCCGCGTGAATCAAATGATCGCAGCCGCGCAATGCGTCGATGGCCTCCGGGCGCATCAGATCATGGGTGTCGGAAATCAAGCCAACGCGCATCAGCGCCCGCCAGCCTTCGAAATCATTTCCACCATTTGTGGAAAACGCCGCGCTCTCGCCAGCGCGAGCGGCGTCTGACCGGTGCGGTCGGCGAGATTCGGGTTCGCGCCCGCCGCCAATAATGCGCGCAACGTATCCTGATGACGTGAACCACCGTCGCCGAGCACCACCGCCTCGATCACCGCCGTCCAGCCAAGATTATTGATGTGGTCAAGCGGCGCGCCCGATTTGATGAGCATTCGCACCACTTCCGCGTGCCCCAGATGCGCCGCTGCGATCAGCGCGGTGCCGTCATAACGACTGGTGATGTTTTTCGCGCTGCATCCCAGCGCCAGTGCGAGCTCCAAGGTCGCGAGATCGTTTGCCACCGCCGCGATGGTGACGATGTCGTAGCGGTCGCCTTCCAAGGCATTGACGTCCGCGCCCGCCGCCGCCAATGCGCGCATCGCCTCGTGACGGCCGAAATACGCCGCCACGTGCAAAGGCGTGCGTCCGCGACCATCGCGTGCATCCACGCTGCTTCGCGCGGCCTGTGCCGTGATGGCGCGGGCGTCGCCGCGCTCCGCGGCGGCATGCAAACCGCTGTAAGCCGTCCGCTCGGCGGCGCTGGGGGGTACCTGAGCGGCAGACGGATCGGCGGCCAGGGCAAAAAGCGATAGGCCAATTATCGAAGCCGCCAACACGAGGTTTGCTCGTAATCTTTTCATCCCAATAACGCTTCCGCGACTATTGCCGTCGCGCGACTTCGACCCTGTCCGCGGGCATCCGCACTTTCGCCCATACCAGCCTCCCCGCGTCAACCGAGTCCTGGCGCACCAACGCCACCGGCGGAATTGCGCCCGAGCCGCGCCGCGCCGCGCAGGCTGCTATGGTCTTGCCCGAATCGCCCCGCGATCTCCTCGGGAATTCCGCGAGAGTCTAATCTCAACGCCCGAACCGGTAAATGGCGGGTGTCCGGATTTCCCTTGCGGCCCGGGCCTCCGGTCACCGCAATGGCAGCGACAGTGGAGGAGAAATCAACCGCTCCGGCGGACATCGCAGCGATCGTATATACAAAACGCAGGATTGCAATCGGCGCTACAGGCGCAAATGCCTTGAGGGTATCGTAAGGAATTCATTGAAAATAAATTGTGCTGGCGCGAACGCCGCCCTGACGGGCGCGACAAGGACCCGGACCATTCGGCTTATGCCGATTTCGTCGGCATTTGCGCGATGGGCCGCAGGAAAAAGATCACCAGCAGGTTTATTACTGCAATAACAGCGCATATCTCGAAAACCAGGGTGTAGTTCTGCATCTTGTCGAAAATCAAACCTGCCATGATCGGCCCTATGGCCCCACCCAGAGTATCTCCGGCGAAAACCATCCCCAGGATGGTCCCATGTGAACGCATGCCAAAAATGTGCGCAGTCATGGGCGATTCCATGGTCGCCAGTCCGCCATGCCCGAAACCAAAGAGGCAGGCATAGGCATACATCATCCGCAGGTCGGGCGACCCCAGCAGCAAGGCGAAAGCGGCTGCCACCAGCATTGCGCCCGATAGCATCGCCTGTTTATAGCCGAATCGGTCGGCAAACAGCCCCATGAGAACTCTTCCCGCGATACCGGCCATACCAAGTACCGAGATGATCGTGACGGCCTGACCCAGGGGAATGTTGTTGCCGGTCGCGTAGAGCACGGCATGGGCGATGATGATGTAAAAAAGGAAGTAGGTAAAAAAGTACACGGCTGCCAGGACGTACAGCTGCGCGGTACGCACCGCTTCCGAAAGCGTCAAACCGGAAATCGGCGCCGCGGCGCGGGAAGGGTTGCCCGAATCGTTATCACCCGCCCGCTTGCCGCAGCTTGCAGGTTCTTTTCGCAAAAACTGGGAACTGATGACGATGACGATGAAGGCCGACGCCCCGACGATCGCGTAAGAGGTCCGCCAGCCGTAGCGGGCAATAAGCAGATTGGATAGCGGGACCACGATCATCAGGGCCAGGCCCGTCCCTGCCAGGACGATGCCGGACATGAGAGCTCTTTGCTTGACGAACCAGCGCGCGATGGTCGACATGATCGGTATCAACGCAGCGCTCATGCCGATATTGACAACGCCGTAGTACAGAAACAGTTGCCCGAGACTGTCTACCGTGGAAATCAAGAAATACCCCAGCCCCAGAAAACAACCGGCCACTGTCATGATAAGCCGCGGGCCAATCACGTCGCTCAGGCGTCCCACGAACACTGCGATAACGCCAGTCCCTATCCATGTGACAGAAAAAGCGGCGGATGTCGGGCCCCGTTGCCAGCCGAATTCGTCAACCATGGGACCGAAAAAGACCCCGAATGATTGGCGCGAGCCCCACATCACGATCGAGATCAATAATCCCGCTATAACGATGACGTAGCCGTAGGAAAAGCCGGCATTCCTGGCGGGAGCTTGGGCGCCCGATCGCGAACTGCCGTTTTCACCCATTTCTTCTCCCTTGGAACTGCCGCCTGCAAACGGATTGGCATATGCGTCAGCAATACGCGCCTCGTGCTGGTCAACGCGATCGCGCAGCTCTGGTCAATCTGGACCGCGCAAACAACAGAGCAATATTTTTCATGCCGCGCATTGCCCGCTTCAGCGGCAATTTCCTCCTCCTGCAAAAACTCATCAAAGTCCTGACCGATAAATCCGGGGTTGATTGTCATCTTGCGCTTTATTTCGCGTTGTCCATGACCAGCAAGACGTCCGGGCAGCCGGCCCTCTACGCAGGCGGTCCTGTTTCAGGATCCGATTCGCGTTTCGCCGGCTTGGCCGGCAGCTTGGGCGAAGGTCTGCGCCCATCGAGCAGATGAAAGAAACTCAACACCGGATGCCGCCACGCCATGCGCGGGCCGGCCCATTTCATCACCACGCGGACCTGCTCGCGCATGTCGACACTGTAGCAATGGACCAGGCAGTTGGTGCAGGTCGGTTTGGCATCGCCGAACAGGCAGCGCTCGAGGCGGCGGGTCGCGTATTCGTAGAGCGCGGCGCAATCGCGGCACAGCGGCGCCCCCCCCTGATGGCCGTGTCCGCGGCAGTACAGGCGCAGCATCGCCTCGATGGTTTTGAGTTCGCGCGCGCGGCGGACAAAACGCTTGTCGGTGGTGAATTCGATGATTTGACGGGACATGATCCGGATCAGCCTGTGATCAGACTTCCTTGATTCCGCGGCGCATGCGCATGGCACGGCCAACGGCATCCAGTTGCGCCTCGCCGAGCAGGCGGGTAGCCAGCGGCAGCAGTTCGTCCTCCTCGCGCGCTATGTGGCGCTGGTAGAACCCGGCCATTTGCGCGACTTCATCGGCGCCCAGATCGGGCTCCAGCCCGAGCCAGATCCCCTCCAGTTTCCAGCGAACCTGGCCCCAGATCTGTTCCAGTTCGCGGTGCTCGGCGCACAGCGCGTCGATCAGCACGCGCAGGGTCGGCATCCCGGTCTCCGGCACCGCCTGCAGCATGGCGGGGAACAGGTCTTCCTCTTCGTCGGCATGGTGGTGCTTGGCCGAGGTATCGAAATAGCGCAGGATGTTTTGCGCCGCATCGCGTGCGGATTGATCCGGTCCGTTTGCGGCAAGGTGCGGCACCAACCGCTGCAGAGTCTGGCACTGGCGCTCGACACGGCTGTGGCAGGCAGACAGCATTTCCAGCGGCGCCTCGAAACCGGCGGCGGGCGAATCGAAGCCTGGGAAGACAACTTTAGTCGCGCACATTGATGATCTTCAAGGATTTATCCAGAATTTCCGCCTGTTGACGGCCGTTGCTGCGGATTTCCGACGCGAAGCCCAAAGAACCAGAAACGATGGGTGTTCCGGGAGAAGTCGGGACAGGCAATCCCGGACACGACATTGGAGGCGCATGAAACTCTACCACTATCTCCAATACCGGCCACAAAGTGTAGTCCGGCAATGAACTGGACCATTTCCGCAATTCCGACTGGGCAGGCGGTTAAGCTGAAAACCATGGGAATTTATCGGATTTTCCCAGCCGATTCGCACTCGTCCATTTGAATTTCCTGTTAATTGAACGTCCATTCAATTATGATTCGATTCTTGACGGTCGCGAACCGTGCCTGAGTATTGACGCTGAGCATCCACTGAAAAAAGAGGAGGAGCACCATGGCCTACAAGGACCTGCGGGAATTCATAGCAAAACTGGAGCAGGAAGGCGAACTGAAAAGGGTAAAGGCGAAGGTCGATTGGGAACAGGAACTTTGCGCCGTTGCAAAACTGAGCGAAGAGCAGCGCGGCCCGGCACTCCTCTTTGAGAACATCAAGGACTACTCCAGCCCGGTGCTCACCAGCGCATTTTCAACCGAGAAGGCCCTGGCGCTGGCGCTGGGTCTGCCCAAGGAAACTTCGCTGGTCGAAACCACCCGGACGTGGGTGAAGCGATCGCAGACCAAGATACCTCCTGTATGGGTAGAAACCGGTCCCTGCAAGGAAAATATCGACCGCGGGGACAAGGTCAACATCCTCAAATTCCCGGTTCCCCAATGGTATGAAGGGGATGGCGGGAGGTACATAGGCACCACCTGCTGCATTATCACCAAGGATCCCGACACAGGTGTTGTCAACGTCGGCACTCACCGGATGATGGTCCACGACGAGAAGTCGACCGGCATTTGGATGATTCCCGGAAAGCATATTGAACTGATGTTTAAAAAATATGCCGCACGCGGCGAGCGCATGCCGATAGCGGTTGCCCTGGGCGCGGATCCGGTCATGTTCGCGTGCTCCAGCGCGCCGTTTCCCTACGGTGAGTCCGAATACGACTACATGGGTGGAATTCGCGGCGAGCCCATGCAGGTGACTCGGGGAACAACCGTCGATCTGCCCGTCCCGGCCACGGCGGAGATCATTCTGGAAGGCTACGCGGACCCGACGGAATCGAAGCATGAAGGCCCCTATGGAGAGTACTCGGGCCATTATCAGGCGGCCTATCCGAAGCCGGTCTTTCACGTCGAATGCGTCACACACCGCAATAATCCCATTTTCTGGGGATGCACGACGGGCATGCCGATAACGGACACCCACATGATTCAATCGCTGAACCGCTCGGCTTTGCTGTGGAGCGATCTGGAGCGCATGAGCATTCCCGGGATAGTAGGGGTGTGCTGCTCGCCGGAGACCGGCGGCTATTTCACCGCGGTCGTATCGATCAAACAAATGTACCTGGGGCACGCGCGCCAGGTTGCAACGGCCTGCGTTTCGGTGGCCTCGGGCAACTACTCGACCAAACTGGTCGTGATTGTCGACGATGACATCGATCCTTCGGATTTGGGCCGGGTGTGGTGGGCCATCGGCATGCGCTGGCAGCCGGACCGGGGAACCGACATGCTGCAAAGGGGACGATGCTCTCCTATCGATCCCTCGCTGCACATGGGCGACAAAAACTACACCTCAAGGATGCTGATAGACGCGACCATTCCCTATGAGTGGGAAGAAAAAGACCGGCCCCAGATCATCAAGTTGGCGGCCCCGGTGGTCAAAAAGGTCAAGGAGCGCTGGGAAGAGTTTTTTCCCAAGTAGGACTTCGCGGACAAGCGCGGCGGCTGGATGCCGCGCCGGCAAGACCTGGGGAATTGCGGGAACGGAAAGGCCTTCTCGCCGCCCCCGGGTCAGCGAGAAGGTTCCCACCAGATCATGGCCGAGCGCATGCCGTCGGGCCAGTGATAGCGGCCGTCCCTGAAACTCAACCTGCGGGCCAGGGCTTCCCGTATCTCGTCATCGAAAGCGGTGTTGCACCCCAGTCCCAGGTGGCGCCGGGCGCGCTGCAGCGCAGCGTCCAGGCTGTCGTCGGCCCAGCAACGTATGCCGGGCTCCATCACCACACTGGCATAGATGCCCATGTCGTACAGCGCCTGGTAACCCACCCAGAAGTTCGGGCTGTCGTGCGGCTGCCCGTGAACACGGCATGACAACTCCCGCATGACGCCGTCGTGGCTGGGTATCCGCATCGCCAGAAAGCAGATACCGCGGGCCTTCAATTCCATCTTGCGCACGAATCCTGCCAGGTCCGGGCTGCTGTACATCGCATGGGAGCAAAAAGCCACGTCGTGCGGCTCCACCTGCGCATCCTCCCATGCGGCATTCACCTGACGGATGTTGCTCAAACCTTCCGCCGCTGCTTTCTGAAAAAGCGCCGCGGCCATGCCGGCAGAAGGATCCACCGCTGTGACACTCCGCGCCACGCGGGCGAAGGGAATGGCGAAACGCCCGGTGCCTGCACCAATGTCCAGCACCGTGTGTTCCGGCCGCAGCCTTTCAAGCACGAAATTCAGAAGCGTGTCGGGACGCTCGCTGGCCTTGCGTGTCGCTGCGGCATCAAAGCGGGCGGCCCGCACTGCGTTTGCCGCTTCGCGCGCGTGGCCGCCTTTGCGCTGGCCGCCCTTTTCAGGTCCGCAGGCGAGCACCGCGAGCGAGCGCCAGACTTCAGCCCAATCGGGTCCGGTCATCGTTGCCTGCCGCTTGCCGACTCGTCGCCGCCCGAATTTTCGCTGCGGGCAATCACCGGGAGGCAAAATGACGTCTCTCCCGAATGGCCGCAGCCCGGGCAATGGAAGCGCGCGGTGAGCTTTTCACATTTGATACCCCGTTCGCGCGAATGATCAAGAACCAGGGGCCCGTCGCATTCCGGACAAGCACGCGGCACCACGATCGTCACCTCGAGGCGCTGCAGCGACGCGCCGTCGCGAGTGCGGAAATCCTCCTCGAGCACGATGACGCGCCGCTCGAAAGAGGCGATACCCCAGCCTTCCAGTTCGCGCAGCAGATCATCGAAGAAACCGAGCGTCTTTGCGGCCTGTTCGCGCGCAAACCTGCGACCACTTTCGGTCAGCATCGAATGGGGCGCCGCCAGCGAGTAGGTGAGTTCCCGGCTGAGCGCATGGGTGAGGGCGTCGACCAGGCCACGCCCGCGTAGCGCCGCCTTGGTAAAAAACGCGCCCACGCCGAGGGAACCCAGCTTGTCCAGCCGGTCCGCGTCCTGAACGATGCGGCACGCGGCATTGCCGGGAAAAGCATCGTTGTACAGCGCACGCAAACTGCCGAGCACGACATCGATGTCGCCGCGCGGTTGACCGGCCGCCCCGAGCATCTGTTCGGCCAGGTTCGCCGCATGCTCTTCCTCCGGCACCTCATCCCGGTGGTAGGCCCCATCATGGAATTTGCCGGCATCGTGGTACAGCGCGACCAGCGACGGCAGGAACGGATCGACACCCTCCAGAAGGGCCAATTTGTAGGCAATAGCCGCGGTTCGGCGGGTATGTTCCAGAAGAAATTCCGAGGGCGCCTGTCCGGATTGATCGGTATAGCGCGCCTCGGATTCTGCCAGCGCCTTTTCGATGCGGGCATGCAGTCCGGGAATACGCGCTTCCAGCAGTTTTCTTACTTCATTCATGGTCGGGTTCCGGATTCAGCAGTTCAGGTTTCAAGCAGGGTCCGGTCGGATTTCACCTGCGCCAGGCACGCCAAATCTTACACGGCGCCGGCAAATCAACCGGACGCAAATCACGCGCCAGAATTCGCAGCAAAACCGACGCCTCGGAACAATCCTTTCCTTGCGGCATTTCTATCCCGACTCTTCCAGTAAACATTAGCGTCATATTGACCTAGCGCAAAACAAACGGCCCAAAGCACGGGCAACATTGTCCACGAGGGGCAAGGGCTGACGGCGCCGCACCGCGTCAATATCGCAGCTCTGGGGCCTATGCGCTAACCAAACAACAAATCGAACCAGAAGCCAGGGAACATCGTGGAACCTGTAGCCCCTATCAAAGAGATTTCCGATCTGATCAAGGAGAAGGGTGGAGGGTCCTTCCAAGTCTGCTACCAATGCGGAATTTGCGACGATGTCTGTCCCTGGAACAAGGTCAGTCGCTTCAGCATGCGCAAGCTGGTGCGGCAGGCCACTTTCGGCCTGACTGAAATCGAAAGTGAGGACATCTGGCGCTGCACCACCTGCGGGACCTGCCCGCAACGCTGCCCCCGCGGTGTCGACCAGATCCAGCTGAGCGTCTCCTTGCGCAGGATCGCGACCGAATACGGGGTTTTTCCTGATTCCGTCACCCCGATAGTCACCGTGGGCGGGAGCCTCATGGCTGAAGGCAACCCCTTCAACATGGAGCGCGCCAAACGGGCGGATTGGGCGAAGGACCTGGGGGTGAAGAGCTTCACCGAAGGAATGGAAATCCTGTATTTCCCGGGCTGTTATCTGAGCTACGACCCGCGCATGAAGAAGGTGGCCGCCGCCACGGTCAAAATCCTCAACAAGGCCGGCGTGGATTTCGGCATCCTGGGCGCTGAGGAAAGCTGCTGCGGGGAGAGCATCCGCAAAACCGGCAACGAGGAGGCCTTCAAGCACCTTGCCAGGCAGAATATCAAGGCTTTCATCGACCACGGGGTGAAGAAGATTCTGGTCTCCTCGCCGCACTGCCTGCACACCTTCAGGAACGAGTACCCGGAATTCAGCGTCCACTTCGAGATTGTGCACATCTCCGAGTTTCTGCGCGAGCTGATCAAGGATGGCCGGCTCAAGCCGACCCGGGAATACGCAAAGAAGATGACCTTTCACGATCCCTGTTACCTGGGCCGGCACAACGGTATTTTCGACGCGCCCCGCGACGTTCTCAAGGGCATACCCGGCTCCAACCTGACCGAAATGGAGGAATCCCGGGAAAACAGTTTCTGTTGCGGCGGGGGCGGGGGCAGGATCTGGATGGACACCCCGAAAGAGGAGCGGTTCTCCGACGTCAGATTGAAACAGGCTGTCGATGTGGGTGCCGAGGTGCTGGTGACCGCCTGTCCTTATTGCATCACCAATTTCACCGATAGCAGCCTGCGTCTTGAGAATGGCCGGACTATTGAGATCAAGGACATCACTGAAATCGTCCAGGAAGTCATCTAAGAGGCCCTTACAAATTGAACACCTTGCCAATTGCAGGAATGACAACCAGCAGCCCCCAGGGCGATAACATTGGCGATGTGCTGGTTGTCGGCGGCGGGATCAGCGGAATTCAAGCCTCCCTCGATCTTGCGGAAACCGGTTTCAGGGTTTTCCTGGTCGACAAGTCGCCCGCCATTGGCGGAAAGATGTCGCAGCTCGACAAGACCTTTCCCTCCAACGACTGCTCGATGTGCATCGAGTCGCCCAAGTTCATCGAGTGCAGCAGGCACCCCAACGTCAACATCCTGACCAATACCGAGGTCCTGCGCGTCGAGGGGGAATCCGGTGATTTCAGGGTCACGCTGAACCGAAAGCCCCGCTACGTCAACGAGGACATCTGTACGGGATGCAACGCCTGCGTCCAGTATTGCCCGGTTCAGGTGCCTGATCCCTACAATGAAAATCTGTCCCTGACCAAGGCCGTCCACATCCACTTTTCCCAGGCAGTACCGCTGGTCACCTACATAGACCCCAACACCTGCCTCTACCACCAGGACGAAAAATGCCAGATCTGTGCCGGTGTCTGTCAGCACCACGCCATCGATCTCAACCAAAAAGCCAGGAAAATGGAGGTGAAAGTAGGCGCCGTGGTGCTGTCGCCGGGCTACGAGGTTTTCAACCCGGCGGTGAGGGGCGACTTCGGCTATGGCAAGATCAAGAACGTCGTCACCAGCCTGGAGTTCGAGCGCATTCTGTCGGCCACCGGGCCTTTTGAAGGCGAGATCAAGCGTCCTTCCGACGGCAAGCATCCGCACCGCATTGCCTGGATCCAGTGTGTCGGCTCCAGGCAGGTCATTCCCGGCGGCAACACTTATTGTTCATCGGTCTGCTGCGCCTACACCCAGAAACAGGTGATCCTGGCCAAGGACCATAACGCTGAGCTCAACGCCACGGTGTTCCACAACGACATCCGCGCCTTCGGCAAGGATTTCGAGCGCTATTACCAGAGAGCGGCCAACCTCCCGGACGTCCGTTTCATCCGCAGCTACGTGTCGATCGGCCGCGAGATTCCCGGCAGCAAGAATGTCACCATCAGGTACTCAACCGACGCCGACGGGGTGAAGGAAGAGGAATTCGACATGGTGGTCCTGTCGGTCGGAATGACCGCCCCCAAGGACGGCAAGGATCTGGCGGTCAAATTCGGCATCGAGCTCGACGCGCGCGGCTTCTGCAAGACAAACCCGCTCAATCCTCTGGAGACTTCGCGCCCCGGCGTCTTTGTCAGCGGCGCCTTCCAGGGACCGGCCGACATCCCCGAATCGGTCGTCTCGGCCAGTGGCGCCGCCGCGCTGTGCGGCCAACTGCTCGCCTACCACCGCGGCAAGCTCAGTCGCGAGCGTGAATATCCGCCGGAGCGGGATGTTTCCGAAGAAGAACCGAAGATTGGGGTTTTCGTCTGCCACTGCGGCGCCAATATCGGGCGGGTCGTCAATGTCCCGCAAGTGGTCCATTTCGCCTCCAAACTCAAGAACGTGGTCCACGCCCAGGAGAGCCTGTTTGCCTGTTCCACGGATAACGCCCAGCAGATATCGGACGTCATCCGCGAAAAAGGGCTCAATCGCGTCGTCATCGCCGCCTGCACGCCCAGGACCCACGAACCGCTGTTCCGCGACACCGTGCGCGAAGGCGGCATCAACCAGTATTTCTTCGATATGGCGAATATCCGGGAGCATTGCGCCTGGGTCCATTCCAAGGAAAAGGACGAGGCGACCGCGAAGGCGAAGGACATCGTCAGGATGTCGGTGGCGCGAACCACTTTGTTGCAGCCGTTGCAGGAAATCCAGCTGCCGGTCAACAAGACGGTTCTCATCATCGGCGGCGGCCTGGCCGGCATGACCAGCGCATTGAACATGGCCGAACAGGGCTTCGAAGCCTATCTGCTGGAGAAGGATGCCGACCTGGGCGGCATGGCCCGCAGGCTCCATTACACGCTGGAAGGGGTGGACGTCCAGGCGTTCATCGGCGAGCTTGCCCGCAAGGTTTTCCGGCATCCCTCGATACATGTTTTGACCGGTTCGGTCATCAAGGAAGTCATCGGATATGTGGGTAATTTCACCACCCGGTTGCTGTCCGAAGGACGCGCGCGGGAAATACGCCACGGTGCGGTCATCATCGCCACCGGCGCCGAGGAGCACAAACCAACCGAATACCTGTACGGAAACAACGACCGGGTCCTGACATTGCTCGAGCTCGAGGGGCGGATCGCCAGCAAGGAAGAAACGGTCGAGAACGCCCAGAGCGTGGTGATGATCCAGTGCGTGGGCTGCAGAACCGCGGAAAAAAATTACTGCAGCCGGGTCTGCTGCAGCCAGGCCATCAAGAACGCCCTGAAGTTGAAAGAGCGCGCCCCGGAGCGGGAGATCACCATCATCTTCAGGGATATGCGGACCTACGGCTTCAAAGAAGACTACTACCGCGAGGCTGCCAGCAAGGGCGTGCGCTTTGTTCGCTACGAACCGGAGGACAAGCCCGTCGTGGAAGCGGTCGTGGAGGGCGGGCGGAATTTTCTGCGGGTGACCGTCACTGACCCGATTCTTGGCCAGAAGCTTGCGCTGGATGCGGATCTGGTGGGATTGGCCGCTGCGGTGGTTTCATCCTCCTCGAGCCAGGAATTGTCGCGGATGTTCAAAGTGCCCTTGAATCCGGACGGCTTCTTCCAGGAAGCGCACGTCAAACTCCGGCCGGTGGATTTTTCCGCAGACGGGGTGTTCCTGTGCGGGACTGCACACTATCCGAAGCATGTCGCCGAAACGATCAGCCAGGCATACGGCGCCGCGGCCCGCGCCATCAACGTGCTGTCAAAGAACTCCGTAACGGCCACCGGCGCCATTTGCGACGTAAATGAAAGCGCCTGCGTGGCCTGCGGCGCATGCATTTCCGCCTGCACTTATGACGCCATCGATTTTCATGACACGCTCCATGGCAAGAAGGCCCACGTCAATGCCGTCCTGTGCAAGGGAGACGGTCTTTGCAACGCCAAGTGCCCCACCGGGGCCATTTTCCTGAATCACTATACCGATGAAGAAATCTTCAGCCAGATCGAAGCATCGTGACCCGATCGCCGGCCGGATCGGACGAACGCAGAACGTTGTCGGCGACCGCTTGATCGCGTCGATACGGATTACCGCCATGGGAGCGATTTCAGAATGAGTACTGTGCACGAATTCAAACCGCGGATTCTGGGATTCCTATGCAACTGGTGCAGCTATGCCGGGGCGGATCTGTGCGGAGTTTCACGTTACCAGTATCCGGCCAGCATGAAGATCATCAGGGTGATGTGCTCCGGTCGGGTCGACCTCGAATTCGTGCTGCGGGCATTCGCCAAGGGCAACGACGGCGTCTTCATCGGCGGTTGCTGGCTCGGGGAATGCCATTACATCACCGAGGGAAATTACGACGCCCTGAGCATGATGCATCTGGGCAAGAAACTGCTCGAAAGCGCGGGACTGAACCCGGACCGGTTGCGGCTCGAATGGGTCTCCGCATCCCAGGGAATCCGCTACGCGGAGGTGGTTACCGATTTCACCGAAAAGCTCAAGGTCCTCGGTCCGATCGGCACCGGCGAAGGCATGGACGAGAACACGCTCAAGCTCAAGCTGGAGGCAATCACGAAACTGCTTCCCTACGTCAAGCTGGTTGAGAGGGAAAAAATAAGGGTGCACTTCGAGAACAAGGCCGAATACGAGGAGTACTTCGCCAGCGACCAGCTGAAATCGCTGTTCAATGAACTGATCGCGGACAAACTGGCGGTCAGCCAGATCATGTCGCTGCTGCAGGCAAAGGCCCTGTCCACCGGGGAGATTGCCAGCGGTCTTGGCATGAGCGCAGCGGAAGTGACCAAGCATCTCAAGAGTTCGGCCAGGCAAAGGCTGATCAGATTCGACGACAACCAGAAGCGTTACGCGCTCGCCTGACCGACGCGCGCGGACCACTGACATGAACGACGGGAACCGAGATCGTGGATAGCAGCGTAATCGAACGGATCATCGACAAGCATCATGGCGAAGCCGGATCGCTGATCCAGATATTGCTGGACATCCAGAATGAACTGCGCTGGCTGCCCGGTGCAGCGCTGGAGATGGTCGCCGAGAAATTGCAGGTACCCATGAGCCGGATACAGCATACGGTGACCTTCTACAAGGCCTTCAGCCTGGTTCCAAAAGGGCGTCACGAAATTAACCTCTGCATGGGTACCGCCTGCCATGTCCGCGGCGCCACGCGCATCCTCGAAATGATCGAAACCGTCACCGGCCTGCAGCCGGGGGAAACCGATGCGGACATGAAATTCAGCCTGGACACCGTCAATTGCCTGGGTTGCTGCGCCATAGGACCGGTGATGGAAATCGATGAACAGCATCTGGGCAAGCTGGTGCCGGACAGGACCGCTGCACTGTTGAAAAAATATGATTAACGGAACTCAGCCAGTGATCAATTCGCTAACCGAACTGGAACAGTTCAGGCAGGGAATCCTGTCAAAAAAGGATCCGGACGGAATCCGTGTATCCGTATGCGCCGGCGCCGGCTGCCTCGCCTCGGGCGCAGGCAAGATCATCGCGGCCCTGAACGAGGAAATCGAAAAACAGGGCATGCAGGATCGGGTGCTTGTAAAAGGCACCGGGTGTCCTGGATTTTGCGAGCGCGGACCCATCGTAGTCATCGACCCCGATGAGATCTGTTATCTCCAGGTCAAACCCAAGGACGTTGCCGCGATCGTCTCCAAGACGTTGAAAGAGAAAAAGCTCATCGATCGCCTGCTGTATGCCGGTCCGGGCAAGGACGAAAAAACCGTCCGCGAAGCCGACATCCCGTTCTACAAGAATCAGGAACGGAACATCATCGGCAACAACATCAAGATCGATCCGAAGTGCATCGATGACTATCTCGCGCTGGACGGCTATTCCGCGCTGGCCAAGGTCCTGTTCCAGATGGCGCCCGAACAGGTGGTGGATGAAGTCAAGAAATCCAACCTCAGGGGACGGGGCGGCGGCGGCTTTCCCACAGGAATAAAGTGGGACGCTGCCCGCAATGCGCCGGGGGACACGAAATACGTGATCGTCAATGCCGATGAAGGCGACCCGGGGGCATTCATGGACCGGGCGGTGCTCGAAGGCAATCCCCACTCGATCCTGGAGGGATTGATCATAGGCGCCTATGCGATCGGCGCCCATGAGGGCTATGTCTATGTGCGCCAGGAGTATCCGCTGGCATTGGAGAACGTCGGCATTGCGATCAGGCAGGCCGAGGAATACGGCCTTCTGGGCAGCAACATCCTGGGATCGGGCTTCGATTTCAAGGTCAAGGTTCATCGCGGTGCCGGTGCCTTCGTGTGCGGTGAGGAGACCGCGCTGCTGCTGTCGCTCGAGGGCAAGCCGGGTGAACCCAGGGCGAGGCCTCCCTTTCCGGCCACCCGCGGCCTCTGGGGCAAGCCCACCAATATCAACAACGTTGAAACCTGGGCGAACATCCCGCTGATCGTCAACAACGGCGCCGACTGGTTCAATCAATTCGGAACCGGCAAAAGCAAGGGCACCAAGATTTTTTCGCTGGTGGGCAAGATCAAAAATACCGGCCTGGTGGAGGTCCCCATGGGCGTGACGCTCAGGGATATCGTCTACAAGATCGGCGACGGCATCCCCGGCGGCAAGAAGTTCAAGGCGGTGCAGACCGGCGGCCCGGCCGGCGGTTGCATCCCGGAGGAGCACCTGGACATTGCCGTCGATTACGACGAGCTTGCCAAGGTCGGCGCCATCATGGGTTCCGGCGGCATGATCGTCATGGATGAAGACACCTGCATGGTCGATGTGGCCCGCTACTTCATCAATTTCCTCGCTCAGGAATCCTGCGGCAAATGCTCCCCTTGCCGCGAGGGTCTCAAGCAGATGCAGCGCATTCTCACCAATATCACCGAAGGAAACGGCAAGGAAGGGGATATCGAACTGCTCGAGGAACTGGCGATGTCCACCGGCAGCGCTTCGCTTTGCGCCCTCGGGCGGACCGCGCCCAACCCGGTGCTCTCCACCATCCGCTACTTCAGGCACGAGTACGAGGCGCACATCCGGGAGAAGCGCTGCCCGTCCTATTCGTGCGAGAAACTGGTCTCCTACTATATCGATCCGCAGGCGTGCACCGCCTGCCTGTTGTGCCTGAAGAATTGCGCCACAGACGCCATATCGGGGAGCAGGGGGCAGATCCACGTTATCGATCAGGCGAAATGCACCCGCTGCCGCAGCTGCTACGACGTCTGCCCCCCGCACTACGGCGCAGTCTTGAGGTTCTCCGGCGAATCCGTACCGGAGCCAATCCCGGTGGAGCGGCGAACCCTTGTCGAAAAGAGCAAAGCAATATGAGCGAATTCTCCTTGAAGATTGATGGCAAGGATGTTGCCGCGAGCGATGACATGACCATCCTGGAAGCAGCCCAAAGCGCCGGCATAGCGATTCCTACCGTCTGCCACCACGAGAAGCTGGAGCCTTTCGGCGGCTGCCGGCTTTGCACGGTAGAAGCGGAAGCCGGCGGCAGGACCAGTCTGGTTGCCGCCTGCATCTATCCGGCGCAGAAGGACATGGCGGTCAAAACACGGACCCCGCAGATCGACAAGATTCGCAAAGTGCTGACCGAGCAGTTGCTCGCCTATGCGCCGGAGTCCGAGGTTTTGCGGGGGCTGGCGCGCGAATATCACGCCGACAAAGACCGCTTTCCCAAGGAACCCTCATTCTGCATTCTGTGCGGCCTGTGCGTGCGCTACTGCGCCGAGGTCAAACAGAAAAGCGCCGTCGGCTTCGTCGAGCGGGGACCCAACCGGGAAATCAGCTTCGTCCCGGAAATCGCCGCCAAAGAATGCTGGGACTGCAAGGAATGCTTTCCGCTTTGCCCGACGTCGGCATTGCAGGCGGCCTATGTTTTGACGCGATCGCTGACATCTTTCAAGTCAACCGCCCAACCCGAGGCCGGCAAACAGGCCGCGACCAATACAGTTCCGCAGTGAATCCGGGACAGCATGCAACGATTCACGAACAATGGACCGACGAGCAACGAACAAGCGACAACGACACGAGCCAGCTAACAGCGAAGAGGTAAGAAAATGAGGTACGCAGAAACAGGGTTCAATCTGGAAATCGATCTATCCCGGGGTAGCATCGACAAGGTGGAAACGGACCCCAGGGACACCGAGCTTTATCTTGGCGGACAGGGCATGGCCGCCAAGATTCTGTTTGAACGGGTTCCGGCCGACGTGGACCCGTTTTCTCCGGACAATCTGCTGATCTTCAGCACCGGACTTCTGCACGGCACGCCGGCCCCCGCCGCCAACCGCACGGTGGTGAACACCTTCTCGCCGCAAACGAATCTGATGTCGCATTCCCTGTTCGGGGGATTTTTCGGGCCGGAACTGAAATATGCGGGTTATGACCGGATCATCATTCGCGGCAAAGCCCCCGACCTGGTTTATCTGTACATCAACAACGACAAGGTGGAAATCCGCGACGCAACCCACTTGCGCGGAAAAGGCACTACGGAAACCGGCGAACTGATCAAAAAGGAGCTGAACGACCAGAAAGTCCAGGTCGCCGCCATCGGTCTGGCCGGTGAAAACCGCGTCTTTATGGCCTCCATCGACCACAATCACGCCAGCGCGGCGCGCGGGGTGGGCGTCATCATGGGAGACAAAAGGCTCAAGGCGATCGCGGTACGCGGCACCAAGGAACTCAACATCGCGCATCCGGCTGAAATGTTCGAAATTTGCCAGGACATCCATTTGAAAATGGCCGCGAGTTCAGGATGCGGCGACTGGATGGCTGACGACGAGGACGACAGCTTCCACCACAACCATTTCGCCTGGGGCAACGCGCGCAAGCGCATCAAGAATTACTGGAGCGATGAACTGCAGGAGCGCTGGACGCGGTGGAAATACGACCACATGGACCGCCAGACCGGCTGCTATAACTGTCCCAAGAAATGCCGCAACGTGATGAGCTGGCCCGGCAAGCCGCGCTTTGGCTACAAATGCTTCGGCAAGGACACCTACCACATGGCGGCCTTTCTGGAACTGGACTTCAGCTATGAAATCCTCGGCATCGCCCAGGAATACGGCGTGGACTCCTACGCGACGCCGCAGGTAATGGCCTTTGCCCTCGAATTGCTGGAAGCCGGCATATTGACCGACAAGGATTTTCCGGACATGCCCGCGGACAGCCGGGGACGGTTTTTCTACCTGCTGGAGAAGATCGTCCGCCGGGAAGGCATTGGCGACATTCTGGCCAACAGCGTCTCGCATGCAGCCAAGCAGATCGGCAACGGGGCGGAGGCGTACGACCACAACACCGTTAAGAAATTCGAGCAGTTGCCCATCAAGCTGGGTAAGGTAAATCCCGCCTTCTTCCTCATGCTCGCCACCGGTGAAAAGATGAGCATCACCCAGATCGAAGGATCATTTCCCCAGGACCCCCTTCCCACGCAGGAAGAGAGGGACGAATTCGTCAAGAAATGGGAGGCCGTGCCGGACGACAAATTCAAGGAATACTTCCGTAACTGGAAGAAAAAGAGCGAGATTTCCGATGAAGCAACCTGCGACATTGTCGAATGGAACGAAGCGATGCATTACATCGACGACGCCATCGGCACCTGCGGATTCGTTTCCTCTTTCCGCGGCCAGTTTGGCGGCGCCGTCCCCTATCATGTGAACAATATTCCCGGAATCATTGCGCTTGCGACCGGCATGGAGATGGACCAGCAAAAGCTCTGGAAAACCGCGCAGAGAATCCGCGCGCTGGTCAGGGCCGTGAATGTAAGGCGAGGTTTGCGCAGAAAAGATGAACGGCCGCCCGAGGACCACTGGGCGGTGCGAAATGAAGAGTATGAACAGAACCTGCTGAGCAAGTATTACGAATTCAAGGGGTGGACCAGCGAGGGCATTCCAACCCGGCAGAAGCTGGAAAATCTGGATCTGGGTTACGTGGCCGATGACCTGGAGCAGAGAGGAATTTTGAAGATTGATGCAAGCGCCACGGCCGGCCGGCCTTCGGCAGAAACCGTAACAGGCTAGAGGAGAACATCCGTGACAGCCGGCCTCACCACAAAGACCGTCAAAGAAATCCTGGTCGATATCGACAAATGCACGGGTTGCCGTGCCTGTGAAATGGCCTGCTCGGCCTATCACGCCACCCCGAGGTACAGCAGCATCAATCCGTCAAAAGCCCGGATCAGGGTTGTTTGCGACGAGATCAACGATGAGTACGTGCCGATACGTGCCGGGGATTACACCCCTTCGGAATGCAATGGCAGGCACATTTATACGATCGGCGGCAAGCAATACAGCGAGTGCAGCTTCTGCGGCGCCTCCTGCCCGTCCAGGGACTATTTCGTGGAGCCCGACTCCGGCCTGCCGCTGAAATGCGACATGTGCGAAAGCGTGCCGGCGCTCGAAGTCCCGATGTGCGTCAAGGTGTGCGGGGCCGAGGCGCTCACCTACGTCGAGCGTGAAGTAAAAAGAGAGGAAAAAGAACAGGTAAAGCGCGGCGAGATCGAGATAGGACTGGAATCCCTGGTCAAGAAACACGGCGTGCAGGCCGTCATCGAAACCATGGCGCAGATTTCCAAAGGGCTGAAACCTTAAGGCCGGCGAATCAGGGGGAAATGGTCGCGCAAACCATTACTGCCCGCAAAATCAACCTGGCCCGAATGCGCGCGTGCCGGTGGCTGATGACCACTTGAAAACAAGCAGGACCGCAGCCACAAACAGAAGGACGTACCAGGCGAGCGACCACTCGGGTACGGTCAGACCGTAGATGGGGTCCAACTGGTGCACGCACTCGCCGCTGGCATGAAAAAACTGCGGCAGTGCCTTCGCGACAAACATGCGGTTGACAAACTGCTCGAGCTCATCGAACCCGCAGTCCAAGCTTGGATTGTGAACCACCCAGATGTGCCGGATGGCCGTGCCCATACCGACGAGCACAGCCGCTAAAATTCCTCCAAGATAGGCCAGTGCTGCGCGGCGCCCCGGATTGTGAATGGCGGCCGCAAGTGCGATCAGTCCGACCAGCAAAAAGCCTTCGCGCTGCAGGATGCACAATGGACAGGGCTTGTGGCCGGCAAAATGCTGCAGCAGCAGGGCAGCCGCAAGCAGCGCAAAAGGCGCCACCGCGAAGGCCTTGAACACCGGCCGGCAAGGCGGATCAGTGAGAATCATTTTCAGGTCGCTCCTTTCCTGTCGTCAGGCGGATCATGCTTGGCGTCGCTTCGCTGTGCAAGCCCCCCGAAACTTCGACCTCCCGCCCAAGAGCTATGTGCCGCTCTCCGGCTCGTTATCCACACGCAACGCACGAAACACGCGGTTGTGCATCAGATAAGTGCCCACCAGCACGGTCAGCTCGACCACCTCGCGCTCGCCGTAGTGCTGGCGCACCGCATCGAAAACCTCGTCGGAAACCTCGGGACCGTCGAGCATGGCGTCGGCATAGGCAAGAGTTGCACGCTCAGCCTGGTTGAACAAGCCGGAGGCGCGCCAGTCATTAAGGGCCTCGCATTCTTGCGCACTCACGCCGTCGGCAAGTGCGATCGTCGGCACATGCTGTTGCAGCGCATAGGCATATTGCATGGCCGAAACAATCCGGACGATGACCAGTTCGCGCAAGCGCGGCGTCAAAGTGCTGCCCCAGCGTATCGTGTTGCTGTGCTCCAGCCAGCTCATCGCCACCGGCGGCGAATGCAGCAGCAGCTTGTAGATATTGATTAGCGCGCCGCGCCCGCTCTTGATACTGCCGATCTGCGCGGAGAGTTCGGGGTGACCCTGCTCATCGATGTAGGTAATGCGCGCCATGATCGTCCCTCCAAGTCAGCCGCGCCAGCGCAGCCAGGCCGTCTTGACCGCGTCCGCGAGCAATATCGGATCAAACGGCTTGGCGATGACCTCGATAGCGCCAAGCGCGCGCAGCTTTTCGGTCTCCTCCGCTTGCGCCTTGGCCGTCAGAAAGATGACCGGGATGCCGGCGGTCGCGGGATGAGCCCGCAACCGGCTGAGCACCCCGGGACCGTCCATGTCGGGCATCATCACATCCAGCAGCACCACCTGTGGATTGAAATCGGCCACCGCCTGCAGCGCTTCGGCTCCGCCTGAGCAGGCGCGCAGCGTGTAGCCGCCGACCAGTTCCAGCGCCATGCCCGCCACGGTGCGGATATCCGGGTCATCCTCGACCAGCATGATGCGTTGCAGTTCCTCATCCATTTGTCACCGCACCGTCCCGCCCATTGGGCAATTCAAAGAAAAAAATACTACCGCCGCCCTCGCGCGGCGCATAGCCGATACTGCCATGCATGCGTTCGAGAATGCCCTTGCAGATGGCCAGACCCAGGCCGGTGCCGCTCTGGCGGCGCAGGTTGGAGCCATCCACCTGCATGAAGCGCTCGAACAGGCGCGGCGCCAGGGCTGCCGGTACGCCCGGGCCGCGGTCGCACACATCGATGCGAACCTTTTCGCCTCGGGTGGCCAAGGACACGTCAACCGTGCTGCCCGACGGAGAAAATTTGCACGCATTGGAAAACAGGTTGGTCAACACCTGCGCAAGGCGATCCCGGTCGGCGCGCACGGCTACGGCGCCGCCCGGCGGGGCATATTGCAGACGCACCCCGTTGGCCGACGCAAACGATTCCGTCTCGCGCAGGCAACTCTCGATGACATCGGAGGGATCGAGCGACTCGAGCTTGAACTGCACCTTTCCCGACATAATGCGCTCGCTGTCGAGAATGTCGTTGATGAGCCTAACCAGGCGGTCGCAATTCTGCATCGCGATGTCCACCATTTGCTTCGCTTTGTCGGGAAGCACACCTGTCACACCGGCGGCGAGCAGCCCCAGTGAGCCGCGGATGGACGTCAGTGGCGTGCGCAATTCGTGGCTGACCGTCGCTACAAATTCACTCTTGATGCGCTCGACCTCGGTCAGCGCGGTGATATCGGTCACCAGCGCGTAAAAACCCGGCACAGCGCCCGTTTCCTCGCGACGCGGAACAAACTGCGCCGACAGATTCTTCACCTCTTTGTCCGGAGTGTAGAAGGAAAAATTGAAATCCACTGCCTTGCCCGTGAGCACCGTATCAATATGCGGCGCCATGGCGCGATAGCTCTCCTCGCCGAACAGGCCGCGCAGCGTGTCCACGAATACGTTGCCCGGCGCGCTTCCGAACCAGCGCTCCAGCGTACGGTTGTGGAACAGCAGCTGGCCGTCGCGGCTGACGTAGCCGATCAGCGCCGGCACCGAATCGGTGATCAGGCGCAGCTGCGCCTCGCTCGCCCGCACCGCGCGCTCCGCAGCTCGGCGCCCGATCTGATTACGGTGAATATTGATCATGGCCCAGGCAAGCAGCGCACAGGCAAAGGCCGTGCCCCAGGTGATGAGAAACGATGAGGTGTCCGCATTCAGGCCGGTTTCTGAACGACGCGCCCGCAGTGCCTGCAGTTCGCGGGCACGGAATGCTTCTGCGATGGCGTCGATGCGCTGATCGAGTGCTACCGCCGCAGGTGCGCCCAGCTGGTCCCTTACCGCGCCGGGATTGCCGCGCAATTTCACGACAATCCCCGCGTCCAGGCGCTGCAGACGCTCGCCGACGACAAGCTGGAAATCGCGCAGCCGCTGCAGGTGTTCGCCGCCCGGGATTTGGGCACGCATATTGTCGAGCTCCCTGCCGACGCGCACGCGCGCCTTGGCATAAATGAGCAGATCGGATCTGCTGCCGGTCAAAAGATAGGTGCGTTGCGCGGCCACCGCATTGCGTATGCTGCCGAGGAAAGTCTCCAGGTGGCCGAGTGTGACGTAAGTCCCGGCTTCGCTGCGCCCGGTATCCACCAGGGTGTCGATGCTGCGATGAGCCAGAACCCCGACCGCCACCAGGATCGCAAGTCCCAGACCGAGAAGAAAATCGATCTTTACATTGAAAGTGGGCCGCAAGCGCCGCCAGCGGGACGCCTTTGCACGCGTCGGCGAATTCACGTCGCCTGCCGCAAATTGGCTGCGATTCTGAGCGCCTGCAGCAGGTTTTCGAAATCCGCCCTTCCCGCCGGCGGCAGGGGCTCGCCGCACTCGCAGCAGGCATCCAGGTATTGCTCGGCAGCACGTGCGGCAGTGCTCGTTTCGGGCAGTCCAAAGGTGCGCGCCGAGCCTGCGATCGAATGCAGGGCGCGGCGCAGGGCTTCCGGGGGCTGTGCCCCCGCTTGCGCCGCAGTCCACAGCGCGTCGACTTCCTGCAGGCGCGCCGGCAGACCCTCGCGATATTCCGCCGAAAGGCTGGCAAGCGCTTGCTGGAATGCCTCTTTGGACAAGGTGAGCCGCAGGATGCCGGCGTCAGACTTCGGGCTTGCCCAGGACGGCGCCCACGGCTTTCATCAGAACGTCCACCTCGAATGGCTTGGTGATATAGCCGTCGGCACCGCCGGCGAGTCCCTTGAGCACCGCTTCACGCGTGGCCTTGGCAGTGAGCATGATGACGGCCACATTTTTGAACGCCGGATGGGCGCGCAGTTTTTCCAGAATGTTGAATCCATCGGCATCAGGCAGCATCACATCGAGCAAAACCAGGTCCGGCACTGGCGCCTTGCGCAGTGCCTCGAGTATTTCCGCGCGATTCGCGGCGAGCCGCGTCTCGAAACCTTCCATCCCGAGGAAGGTCCTCAGCAGTTTGGCGAGGCTGGGTTCGTCTTCCACGACCACCGCTGTGAGCCTGCCGCCGCCTGCGGCTTTGTGTTCGGCCGGTGCGCGGCGCGCAATGCGCACGTAATAACCGTGCTGTCGCAGTGTGCTGACGCCCTCGATTGCCTCACGCTCGTCTATCAGCATCCCGCCACCCTGCGGGACGTAAAAGGAACCGGTTTTGAGGAAATCGCCGATCTCGATGTCACCGGAGACCGCCTTGGGAGCGATCCTGGCCAGATTTTTGCCGACCAGTTCCGCCAAGGCTTCCGGGACCGCAGCGATCGGCACGATTTTCGCCCGCCGGGACACCTCGGCAACGGTGGAACTGCCATCCAGCAAAACCATCAGCTCAAGGTCGGAGGGAGACAGTCCAGTCGAAGAACCCTTGAGTTCGCTCTCGCCGCCAACGGTCAGCGCCAGAACGTCGCCATCGGTGAGGATGATTTTGTTTTTTTGAGCATTAGCCATGCCCGGAATTGTATAACCAACCGCTTGGAAGCAGGTCGGCGGTACAAAAATGCCAGCTTAGCGGATCAGGCTATGACCGGATATGCGGTGAGTTCGGGTGTCACGACAGGTGCGCGTCGATGGTGCGTCGCCTGTTCATACGCGTAGGCAAATTTGATCATGGCGGCGGCGTCGTACGGCCTGCCAAAAAAGGTTATCCCGGCCGGCAGTTTGTCGGCGGTAAAGCCCGCCGGCACCACGACCGAGGGGACAAAGACAAGAAAAGTGTTCAGATGCGGCGCGCCCTTCTGATCGACCCAAGGGGGATTCACACCGTCGCGGATCAGCGTGGGCTGGTGTTCCACCGCCTTGTGAACGATCGCATCCAGTTTGTGATCCGCCATGACCTTGAGCATGTTGGTCATGAGTTGTTCACGCGCCTTGAGCTCGGGAATGACGATCGGGTCGATGATGGTGGCGCCGGCAGCACGCAATTCGCAGACGGCGCGATCAAATACTGTCGATATTTTGGCAAAGTCTTCGCTGTCGGGCTCGGACGCAAATCCGACCGGTTCGCGCAGAATGCCAAGGCGCGCGCCTTTCAGCGCGCCGCGATCGAGCGCCGCGACATAGCTGGGCGGTGCGCGACCGACGCCATGCGAGGTCATGGGATCGGCGTGAATGGTCTCGATGGTGGACTCGACGATCTCGAAAGGATGCAATGAATCCATGAATACGTTCCTTTGTGGGTGCGCCCGCCGCCCGTGGCAGCGGCGGGGTTGTTAAGCAGCCCGGGCTGTAATACTGTCCGGGCCTGTTGCACGCTTACATGTTGACGACCTTGCCCGGCAGGGTCATGCCGGCGCCAGGCAGTTCGAACATTCCCGATTTCAAGGTCTGAATGAAGCTCAGCGCCTCCTCCAGCTTGATGACATCGGCGTACTTGGCGTTCATGTCGCACAGATTGATGGCGTGACTGGCCTGGGAGCGGTCGAAGCAGCCTTCCTCCACCAGTGAGATGCGGTAGTTGTTGGAGAATGCATCCAGCACCGAGGCGCGCACGCATCCGCTGGTGGTGGTGCCGGTGACTATCAGGCTGTCGACCCCGAGCAGCACCAGATAACTCAGCAAGGGCGTGCCGAAAAAGCCGCTGGGCTTCTGCTTGTAGATTACGATGTCCTGCGGTGCCGGCTCGATTTCCGCGACGATCTTGTTGCCATCGATGTTTGCCGGGGTCTTGGGAAGTTCCCCGGAGCGGTTGTTCTTCCAGGCCCAGGATCCTGAATCCCAGTCGTCGGCGCGCCGGATGCCGGTGGTGTAGAACACCGGCAGACCCTTGGCGCGTCCGGAGGTGACCAGGCGCTTGATCGCCTTGACGCTTTCCCAGGATTCCTCGCCGCAGGAGTTGCGCCAGCGCTTGATTGAATCCAGTATCGGCTCGGGCTTGTCGCCACAAAATGCGTAATTGACGTCAATCACCAGGATGGCAGGGCGCTTGCCAAAGCCCTGGCGGGCGCCATAGCCGGAGGTGGCAAAGACCTGCTTGTCTCTCTCGGTCAAAAACTGGTTCCATACGGGTTCGCTCATTTGCTGCTCCTTGATTGAAATTGATAACCGCTTTGGCTGCGTAGTACTCAAACAAACCGCATGTCGATGATTTCTCCGTAGGCCACATCACTCTTTAGCAGATCGGCCGAGCGCACCACCTTGGACCCGGTGGTCCATGCGCCTTGCGAGATCTTTCCGTCCTTGCTCCAGAGGTTGTCGGCAAAGGCGCGGTCGATGGTCGCCTGCAGATCGTCAAGCGCCATCGTGGGAAATTCCTTCTTGGCCACTTCGGCCGCGAGCCGCGGATTTTCCTCGGTGAACTTGAGGCCCTTTACGATGGCGCGCACGAATCCGGCCACCACCGCCGGTTCGCTATCGATGGATTCCTTGCGAATATTGAGCGTCGAATAAGCGTAGTCGCCAAGCTCCCTGGGAACATTGTAGAAAGGCTCCCCCCAGATCCCCTCGCGAACCCCCCGCGTCAGCAGGGGTTCGCTCACCACCGCCACATCCGCATTCTTGGTTTTCATTGCCGCCAGCGACGCGGCCGATGTCACTTCCATGAGTTGCACGTCCTTGCGGCTATCCAGGCCCCACATGCCGACCAGGTAGCGGGTGATGGAATTGGGGGTGCCGCTATACAAACCGGTGGCAATGCGCTTGCCCTTCATATAGGCGGAGAAATTGCGGTCTTTCGGTTCGGCGCCCTTCGGTGCGACCAGATAGACGTTGCCGCGATTGACCACATTGACGACGGCGCGCAGTTCGGCCCCTTTGGCCTTGGCGAAGGCGTTGTGCTCGGGTCCGCCGATGAAGGCGAACGCCTGCTTGGTGAGCACCGCGTTGGTATGTCCCGACCCGCTTTCGATGGTCAGGATTTTTATCGCGATCTTTTCCTGCGCGAAGTACCCGTTGGCCGCGGAGACGTACATCGGCAGGTAACCGATGCCGTGCAGCGGCTCGGCGATGATCAGTTCCTTGAGGCCGGACTGGGCGCGCGCCCAGTTCGGAATACCCAGGGAACCGGCCACCCCGAGGGCGCCACCAATGGCGAGCTTGCCGAATTTTCGCCTGCTGAAGTTTTCCATGACAGTCTCCTAGAAAAATCGATGAGGTGGCGAATCAGCGCTTGACGTGCCGCAGCAGCACGCTTTCCAGACGCGACACACCGAGGTACATGGCTATGGAAAGCATCGACAGAACCAGTACCGCAACCCAGACGAGGGCAATTTCGTAGGTTTGGCCGGCATAGAGAATGGCGCGGCCCAGCCCGTGCTGTGAGGCGATGAACTCGCCGACGATGGCGCCGGTCAGCGCGAGCCCGATGTTCACGCGCAGTACTGATATGCCCCAGGGCAAAACCGAAGGAAATACCACCTTGCAGAACACCTGCCAACGCGATGCACCCAGGGAGTACATCAGGCGCTCGAGGTCGCCATCCACCGATTTGACGCCGGAGAAGGTTGTCAGCGTCGATACCACCACGGTCAGCGCCACGCCGATGGCGATCTTTGAGGAAAGTCCGACACCGAACACCAGGATGATCAGCGGCGCCAGCGCCAGTTTCGGAATCGATTCGAAACAAACGATGTAAGGCTGGGCCAGGTTGGCATAGTTGCGCGACCACCAGAAGGAAAGTCCCAGCGCAGTACCTGCGCTGGTGCCCAGTACGAAACCGATGATGGCCGCCCGGAAAGTAAACCAGATGTCGGTCATCGCGTCGCCGGCGGTGAAAAAGACCAGTAGGGTGGCGAAGATCGCCGAGGGGCGCGACCAGAAAAACGCATCCATCCAGCCCACGCGCGTCGCGAGTTCCCAGAGACC
Organism: uncultured beta proteobacterium; assembly: GCA_903859155.1. Classification (GTDB taxonomy): domain Bacteria; phylum Pseudomonadota; class Gammaproteobacteria; order Burkholderiales; family SG8-39; genus 2-02-FULL-62-17. Next base: position 28,423 of record CAIOLO010000010.1, read on the forward strand.
CAGGCTGGCCACCAGGATGGTTGCCTGGAATGCCACGACAAACCAGGTGGGCCAGGTGCGCTCTACGGGAAGGCGACGCAATCTCGGCGGCGCCGCAAACGGCTTTTTCCGCACCGGTGCTATCTCATCAGGCAAGCGTATTGGCCCTTGCGGTCCTGCCAGAGTTGCCGCATTCGTCCGGACGAACTGTTCGCGTATTCCCATGACATGCGCTCCCATGACGTTCTTGAAACCGGTTATGCCGCCTCGGCATGCTCTTCGAACTGACCGAGAAGCTTCAGGCACTCTTCCTTGATCAACATGAAAGGCCGCTCGAGCATGACCTCACGCGGTCGTGGGCGCGCAATCGGCACCTCGAGGCGTGCCTTGACCCTGCCGGGCCGCGCCGCCATCACGTAGATATCGTCGGAGAGGTACACAGCTTCTTCGACGTCATGGGTGACGAAGATCACCGTCTTTCTGAAGTCATGCCAGATCTGCAGCAACCACTCCTGCATGCGCGAGCGCGTTTGCGCATCCAGCGCGCCAAAAGGCTCGTCCAGCAGGATCACTTCACTGTCATAGAGCAGCGTGCGCAACAGGGCGGCGCGCTGCCGCATGCCGCCAGAGAGAGCGCCCGGGTAGGCATGCTCGAATCCCCCCAGCCCGTACTTGTGCACAAAAGGCAATGCATACTCGCGCGCCTCGCGATTGGACACGCCGCGGACCTCAAGTCCAAGAACGATGTTGTCGAGCACCGTGCGCCAGGGAAACAACAGGTCCTTCTGCAGCATGTAACCCACGCCGCCCACCATGCCGGTGGCATCCTTGCTGTTGATGATCACCGCGCCACGGCTCGGTTGCTGCAGGCCGGCGATGATATTGAATATGGTGCTCTTGCCGCAGCCCGAAGGTCCGATCAGGCTGATGAATTTTCCCGCCTCGACGCGGATGGTGACGTTCTCTAGCGCGTGGAAGACGGTGCCATCGGGCTTCTTGAACTGCTGCGAGACACCACTCAATTCTATTTTTGAGATTGGCATGTGTGCTCCCTTTTCCAAACGCACCGAGGTTTTTCTGCGAAAGCGAATTTTCTCTGTTTGTTGCAACGCATCATTCATGCCAGGGTGTCGGTTGTTGTTACGCACCAATATGTGCAGAATGTTTCCTATAGACAAATCACCAATATGGTGCAGATCGCCGCTACAAATCGGCGCACATTGCACCGCACCACTTTAGCGTGCAAGCAGGTTTGCACGCCCCAATAACGCGCGTTTTATGCCGGCATGAGCAACACACGCACCGTTGCCCGAGTTCGATTTGAATCATCCTGTCGCTTTTGACGGAGGCGGTGGCATCCTTCAATTCGTCTAGATGCCCCACAATCCACGAAGGAATGTGCCGAGGCATTCGGCCGTGCAGTCCGCCGGCGGCAACGGCATTGCGATCGTCAATTGACATAAGTTAATCATTCGATTAAATTAAATCGATCGATTGATTATTTCTGATTGACGGCCTCATGACACGCAAACCTGCCCGCCCCCCTCGGGAATCGGCCCGTCGCGCCGATGGCGTGGAGGCGCGTGCGCGCCTTATCAGCGCTGCGCTGCGCCTGTTTGCGGCGTCCGGCTTCAAGGGGGCCAGCACCCGCGCCATATGCGAAGCCGCAAGCGTCAATATTGCCTCCATCCGCTATTACTTCGGCGATAAATCAGGGTTGTACCGCGCGGCCTTCTCCGAACCCTTGTGCGGCGCCACAGGCGAGGTGTCACAGGACCTGGCGCACGGCGGCTGCTTCGACCCCGGCGCAATCCTCTCGCGCAGCACGCTTGCGGTGTTCTTCCGGCGGTTTCTCGCTCCGCTCAAGCAGGGGGAGGAGCTGCAGCATGTCATCAAACTGCATTTCCGCGAAATGGTCGAGCCCACCGGTGCCTGGGACGAAGCCATCGACAAGGAGATCAAGCCCGAGCATGCCACGCTGGCACGCATGATTTGCGTGGATTTCGGCCTGGACCGGATTGACCTGGACGTGCACCGCCTTTGTTTCAGCATCATCGGCATGGCGATACATTTCTTTGTCGGCCAGCACATCGTCTCCAAGATTGCCCCCGGCGTGCTCGCCAATCCGGGAGCGATCGACACGCTCACCGAGCGTCTGGCGGTTTATGCAACTGGCATGATCGACGCCGAGCGCGAACGCCGCCGCATCGCGGTAAAGGCGGCACGGTGAAACGCGCGCCCATTCGATCTGGGTGCATGGCTGTTGTGGCGTTGTGGCTTGCCATACTCACCGGTTGCGCCGGCGGCGTGTTCGGCACCGCCGGCCCAGACTACTCGGCCCCGGCCTCGACTACGGCGGAGCGCTGGCAGGCGCCGCTGTTCAACAGTTCGGTCGCCCACGAGGGCAGCGCGCAGCGGCTCTCCGCCTGGTGGGCACAGTTCAATGACGCTGCGCTGGATGCATTGATTGCGGCGGCACAGGCGCAAAGCAGCACACTGGCGCAGGCAGCGGCCACCATAGAGCGGGCGCGTGCGGACGCGATCGCCGCGGGCGTGGCGGCTTCCCCCAGCGTGGATGGCATCGCATCTTCCAACCGCTCCGCGTTTACTCTCGGCGGCCCGGCGACTCTGCGGACGCAATCCCTGTTGGGAGTGCAGTCCCGCTGGGAGATCGACCTGTTCGGCGGACTCGCGCGCGAGCGCGAATCCCGGCAGGCAACGCTCGCCTCCAAGCTGGCGCTCTGGCACGACGCGCGGGTGTCGCTTGCCGCGGAAGTTGCCGGCGCCTACTTCAATCTGCGTTACTGCGAAATTCAGGTAACCCGGGCAGAAGCCGAGACGCGCTCACGGGGCGAGACCGCCCGCATCACCGCCGCCGCGGAACGGGCGGGAATGCAGGCGGCTTCCACCGTCGCGCTGGTGCAGTCGGCCGCCGCCGATGCCGCAGGAGCACTGGCGCAACGCCGTGCGCAATGCGACATCTCCATCAAGGGACTGGTCGCTCTCACCGCCATGGATGAGCCGGTGCTGCGCACGCTTCTGGGTGGATCCGCGCGAACCGGGGTGACAGCGTCCGCCCCAGCCACAGGATTGCCCGAACCGTCGATGTTCCGCATCGACGCGCTGCCGGTGCGCGTGCTGGCGCAACGCCCGGACATTGCCGCTGCCGAACGACAGCTGGCTGCAGCCAGCGCCGATATCGGCAGTGCCGAAGCAGCGCGCTTTCCGCGACTGACGCTGAGCGGCAACATTACACCGACGCGCATCGCCATCGGCAATGCACCGGCACTGTCGCTTACCACCTGGTCGATCGGCCCGTCGCTGGAGGTGCCCCTGCTAGACGGCGGACGGCGCAGCGCAAACGTCGAGGCGGTGCGCGCGCAGTACGCGGCGGCCGAGTCCGCCTATCGCGCCCGCGTGCGTAATGCGGTACGCGAAGTCGAAGAAGCGCTGGTGCGCCTGGCCAGCGCCGCCACGCAGCTTGCAGAGTCCGAGTCGGCGGCTCGCGGCTATCGGGCCAACCTCGCGGCCGCGCAGTCGATGCTGCGAACGGGGCTGGGAAGTGCGCTCCAGGTGGAGGAGGCTCGCCGCCCTTCTCTAGCCGCCGATGCCGCCGTTGCGGCACTGACCCATGAGCGTCTGGCCGCCTGGATCACCCTCTATCGTGCCGCAGGCGGGGGCTGGGAACCCGACGCGCCCGCCGCCAGCCGCAACTAGCCGGCAGATTTTGCCGACCTGCCGACATCAACGAAAAATCACCTACTCAATCGAAATCGGGCTCCGCATGAAAACGTTTTCCGTCACCCCATTTGCCGTGGCAGGCCTGCTGATCGCGCTGGCAGCATCGGGCCTGGCACTCGCCCCCGTTGGCAATGCCCAGGAAAAGGCCGCTGAAAAGCCGGCCGGCAAACCCTCGCTGACGGTCAGTTTGATCAATCCGCAGCGCATCGAAATGCCGTTCGTGGTGCAGGCCACCGGCAGCATCGCCGCATGGCAGGAGGCAAGCATCGGCACCGAGTCCGGCGGACTGCGGGTGGCCGAGGTTCGCGTCAATGTCGGCGACGTGGTGCGCAAAGGCCAGGTCCTCGCGATGCTCGCTGCCGAAACCATCGAAGCCGACCTCGCGCTGGCGCGCGCCAACCTCGCCGAGGCCGAGGCGGTGCTTGCCGACGCCCGTGCCAACGCGGCGCGCGCCCGCGATGTGGCAGGCAGTGGTTCGCTCAGCCAGCAACAGCTGGCACAACTGCTGACCGCCGAGAAAACCAGCGACGCCCGCGTGCTTGCCGTGCGCGCGCAGGTCGCCGCCCAGGAAATCCGGCTCGCGCACACCGCGGTTGCCGCGCCCGATGAGGGCAGCATTTCCGTGCGCAATGCCACCGTGGGTGCAGTGGTGCCGCAGGGACAGGAGCTATTCCGTCTGATCCGCGGCGACCGGCTGGAGTGGCGGGCCGAGGTGACTTCGGCAGAAATCGCGCGCATACGTCCTGGCCAGTCGGTCGCGGTCTCCTCGGCCACCGGGGCAAGCATGGCAGGGCGCGTACGCATGGTCGCCCCCACCGTCGATCTGCAGACGCGTAACGCACTGGTCTATGTGGACCTTCCCGCCGGCGCCATGCGCGACGGCAAATTCAAGGCGGGCATGTTCGCGCGCGGCGAATTTGCCACCGGCGGCGCGAACGTTTTGACCTTACCGCTGGAAGCCATCTCGCTGCGCGACGGCTTTTCCTATGTATTTATCCTCGGTGCCGACAACCGTGTAAAACAGTTGAAAGTCCAGTTGGGGCGTCGCGCGGGCGAACGCGTGGAGGTGCAGGGCGCACTCAAAGGCGACGAGCGCGTGGTGGCCTCGGGCGCCGCTTTTCTCGCAGACGGCGATCTGGTAAGGGTGGTTGCAAAATGAACGTCTCATCGTGGTCGATCCGCAATCCGGTGCCGGCGCTGATGGTGTTCGTGCTGCTCAGCTTCGGCGGACTGCTGTCGTTCAACGCGATGAAGGTCCAGCACTTTCCCGACCTTGACCTGCCCACCATCACGGTGAGCGCCTCGTTACCCGGAGCGTCCCCGTCGCAACTGGAAAATGATGTCGCGCGCAAGATCGAAAACTCGATCGCCACACTGCAGGGCGTCAAGCACATCTACACCAAGGTGCAGGATGGCGGGGTCACCATCACCACCGAGTTCCGCCTGGAAAAGCCGGTGCAGGAGGCGCTCGATGAAGTGCGCTCCGCGATATCGCGCGTGCGCGCCGACCTGCCCGCGGACATGCGCGATCCGATCGCCGCCAAACTGGACCTGGCCGGGCAGCCGGTGCTCGCCTACACCATTTCCTCCACGGACATGGATGACGAGGCGCTGTCCTGGTTTGTAGACAACACGGTGACGCGCACGCTGCTCTCGGTGCGCGGGGTGGGTGCGGTCAGCCGAGTCGGCGGGGTGACCCGCGAGATGAGCATCGTTCTCGACCCGGCGAAGCTGCAGGCGCTTGGATCGACCGCCGCAGACGTATCGCGGCGACTGCGCCTCATACAACAGGAAAGTTCCGGCGGCCGCACCGACCTGGCCGGTGGCGAGCAGCCAGTGCGCACCCTGGGGACGGTGCACACCGCCGCCGAACTCGGAGCAATCGAACTCTCGCTCTCCGACGGCCGGCGCATCCGCCTTGACCAGATCGCAACCGTCAGCGACACGGTGGCTGAGCGCCGCTCGGCGGCTCTCCTCGATGGCAAGCCGGTGGTGGGCTTCGAAGTGTCGCGCAGCCGCGGCGCGAGCGAGGTCGAAGTCGGCAAAGGCGTGCGCGAGACACTCGGACGCCTGAAGCAGAATCATCACGACATAGCCCTGACGGAAGCGTTCGACTTTGCCACGCCGATAGATGTGGAATACCACGGCTCCCTGTCGCTGCTGTATGAGGGCGCTATTCTGGCGGTGATGGTGGTCTGGCTGTTTCTGCGCGACTGGCGCGCGACGTTTGTTTCAGCGGTGGCATTGCCGCTGTCGGTGATCCCTGCCTTCATCGGCATGTACCTGCTGGGCTTCTCGGTGAATGTGGTGACGCTGCTGGCCTTGTCGCTGGTGGTGGGCATACTGGTGGACGACGCGATTGTCGAGGTGGAGAACATCGTGCGCCACCTGCGCATGGGAAAAACACCCTATCAGGCGGCCATGGAAGCGGCCGACGAGATCGGCCTGGCGGTGATCGCCACCACCTTCACGCTGATCGCCGTGTTTCTGCCCACCGCTTTCATGAGCGGCATAGCCGGCAAGTTCTTCAATCAATTTGGCTGGACCGCGTCGCTCGCGGTATTTGCTTCGCTACTGGTGGCGCGCATGCTCACGCCGATGATGGCCGCCTACATGCTCAAAGCCATCGGCGCCGCAGGCGAAGAAGGCAGGGTGATGAAGGCTTATATGCGCCTTGCGGCATGGTGCCTGAACCATCGCTTTGCGACCGTGCTTGCAGCGGCGGCATTTTTTGTCGGATCGGTCATGCTCATACCCCTGTTGCCCACCGGGTTCATGCCACCTGACGATATGTCCCAGACCCAGGTGCATGTGGAGCTTGCGCCGGGTGCGACATTGGCGCAGACAGAGGCGGCGGCCGAGCATGCCCGGGTACTGGTATCCAAGGTCGAGTATGTGAGAAACATCTACACCACCATCGGCGGCGGCGCGGCCGGTGCCGACCCGTTCGCGCCCAAAGGCCTTGCCGAAGTTCGCAAGGCGACGCTCACCATCCAATTGGACAATCGCGGCGAGCGCAAGGTCCGCAAACAGGTGATCGAACAGCATTTGCGAGAGGTGCTTACGGCATTGCCGGGTGTTCGCATCAAGGTGGGTCTGGGTGCCTCGGGCGAGAAATACGTAATGGTGCTCAGCGGTGATGAACCGGCGGCGCTGGCCGAAGCGGCGCTGGCCGTGGAAAAAGATCTGCGCACCATCCCGGGCCTGGGCAGCATCGCCTCCAGTGCGGCGCTGGTGCGGCCGGAACTTGCGGTGCGACCCGATTTCGCCCGTGCCGCTGATCTGGGCGTGACCACCGCCGCCATCGGCGAGACGCTGCGCATTGCCACCATCGGCGACTACGATGTGTCCCTGCCAAAAATCAATCTGGCCGAACGCCAGGTACCGGTGGTGGTGCGCCTGCCTGCCAGTGCGCGCCGCGATCTGGCAGTGCTGGAGCGCCTGGCGGTACCCGGGTCACGCCCGGGCGCGCCGCCGGTGATGCTCGGCCAGGTTGCCACTCTGGAACTCTCCAGCGGCCCGGCGGTGATCGACCGCTACGACCGCTCCCGCAACGTGAACTTCGAGATCGAACTATCGGGGCAACAGCTTGGCGAGGTGAGCGCGGCAGCCGAGAAACTGCCCAGCCTGCAAAACCTGCCGCACGGCGTGCGCCAGACCAATCTCGGCGACGCGGAGGTGATGGGCGAACTGTTCGCCAGTTTCGGTCTCGCGATGCTAACCGGCGTGCTGTGCATTTTCATCGTGCTGGTGCTGTTGTTCAAAGACGTGCTGCAACCGGTGACCATTCTTGCGGCGCTGCCGCTGTCGCTCGGCGGCGCATTCATCGCCCTCTTGGCCGCGGGCAAGAGTTTTTCCATGCCGTCGCTGATCGGCCTGATCATGCTGATGGGGATCGCCACCAAAAATTCGATTCTGCTGGTGGAGTACGCGGTGATGGCAAGGCGTGAACATGGCATGTCGCGCCTCGAAGCGCTGCTGGACGCCTGTAACAAACGTGCCCGGCCGATAGTGATGACCACCATAGCCATGGGCGCGGGCATGCTGCCGATTGCACTGGGCCGGGGCATTGCCGACCCCTCTTTCCGCAGTCCCATGGCAACCGCGGTAATAGGCGGACTAATCACCTCGACCTTCCTCAGCCTGCTGGTGATACCGGTGGTCTACACCTACATGGATGATTTTGAACACCTGATCGGGCGCACCTGGAAGTGGCTGCGCGGCATCGGGGCGCGGCGGATTGACCATCCCCCGGCGTGATCATCACGCCGCGGAGTTGGTAAATTTTCAGGTCACCTCCCGGACGGCCCGTTGCAGTGCTTCGATGTCGGCACGCGCCTTGACGATCTCATCGGCGCTGGCCGCTTCGTGCGGCGGCATCGGCGAACCAAGGTCAATACCGCTGATCTGGCGGAATTTTTCTTTCATGTAACCGATGCCCGAATGCGCCGCATGCCCGCCCATCGCCTGGGAAGCGGCACGCGGGAGGATCAGAGGACACTGCGCAAGGATGGTTTTCTGCAGCGACCAGGCACGGCGCATGTCGCCTGCGCTGAAGGCGCGATGCAGTGCGCAAAGGATGGGAATCCACTCCGAACCGCCCATGCCGCCCGGAGACCCAAGCATCAGGTGCTCGAGCATGTTCGATTCTATGCCGAAGATGCTTACCTGCCGGTCGATGCTGCCGTTGTGCAGTCCGGCGATATGCCCGATGTCGCCGATGATCGCCTTCATGGCGACGATTCGCTCGCTCAGCGCGACGATCTCGCCGATCAGACGCGGGCTGAGATAGTTGGTAATAGGACTGGAATCATAGATGGCGACCGGCATGCTGGTGTTCTCCATCACCATTCGGTGATGGCGGATGATTTCAGCATCGGTCGATTTGCGCGGCAGTGTCGGTGAAATCCAGGCGCAGTCATAGCCCAGCGTCTCGGCGTAGTTCACCAGGCGTATGGTCTCAAGCGTGTTGGTGGCGTGGCACCCAGCGGCAAAATAGGTCTGGCCTCTGGCATGTTCTATGGATATCCGCAGCAACTGCTTTTTCTGCTCCTCGGTCAACTCCGGCCAGTTGGCCGCGTAACCACCGGGCCAGATGCCGGCTGCACCCTGTGCAAGAACCCAATCGATTTCCTGGCAAATGCCGTTTTCATTCAATGAATAGTCGGGATTCAGCGCCGAGTAGGTCAATGCCATGACGCCTTTGAGTTCTGTCACGGATCTATCTCCATCAATTGTGTTTAAGGTTCATTGGCGGTTATTAAAGACCTGCAACTGTACGAACAGCTGGATCTTTTGGTTGGCCTCCGGAGGCATTGAGGTGAATTCGACCCCAAGAAGGAAGCGACTGTCGCGCCCATTGCAGGCCACCACCTTGGCGTAAACATCTCGTGCCTGGTATTCGACCAGGGGCAGATCGAAGCACAGCTTGATCTCGGCGTAGTTGGGCAGATCCTCGTCCAGTTCGATCAGCACGCCGTGATAGCCAAGGTCGCAGATGGTGCCATGGTGCTGCGCGGGGAGGACGATTCCGCCGAGGATGCGCTGGTAGCTCAAAGGTCGCGCCACTTTGACGCGATGGCTGCGGCGATTTTCCTGGCGGGGCACCTTGAGCCCGAGTGAGGGGATGGCAACGACTTCGCGCAGACTAAGGGGCTGGGGCTTGCCCTTGACGTGGATGTTCATGGCACTGCTGGTTTCGATGAAAGCCATGCATCGCCCGTAGGTGCTCTCGCTGATCAGTATCTGACCACGCAGACTGAAGGCCTCGATGCGCGCTGCCAGATTGACCTGGTCGCCGATGACCGTGTACTCGGAGTACCGGTCCGACCCCAGCAGGCCAGCGAGTACTTCTCCGGTGTTGATGCCTATACCCATGAACAATTCTGGCATGCCCCGGTTCATCTGCTCTGAATTGAGCGCACCCATGGCGATCTGCATTTCGACCGCGCAGGCCAACGCACGCCGCACATCGTCTTCGCGGCCTACCGGCGCGCCAAACAAAACCATGATTGAATCACCCATGAACTTGTCTATGGTGCCCTGGTGGCGGGCGATAATTTCACTCATCTTGATCAACCAGGGATTGAGCAGGCCGATGACAACGCCAGGTGGATGGCCAGCGGTTATCGCAGTGAATCCGCGCAGGTCGGCGATCAGGACAGTGACATCCCTGCTGAGAAAATCCTGCCCCAGCACGGATGGAAAAACCTCCGTGTCCAGTTGACGCAGCACCCTCTCCACTTCTGATCCGGCGGCCTCGCTGAGCGCTTGTCCGGTGTCGCGCGCGACGATCTCGCGAATGCGGCGCAGCATCTGCTGCCGCGAGGCGAGTTTCATGCCGGCGGCCGTTTGACGGCTGACACCGGAGCGGCGCCGGCATTTTCATGGCGCGCTGACGGCGGGGACATCATTTCACCGCCTGGCCCGTATCTAAGCATTGAGCTCCTCCAATGTGGATCGAGCGCCTTGCTGGCTGTCACCCTGCAGGAAATAGACCCTGGAACATTCTACCCAAGCTGAAGCGCGGGCGAATCCCCTGCCTGCGTCCGCTACGCGAGCTTGAAGATGCGCTGCGCCGTGGAGCAATAGATTTTCTCCCTTTCCTCTTCGGTGATCGCCACCTTGTCGAGAAATGTCACCCCTTCCTTGACGCTTTCGTAGGGGTAGTCCGCGGCAAACATGATGCGATCCGCCCCCAGCACTTCGAGGCTGAGCCGCAACGCCGGCGCGGACATGACACCACTGGTGGTGATGACAAAATTTTCGAGGAAATATTCGCTGGGCAATCGAGGAAGTTTTTTGACGGCACCGATTTTTACCTGCAGCAGGTAGCGGTTGTCGATACGCTGCAGCCAGAACGGCATGCCCTCTCCCATGTGACCTAGTACTATTTTCAGCTTGGGATAGCGGTCGAACACGCCGCACATGATCAGGCGCATGGCATGCAGTCCCGTTTCCACCGCGAAGCCCCAGCCGGCGAAATACAGACCGTAGTCCAGAAACGGCGTAACCATGCTTGGGGCCGGCTCGCGCGGATGCAGATATAAGGGCATGTCCAGCGCCTGGGCCGCTTCGAAGATCGGCCAGTATTTAACATCGTCGAGGTACTCGCCCATGGTATGTGAATTGATCAAGAAGCCCTTCATGCCTAGTTTCCCGGCAGCGCGCTCGAGTTCCAGCGCGGCGCCGTCCGGGTAATGCGGCGCCACTGCGGCCAATCCGGCATAGCGCGAAGGGTGGGCCTTGACTGCTGCAGCCAGGACATCATTGGCATCCCCGGCCAGACGTGTCGCCGTAACGGCATCAAAGACCTGCACGCCTGGCGAGGTGATTGAAATCACGGCGACATCGATTCCATCGGCATCCATGGCCGCAATTCTTCCAGCGCCCAGATCAACGAGCCGGGAATGCACTGCGCGGGCCCCGGGGTCGTCCCCCAGAATGGTTTGGCCCATCATGCGAAAGCCCGGCTCGACAAATTTGCTGGCCAGGATTTTTTTCCATTCACTGGCGATCTCTTCGGTCACGAAAGCTTCTTCGACTGCGATTCGTTTGAATTTCATCGTTTATCCTCGGTGATTGCAGGAATTTGTAGCACACGCGGAGAGAGACTGCCAGCGTCCGCAATCATGCCCGTCGGCGCATGATTTGTTGCGGTACTGCTGTAAGTTACCTGGTGTAATTGAGGCACCGGTTGGGCTGCTGCAGGCGACGCCTTGAGGCGGCGCCGCGGTGTCCGGGAGCGTCAGCGCTTTTGGCGAAGCCTGCGAATCGCCGCCAGTTGCGCCGCCATCATGGCGTACTCGGCCTGCATTTGGGCAATCTCGAGTTTGTCTTGCGATTTGGCGCGGGCTTCTTCGGCTCGTTGCAGCGCCTCGGTGGCCTTGGCTTCATCCAGGTCGTGGCCACGGATGGCGCTGTCGGCGAGCACGGTGACGATGCTGGGCTGCACTTCCAGGATTCCACCAGCGACGAATATCAATTCCTCTTCGCCACCGTCGGCGGGCTTGATACGCACCGTACCCGGCTTGATGCGCGTGATCAGCGGGGTGTGCCTGGGATAGATGCCCAGTTCCCCGTCCTCACCCGGCAACACCACGAACTCGGCTTCGCCCGAGTAGACGCTGCCTTCGGCACTGACGACGTCGACGTGGATGGTATTGGCCATGAATTACTGGAACTTCTTGGCGTTTTCGACCGCTTCCTCGATGGTGCCGACCATGTAGAAGGCCTGCTCGGGAAGATGATCGTATTCGCCGTTGACAATCGCCTTGAACCCCTTGATGGTGTCCTTGAGCGTCACGTATTTGCCGGGCGTGCCGGTGAAATTCTGTGCGACAGTAAAAGGCTGCGACAAGAAGCGCTGGATCTTGCGCGCGCGGGCAACCGCCAGTTTGTCGTCGGGAGAAAGTTCGTCCATGCCCAAAATGGCGATAATGTCGCGCAATTCCTTATAGCGCTGCAGCGTGGCCTGCACCGCACGGGCGGTGTTGTAGTGTTCCTCGCCGATGATGTTCGGATCGACCTGCCGCGAGGTGGAATCGAGCGGATCCACTGCAGGGTAGATGCCCAGTGAGGCGATGTCACGCGACAGCACCACGGTGGCATCCAGGTGGCCGAAGGTGGTTGCCGGAGACGGATCGGTCAAGTCATCGGCCGGCACGTACACCGCCTGTATCGAGGTGATGGAACCGGTTTTGGTGGAAGTTATACGCTCCTGCAGGCGCCCCATTTCCTCGGCCAGGGTCGGCTGGTACCCCACCGCCGAAGGCATACGGCCCAGCAGTGCCGACACCTCGGTACCCGCCAGCGTGAAGCGGTAGATGTTATCAACGAAGAACAAGATGTCGCGTCCTTCGTCGCGGAAACTCTCGGCCATGGTCAAGCCCGAGAGCGCCACGCGCAGGCGGTTACCCGGAGGTTCGTTCATCTGCCCGAACACCATGGCCACCTTGGATTCGGAAATGTTATCCAGCTTGATGACACCGGCCTCGGACATTTCATGATAGAAGTCGTTACCCTCGCGGGTGCGCTCGCCAACGCCGGCAAACACCGAGAGCCCCGAATGTTTGGTTGCGATGTTGTTGATCAATTCGAGCATGTTCACGGTCTTGCCCACGCCGGCGCCGCCGAACAGGCCAATCTTTCCGCCCTTGGCAAACGGACAGATCAGGTCGATCACCTTGATGCCGGTTTCCAGCAGTTCGACCGAAGGGGAAAGTTCGTCGAACTTGGGCGCCGGCTGGTGAATGGAGCGACGCTTGTCGGTCGCAATCGGGCCCGCTTCGTCAATCGGCCGTCCCAGCACGTCCATGATGCGACCCAGGGTCGCGTTGCCTACCGGCACCGATATCGGTTTGCCGGTACTGGTGACCCTCATGCCGCGACGCAGCCCGTCGGAGGACCCCATCGCAATTGTGCGCACAACGCCGTCACCCAATTGCTGTTCAACTTCAAAAGTGAGGCCCTTCTCGGCGAGCGGATTGCTCGCGTCCTCGTCAAGAAGCAGCGCGTCATAGACCCGGGGCATGGCATCGCGAGGAAACTCGATGTCGATCACCGCGCCGATGCACTGGACGATGGTGCCTTGTGCTTGTGCCATAGCGTTTTCCTAAGCGTTTATCAATCGTTTCAAAGCGTTGACCAGTTTCAAATCACTGGTCAAAAAATTTCTAAGCACTTACTTGTTCACTCATCCGCTGCACCGGGGCGGTGTGCTCGAACCGCTCCGAGAATCCGGGCGGAACTCACACTGCCGCGGCGCCCCCTACAATCTCGGACAATTCCTTGGTAATCGCCGCCTGGCGGGCCTTGTTGTAGACCAGAGTCAGCTCGCCAATCACGTCCCCGGCGTTGTCACTGGCTGCCTTCATCGCCACCATCCGCGCCGACTGTTCCGAGGCCATGTTTTCAGATAGCGCCTGCAAAATGATCGCCTCGATGTAGCGCGTCAAAGCCTGATCGAGAACCACCTTCGCCTCCGGCTCGTAGATGTAGTCCCAGGTGCCTTCGGGCGATCCGAGGCGCTCACCGGAGAGCGGCAGGAGCTGCTCCATCACCGTTTCCTGCTTCATGGTGTTAATGAAGCGGGTGTAGAAGATTACCACCCGGTCGAAGCGGTTCTCGACATAGCCATCAAGCATTACCTTGATAACGCCGATTAACTTCTCCAGGTGCGGTCGGTCCCCAAGCTGGGTAACCTGGGAAACCACCTTGGCGCCCAGTCGCTGCATGAACCCTAGGCCCTTGTTGCCGATGCAGCAGACTTCGAACTTTTCGCCCTGTGATTCCCACTCCTTCATCTGGTTGAGGGCCAGACGCTGCACGTTGGTGTTGAGCCCCCCGCACAGGCCCTTGTCGGTGGTGATGATGATGATGCCCACCCCTTTCGAGGTGTCGCGCTCGATCAGATAGGGATGGCGGTACTCGGGATTGGCATGCGAAATGTGCGCCGCCAGATTGCGTATTTTTTCGCCATAGGGGCGCACCGCGCGCATGCGCTCCTGCGCCTTCCTCATTTTGGAGGCAGCGACCATCTCCATGGCCTTGGTGATCTTGCGCGTGTTCTGCACGCTCTTGATCTTGTTGCGTATCTCTTTAGAGCCTGGCATCTGCTAGTTCCAGTTGCTAATTCGTTCCCGATTCGAACAGCGCATCGGCGACCGTTCCAATTCTGGGAGCTGTTGCGGCGCCGACAGGCGTCCGCCAATAACAGTTAATAACTGCCGTTCTTCTTCCAATCGTCGATCGCCGCTTTCAGGGCAGCTTCGTCCTCCGCACTCATGTCCTTCTTTTCCTCAAGACGGTTCAGGATGTCGGCGTACTTGGCGCGCATATGGTCCCTGAGCGAGCGCTCGGCGGCGAGCGCCTTTTTCACTTCGACGTCGTCGAAATAGCCGTTGTTCACGGCAAACAGCGTAAGCACCATTTCAACGACCTGCATCGGCTGGTATTGTGGTTGCTTCATGAGTTCGGTCACCATGCGTCCGCGCTCGAGCTGTTTCCGGGTGGCTTCATCCAGATCCGACGCGAACTGCGCAAATGCCGCTAGTTCGCGGTACTGGGCAAGCGCCAGGCGCACCCCGGCGCCCACATCGCGGCGCTTCATGATCTTGGTCTGTGCCGCACCGCCCACACGCGATACCGAAACACCGGCGTTGATGGCAGGACGGATGCCGGCATTGAACAGGTCGGTCTCTAGAAAGATCTGCCCGTCAGTGATTGAAATCACGTTGGTCGGCACGAACGCGGATACGTCACCCGCCTGCGTCTCGATCACCGGCAGCGCGGTCAGCGAACCGGTCTTGCCCTTGACCGCGCCCTTGGTAAAGCGCTCCACCCAGGCTTCGGACACGCGCGCAGCGCGCTCGAGCAAACGCGAATGCAGGTAGAACACGTCACCAGGATAGGCTTCGCGTCCCGGCGGACGGCGCAGTAGCAGTGACACTTGCCGGTAGGCCCAGGCCTGCTTGGTCAGATCGTCATAAATGATGAGGGCATCCTGGCCGCGATCACGGAAATACTCGCCCATGGTGCAACCCGAATAAGGCGCGATGAACTGCATCGCCGCGGATTCCGAGGCGGTGGCGGCCACCACAATGGTGTATTCCATGGCGCCGTGCTCTTCGAGCTTGCGCACCACGTTGGCGATGGTTGAGGCTTTCTGTCCGATGGCGACGTAGATGCAGAATAGGTCCTTGCCCTTCTGGTTGATGATGGCGTCAATCGCCACCGCGGTCTTGCCAGTCTGCCGGTCGCCGATGATCAACTCGCGCTGTCCGCGGCCCACCGGAACCATCGCGTCGATCGACTTCAATCCGGTCTGCACCGGCTGCGAAACCGACTTTCTCCAGATCACCCCGGGGGCGACCTTTTCGATCACGTCGGTTTCTTTGGCGTTAATCGGTCCCTTGCCGTCAATGGGTTGCCCCAGCGAATTGACCACGCGCCCTATCAATTCCGGGCCAATCGGCACCGACAGGATTTGGCCGGTGCATTTGACCGGATCCCCTTCGGATATATGCTCGTATTCGCCCAGAATCACCGCGCCGACCGAATCTCGCTCCAGGTTGAGTGCGAGGCCGAATGTGTTGCGAGGAAATTCCAGCATCTCTCCCTGCATCACATTGGACAGGCCGTGTACGCGGCAGATGCCGTCGGTCACCGTGACGACCGTGCCCTGGGTGCGAACGTCGGCCGAGAGCGCCAGATTGGCAATCTTCGAGCGCAGCAGTTCGCTGATTTCGGAGGGTTTCAGCTGTTGCATGACAGTTCCGATATGGTGAGAGTTTTGTAAGTTCTATTGGCAAATGGCAATAGCGCGGTGCCCGGAAATTGAGAATGCACCGCTCTAGCTGCCCATCAATCCGTTGCGCATGGCTTCGAGCTTGCCGCGCACCGAGCCATCAATGACCTGATCACCAACGCGCACTCGGGCACCGCCAATCAACGCCTGGTCAACGGCAACCTTGGGACGTATCTTCCGCTTGAAGCGGCGCTCCAGATCCACGACCAGCGCCGCCAGTTCAGCACCTTCAAGTGCGTAGGCGCTGGTTATTTCCGCGTCGATGGCGCCCTCGCGTTGCGCCTTCAACAGCTCAAACTGCGAAGCGATCGTGGGCAAGGCTTCAAGGCGCTTGTTCTCAATGAGAATCTGGACCAGGCCACTGACTTCGGCTGGCCGTTTTTCCACAACCGAAAACAGGTCCGCCATTTGCGCGTCGCTGACGTTGGGATTGCCCGCAAGCTGCATTATTTCCTGTGACTGCGCTACGAACGCCAGGCTGGAGAGGGCATCGGACCAGAGCGCGAGCGTTCCAGCCTTGTCGGCCACGGCGAACGCGGCCTCGGCGTAGGGTCGCGCGATTGTGGCGACTTCTGCCATTTGCTCAGATTTCTTTCTTCAACTGGGCAAGCAGTTCTACATGCGCCTGGGCATTGATCTCGCGGCGCAGGATCTTTTCCGCACCCGCGACCGCCAGAGCGGCCACCTGTTCGCGCAACGCCTCGCGGGCCCGTGACACTTCCTGCTCGATTTCTGCCTTGGCCGCTGCCTTTTCACGGCCGCCTTCGTCGCGCGCTGCCAGCTTCGCCTCTTCGATCATCTGCGAAGCACGCTTCTCAGCCTGGCCGATGATATCCCCGGCGCGGCTACGCGCCTTGCCGATTTCCTCGTCAGCCTGCTTCGAGGAAAACTCGAGGGCCTGCTTGCCTTTTTCGGCGGCAGCCAAGCCGTCGGCAATGGTTTTCTGGCGAGTCTCTATCGCGGTCAACAAGTGAGGCCAGATGAATTTGGCCGAAAACCAGATGAACGCAAGAAAGACAACTGCCTGTGCGAAAAGAGTCGCGTTAATGTTCATACGTATTCCCCGAACGGGAAGAGCGGCGCAAGGCCGCGATCAGCCAAGCTTGCCCAGCAGCGGATTGGCGGTGGCAAACCACATTGCCAGGCCGACGCCGATGATGAACGAAGCGTCGATCAGGCCCAGGAGCAGGAACACTTTGCCCTGCAGCGTATCGGTCAGTTCCGGCTGGCGCGCGGCGGCTTCAAGGAAACGCGAACACATCAGGCCCACGCCGATACAGGCTCCCAATATCCCCAGGCCGATCATGAGGCCGATACCGATGGCGGAGTAAGCCTGCACCATTGCGATTAGTTGAAGGTTGTCCATTTGTTACGTTCCTTTCCTTAGCTGCAAGACGATTGAATCGAAAATTAGTGGTGCTGGTGGGCCATCGAGATATAGACGATAGTGAGCATCATGAACACATAAGCCTGCAAGGCGACAATCAGTATGTGAAATACCGCCCACGCCCAGGCCAGTCCCATGGAGACAAACAGGCCAATGTAATAGTCGTTGCTCCAGGCGCTGTTGGCCGCCCACATCCACAGCAGCAAAAATATCATCTCCCCTGCGTACATGTTGCCGAAAAGCCGCAGCGAATGCGAAAGGGGTTTGGAAATGTATTCGATAAGATTGAACAGCAGATTGAACGCCCATACCAGCGGATTGGAGCCGAACGGCGAACAAAACAGCTCGTGGATCCAGCCACCAAAGCCTTTGACTTTAATTGCGAAAAAAACCGTCAACGCTAGGACGGTGAGCGACAGGGCGAAGGTGGTATTGACATCCGAGGTGGGCACGATACGGAAGCCGTGTTCGCTGATCGAATGCGTACCCAGCGCTATCCAGTCCACTGGCAGGAAATCCATGGAATTCATCAGTAACACCCAGATGAACACGGTCAGGGCCGCCGGCGCGACAAAAGCGTGGCGCTCGTGCTTGAAAACTCCCTTGGTCTGGTTGTCGATGAAATCGAACACCAATTCAATGAAAGCCTGACGCTTGCCGGGTACACCGGCGGTCGCTCCCCGGGCGATCCACCAGAACAGCCCGAAACCGACAACACCCAGCAATATGGACACAGATATAGAGTCCATATTCAGCGTCCAAAAGCTGCCATCGCCTACCTGCTTGCCAAAGAAGGACAGGTGGTGATTGATATACTCGTTTGGGGTGAGTTCTGTTCCGGAAGCCATGTCTAATATTCAGCTGGTTTTTTGCGTTTTCTCGCGAACCAGAATTGCCATCGTAAAAATAAAAGCCGTCACAATAAAAGCGCCGATCAATCCGCCCGGCACCACCTGCTTGTACGCCGCGAACGCCAGCACCAGCAAAGCCAGCATCAACCCGATCCTAACCGCCTCAGCGACAATTGCCACAACCAGCATGTCCGCCGCAGTTCTTGCCTTGCCGCGCTGTATCAGCAATCCCGCTGCAATTCCTGCCACTATGGTGGTCGCCCCCCCCAAAACGGCGGAAATCGCTCCATGCATCCCGGCAACCAGTGCGGCAATCACCGCGATTACCGCTGTTGCCAGCGCCTGCCACCACAATACGGTTTTGAGCGCCTTGCTCCGCAGGCCTAGCATTCCGGATCGCACCACACATGCTGCGGTGCCGCAAAGGCTTGGATTCTAATCGTTTAGAGGGCCTGACGTCAATTTTGAGTGAACGCCCATCCAGCACATCCACTGTCAGCGGGGGTAGCAGCTTTCGATTTGTCGCAGCAGTTTGCCGGCATCCTCAGGCCGGCCAAGGACCCCGAGAGCGGCGTTACAGAGAGAATCCGCGCTTTCGGCCGAGAGTAAAGGGTAGAGCACGCGACGGTATTTTTCACGCACCTGGGATTCATCGAACGGCCTCCCGGGATCTCCCGGAATTTCGGTAACCAGCGATTGCCTATCGCCATCTCGAGTCCGTATTTCAATACGTGCGGGCCAAGTGCGCGGGAAATGTTCCATCAATTTCTCGTCGGCCTCCACACTGATTTTTGCAAGCATGTCCACAAATGCCTGCGGCGTCGACGCTGGCGCGTAATCAAGCCGGTACATTATTTCCGGCGCCAGCGCCGCCAGCACCAACTGGTAGGGAAGACTGGTCATGTGGGAGCCGCGATCACCGGGAATAACGCCATGGTTGACCATTGCGAGGTACGCCGGGGGAACGGCCACCTTGATAGCTTCGATCAGCGAGGAATCCAGACCACCCTGCAGCAACTCCTTTAAACCCTGCGCCGCAGCCATGGTCTGGCGGGCGGCACACCAGGGCTTGAAGCCCACATCGAGAACCGCCGCATGCTTGCCAAGGTTAGATAGCAGCCGCGCGCCATCTATTTTGAGCCCGTAGACTGCGTGAAACGGCTTGTCCAGCAAGGTCAGATCAGCGGTAAACCCCTCTTGCGCCGCAAAGGCAGCCATGACGCCATTGCGTACCGCGCCACCCAGGAGCAGCCAGCGTGCCATCTTTCCGCTTTGTTGACCGACGTTGGGGGAAGCAACCACCAAGGCTAGACCCAGCGCGTGTGCGGTGAGCTTGTCGTCCAGACCCAACAGGCGTGAGGCCACAGCTGCGGCGCCGAATGGCGCATTGAAATAGGTGGGCCAAATACCGCGATACAGTATCGAGGCTCCGCCCATTTCCTCGCCAAGTCGAACCATTGCGTCGTAGCCCGCGCTGATGGCCTCTTCGAGCGCCGACCGACTGCTATTGCCCAGTGCGCCTGCAATGCTCAAAGCTGCTGGAACCACCAAGGCGCCTGGCGTGGTACCCGCCGCCAGATGAATATCATCTATTTCGCTCAGTCGCGTTAAGGCGCAATGAAGTTGCACTCGCCCCATGAGCCCCGCCCCAACAGGACCCGCGTCACCCTTTGCGGCTGCCGCCAGCAGTTCTTTCCCCTCGTGCGTATGCGCGCCAGCGACCCAGGCTAAAACGGCGTCGGCCACGTGCAATCGCAGGATTTCGCGCACGGGATCGGTAAGTCCAGCGCCAGCGCCGCTCACAATGTGAGCACCAAGATGCCCAAGAGTACTCATATCACCCCCAAAGGATTGTCCGTATCCGGATATGTCATCAATTGAATCGGCGCTACGCATCATTTACGCGCCTCCGGTGTCCTGCTACTGCCTCCAGAAACCCGGCGTAAATACCACCAGCAACGTCATGAGCTCCAATCGCCCCAGCAACATTGCCATGGTGCACAACCAAGTCTGCAAATCATTCAGGACCGCATAGGTAGTGGCCGGACCAACCTGCGCGAGGCCAGGCCCGGTGTTGTTGACGCATACGATAATTGCCGAGAAGGCGGTCAAGATATCCAGCCCTGATGCGGCCAACAACATGGTGAGCGCAATGATCGTGCCGCCATAAACCAGCATGAACGCCAGCACCGCGAACACGATGTTGTTCTCAACCACCTCCCCGGCCAGCTTCACCGGTATGTAGGCGCGCGGATGCACGATGCGCTTGAGTTCACGCAACGCCTGTTTAACCATGATCACCGCACGCACCATTTTTATGCCTCCGCCAGTGGATCCCGAGCACGTGGCAAAACAGCACAGGAACAGCATCCATACCGGCGCAAAAATGGGCCACTGATAGTAGTCGGTGTTTGCAAACCCGGTGGTTGTGGCAATTGACACCACATTGAAGCTGGCAAAACGCAGAGCTGTCCAGAAATCCGCATAAACCTGGTTTCCCAGCAAAAACCAGGCAATCCCGAAGCAGGAAAAAATGACCACCGCTAAAAACCACCTGGCTTCAGGATCGGCGATATAGGGAACGAACCGGCGTCTGCGGAATGCGACGAAATGTGTGCCGAAATTGATGCCGGCGACCAGCATGAACAATATGGTCACTGCTTCGATGGCCGGGGAGTTCCAGAAACCGAAACTCTCATCATGCGTGGAAAATCCGCCCAAACCCATGGTCGAAAAGGCATGCACGACGGCATCAAACCAGGACATGCCGGCCACCTTCAATCCGACGATACATGCGAGCGTAATCAGGGCGTATACCGCCCAAAGACCCTTCGCGGTTTCGGCAATTCGCGGGGTAAGCTTGGCATCTTTCATCGGTCCGGGCGTCTCCGCCCTGAATATCTGGCTGCCACCGACACCCAGCAGCGGCAATATCGCCACCGCGAGAACCACCACGCCCATGCCACCGAGCCAGACCAGAAACATGCGCCAGAAATTGATCGACGGAGGCAATGCGTCCAATCCGGAAAAAACGGTGGCCCCTGTCGTGGTCAACCCCGACACGGTTTCAAAATAGGCATCCGTGAATGACAACTGTGGAAGAAAAATCATCAGTGGCAGCGTGGCGAAGGCGGGCAGCACCGTCCAGACCAGCGCCACGAGAAGAAATCCGTCTCGCGATTGCAACTCACGACGGTCATGGCGCGTCGCCGCCCATATCCCGAGGCCAGCGGCCAATGTCATCAGGACCGCTTCGTCGTAGGCGTGCTGGGCTGCGTCCTCCATGAAGAATGAAACCGCTGCGGGAACCGCCATGGCGATCGCAAAAATCATCAGGACGACGCCCAGGACATTGAGTACCGGAAGGACTCGAACCATTTCCGCAGCTTACTTTTCGCGTGTCATAGGAAGCCGATACCAACCTGGAAAAGCTTCTCGACGCTGGGCAGAAGCTTCTTGTTGGTGACGAATATGATGACATGGTCATCAGCCTGCACCTCGGTATCGTGATGCGCCATGATTACGCGCTCCCCCCGCACCAGGGCGCCGATGGTCGATCCTTTTGGTAGATCGATCTGCTCAATGCGTCGCCCGACCAGCTTGCATGAACTCGCATCCCCGTGCACCACTGCTTCAAGCGCTTCGGCAGCACCGCGTCGCAGCGAGTGGACCTGTGTGACGTCACCGCGACGCACGTGCGCCAACAACGATCCGATGGTGGTCTGCGCAGGCGAAATCGCAATGTCGATCTGGCCGGCCTGCAACAGATCGACATAAGAGCGCCGATTGATGAGCGAGATGACACGCCGGGCGCCGAAGCGCTTGGCCAGCAGACAGCTCATGATGTTGTTTTCATCATCGTTGGTGACCGCGACGAAAACATCCATCTCCTCGATATTCTCGCTCTCCAGCAGCGACTCATCGGTTGCATCGCCCTGCAGGACCAGGGCCTTGTTGAGCGCGCCAGAAAGGATCTCGCAGCGACGCTTGTTGTGTTCCACGATTTTGACCAGGTAATCGCGCTCCAGGGCGCGCGCCAGCCGCAAACCGATGTTGCCCCCGCCAGCGATCATGACGCGGCGCACCGGCTTGTCCATGCGGCGCAATTCGCGCATGACCTGGCGGATTTCGTGCGTGGCGGACATGCAAAACACCTCATCCCCGGCTTCGATGACGGTATCACCCTCGGGCACGATGGGGCGGTCGCCTCGGAAAATTGCCGCCACCCGAGCGTCAACCGATGGGATATGTTGTTTCAGGTCGCTCAACTGGTGACCGACCAGCGGCCCCCCCTGAAAAGCCTTGACTGCCACCAGACTCACCTTCCCGTTGGCAAATTCCAGAACCTGCAGCGCCTCGGGAAACTGCACCAACTTGAAAATGTAGTCGGTAAGTATCTGCTCCGGACAGATCACCAGATCGACGGCAAAGGTCTCAGGACTGAAGATTCGCTCGTTTTCCAGAAAATCGGTGGCTCGGATTCGTGCAATCCGGGTGGGTACATTGAACAGTGCGTGCGCAAGCTTGCAGGCAACCAGATTGGTTTCGTCGCTCTGGGTTACTGCAATCAGCATGTCCGCGTCCTCGATTCCGGCTTGGGCCAAAACCGAAGGATGTGCGGCGTTGCCGGCGAAGGTGCGTAAGTCCAGGCGATCCTGCAACTCGTGCAGGCGCTGGTTGTCCGTGTCGACAACGGTTATGTCATTTTGCTCCGACACCAAGCCCTCGGCGACCGATGAGCCCACCTGTCCCGCCCCCAGGATGACAATCTTCAATTAAACATCCCCTTAATATCCTGCTCCGGCCGGACTTTCAACAACATGGCTGTTTTGCCGAAATGCGGCCCGGTTGCAGCTGAACGGCAAGCATTCTAGGCGCATTGACAAGCAATACCATCACGGAGACTAGCCAGTCAATCCTGCGGTCCTTCGTCGCGTCGGCCAGCCTGAATGCCGATTTGTTTCAGTTTGCGATAAAGATGGGTTCTTTCCAGGCCGCTTTTCTCCGCCACCCTGGCAATGTTGTTGTTCTCAAGCGCCAGATGGTGCTCGAAATAGATGCGCTCAAACGCCTCGCGTGCCTCGCGCAATGGTTGGTCCAGCGATACACCGGGGTTACTTGCGTGCAATTGCAATTCGCGCAGAACCCGCTCCGCATCGGCGGCGCCGATCTCCTCATCCAGCGAGGTAAGGGCAAGATTGCGCGAAGCCGCCTGAAGGCTCTCGAGATTTCCCGGCCAGTGGTATTGGCGCAAAACGTTCAGCGCCGAGGTCGCAAATCGCCTCTGCGGGCAGTAACGGGCTTCGACGAGTTGGCGCAGCATCTGCACGGCGATCTCCGGAATATCTTCCACATATTCACGCAATGCAGGCAGACCAATGCTCAGTTCGGACAATCGGGAAAGCAAAACCGGATCGAATCCATGTTCCCGCTCCAATAGCCCGGGATCCAAGGCGGTAAACGAAATCGGCCGCACCTTGCCGCGATCCGGGCGAGCCAGCAGAAAAGCCAGATGCCGCTGCTGGTTCTGCGTCAAATTCGCCAATTCCTCGATGAACAGAATGGCGCCTGTGGCCTGCGCAAGAGTCTCCCGAGATGCATCGGACAACACCTCTTCACCCACCAGCCATTGCGTTCCCGCCTTTTGCATAAACCTTGCAAAAGGCTCGGGATGGGCTCCCCTTTCCCCGCGAAACAACAGCGGCGACGAGGAGGTGGCAAGCTGCGAAAGACGCTTTTTCAGATCGGCAAGCAGCACAGAACGCCCGAAATTCGCAAGTGACAAAGTTGCCGGACGGACATCGCGGGCGCGCAAAGACTTCTTTACCGTCGCCAGAAGCTTTTGCAGGGCAATGGGTTTTTCCAGAAAATCCTGCGCACCAATGCGCGTAGCCTCAACGGCGGTTTCAATGGTTCCATGGCCGGACATCATCACCACCGGCATTGTCAATTCGCCACCGGCCGCCCATTCCTTGATCAAGGTAATGCCGTCGGTATCCGGCATCCAAATATCCAGGAGCACAAGATCCGGCCGACCGCGCGCCCGAATTTCGCGCGCCTGCTTGGCATCTTCCGCGAGAAGGACATCATGCCCCTCATCGGAGAGAATTTCCGATAACAGTTCGCGAATGCCGATTTCGTCGTCTACAACCAGAATTTGCGCCATGACTTTCGCTTTTATGCAGGCTGCCCGATCGGCAGGTTGATACGAACCACCGTACCGCGTGGTAAATGGCCCTCGATCGCGATACGTCCGCGGTGCTCGTCGATGATTTTTTTGACAATCGCCAGACCCAGCCCCGTGCCTTTTGCCTTAGTGGTGACATAGGGCTCGAAGGCGCGCTTCAATATGGTGTCTGGCATACCCGCGCCATTGTCCGAAATGCTGAGAATCACGTCCCCGGTGGCACGCCCGGTGGAGACCTCAATGGTCGGATCGACACTGCCGGCGAGGGCATCCTGAGCATTCTGCAGCAGATTGTGTATTACCTGACGCAGTTGATTGCGATCGCCCTGGATAGCGGCCAGGTCCGGTGCAAGTCGGATTTCCATTCGAGTGGAGGATTGCTCGTACAGGGCGAGAACATCGCTGACCAGCGCGTTGAGGTCCACGGCCTCGAGCTTGGGGTTGGGCAGGCGCGCATAATTCCTGAACTCATCCACCATGCTTTTCAACGCAGCAACCTGAGTAACGATAGTCTGCGTGGATTTCGCCAGGGTCTGCGCGTCCTCAGCCGAAAGCCGGGGCGAGAGTTTTGCCTCAAGCCGCTCGGCAGACAACTGTATGGGCGTCAGCGGGTTCTTGATTTCATGGGCTACGCGACGGGCCACCTCGGCCCACGCGGTGGCGCGCTGAGCCGCAATCAGTTGGGTAATTTCATCGAACACCACAATGTAGCCACCGCCTGGGAGTACCGACCCCCTTATCAGCAGTGTTGCCGAATGCCCGGCCAGTTCGAACTCGCGTTGCCAACCCGCATCGCCGTGGCTCGCGAACTCCTCACAAATCGCCGCACCGAACTCGGCAAGCTGGGGCCAGGCAGTGACCGCGCGTCCGAACAGGTTTCCGGTGTCCGCTCGCAAGATTCCCCCCGCGCTCGGGTTGGCGATATGCAATGCAAATGCGGCATCAAAAACCATGACGCCCGCGGATAGATTCGCCAGCACGCTGGAGAGGTGGGCGTTAGCCAGTTCCAATTCCGAGCGGTGTATTTCGGCGGCTTTGCGCGCGTCGCCCAGTTGCTCTGTCATGCTGTTAAATGAATGCGTGAGAAGGCCGAGTTCGTCCTGGCTGGTCACCGGGGCGCGCCGGGAAAAATCACCGCTAGCGACTGCCTGAGTACTTTCGGCGAGCACCTCCAACGGCTGCGCAAGCCTTCGCGACAGCAGAAAAGCCAGAGCGATTGCCGAGAGCAGTGCGAGCAACAACACCAGCGTCAATGTCAGCAGGTAAATGTCCTTCAGGCTTTCCCGCGACAGAGACAGCTCCCGGTACGCATTAAATGCAGTCCGAACGTTTTCCGTGGCATCGATCAGGTGCTGCGGAACCAAATGGGTAAGCTGCAGGAACCGCTGCGGCGCGGCGTCGATGGCGGTGGGGCCTGCACCATTCACCGGCACAATGACACGCATCAACAGTCCTTTTTCTCCGGCTTCGACTGCGGCGTATTGCTTGTTCTGGCGCACCTGCGACAGCAATATCGGCGCCGGAGGCAAGGGTTTCGTGGCTAAATTGCGATCGCTGGCGCTGGCAACGAATTTACCCTCGTCGGTGACCAGCACGACACCGTCGACGCCTACCTGTTCCCGCATGCGCATGATCACCTGCGCTTGAAGCTGCTCCGGCATTTCCGCGAGATCCGCACTCATCAATCCTGCCTTGACCTTCAGATCCACCAGCATCAGATCCAGGACGGTGCTGCCGAGCTTTAGCCCACCCTCCAGCGCGCGATCCACGCGCACGTCAAACCAGGATTCGATGCTCTTGCCAAGAAATTGCACCGACACCGTGTAGACCAGCGCCCCGGGAAGCACTGCTACCACCGAAAACATCACCAGCAGACGAAAAGTCAGCAACGAGCCGAACACCTTTCGTCGCCGCTGTCCGGCGAGAACAAACAACTGGTACACCAGCAAGACCGCGAGTCCGACGGCCAGACCGGAATTGAGCGCAATCAGCAGCGGGTAATACTCGCTGAACAGCGCGGTATTGGCGCTGGCTGCGGCCAACAAAAAGAGCAGAATTGCCCCTAATGTGATGCTTCCAATCAGAACATATTTCATCGCGGCTGATGCTCCGCTGCATACGAAAACGGCATCCGCTTCCAGGGTGAGGCAAGGCTCAAATCGCGATCCGTAATCGCCGAAAGCTGGAACGGCCTTGGAAGCTGAGTCGTATCCAGGCGCATGCGCACCGCGGCAACATACGAGGTATCCGGCTGAATCTTGTCCCGCTCAAGCACCAGCCAGGAGCGAATCCGCTTCATGGTATTGATCGCGTCCGCGAAGGAGGAAAAATTCCGATGCAAGGACCCCGTGGACAACCGGTACTGGTGCAATAACTGGTTATAAGACAGGCGCATGTCGATGCGCGCGCTGGCGGTCTTCTCGTCAAGCCAGTACCAGCGCGGCCTGACAAGCTCAAACTCAACCGCAAAGAAAAGGGCCACGCCGCCGTTGAGAGCTTCCTGCAGCCGGGTGGTCAGGTCAAACTCGAAATCCGCGTTAAGGACATGCCCTTCTTCGATGGCTTCAAGACCGAATTGCCTGACCTCGATCACCTGAGCATAGACCTGCAGCGACATCACTGCGCTTATCAGTATTGCTTGCAACAGGTGCAAGGGCCTCATTGGCACTTATGCAATAGGGCGTAAAAAAAACCGTCGCTGATGGATCCGGGCAGAATTTGGCCTTCCTCGACCGCCGGCAAAGGCGACAACTCCGCATCGAGATGCCGGCCGAGAAATTCCTTTATCTGCATAGCATTTTCCACGGGGAATACCGAGCAGCTGGTGTACAGCAATTTACCATCGCGCCGCACAAGAGGCCAAAGCGCTTCCAGCAGACGGGCCTGAGTTCGTGCAAAGGAGCTCAGGTCGGCTTCGCGCCGCAGCCAGCGGATATCTGGGTGGCGGCGCACCACACCCGAGGCGGTGCACGGCGCGTCGATCAGGATGCGGTCGAATTGCGTTCCGACGGGAATGAAACCGTCCGGATGAAGGCTATCACCCACACACACGTTTGCGACCAGGCTTAACCGTGCGAGATTGTCCTTGATGCGCCGCACCCGTTCCTCCGAAATATCCACAGCGGTCACTGCGCAATCTGCAATTTCGAGAATATGCCCGGTTTTTCCACCCGGCGCGGCACACGCATCGAGTACCGACATGCCCGCCTGCACGCCGAGCAGGATCGCAGCATGTTGCGCACCCGCGTCCTGCACCGATACATCTCCGTCCGCAAAACCAGGGATGGTTGCCACCGGCCTGGGCCGTTCCAACATCACAGCGCTCCCTCCAAGAGGCTGCGCTGTGATACCCGCTTCACCGAGCTTTTTCAGGTAATCTGAAACAGTGATGCGCCTGCAATTGACACGCAAGGTCATGGGTGGATGGACATTTGCCGCTGCCAGAATCTGGCTCCATTGCCCAGGGTATGCGGTCTTGAGTGCATCGATCCACCATTGAGGGTGCGCGTATCGGCCAATCTCACTGGCGTCGATCCGTGCATTCAACTCGACGGCCTTACGCTGGTAGCTGCGCAGCACCGCATTGACCAGACCGCGCGCACGCGGTTGTCCCAGCAAGGTGGCAGCTTCCACCGCCTGATGAACCACCGTATGGGCTGTTTCGGGTCGGGCAATCAGTTCGGCGACGGCCACCAGCAGAAGTCCCTTCAGCGCTGCATCCTGAACAGGTTTGTCGAGCAAAAGCGCCACAATCACATCGACCCGACCCCAGCCACGCAAAGTGTTGTAGCTAAGATCCTGGGCCGCCGCTCGCAAGGATGTGCTGCGCGCCTTGACGAAACGTAACGCCTTATTCAGGCTGGCGCCATCCAAGACCTGACAAACCACCTGCGCCGCGAGCACCATAGACTCGGCCAGTGCATGGGAAGTCTTGAGAGCCTCGGCAGGCGTTTCGCGCATTCTGACCTGATCACTCGCTAGTAAATCGCTCATGACACGAAGAATTCGCCGGGCACAACCGGGAAGCCGCGTAAGAATTCAACGGCCGGGAGCCGTTTCCCGCCGGGCTTCTGCAATTGTTCAAGCAAAAGCACGCCGCTGCCACAGGAAACCAACAAGCCATCGGCATCGGCTTGAAGGATTTCGCCACCTTTGCCGGCTGAAGCGGGTGCCAATTTTGCCTGCCAAATTTTTATCTCGGTTTCGTGCAAATTGGTGGTCGCACCCGGGCTGGGATTGAATGCCCTGATCTGGCGCCAGATATGCGCGGCTCCGCGCGCCCAATCAATGCGCGCTTCGGATTTGGCGATTTTTGGGGCGTATTGAACGTTGTCGGCCGATTGCGGGGTCGATCTGATTGATCCCTGTTCAAAACGACCTAGAGCTTCAATAACCAGCCTCGCCCCCATTTCAGCCAGCCTGTCATGCAGCGTTTGCGCAGTATCGGTGTTATCAATGGGCGTCTCCTCTACCTGGATGAGAGGGCCTGTATCCAGACCTGCCTCCATGCGCATAATCGAAATTCCCGTTTTTGAATCGCCCGCGAGCAACGCCCGCTGGATAGGTGCGGCGCCACGCCATCTGGGCAAAATCGAGGCGTGGATATTGATTGCACCCAGCGGCGGGATATTCAGCACCGCCTGAGGCAGGATAAGCCCATAGGCAGCCACGATCATGATATCCGCGCCAGATTCAGTCAAAGGGCGGTGTTCTGCGACATCTCGCAGAGATCTGGGTTGGTGGAGAGCAAGGCCATGGTGCATTGCCAATTGCTTGACCGCAGAAGGGATCGTTCGCATTCCACGCCCGGACGGGCGGTCCGGCTGCGTCAGCACCAACACCACCTCATGCCGGCTTGCAAGCAAAGCCGCGAGCGCGAGGGCGGCAAATTCGGGTGTGCCGGCAAAGATAATTCTCATATAACATACCGATCACACGGATTAACAGTTAGCACCTACCAACTCGTGCTAAAAGGGTTATGGCGCCGCTATTATGCGCGTTTCTTCTGTTGTTTCAGTAGCTTGGCAATAATTCGCGTACGTTTCAAACGTGACAGATAATCAACAAACACTTTGCCTTCAAGGTGATCCATCTCATGCTGAACACAAACCGCAAGTAACCCCTCAGCATCCAGGCTAAATGCCTTGCCCTGCCCATCAAGAGCGCGCACGGTGATTCGTTGCGCGCGCTCAATCGGTTCATAAATATCAGGAACAGAAAGGCATCCCTCGTCGATATTCTGGATACCCTCGCGTCCGCTGATCTCCGGGTTTATCAGAACGATGGGTTGGTCACGGGTCTCAGAGACGTCGATCACAATAATTTGCTTATGAACATCGACCTGCGTGGCGGCTAATCCAATCCCAGGCGCCGCATACATAGTCTCGGTCATGTCGGCGACCAACGTGCGAATGGCAGCGTCTATGTTCCCGACCGGGGAGGCCTTCTTGTAAAGCCGGGTATCGGGATAAAGTAGAATAGGCAACCGAGCCATAAAAACTTGCTAATTGAACTAATTAGATGCAGAATTTAATGCGGACTATAAAAAGCGCGTTACGCTTTTGCCGCCGGGTCCGGAGCACTTAAATCTATTCGAGGTTGCTATGGATAAGTCTAT
This sequence comes from uncultured beta proteobacterium, assembly GCA_903859155.1. Classification (GTDB taxonomy): domain Bacteria; phylum Pseudomonadota; class Gammaproteobacteria; order Burkholderiales; family SG8-39; genus 2-02-FULL-62-17. The sequence goes on from CAIOLO010000010.1 coordinate 58,492, forward strand.
CACAGGGATGCTGCTTGCCCTTTGTTTAGCGGTGGGTCAGGCGGTCGCGCAGGGCAATATCAGCCTGAAGGAGGACGCGCCGGACCGGTATGTCGTCGAAAAAGGTGACACGCTCTGGAACATCGCCTCAAAGTTTCTAAAGGAGCCCTGGCGCTGGTCGGAAATTTGGAAGCTAAACCAGGAGCAGATTAAGAACCCCAACAGGATCTTTCCGGGCAACGTTCTTGTGCTTGACCGGAATCGCAGCAATCCTAGCCTGACGCTGGCAACTACGGTCAAGATTTCCCCACAGGTGCGCAGCGAACCGCTCGCCGAGGAAGCGATTCCGGCCATACGCCCGAGTTCTATTGAGCCGTTTCTTTCTCATCCCCTGGTTATCGAGCAGGATGGTCTCGATAAGGCGCCACGCATCGTCGCAACGGAAGAAAGCCGAGTACACATTGGACCGGGCGGGGTTGCCTACGTCGCCGGTGTGGACAACTCCAAGGAATTGAATTGGCAGATTTTCAGACCAGGCAAGCCACTGGTTGACCCGGATACACAACGGACTCTCGGATACGAAGCCATTTTTCTAGGCACGGGAAGAATGACTCGCAGCGGAGATCCAGCGACGATGCAAGTCGTTACCGCAGCTCAGGAAATTGGCAAAGGTGACCGGCTGATCGCGAGCGGCAAAGCCTCAGTGAACCAATACCTTCCTCACGCCCCGAAAGGTATGATGCAAGCGAAGGTCATCTCGCTATATGGTGCCCTGGCCACCAGCGAAGGCGGCCCCAATTCCATTGTGGCCCTCAACAAAGGGACCAAAGACGGGATTGAGAACGGTCATGTTCTGGCGCTCTACCGGGCCGGTGCGTCCGCAGTTGATCCAGCCTCCACCCTGTCCAGGGATACCGCCCCCACTATCAAACTTCCCGACGAGCGCTATGGCCTGGTGCTTATTTTTCGGACTTTTGACTCGGTTTCATACGCCCTTGTAATGGAAAGCTCCCGGCCGGTAGCGCCTGCGGATCTATTGCGCACGCCCTAGTCAGCAACCGCAGATTGCGTTCAACGCAATAACGAGGCCCTGCCTTCAAAGCAGGGCTCTACAACGGGAACCTTCGTTGTAGAGCCTCGCCCGAGAACACGCGCGGAGTGCCTTTTCTGGCCGTTTTTTAAAAGTATTACGTTAGTCCCGACCCCGATCTTCGTCTATCCCGCCTGCATTCAATCACTGCACCTCAAGGCCAGCGAATTGAGGAACGTTTCGCGATAAAACCTGTCGCTAGCTTTCCTCAGCGCGGCAGAAATTCTCTACGAACCAGAATTCATGCCATCCGAATGCAGCTATGGCGCGTTAAGCATTTCATGCAGATTGCTTCCGATACCGCTGACTGGATCAGCCTTGGGTTGGTCACAGAACTGAGACCTGCTGCATTGCGTGGCCTGCTCGTCGCCTTTGGTCTCCCTGCAAACATCCTGTCGGCCAACCGAGGTCAACTTGCGCGACATGTCGCCGACGAGGTGGCCGAAAAGATCCTCTCGCCCGGCCGCGAACGTCAGATTGAAAATGCGCTTGATTGGCTTTCGCAAGACGGTCATGCGCTTGCTACTCTCGCCGATGCACATTACCCGCAGCTTCTACTCCAAATACCTGATCCCCCGCCCATGCTCTATGTCTTGGGCGATGCAAACCACCTGAACCGGCCTGCCCTCGCGATTGTGGGCAGCCGCAACGCAACGCCACAAGGCATAGCCAATGCCCGCAGTTTTGCCAGGGCTGCCTCCGATGCGGGCCTGATTGTCGTCAGCGGGCTCGCTTTGGGAATTGATACCGCAGCGCATGAAGGCGCGCTCGATGGCTCGGGCACCACGGTCGCGGTGCTTGGCTGTGGCGTGGACATAGTTTATCCGCGCTCAAACGCAGCGCTTGCCAGGAAAATCGAAACGCGGGGAACGATCATTTCCGAATTCGCGCTGGGCATGCCACCGCTTACCGCCAATTTCCCCCGCAGAAACCGCATCATCAGCGGACTATCCCAAGGTTGCCTTGTCGTCGAAGCAACACTGCCTTCGGGCTCGCTGATTACCGCAAGACTGGCCGCGGAACAGGGCAGGGAGGTTTTTGCGATCCCGGGTTCAATACATTCTCCGTTCGCTCGAGGTTGCCACGCCCTTATCAGGCAAGGCGCCAAACTGGTGGAAACCGCAGAAGATGTCTTGCAGGAACTACATTTGAGCGTAAGCAGGCCTGACCCCAAGATACTGCAGTCTGATAACGCTCTGCTACAATATATTGGGTATGATTCCTGCGGCCTTGATACGCTGATCCAGCGCAGCGGCTTGACGACAGGGGAGGTATCGGAGATGCTATTGACACTGGAACTCGCGCAAAAGGTGGGCCGCCTGCCGGGCGGGTTGTACCAACGAATAGATCAGAGAGCCAAATCTGATTGATAGAACCGGCTCGTCAACCAGTGGCGCAGTGAGTGCTGTACCTGAACCGGCCCGAAGCTTCCTAACCTGCGTCACGTCAGGTGGTAATCCATGATCGAAGTCCTTGTCTACCTGTTCGAAAACTACTACCCGTCCGATAGCTATCCGGACCACGACACGCTGACGCGCAAGCTGCATGCAGCAGGATTCGAAAACGACGACATCAGTGAGGCACTGGACTGGCTGAACGGACTTGCCCGGTGGAAGGCCAGTCGTCTACCTGAGGCGCTTGAAGATAGTTCTTCACACCGCGTCTATGCCACAAACGAATTGGAAAAGCTTTCCGCCGAAGCACGAGGATTCCTGGTGTTCCTGGAAAGTGCGCGGGTACTTTCTCCGCTTTTGCGTGAATTGATTATCGAGCGCGCCATGGCGATCGACGCAGAATTGGTTGGTCTGGACAAACTCAAGATCATCGTCCTCATCGTACTGTGGACTCACCGTGGCAATGTCGATGCACTCATCCTTGACGAACTACTGCCCGACGGCGAAAAGCGGCAAATGCATTAGCTGGCCGCTCATCCCAAGCGCAAATCCACCATTGCGCGCCATCCCGTTAAATCGCCAGGAAATATGCACCGGCTAGCTGGTTCTATCTCGCTTCTTGCTTAGCATCGCGGGTTGCACGTATGATTGCCCGCTTTCCGGCGCTGCCGTATCGCTACCATAGCCGGCATGTATTCAGTCGCCGGGCGGTCGCATCGACGCAATACCCGACCCTCGCGAAGCATGTACCGGGCAAAGCAAATATAGGAATCAACTCTTGGGCAAGAAATTTATCATCGCCGAAAAACCCTCTGTCGCGAACGATATTGCGCGAGCACTGGGCGGCTTTACCCGTGTCGGTGACTATTACGAAAGCGACACCCATGTACTGTCATCCGCTATCGGACATCTGCTCGAGATAGCCGCGCCGGAGCAATACGAGGTCAAACGCGGTAAGTGGTCTTTCGCTAATTTGCCGGTGGTTCCACCGACTTTCGATCTTCGCCCCATAGAGCGGACGGAAGATCGGTTAAAGCTGCTCACCAAACTCATCAAACGCAAAGACATTACGACTCTTATCAACGCCTGCGATGCAGGGCGCGAAGGCGAACTGATTTTCCGTTATATCGTTCAACACACTGGCTCCAAAAAACCGGTGCAGCGCCTGTGGCTACAATCGATGACACAAGGGTCGATTCTCGCCGGCTTCGAAGCACTTCGGCGTGATGAAGAATTGCTTCCGCTCGCCGACGCTGCGAAGTGCCGCTCCGAGGCCGACTGGCTCATCGGAATCAACGGCACGCGGGCAATGACCGCCTTCAATTCAAAAGAAGGCGGTTTTTATCTGACTACGGTCGGTCGCGTCCAGACACCGACGCTTGCGATCCTAGTCGAGCGAGAGCAGAAGATCAGGGCTTTCCGTTCTCGTGATTATTGGGAGGTCCACGCCAGATTCCTGGCCTCAGGCGGCGAGTACGCGGGCCGCTGGTTCGATGAGTCGTTTAAGAAGGACGACATCGATCCAGACCGTCGCGCCGAGCGCCTTTGGGAGCAAGCCAGAGCCGCAACCATAGTGCAGGACTGCGACGGACAAACAGGCGTTGTTTCCGAGGAGACAAAGCCGACTACGCAGCTTTCGCCGCTGCTGTTTGACCTGACCAGCCTGCAACGGGAAGCAAACAGCCGCTTCGGTTTCTCGGCACGAACCACGCTGTCACTCGCGCAAGCGCTCTACGAGAAGCACAAAGTATTGACCTATCCGCGGACTGATGCGCGCGCACTGCCGGAAGACTACATGCCGACCGTCATCGCTACACTTACAACGCTCAAGGACAAGAACCTTTCCGCAGGTGCCTACACCCCATTTGCGAGCCATATTCTGAAGCAAGGATGGGTGCGGCCTAATAAGCGCATTTTCGATAACAAGAAGATATCCGACCATTTTGCGATAATCCCCACGCAACAGGGTCCAAAGCAACTTAACGAGGCCGAAGCCAAGATCTACGATTTTGTTGTGCGCCGATTTCTTGCCGTGTTTTATCCTGCCGCGGAATACCTGCAAACTACGCGAATAACACGCGTTGCCGGACACCCCTTCAAAACCGAGGGTAAGGTGCTCGTCAATTCAGGCTGGCTTACAGTCTATGGCCGTTCCGTAGCGGAGGAATCCGAAAATCTCCCTGCAGTCAGTGCTGGTGAGACGGTAAAGACCTTGGCAGTTCAAGCTGAAGCAGAGCAAACCAAACCGCCTGCTCGCTTTTCTGAGGCGACGCTGCTCTCTGCAATGGAGGGTGCGGGAAAGCTGCTAGAAGACGAGGAATTGCGCGCTGCAATGGATCAAAAGGGTCTGGGAACCCCCGCTACACGAGCGGCCGTGATTGAAGGTCTTTTGCGTGAAGATTACCTCCATCGCAATGCCCGGGAACTTCAGCCCACGCCCAAGGCGTTCTCCCTCCTGTTCGCGCTAAAGCATTTCGGTATTGAGGAACTTACTTCCCCGGAGCTGACCGGGGACTGGGAATTCAAGCTCAAGCAAATGGAATTAGGCAAGCTCGCTCGCGGCGAGTTCATGGAGCATATATCGACGCTGACCAAGGAAATGGTGGCGCGGGTCAAGGAAGGGGAAATTCCTGATACTGCATTCGCCACCGTAGATGCACCGTGTCCCCGATGCGGTGGAACCATCCAGGAGAATTACCGCAAGTTTCAATGTCTGAAATGCGACTTTTCGCTTTGGAAGGTGCTCTCCAGTCGAGAGTGGGCTCCCGAGGAGATTGCCGAATTGATCCAGAAGGGAAAGGTTGGTCCGTTGAGCGGGTTTCGCAGCCGCATTGGCAGGCCGTTTGTCGCTTCTATCAGACTGGGGACGGAGCAGCCGATTGAATTCGATTTTGGCCAGGACAGGCTCGATGCTTCCGGGGAAATTGAAATGCCCGACCTTGAAGGAAAAGAACCCCTGGGTACCTGTCCAAAGTGTGACGGCAGGGTATTTGAATTAGATATGACCTACTCCTGTGAACGATCGCTAGGTCCGGCAAAGACCTGCGATTTTCGTTCCGGGCGGATCATTCTGCAGCGCCCGATGGAGCGCGAGCAGATGGTAAAACTTCTCGCCACTGGTAAGACCGATCTGCTGCACCGCTTTATTTCCAAGAAAGGACGTCCATTTTCGGCTTTTCTTGCCAAAGGGCCTGATGGAAAAATAGGTTTTGAGTTTGCTCCACGCAAGGGCAAAGCCTTGGAGACCAATAAGGTAGCTGCCGCACCAGTTGACGCCAGCGCCGTGTCCACGGGGAAAAAATCGCCGACAGTAAAATCCAAGCGCGTGAATAAAAAATCGAAAGCGACGGCAAAGAAAAAAATAGTAAAGGTACAAGCTACGGCCAGTGAGAACGCCTCGCCGTTAAAGAAAAAGAAAAAAGCCTCGGCACGCAAAAAAATTACCGCAAAAAAATAAGGCTCGCTCGGGTCAGTTACTTCAAAAACACTGTTTCATATCCATTCTGAGGCAGCAAGCCCATCGGGTGGTTTGACCGGCCAAGGATCAAATATCCAGACGCGCGGTCAGGGCATGCTGCTCAATGAACGCGCGACGGGGCTCAACTTCATCACCCATCAATCGAGTGAAAATCTCATCAGCGGCGATTCCATCCTCAATTTGCACCTTTAACAGCCTGCGCGAACTCGGATCCATTGTGGTCTCCCAAAGTTGCTCGGGATTCATTTCACCCAAACCCTTGTACCGTTGAATGCTGGCCCCGCGTTCGACTTCTCCAAGCAACCAGGACATGGCTTCACCGAATTCCCGGACGGATTTTTCGCGATCGTCCCGTCGAACCGCCGCACCTGGTCCAACCAATCCCTGCAGCAATTGCGAAGTTGAATTGATCTGCCGGTAATCTCCGGACAGCAGGAAATCTTCATCGAGCATGGTGGTGCGCAGGTTGCCGTGATGATTGCGTTCAATGATCAATTGCTGTCGCTCATTGCGCTCATCGTAGCGGGCCCGGATATTGATGCCATTGCCGCTGGCGTTGGTTATTGCCTGCTTCAGCCGCAGCGCGGTAGCCCCGGCACTTTCCGGGTTGGAGAGATCGATTTTCTCGCCATTCATGAGCGCGACCAATACTTCCGTATCTATCATCCGTGACAGCCGTTGGACCACCGCCTGCGCCAAAAGGTACGACTTGGCAATCTCTTCAAGTGGCTTGCCCTCTATAGGGGGCTCGCCGGCCCTCGCAGTAAGCGAGGCGCCAACAAGCGCTTGGGATAGCATGAATTGGTCTCGCTCATGATCATCCTTGAGGTAGCGCTCCAGCTTCCCGAGTTTTGCCTTATACAAAGGGGGTTGCGCGATGTAGACGTGCCCATGCTCGACCAGTTCAGGCATCTGCCGGTAGAAAAAAGTCAGTAATAGCGCTCGTATATGGGCGCCATCCACATCGGCATCGGTCATGATGATGACTCGATGATAACGAAGCTTGCCAATATCGTATTCATCCTTGCCGATTCCCGTACCCAGTGTCTGAATCAGTGTGACAATTTCCTGGGAAGAAATCAGTTTGTCAAAACGGGCCTTCTCTACATTGAGGATTTTTCCTTTTAGCGGAAGAATTGCCTGAAATTTACGGTCTCGCCCCTGCTTGGCAGAACCGCCGGCGGAATCTCCCTCCACAATATAAAGTTCACACTGGCTCGGGTCCTTTTCCTGGCAGTCTGCGAGTTTGGCCGAAAGCCCGAAAGAATCCAGAACACCTTTCCGCCGTGTCATTTCGCGGGCCTTTCGAGCGGCCTCGCGCGCTCGTGCCGCGTCTACGATTTTGGTGCAAATAACCCGTGCTTCAGCGGGACGCTCGAGCAAAAAACTCTTGAGCCGCTCGGCGACGATGTCCTCGACCACTGGCCTGACTTCTGACGAGACCAGCTTATCCTTGGTTTGCGCGGAAAACTTTGGTTCCGGTACTTTTACAGAAAGCACGCAGGTAAGACCTTCTCTCATGTCGTCACCGGAGGTTTCAACCTTGGCGCGTTTGGCTATTTCGTTGGTTTCGATATATTGGTTGAGACTTCGGGTCATTGCCGCCCGCAGACCCGTTAGGTGGGTTCCGCCGTCGCGCTGCGGAATATTGTTGGTGAAGCATAGAACAGACTCCTGGTAAGAGTCATTCCACTGCATAGAGACTTCGACCGTAATGCCTTCTTTTTCGCCGACGGCGTGAAAAACCGTCTGATGCAACACAGTTTTGTTGCGGTTGATGTATTCCACAAAACCGAGTACGCCGCCCGTATGCGCGAAGACTTCCTCCTTACCGCTTCGCTGATCCACCAGATGTATACGTACACCATTGTTAAGAAACGACAACTCCCGCAAACGGCGGGCCAGTATGTCAAAATGGTATTCGATGGTCCCGAAAGTTTCGGCGCTGGCATAAAAATGTACTTCGGTGCCCCTGCGCTCGGTCTTGCCTATTACTTTCAGAGAGGCTACCGGCTCGCCCCGTCGAAACTCCATGAAATGGGCTTCGCCGTCGCGCCTTACCGTTAGGCGAAGCCAGTCGGACAACGCATTGACCACGGAAACACCTACTCCGTGAAGCCCACCAGACACCTTGTATGCATTGTTATCAAACTTGCCGCCTGCATGCAGTTCGGTCATTACAATTTCTGCAGCTGACCGGCCGCGGTCATCATCCCTGTGAATTTCCGTCGGAATTCCCCTACCGTTATCCAGAACAGAAATTGAATTATCCGTATGAATCGTGATTACGATGTCATTGCAATGCCCGGCAAGTGCTTCATCAATGGCGTTATCTACCACCTCGAAAACCATGTGATGAAGTCCGGAACCGTCAGAGGTATCCCCTATATACATTCCTGGGCGCTTACGTACGGCGTCCAATCCTTTCAATACCCGGATGCTTTCCGAATCATAAATTTCGCTATTTTGTTGTGGGGTTTTCTTGTCAGTTTCGCTCATTGCCTGCTTTCGTAATGCTTATTTCAAAATAGCCGGGTATTGGTGCTCTTGATTTTTAATTTTTAATCATTTGTGGAAACCGCTTTTCAAATGCGCATCGGCATTACTACGTATTTAAAATCGCTCTTTTCCGGCACAGTGATCAAAGCACTGGAATTTGCGTCCCCTAAACCGCAATCAATTTCGTCTACCGTGAGATTATTTAGCACATCGAGGAGATACCCCACGTTAAAACCAACATCCAATGTATCGCCTTTATAATCAACATCAAGCTCCTCCTGAGCCTCCTCTTGCTCGGTATTGGTGCAGATTATTTTCAAACTTCCGTTGGACAAAACCCAACGTACGCCTCGGAATTTATCGCTAGTTAAGATTGCGGCCCGCTGCAAACACGAGAGAATTTCCTGTCGTTTTAAACGAAGGTGCTTGGGTTGATCTTGTGGAATCACTCTGGTGTAGTCAGGAAACTTTCCATCCACAAGCTTTGAAATCAGGGATATCCCACCAAAGTTGAAGCGGGCCTGGTTGGCGGAGATGTCCACAAAAACTGGCTCGTCAGTGTCTGCCAGTAATTTTGACAATTCAATTATGGTTTTGCGGGGAAGAATCACTTCCTTGCGCGGTGACGAATCGCCAGCCAATTCACGGCGTATGTATCCAAGTCTATGGCCGTCAGTTGCCACTAGTGTCAGGCTGGCACCATCGAGGACCATAAGCATGCCATTTAGGTAGTAACGAATATCCTGTTGTGCCATTGCATACTGGACTAGATTAATCATCGTTTTAAGTAATTTTTGGGGTACGGAAAGCTTGCTTGATTCATCGTCCGGCACGGCAAGCCGCGGGAAATCCTCTGCAGGTAATGTTTGAAGATTAAAGCGACTTTTTGCCGATTTAAGCTGCAACCGTTTCTCCTGTAGGGTAAGAGAGATTTCACTTCCTTCTGGCAAGGCCCTCAAAATATCCAGCAATTTACGGGCACCGACTGTTATTGATTTTTCTTCCCCAGCCGCTTCTGTTTGGGCGGAAGCTGTTATTTCAATTTCTATGTCGGTTGCCACGAGAGAGATCTGTTTTGCTTGTCTGATAAGCAGCACATTCGAGAGTATCGGTAACGTGTGGCGCCTTTCAATGATTCCTGAAACTGCTTGAAGGGGTTTCAGCAATTCATCTCTACTTATCTTTATAAGAGTCATTACTTTTCCTTGATGATAGTGATGATTTCCATCTACTTTTGTTGGTAAGTGGCTTTCATCAGGCTTGGCGCCGTAATACCGGTATCTTTAACTGTGTATAAGTGGTGTATGAAATATGGACGGTTTGTGGATAAATTGTCAAAGTTCATTTGTTTTTCACTTAAACACAATTCATACATGCTTAATAATTAGTTTTTTGTATGAAATTTTCATTTCTTGAACCGCTAGCCTTTTAGAACCTGTTCCAATACGTGGTAGTCGCGATTGAGTTCATGGTTTTTTTCTCTAAGCTGCGCGATTGTGCGGCAGGCGTGGAGTACCGTAGTGTGGTCACGATTTCCAAAAGCATCACCAATATCCGGCAGACTTACCTGGGTAAGATCTCGAGCCAAGGCCATGGCCATTTGGCGGGGGCGAGCTATGTTACGGGTTCTTTTTTTCGAATGTAGATCTGCCAATTTGAGTTTGTAAAAGTCTGCTACAGTTTTTTGGATGTTTTCTATGGTGATTTGCCGATTTTGGGCGGAAACCAAATCCTTTAAAGCTTCCTTGGCTGAATCCAAAGTAATTTCCTTCGCACTGAAGCGCGCAAAGGCGACAACACTTTTCAACGCACCTTCAAGTTCGCGAACGTTTGAGCGAATGTGTTTTGCTACAAAAAACGCCACTTCTTCACTAATTTTTATGGAAAGGCTCTCAGCTTTTTTCAAAATGATCGCTACGCGCATTTCCTGTTCAGGGGGTTCTACGGCGACAGTTAGTCCCCAGGAAAATCGAGATTTCAACCGTTCGTCTATACCAGCAAGATCTTTTGGATAGGTATCGCAGGTGATGATTACCTGCTTGTGCGATTCAATCAATGCATTGAATACATAAAAGAATTCTTCCTGAGTGCGATCTTTTCCCGTAAAAAACTGGATGTCGTCTATGAGAAGCAGGTCAAGGGAATGGTAGTAGTGTTTGAACTGATCAAATGATTTTTGCTGATACGCATGAACCACATCAGAGATGTATTGCGCGGCGTGAAGATAGCGAATTTTGGTTTCCGGACGCTGTGCGAGCACGTTATTGCCCACTGCGTGAATCAGGTGAGTCTTTCCTAGGCCGACGCCACCATAGATGAAAAGCGGGTTATAGGATGTCCCCGGATGTTCTGCTACCTGCATGGCGGCAGCGCGTGCCAGTTGATTGGCTTTTCCAGCGACAAAATTATCGAAACTGAAATCGCGGATCAAGCCGGAACGGTCTACAACCGTAGTTCGTTGGACCACCGGAGCAGGGCTAGGATGGCCGCGTGGAGTGATAACAGGGGGGGGCGGTACTTCTGGGTTGGCCGAGTTGTTGGTAGGTTCTAGTGTCAGAATTAGCGTGACCGGGGATGCGAAATATTCATTACCCATGGCTTCAATTCGAGGCGCGAATCGTTCTTTGACCCATTGCAAAACGAAGCGATTTGGCGCGCGCAGTCTGACCTCGCCCAACGGCGGTTCAGCAGGGTCCACCTTTAAGGGACGAATCCAGGTGTTAAATTGTTGAGCAGGAAGCTCTTTTTCGAAGCGGCTCAGGCACGAAAGCCAAAAACCTTCCATGGAATTTCTTACTATTTTTAGGCGGTTGAAAGTTTGCGGATTTTAGCCTTATTCAGGTGAGTTATCCACAGGTAGCCTGCTACTTTTCGGATTAGTTTTCATTGACAATATCACTCTCTTGGTCGTCTAATAGAGGGTTACTCGAAAAGAATTGTCAGGGGATTTCAAATGAAGCGTACATTCCAACCTTCTGTAGTAAAGCGTAAGCGTACGCACGGATTTCTTGTCCGCATGGCAACACGTGGTGGCAGGGCTGTTATCCGTGCGCGGCGTGCCAAAGGGCGGGCTCGACTGTCGGTGTAATCCTGCGGTTTGGACGAACAGTTCGAGTATCGCGGGTACCGTCGTCAGCAACGACTTTGCGGGAAGGATATAGCAGCAGTACTTTCCTCTGGCCGCCGGTTCAAGGGGAAAATGTTGCTGGTTCAGGTCCGAGAAAATGAGCTTGGCCTTTCGCGGCTTGGGTTGATTGTTCCTAAGCGCTTTATTCCCTTGTCGGTCGATAGAAATCTGATGAAGCGTCTGGTGCGCGAGTGGTTTCGACTCAGGCAGGTGGCGCTGAAAGGTCGCGATGTTCTGGTGCGCGTCAGCGGCCCACGGGAAGTGGGGAAGGGCCTGGGCGAGGAACTCGACCGACTGGGCTTGCCGAAATGAGAAATCTCTCCATGCCAGGGTTCCTGCACAGTTCTGCGCACGGTCCTTTGCTGAAGGCATTGTTGGCGCCGATAGTGGCTTATCGTTATTTGATCAGTCCGATGATTGGACCTCGCTGCCGCTATCACCCTTCCTGTTCAGAGTATGCGCAGGAGGCCCTAATTAAACATGGTGCCTATCTTGGCGGCGGCCTGGCCCTGAAACGTTTGTGCCGGTGTCACCCGTGGCAACCAGGCGGATATGATCCTGTACCCTGATTCTGGAAGAACCGTGTGGATACCCAACGTCTGATCTTGTTTTTCGTATTTTCCTTTTCCATTCTTCTTCTTTGGGAGGCTTGGCAAAAGGAAACCAGGGTACCGCCGCAGCTTGCTGTTTCCGCTGAAAAAGCGGGTACCGCGCCATCCCCGACGCCACAAGGCACTTCATCGCTTGCGGCCAAGGCAGGGGTTCCAGCGGCAAATATGGTTGCTGCGGAGGCCGATACCCGGGTTGTCCCGGCATCGGGGGATCTCATCCGGGTAGATACCGATTTGCTGCGGGTCGATATCGACACCTTGGGAGGCAGTCTGGTATATGCCGAACTGCTTCAGCACAAAAATACCCATGACCGTGACAAGAACCTCGTTCTTCTAGGATCTGAGCACCACTATGGTCTGCAAAGCGGGTTGATTGGAGCAAATCTTCCCAATCAAACGACTAAGTATTCGTCGTCTGTTAAACAGGCCTCACTGGCGTCGGGTGCCGACAGCGTGGAAGTACGCCTTGAAGCCATCTCGCCAGAGGGGGTCAAGGTAGCAAAGATTATTGGCTTTCGCCGCAACAGCTACCTCGTCGATGTGCGCTATGAAATCGAGAACGGTTCTTCAGTGCCTGTAACAGCCCGCGCTTACTTTCAATTGGTACGTGACGGCAAGGCGCCGGCAGACGACAACTCCATGGCCCCAACCTATACGGGTGCTGCAGTCTTCACCGAGCAGGAAAAATTCCAAAAGGTTCCTTTTTCCGATATTGAGAAAAACAAGATTTCCTATACCAAAGAGCCGGAAACCGGCTGGGTTGCGATTATTCAACATCATTTTGTCGTCGCCCTGTTGCCGCCGGAAAAGGGTGTTCGGGAAATTCAAACGCGAAAATTAGCTGAGAACCTTTATGCGATCAGCATGATCTTTCCGCCCATTGCCATTGCGCCGGGTGCAACGGCGGCGGTTTCGGTCCCGGCCTACATTGGTCCACAGGAACAATCCCGGCTGAAGCAGGCGGCCTCAGGACTTGACCTTGTCGTCGATTATGGCTGGCTAACCGTCATCGCGGCACCCCTTTTCTGGGTGCTTGAATGGTTTTTCAACTGGACCGGTAACTGGGGTATTGCGATCATCCTGCTTACTGTTCTTATCAAGGCGATTTTCTATCCCCTGTCTGCGGCGAGCTACAAGTCGATGGCAAAAATGAAACTGGTGGCGCCGCGCCTGGCCAAGTTTCGGGAAATGTACCCGAACGATCGGACGAAACAGAACCAGTCGATGATGGAGTTATACAAGACCGAAAAGATCAATCCTCTAGGGGGGTGCCTACCCATCCTGGTGCAGATTCCGGTATTCATCTCGCTGTACTGGGTGTTGCTTGCAGCAGTGGAATTGCGCCATGCCCCTTTTTACGGTTGGATTACGGATCTTGCCGCCATAGACCCGTGGTACGTCCTCCCGGCGCTGATGATGGGCTCGATGATCATTCAAACCCGATTGAACCCGACTCCGCCCGATCCGGTGCAGGCCAAGGTAATGCAGATCATGCCGTTCGCTTTTGGCATCATGTTTTTCTTTTTCCCGGCAGGGTTGGTTCTTTATTGGCTGGTCAATAACATCTTGTCAATTCTTCAGCAGTGGCAGATTAGCCGTATGATCGAAGGGACGAAACCCGCCGCGCCCAAGCGCTAAGGGTCGTGTTGGGATAATCCGAGAGTGGCTCCAGGTCACGATACGATCGCGGCAATTGCAACCGCTTCTGGTAAAGGCGGTATTGGCATAGTCAGGGTTTCGGGTAACGATCTGCGCCCGCTGATTGCAGGCATTCTCGGAATATTTCCGGAACCGCGAAAAGCGATACGGACAAAGTTTCTGGACTCTCTTGGCGGATTTCTCGACGACGGTCTGGCAATCTGCTTTGTCGGACCTGCTTCCTACACCGGCGAGGACACTTTGGAGTTGCATGGCCACGGCGGCCCCGTGGTTCTGCAAATGCTCCTGGAGCGTTGCATTGAATTGGGCGCGCGCCTTGCACAGCCCGGGGAGTTTACGCAGCGCGCGTTCCTGAACGACAAACTGGATCTCGCGCAAGCCGAGGCAGTTGCGGATCTCATTGATGCCACCACGACGGTTTCTGCAAGATGCGCAATGCGTTCACTGAGTGGCGAATTCTCCGCGGTTATTGAGTCGCTGGTGGCACAGTTGATCGAACTGCGCATGCTGGTCGAGGCAAGCCTTGATTTTCCCGAGGAGGATATCGAGCAGGCGGACCGGCAGCAAACCATTGCGAGGCTGAAACGGTTAAACGCAGAGGTCGACAGGGCGCTGGAGCGGGGTCGTCGTGGCAGCATATTGCGTGGCGGTCTCAATGTCGTCATCGCCGGAAGACCCAATATGGGCAAGAGTTCGTTGCTCAATGCGCTTGCCGGAGAGGATTTGGCGATAGTGAGCGCCATTCCCGGTACAACGCGGGATGCCATTCGCCAAACCATACAGATTGAAGGCGTTCCACTGAACTTCATAGACACCGCGGGGCTTCGTGAGACCCCTGATGAGGTGGAGGTTTTGGGGATTAGCAGAACCTGGGAGATGATCGAACGCGCGGATGTGGCGTTGCTGATTGTTGAAGCGGGGACTGGCGTTGTACCCGAGGATGAAGGAATACTTTCCAGGTTACCGGACCGGGTTTCGCGTATTGTCGTTCACAATAAATTGGATCTTGCAAAGGGCACTCCTTCGCTAATAGTTGAAGGAAAGGATAGGGTTGTGTGGCTGTCCGCAAAGACTGGTGAGGGGCTGGATTTGCTTCGAGCAGCGATGCTGGAATTAGCGGGATGGCAGCCGGGTGGTGAAGATGTTTTCATGGCGCGTGCGCGACATCTGGATGCACTTGTTCGATCGGCGCGCAATCTTGCCAGGGCAAGGGAGGTCATTTCCCGAAGTGAGTTATTTGCAGAGGAATTGCGACTGGCGCAAAAAGAATTAAGCTCAATCATAGGGGAATTCGTCGCAGACGATTTGCTTGGGGAAATCTTTTCGCGGTTTTGTATAGGCAAGTAGAGGCGGTGCCGTTGCAGGTTTTGCAAGTCTCAGGAGGGTGAATTAAGGGGGGCAACTATCAGCAGATGGTTGCGCGGCCCCAGAGCGTCCTGAGTATGGTCTTGAATGGAAGCTGGAACGGTTGTCGGCTAATTAGTTTGTTTCTGGATTTTAGGAAAAAAGTTTGCAAACCCTTTGTAATACCCTGGTCTTGCATTGACCGGCATTTCCACGTACCTCAGATCGTTGTAAAATCGCCCCTCCCTGCAGGGAGCACGTAGCACAGCAGCATACCGGCGAGACCGCCTGTTCCATATAAATTAGAAGCGAGGCTTGAAGCCATGAACCAACCTTTTGTACCGGCCATCGATGTCAAGGCACCAGGTTACGTAAAACACAAGCAAGCCATTGAATGGATTGAAAAAACGGTATCTTTGGTGAAGCCGAGTCGGGTTGTTTGGTGTGATGGCAGCCAGCTGGAGTATGACCGTCTGTGCGAGGAAATGGTGCAATCTGGAACCTTCAAGCGGCTTAATCCTAAACTGCGGCCCAACAGCTATCTTGCACTATCGGATCCTACCGACGTCGCACGAATGGAAGACCGCACATTTATTTGCTCTAAAGAAAAGATCGATGCGGGCTCAACTAATAACTGGGTTGACCCCGGTGAAATGAGACAGACACTGGGAAAACTGTTTGATGGTTGCATGCAGGGCCGTACCTTGTACGTGGTGCCCTTTTCCATGGGCCCATTGGGTTCGCCCATCGCCCATATTGGTATCGAACTCACTGATTCACCCTATGTTGTCGTTTCGATGAAGGTGATGACGCGCATCGGGGAAAAGGTGTGGGACGTTCTGGGCGCGGACGGCCATTTCGTACCTTGTTTGCATTCGGCTGGCGCGCCGCTCCCCCCGGGAGAAAAGGACGTCGTCTGGCCCTGTAATAAGGATACGAAATACATTGTTCATTTTCCCGAAACCAAGGAAATCTGGTCTTACGGCTCCGGTTATGGGGGGAACGCGCTTTTAGGCAAGAAATGTCTATCCCTGCGGATTGCTTCCATGATGGGTCGTGAACAAGGCTGGCTGGCTGAGCACATGCTGATTCTAGGTGTGACCCCCCCGGGGGGGAAAAAGGTTTATGTCAGTGCGGCTTTCCCGTCCGCCTGCGGAAAGACCAACTTCGCAATGCTGGTTCCACCGCCCGGATTTGAAGGTTGGAAGGTTTCTACCATCGGGGAAGATATCGCCTGGATTAAACCAGGGAAAGATGGGCAACTGTATGGCATCAACCCTGAAGCAGGATTTTTTGGTGTGGCCCCTGGCACTTCGGTGAAGACCAATCCGAATTGCATGGCAACCTTGAATGCGAATGTTATTTTTACGAACGTGGCATTAACGCCTGAGGGCGATGTCTGGTGGGAAGGCATGACCGATCAGCCTCCTAAAGAGTTGACGGATTGGCAGGGACAGGCTTGGACGCCTGATTGCGGGCGCAAGGCGGCGCATCCCAATTCCAGATTTACAGTCCCAGCATCGCAATGCCCTTCGATTGATCCGGAATGGGAAAATCCCAACGGGGTACCGATTTCGGCATTTATGTTTGGCGGACGACGCTCAAATACGGTTCCTTTGGTGGCCCAGGCTTTCGACTGGGATTCAGGGGTGTATGTCGCAGCGACCATGGGTTCCGAAACAACTGCTGCCGCAACCGGTGCGGTTGGCGTGGTGCGGCGAGACCCAATGGCCATGATCCCGTTTTGCGGCTACAACATGGGAGATTACTTCGGCCATTGGTTGAAGCTGGGTCGTGCCGCTGAAAAGCGGCCGGAGGTTTTCAGCGTTAATTGGTTCCGTATGGATGCAGACGGTCGTTTTGTATGGCCAGGTTTTGGGCAAAACATGCGTGTTCTAAAATGGATTGTAGAACGTTGCAACGGGACTGCCAGCGCGAAGAAAACGCCGGTTGGCTGGGTGCCGGATTACGCCGATCTGGAGTGGAAAGGATTGAGCAATTTCACCGCCGAGAATTTTGAGTCCGTAATTTCCATGGAACGTGAGGATTGGGTGAAAGAGCTTGCCTCGCACGATGAATTGTTTGCCAGCTTGCGGCCGCGCGTTCCCAAGGAGCTGGAAGCGCGCCTCGACATGCTTAAGCGGACCATGACGAGCTGAGTTCCGGATTGTTTTTTGGCGCTTGAGGCCAAACTACTTTAATTTCGAAGACCGCTTACCGCGGTCTTTTTTTTATCCTCCGTGTATGTGTGGCGCTTTATGGGTTGGGGGTGTCGGTCGAGTGACGAAAATGCCATTTGTCTTTTTATCGCAGATGAGGCGTGCTTCGTTAGCGCGTTCTGGACCGGTGAAGGTACTGGCTAACCAGAACCCTCGGCTGGCGATGACGTTTCACGTGAAACATCAGTATTGTTTGTTCTTAGGATATCGATAAAGGGGGAAAATGGATAGAATTGCGCCTCCCATTTGAGTCCATACCATGTTGTTTCCAACGACTTTCGATGTCATCGTAGTAGGCGGTGGCCATGCGGGTACCGAAGCCGCTCTAGCCTCAGCCCGTGCCGGTTGCAGGACGCTATTACTGACGCACAATATCGAAACGCTCGGGCAAATGTCTTGCAATCCTTCTATAGGCGGGATCGGGAAGGGACACCTGGTGCGGGAAATCGACGCTCTTGGCGGTGCGATGGCTTTGGCCGCGGACGAGGCCGGTATCCAATTTCGTACTCTGAATGCCAGCAAAGGTCCTGCCGTTCGTGCCACGCGAGCCCAGGCTGACCGGATACTCTACAAAAAAGCGATTCGTTCACGCCTCGAAAATCAAATCAACCTGACCTTATTTCAGCAGGCGGCTGGAGATCTTATTTTAAATGGCGACCGAGTTGCCGGTGTCAAAACGGAGTTGGGAATTGAATTCTTCGGCCGGGCGGTGGTGTTGACGACAGGAACATTCCTGTCCGGTTTGATTCACGTAGGGCTGGATCGTTGTCAGGCGGGTCGTGCAGGAGATCCGCCGTCTTTGAGTCTTGCTGCCAGATTACGTGAACTCAAGCTCCCTGTTGGACGTTTAAAAACGGGTACTCCACCACGGATTGATGGTAGATCGATAGATTTCTCGGTCATGCAGATCCAGCCAGGGGACGATCCTTGCCCGGTATTTTCCTTTTTAGGCAAGACGTCCATGCATCCAGAGCAATTACCCTGCTGGATTACCCATACCAATGAGCAGACGCACCAAATTATTCGCGAGGGGTTGGATCGCTCGCCTATGTACACCGGGGTTATTTCAGGGATTGGGCCACGGTATTGCCCGTCTATAGAAGACAAGATTCATCGATTTTCGGCAAAAAACTCACACCAGATATTTCTGGAACCGGAGGGGTTGACTACCAATGAGTACTATCCAAACGGTATATCTACCAGTTTGCCGTTTGATGTCCAAATAAATTTAGTTCGTTCTATCAAAGGGTTGGAGAAAGCCCATATTCTCCGACCGGGTTACGCCATCGAGTATGATTATTTTGATCCGCGTGCACTGAAATCATCTTTGGAAACCAAAGCGATTCCCGGGTTGTATTTTGCCGGGCAGATCAACGGCACCACCGGCTATGAAGAAGCGGCCGCGCAGGGGTTGTTGGCAGGTGCGAATGCGGCCTTGCAGGTTATGGGGCGTGAACCTTGGTGCCCGAAGCGGAGTGAAGCATATATTGGCGTACTGGTTGATGATTTGGTAACGCGCGGGGTATCAGAGCCCTATCGCATGTTTACCAGTCGTGCGGAATACCGCCTGATGCTGCGCGAAGATAATGCTGACCTTCGTCTTACCGAAATTGGACGAAGGCTGGGTATTGTCGATGATCCCCGCTGGGAAGCGTTTTCCCGCAAGCGTGAATTGCTGATTGCGGAACAGGAGCGACTTCGGAATACCTGGATCTCGCCAAGACACATTTCCGAAAAAGACGCGGTTGAGGTATTTGGGCAACTGTTGGAGCGCGATCAGACGGCTGCCGAATTGCTCAAGCGACCAGAAGTCAGTTATGACTCACTAATGAAAATACCCAATGTAGGTCCGGGAATTTCTGATCCGGAAATCCGCATGCAGGTGGAAATTCAAGCCAAATACCAGGGGTATATTGTCCGTCAGCACGAAGAGGTTCAGCGCCAGGAAACGCATGAGGAAACCATGTTGCCAGCGGACCTTGATTACCGACTGGTTCGTGGCTTGTCCATAGAAGCTCAGCAGAAGCTCAATCAACATAAACCCGAAACCATTGGCAAGGCTTCGCGAATCTCCGGGATTACCCCCGCAACGATTTCTCTGCTACTGGTCCATATTAAGCGGTTTCTGAACCCATCAGCCAAACGTCACGAGCGGACTGCGGCATGAGCAATGTCCCTCTGCCAATTGAACGCGAACAACTCATACAACAATTGGAGTATGGACTAACTTTCATGAAGATTATTATGAATAAAGGGATTCAGGATCTATTGCTGGATTATCTGTATCTCTTGCAGAAGTGGAATCGTGTCTACAATCTTACAGCAATCAGGGATCTCGATAGAATGGTTAGTACTCACTTGCTGGATTCCCTGTCAGTGTTTCCCTATATTCCAGCTGGCCAAATTCTGGATGTCGGCGCTGGCGCTGGCCTGCCTGGCATTCCGCTGGCAGCTGCAATCGGGTCGAGCCAGTTTTCACTGATCGATTCCAGTCAGAAGAAAACCACTTTCCTGCGCCAGGCAGTGTCTGAACTCCAACTCACCAACGTGCGGGTGTTTTGCCAGAAAATTGAGGAATGGTTGCCGCCGGTGAAATTCACCTGCATCGTTGCGCGCGCCTACGCCGAACTTTCCCAGTTCATCAATTCCACCAAGCACCTGCTTGCCCCTGACGGCATATTTGCGGCAATGAAAGGACGCTATCCCAGCACAGAAATCGAATCCATCCCCGAGGGATTTGTCGCAAAGCAGGTCATCAAACTGCAGGTGCCTGGACTCAATGCAGATCGTCACCTTGTTCTAGTAGGTCGCGCATGACACGAATCATCGCCGTGACCAATCAAAAAGGAGGCGTTGGCAAGACCACAACGAGCGTGAACCTTGCAGCAGGATTGGCTAAGTCTGACAAAAAAGTGTTGCTTGTAGATCTCGATCCCCAGGGAAATGCCACCATGGGCAGCGGTATCGACAAGCGGGAGCTGAAGCAAACGATTTATCAGGTTCTGCTTGGACTAGCGACTGCGGAAGCAGTAAAAATACACTCGGAGACTGGAAATTATGATGTTCTTCCAGCTAACCGGGAACTTGCCGGCGCCGAAATAGAATTGGTTGATCTCGATAATCGTGAACAAAGACTAAAGGCCGCACTGACGCCTGTCGCTGCAGGTTACGATTTCATTTTGCTGGATTGCCCGCCAGCACTAAACATGCTTACTATCAACGGGTTAGTGGCTGCCGATGCCGTCATGATTCCAATGCAGTGCGAATATTACGCACTGGAGGGCTTGTCTGACCTAGTCAATACAATCAAGCGGGTCCGTCAACACCTGAATCCCGTACTTGAGATAGAAGGTCTGCTTCGAACCATGTTTGACCCGCGCAATACCCTTGCGTTGCAGGTTTCGTCGCAACTGCAAGATCACTTTGGCACCAAGGTCTACACCACAGTAATCCCGCGAAACGTGCGTCTTGCCGAGGCGCCCAGTTTTGGCGCACCGGCAGTCAATTTCGACGCAACCTGCAAAGGGGCTGTTGCCTACCTCGCCCTGGCTGCCGAAATACTGCAGCGTCAACTAGGAGTGAACTCGTGAAAGGCAAGGGACTGGGACGCGGGCTGGACGCACTATTCGACGCCGGGACACGGGAGCAAGCACGCGCGGAAGACGCACTGGCGCGGCTACCTATCGGTGATTTGCAGCGTGGCAAATACCAGCCTCGAACCAGGATGGATCAGGAATCTTTGGAAGAACTGGCTGCCTCGATACGCGCTCAGGGACTGATTCAGCCAATTCTGGTTCGTCCAGTTGGTGGAGGTCGGCACGAAATCATTGCCGGCGAACGTCGCTGGCGTGCCGCGGGCATGGCGGGTCTAAGCGAAGTCCCTGTCGTTATCCGCGATGTACCGGACCAGGCCGCGCTCGCCATGGCTTTGATTGAAAATATCCAGCGCGAAGACCTCAATCCCCTGGAAGAAGCCCAGGGGATGCAGCGGCTGATCGATGAGTTCCATCTTACGCACCAGAATCTCGCCGAATCGGTAGGCCGCTCCCGCGCAGCGGTCAGCAATGCTTTGCGTTTGTTAAACCTGTCGGCCACCGTGCAACGACTCCTTATGGATAACAAGCTCAACATGGGGCATGCACGAGCTTTGCTGGCGTTGGATTCCAAACGCCAACAGGAGGTTGCCATCGAAGTAGTCGGCCAAAATCTGTCAGTCAGGGAAACCGAAGACCTGGTAAACCGGATTCTGAACCCGGCGCCACCGCCGGCCAGAAAATCCGCCAAAACAGCGGACCGCGACGTACAAAGACTTGCCGAAGAGCTTTCCGAAAAACTGGGAACCACGGTACAGATTCGAGGCAGTCGCAAAGGATCTGGAAAGCTGATTGTCAGCTATAGCAGCAATGAGCATCTAGGAACCTTGATCGCAAGGCTGAAGTAGCCGCGTATCGAGGCGACATCTCAACCCCCACTTATATCAAAATGGAAATGACAGAAAACTGGATAGAAGCGGCAATTGATGGTGACGTGCCGGACCAAGGTACTTTGCAGGTCCGGTGCGGCTCAGAGTTGATATGCCTGTACCGGATTGGCGCTACCCACTTTGCTACACAGGATGAATGCAGTCACGGATCGGCCAGCCTGTCAGAAGGATTCATCGTCGAAGATGGCTTGATAGAGTGCCCCTTGCATCAGGGCAGTTTTGATATCAAGACGGGCAGGGCAGTAGGCGTTCCTTGCAAGGATGACATCCGGGTCTATCCGGTAAAGATAGAAAATGGCAAAATCTTTGTCCAGGTAAGCGCTCAGGAGGGCTATTCGTCGAAATAGCTTCGGATTCAGAGCGAATACAACCGAAGCTGCCGGCAGTGAATATCCAGGCTTGATCGGAATCATTGAATAATTTAAGAGGAGAGCCCTTGTGAAGACCGGTTTGTTCGCCGCCTGCGCTTTGATAGCCGCGTTTGTGACTATTCCTGTCGCGCTTTCCCAACCTGCCGCGAAAGGAGAGTTTCAACCTTACTCGGGCCAACCGGGCAAGGATGTCGTGTGGGTGCCGACGCCGGAGAGCGTGGTGAACAAGATGCTGGATTTGACCAAGGTCTCCGCTCAGGATTTTTTGGTCGACCTGGGTTCCGGCGACGGGCGCACCGTCATAGCCGCGGGCAAAAGGGGACTGCGTGCGATGGGGGTCGAGTTCAACCCGGACATGGTGACCATATCCAATCGCGAAGCGTCACGTGCCGGTGTCGCCGATAAGGTGAAATTCATCAACGGCGATATTTTCGCGACCGATTTCAGCCAGGCCACCGTGCTCACAATGTACCTTTTACCCAGCTTGAATCTGAGGCTCCGCCCGACGATTCTCAATATGAAACCAGGAACGCGGGTTGCATCGCACGCTTTCAATATGGCCGAATGGGAACCCGATGAAACTGCCACCGTCGAGGGGCGGCAGGCATTTTTGTGGATTGTGCCGGCCAAACTAGGTGGCAACTGGACCGTGCAACTTGCCGGCCAGACACGTGAACTCACGCTGCAGCAGACTTTTCAATTAATCAGCGGAAGCCTCAAGGCAGGTTCTGAAAGCGCCGCACTGAGTGATGCGCGCATACGTGGAGAGGAACTTCGCTTCGCAATCCTCGAGAAGGGCGTCAGACGTGAATTCACTGGCCGTGCTCAAGGAAATAACATGAGTGGAACAGCAACAACGCCCGGCCAGCCAGATACCGGTTGGACGGCATCACGGCACTGATACCTTGCTTGATCGAGGCAGCGACAAAGAATAAAAAAATCGACTTAACGTTTCATCCGACAAATATTGGTCGGCGGGTGCGCTATTGGTGCGAGCAAAAGCGCTTTATCGGTCTTGCATTGTCGGGATGTTGCGACAATGCAACAGACTGCATCCTTTAAGTGTCACTCAGGTCGTCCATCCTCAATAGCAACATACAATCGATCCGCTAACGGAACATGTGCCGATGCAGTATGCGAGGAGTCGACCTAGTTGTGTAGAGGCCGTATAGGCACCAGATAGGTGCCTGAAAACCTGAGGCGCACAATAGATGTGCATCCGTACCCTGTTCTTCCCGCCGTGATTGACAACTTCTCTAGCGAGGAGCGGATTTATTGGCAGGCACGGGACTTGCTCAAGCATCTAACTGTCGGATTTTCACAAATGATCAAAGAGAGGAATTCTATGCGTAAGCTCATTCTCGGTACTGCTGTTGCAGCAGCTTTTACCGCACCTGTGGCTGTTTCTACCGCCCACGCCCAAGCAGCGGCTGCATCTCCCATTACATATAACGTCGGAGTCGTTTCCGATTACCTGTTCCGCGGAATCAGCCAGACTCATGGTCGCGCGGCCCTTCAAGGGGGGATTGATTATGCTCACGAAAGCGGTTTTTATCTGGGAGCATGGGCGTCACAGATTACCTGGGTAAAGGACTTGTATAGCAGCGGTCGTACCGAGGTCGACCTCTACGGCGGTTACAAAAATGCATTTGGTGGTGGCGACTGGAACTACGACGTTGGTTACATAACCTATAACTATCCCGGTAGTGGTAACGCGATAACGACGAATCTTGTTACTGGTGTTGGCGGTGCCGCTAAGCCGAATACCCAGGAAGCCTATGGCGCAATCGGATACAAGTGGGTGACTGCAAAGTACTCATACGCGACATCATCTAACTTCATCGGCTGGCAAGGCGGACCGAACCTTAATCAGAAAACGCGGGGCTCGGATTATCTGGAACTGAACGCCAACTACGATCTGGGTGATGGCTGGACCTTGATCGGTCACATGGGGCAGCAGAAAGTCAAGGGTTCGGTAACGACTGTCGCGGCGTTGGGCGGATTCCAATCGGCTTCTTACAAAGATTGGAAGATTGGGATCAGTAAGGATATAGGCTTCGGAGTTGTTACGTTAGCTTATTCCGATACCAATGCTGCCGGGCAATGTTCCTCAAACAGCGCAACCAACACAAACCCATATTGCTGGGGTAACAGCGGTAACGTGAATGGGGTTTCTGGTCCGACCAGTGGCTTTAAGGATGCGAGCAGGGGAACCGCTGTTCTTTCTTTTCTCAAAACCTTTTAAACAGAACATTGCAATAAAAAAAGCCGCCTGATAGGCGGCTTTTTTATTGACGCGCCCAACCGGGCACGTCTGATTGCAGAACAATTTATCCCAAATGCTTGCGCAGGAAGTCTACGCTTCGGTCGCGCGCCAGTTTCGCGCTCTCCGCATG
Organism: uncultured beta proteobacterium; assembly: GCA_903859155.1. GTDB lineage: Bacteria > Pseudomonadota > Gammaproteobacteria > Burkholderiales > SG8-39 > 2-02-FULL-62-17. The sequence goes on from CAIOLO010000010.1 coordinate 83,142, forward strand.
ATAGGAACCACGCTGTTCGCAGTTGAACCCGTGTCCCGCTCCAGCATAAACAAAAGAGGACACCGCCGGATAGGTGGATTCGACCTTGTTCACAACCTCCGTCGGAATGGCATGATCCTTTTCGCCCCAATGACACATCAGAGGCGCCTTCGGCGCTTCACCAATATTGTTGCCGATGCCGCCGCCATAGTAGGCAATCGCGCAGCCTAATCCGGCAATCTTGGATGAGGCAAGCCAGGCTACCGTGCCACCCCAGCAATAGCCGATGACGGCAACCTTGCCGGCATTCTTCACCATGTCGAATGCGGCCTGTGTGTCCTTCATGGTATTGCCCCAATCGAGCTTGGTGGAATGGCCCCGGCCAGCCTCGATATCCGCAGGTCCGTAGCCCAGATCAACACCCTTTTGCGAGCGATCAAAATAAGCCGGCGTGAGCACCAGATATCCATCGGCCGCGTACCCATCGGCAACGCTGCGCATGTGGCTGTTGACGCCGAAAATTTCCTGCACCAGCACGATGGCACCGCGCGGCTTTCCTGCGGGGTCGGCGCGATAGGCCGACAGCTTGAAGCCGTCGAATGAAGTAATTTCGGTAGTCGTTCCCATTGCTGTTCCTCCTTGTGATATTTGGTGTTAATGGAATTGGTGAACCGATATTCTAACGGTATTGGCAGTGAGAAACCGAGGTCGAGGAACGCCGGTTCGGCCTTGCCTTTGCTCCCAAGGTTTTTCCATTTGAAACCCCATTCGCTTCAGCAATTGGTATGACCTGCCGCTTGGAGAAACGCGCTGATCCACACGATGGCCAAAACATTTCACCGCGTTCGTCGCCCCCGTGTCGATGAACAACGTGCCCGCGGCAATGGAGGAAATGGACCGGGCCATCGAAAAGCTCGGAACCGAGGCTCTTGACCAGCCTGACGCTGATTTCTTCGTCGAATAGAGCTGGAACTTTCTTTCACTGAAAAAAACGGGCACCCGAAGGTGCCCGTTGGAAGAACCACAGAGGAGATCGAAAATTACATGTGGTACGCGGACTCGCCGTGGGAGTTGATGTCCAGGCCTTCGCGTTCTTCTTCTTCGGTTACGCGCAGTCCGACCAGCAGGTCAGCAATCTTGTAGCTGATGAACGCCACCACTGCCGACCAGACCACGGTTACGCCCACCGCCTTGGCCTGTATCCACACCTGGGAGCTGATCGAGTAGTCGGCGGGTTTGATGACTGAAGCCGTTACCCAATCCGAAACGAAGCCCGGTCCGCCCAGCGAAGGATCACAGAACACGCCGGTCAGCAACGCACCCAGAATCCCGCCCAAGGCGTGCACGCCGAACACGTCCAGACTGTCGTCGGCACCGAGCATGCGCTTCAGACCGTTGACGCCCCAAAGGCATACCAGGCCCGCGGCAAGTCCGATCACAAATGCGCCGGGGATACCGACGTTGCCCGCTGCGGGTGTTATCGCAACCAGACCGGCTACCGCGCCGGAGGCAGCACCGAGCATAGAGGGCTTGCCCTTGAATATCCACTCACCAAAAATCCAGGAGAGCACCGCGCAGGCGGTGGCAAGGAAGGTGTTCATGAAGGCAAGACCCGCCGTGTTGTTGGCTTCGAGCGCCGAACCGGCATTGAAACCAAACCAGCCGAACCACAGCAGTGAGGCGCCAATCATGGTCATCGTCAGGCTGTGCGGCGACATGGATTCCTTGCCGAAACCGAGCCGCTTGCCGAATACATAGGCACCCACGATACCGGCGATACCGGCGTTGATGTGAACCACCGTGCCGCCCGCGAAATCCAGGGCTCCCCACTGCCACAAGAGGCCGGCTTTGCCGTTGATTTCGTCAACCAGCTTCGGATCGGTATAAGCATCAGGGCCGGCCCAGAACCAGACCATGTGAGCGATCGGCGCATAGGCAAACGTGAACCACAGCACCATGAAAATCAACACAGCGGAGAACTTGGCGCGCTCGGCGAAGGCGCCGAGAATCAGGCAGCAGGTAATGGCCGCAAACGTGGCCTGGAAGGCGACGAACACAATTTCCGGCAACGGCGTGGCCTTGCTGAAGGTCGCGGCCATGGCGAACTCGCCCTTCATGGAATCGAATATTCCACTCAGGAACAACCGGTCGAAGCTGCCTATGTACGCATTGCCCTCGGTAAAGGCGAGGCTGTACCCGTAGACGCACCACAGCACAGTGATCAGCGAGAACACCACCATGACCTGCATCAGCATGGACAGCATGTTCTTCGATCGAACCATGCCGCCATAGAACAGTGCGAGCCCTGGAAGGCTCATCAGCAGCACCAGCGCGGTCGAAGTCAGCATCCAGGATACGTCGCCCTTGTTGGGGGTCGGCGCGGGTTTTGCCTCGGCGGCTGGGGCGGCCTCAGGTGCGGCCGGGGCCGCGGCGGCTACCGGAGCTTCCGCCGCCTTCTCCGCCTTGTCTTGTGCGATGACCGGGGTATTCAGAAAAACCGCCCCGGCTAGGGCCAGCAGTGCCAATAATTTTTTCATGACGGTTATCCTTAAAGGGCTTCCGCGCCGGTCTCACCGGTGCGGATGCGTATGACTTGTTCAAGATCAAAGATGAAAATCTTTCCATCACCGATCTTGCCGGTATTGGCGGATTTCTCCACAGCTTCTATGACCTGTTCGAGCAACTGGTCCGCCACTGCGGCCTCGATCTTTACTTTGGGCAGAAAATCAACAACGTATTCCGCGCCCCGGTACAACTCGGTATGCCCTTTCTGGCGGCCAAAGCCCTTGACCTCGGTTACCGTGATTCCTTGCACGCCAATGGCGGACAGGGCTTCGCGGACCTCGTCAAGCTTGAATGGCTTGATGATAGCGGTCACTAATTTCATTATTTGCTCCCAGTGTTTCTTGACTAGCGGTTACAGGATTCTTGCTGGCTGAAAATATTGGTCAAACGGCGCGAGGTCTCTAGACTGCGGCGGCAACGCGCTGGCAAAAGCAGCTTTCCAATGACTGACTCCTAAATTGGTGTAGATGCGAAGGGGAGATCGCATAATATGTGCCAGAACATAACTGCTGCATTTTCAATTAGTTACTATGTGAATACAGGGGGGAGGAGAATGTCGCGCACCGGGCTGTGGCACGCAATCCATGCTCTGCACCACAAACGTGCATAACAAAATCGTATGGCGAAACGCACGAAAAAACCATCGTGCTAGACTCTGCAACGCAATGGAAAACACTAATTTTTTCGACGAATTCAGCGCGCGAGTTTCGGCCGCTCTCGCCAACACGCCGGCCAAGGATCTGGAAAAGAACCTGCGCGCCAATCTGTCCACTTTTTTCTCCAAACTTGATTTGGTAACCCGTGAAGAGTTCGATATCCAGAGCAAAATTCTCGAGCGCACTCGCGAAAAGCTCACCCGAATCGAGGCGCAGCTCGCGGACCTGGAAAAGTCGCTCAAACCCTAGTCCGCCGCGCTGAGCCGCACCGGGCGCGGGCCAATCCTCAGAGACCGGGTCAACGCTGTTACCGGCCGGGGCGTTTAGATAACTTCGCTTCGACAAACGGGCTGCTGCAATGTCGCTGGCGGTGCTGCACAGCCGCGCACTGGTGGGGTCGGACGCGCCGCCGGTCACCGTGGAAGTTCATCTGGGTAATGGCTTGCCCTCCTTCACCATTGTCGGTTTGCCGGAAGCCGAGGTGAAGGAAAGCCGCGAGCGTGTGCGCGCGGCCTTGTCCAATTGCCGCTTCGACTTTCCCGCAAGGCGTATCACCGTCAATCTCGCTCCTGCGGAATTGCCCAAGGAGAGCGGCCGCTTCGATCTGCCCATTGCGCTGGGTATTCTCGCCGCGTCGAATCAAATTCCTTCGGCGGCTCTGAAAGATTACGAATTTGCCGGTGAACTTTCGCTCACCGGGGACTTGCGTCCGGTACGCGGCGCGCTGGCAATGACATTCAGAGCCAAACACAGCGGCCGCGCCTTTGTATTGCCCTCGCTGAGCGCACCGGAGGCGGCGCTGGTGGCCGAGGCCCGCGTATTCAAAGCGGATTCACTGTTGGCGGTTTGTGCGCATCTGAGCGGCGAGTGTCTGCTCAAACGACACAACGAAATTCCCGTGCCGACGTCGGAGGCATTCGCCGATATCGCGGAGGTCAAAGGTCAGGCACAGGCCAAGCGCGCGCTCGAAATCGCAGCGGCCGGCGGGCATTCATTGTTGATGATCGGGCCCCCGGGCACCGGCAAATCGATGCTGGCCGCACGCCTGCCGGGCCTGCTGCCGCCGATGACCGAGCTCGAAGCGCTTGAATCCGCGGCGATGCAATCTCTGGGAACGAAGGGATTTGAGGCGGGCAACTGGATGCGCCGGAGTTTTCGCGCGCCGCACCACACCGCATCGGCCATTGCGCTGGTGGGTGGCGGCGGAAATCCGCGTCCCGGTGAAATCTCCCTCGCCCACCATGGTGTTCTGTTCCTGGACGAACTTCCCGAATTCGACCGCAGGGTGCTTGAAGTGCTGCGCGAGCCATTGGAGTCGGGGCGGGTGGCCATTTCGCGCGCGGCGCGCCAGGTCGAATTCCCCGCGCGGTTTCAGTTGATTGCCGCGATGAATCCCTGCCAATGCGGTTACCTAGGCCATTACTCGGGAAGGTGCCGCTGCACGCCCGATCAAATACGGCGTTACCGCGGCAAGATCTCCGGGCCACTGCAGGACAGAATCGACATCCAGCTGGAAGTCCCGGCGCTGCCGCCCGAGCACTATGAACAACCGGCCGGCGGCGAGGTCTCAGCGGCGGTGCGTGAAAGAACCGGTGCGGCGCGCTCGCGCATGCTGGAGCGCCAGGGCAAGGAGAATGCGCAGCTCTCGGTCCGGGAAACCGACCAGCATTGCGCGCTGGAACCCGATGGCGTGGTACTGCTGCGCCGCGCGGTCAGCCAGTTGGGCCTGTCGGCGCGTGCGCATCACCGCATTCTGAAGCTTGCGAGAACCATTGCCGATCTGGCCGGTGCCGGGAGCATAGTCACGCAACACCTCGCCGAGGCGATTCAGTACCGGCGCATGCAGGGCGAAAAAAACTAACGACTCGCCGGCCATCAGGTCTCCGGCATTGACGCTGACTTTGAAGTTGAAGTTGAAGCGCTCCGGTGCCACCAGGTCGCATCGGTCCCCTGAGTTACCGCTTCAGTTCGCCGCGCATCTTTTCCTGCCACTGATCCACGGGCATGAAATGCTCATCCTTGCGGCACATTTCCTCGGTCAGCTTGAAGATGGCGTCGTTTGTCATGCCGAGATCCAGAAAATTACCATGGGGCTGGCTGATGTACCACGGCGTATCCAGATAGATCTCGATGGTGTTGTCCTCGGGGTCGTCGAAGTAGACCGACCAGGCATTGCCGTGGTTGATGCCGCGCAGATGGTTGACGCCCTCGGCCTTGACCCGATGGAACATGGTGCGCAGTTCGTCGAGAGAACCCACCTTGAAGGAGGCCTGGTTGATGGAACTGGGCGCGTCCGCCGCGCGCCCCTGTGCAAGCACGAACTGATGGTGCTTGGTCGGATCGGAGGTGAGGAACACGAAATCGACCGGCATGCTGAATCCGTGTCCCCGGTCGCTGATATGCAAATTCATGATTTCCGTGTAGAAACGCGTCATCCGTGCGAGATCCTTCACGTAAATGCCGACGTGGGTCAGCATGGGGCGCAGGGCGGCAGTCATTTCGGCCTCCAACTCGAACAGGGAAAGATATGTACACAGACCATACGGCACTTCACATCATCGGGCAGCTTCTGATCGCTTTTCTTTTCGTCGCCACCGCGCTGATCAATGCAAGCACCAAGTTCAAGCAGCACCTGGACCGCATGGTGGCGGTCGGTGTGCCGTTTGCAAGGTTTGCGCTGATCACCGGATTTGCGATGCAGATCGTGGGTGGGCTGCTGCTCGCCTTCGATATCCAGCGCGCCCCGGCGGCCGGCATGCTGATCGCCTTTACTGTCCTGGCCACTGGCATCTTCCACCAGTACTGGCGTGTCGAGGATCCGCTGCGCCGCCACCTGCATGTGTCCTGCATTTTTTCCAATTGCGCGATCATCGGCGGGCTGCTGCTGCTGATGTAAAACAAATTTTTACAACAATATCATTTATTTCACCATATTTGGCGTGCATTTAAGGCTATTTTTAATCCCGTATTTGATATGTGGGTATAGGCTGCGACGCGGACTCAGGCGTTGCCGCCCGCCCGGATTGCCCGCCAGACCCGCGCGGCCGTCAGGGGCGTCCGTTTCCGGCATTCAGGCGGTTAGACAAACTGTATCGCCAACCCGCCGAGGGACCCGAAATCGGCGTGCACGGTATCGCCCTTCTGCGCCCAGATAGGGCGGATGAAAGATCCCGAGAGCATCACCTGGCCGGGTTCGAGGCGCGCGCCGAATTTGCCGATCTTGTTGGCAAGCCAGGCAATCCCCAGAGCCGGGTGCCCGAGCACGCCGGCGGCGACCCCGGTCTCCTCGATATCCGAGTTGCGGTAGAGAATGCCGCTGACCCAACGCAGATCGATGTCCATCGGACCCACCGGCCGCCCGCCCATCACCAGGCCCGCGGCCGCGCCGTTGTCGGCTACGGTGTCGTAGATCTTGCGCGGGTTCTGCACGCGCGCGTCGACGATCTCCATCGCCGGACATACGTATTCGGTGGCGCGCAGCACATCGAGCAGGCCCACGCCCGGTCCCTGCAGCACGCTCTTGAGCACAAACACCAGCTCGATTTCGACGCGCGGCACGCAGAACCGCTCGTGCGGCACCTTGGCGCCGTCTGCGATCATCATGTAATCGTGCAGCGTGCCGTAGTCCGGCTCGTCGATCTGCGAGGAGGCCTGCATCGCCTTTGAGGTCAGGCCGATCTTGTTGCCGATGATCTTCGCGCCTGCGGCCTCGCGCATCCGGGTGGCGAGCATCGAAATGGCGTAGGCGTCATCGATGGTGATATCGGGAAAGGTTTTGGACAACTGCACTATGGGCTTGCGATCGCGCTCGGCGGCGATCAGCCACCCCGCGGCGATTTTCCGGTCTGCTTCCGACATCATGATGGCGTCTCCGCGAGGGTCGTTCGAGGGCGCAATTATGCACAGCAAACGCGGATCGCGAATCAAGTGAGTGTGGCGGGCGATCTGCTATATTCGCCGCCTACCCGCGCAAAGGAGTGCCCGCCCATGTCAACGCCGATTGTGGTCCACAATCCTCTTGGCTATCCCCCGAAAGTGGCCGGCAAGGCCCTCGCGCCGCGCCTTGACACGCTCAATGGCCGCACGATTTACATCGTCGATTGCCGTTTCGACGATTCCGACATCCTGCTCAAATCGGTGCAGGCCTGGTTCACCGAGCATCTGCCCGAAGTCAAGACGGTCTACAAGCCGATCAGCAGCGTCTACACCAAGGACGATCCGGCCACCTGGCAGGAGATCAAGGAAAAGGGAGATGCCGCAGTCATCGGCGTCGGTCATTGAAGCACTTGCGCGCCGGCGGTCGCCGCGCACGGAATGTCGATAGATCTGAAATACGGGGTGCCCACCGTATGCCTGCATACGTCCATGTTCACCACGGTCACCAAGTCGGTGGTGCGCATGAACGGCGCACCGCACATGCGCCAGGTGTACCTGCCGCATCCGGTAATGGGCAAGACACCCGAAGAAATCCGCGCCTTTGTTTTTGGCATCAGTCCGGTCAGCGGCAAAGCGGTGATGCAGGAAGTGGTCGAAGGTCTGACCCGGGCGCTTGACGACGAGGATCGCAAGGGCCTTACCTTCGCGCGCACCACGCCGCGCCTGTGCGAGTCGGCCACGGAAGAGCAGCTGCAACAGCAGTTTCACGACAACAACTGGACCGACAAGCTGCCTGTTGTGCTGCCCACGCTCGAGCGTGTGGCCGCGATGCTCAAACACACCAGCCGCAAGGCCGATGAAGTGGTCGGCCATCACGCCGCCACGCATTTCCGCGAGGTATGGCAATGCACCGTCGAGCAGGTGGCGGTCAACGCGGTGATGGCGGGCGCGCGGCCGGAATATTTTCCGGTGATCCTGGCGATCGCCTCCACCGGCGCGAGCGCGCGCGGCTCCTCCACCAGTTCCATGGCGGGCATGGTGGTGGTCAACGGACCGGTCCGCAAAGAGATCAATATGAATGCGGGCATCGGCGCCATGGGCCCGTACAACCAGGCCAATGCCACCATCGGCCGCGCCTTCGGTTTGCTCTCGCAGAACCTGCAGGGCGGTTCCGTGCCCGGGGACACTTTCATGGGATCGATGGGCAATGCCCTTGCCTACGCCAGTCCTACCTTCGCCGAGAATGAAGAGCGCAGTCCCTTCGAGCCTTTGCACGTGCAGCGCGGCTTCAAAGCCGAGCAGAGCGTGGTCAGCGTATTCATAGGCATGCGCCACATGGCATTTACGCTGGGCCTGCGCCACGCGCACTGGAAAGATCACGTGCGCAACCTGTTGCGCGGCATGGACCCGAACGAATCGCCGACCCTGCTGCTCGATCCGATAGCGGCGCGCCTTTTCATCGACGTGGGCGGATTGAAAACGAAAAAAGACCTCATCAACTGGGTGGCCGAGAACGGCCGCATGCCCGCCGGCGAGTATTGGGATTACCAGCTAATCCAGAACTATCAATATCCACGCGCGACCTTCGGCGAAGAGCCGCTCGCCAGCAAGCTGCGCGCCGCTCCTGACGAAATGATCCCGATGTGGACTCCGGAGCAGGTCAACGTGGTGGTGGTCGGCGGGGAAACCAATGGCTACTGGCGCATCGCCGGAGCGCGCCTTGCAGCCACGGCCTGCGTGGATGATTGGCGGTAGAAACACTGGCGGTAACAAATCAACGGATGAACATGGGTGATTACCTTGCAGGAATTTGACATAGTGGTAGTGGGTGGTGGAGTGGCCGGACTAACCGCGGGTTTGTTCAGCGCGCGCCGCGGTCGTTCCACGCTGTTATTGGAATCGGTAATGCCCGGAGGTCATGTGGGCAGTATCGTCAAGATCGAGGATTTCCCAGGCTTTCCCGAGGGTGTCGCGGGATACGACCTTGGCCCCATGATTCAGGAACAAGCCGCCAACGCCGGCGCCGAATTTCAGATGGCCGAGCTGCAATCGATCGCGGCAAAGGACGGTGGCTGGCGCATCAGCACCAGCGACGGCGAGATCCAGGCCAAAGCCGTGATTGTCGCCACCGGCTCATCCAATCGCCTGCTGGGTGTTCCCGGCGAAGAGCGCCTCGTCGGCAAAGGCGTGAGCCATTGCGCCAGCTGTGATGGCCCGATGTTGAAAGGGAGGAAAGTCATCGTGATGGGCGCCGGTGATTCCGGATTGCAGGAAGCCTTGACGCTCGCCGAATACGCCGGCGAAGTACTGGTGATGGATCAATCGGCTGAACCCACGGCGCAGGAAACCTACCAGCAGCGCGTTCGCGAACACCCGAAGATCAAAATTCAGGGCAACAGCGTCATCGAGGAAATTCTCGGCGAGAGCGTGGTTACCGGCGTGCGCGTGCGCGCAAACGGCAGCACGTTCGAGATCGCCGCAGACGCGGTATTTGTCTATATTGGTCTGCAACCGAACACCGCGTTTCTGCAGGGCATCGCCGATCTGGACGATGCGGGGAGAGTGCGTACCGATATCTGCATGCGCGCAAGCGCTGCCGGGCTTTTCGCTGCCGGCGACGCGCGCGCCGATTCGGCATCGCAGGCGGTGAGTGCGGCGGGCGACGGGGCCACCGCCGCAATCGCGGCGGACCGCTACCTCAAGGGGCTGAATAAATAAACAGCGCGGCCAAAAGCTCGCCGCGCTGTTGCCGACGGCCGGCGCAAGATCTATGCGAGGGCGGTCTCACCGAGTACCAGCGTGCTCAGGCTGTTTCCTTGACCGAGGGCAGCCCCGCCAGTGCCATCGCCAGTTCGGCCTCGTCGTAATTGAGGTCCTGCAGCTTGCCGCCGAAGTAGTCGATGTAGGCCTGCATGTCGAAATGCCCGTGGCCGCACAGGTTGAACAGAATAGTGCGCGACTTGCCTTCGGCTTTGCACTTGAGCGCTTCTTCGATCGCGCCTTTCACCGCGTGATTCGCCTCAGGCGCCGGCAGGATGCCCTCGGCGCGCGCGAACAGCACACCCGCTTCGAAACAGGTGGTCTGATGGTAGGCGACCGCGTCGATCAGGCCGAGTTGCTTGATGTGGCTCACCAGCGGCGCCATGCCGTGGTAGCGCAGGCCGCCGGCATGGAATCCGGGGGGCGTGAAGGTCGAGCCCAGCGTGTGCATCTTGGTGAGCGGCGTCAGGTGCGCGGTATCGCCAAAATCGTAGGCGTACTGGCCGCGCGTCAGGCTGGGGCAGGCAGCCGGTTCGACTGCGACAATGCGGACCTTTTTGCCGCCGCGCAATTGCGCGCCGAGGAAGGGAAAGGCGATGCCCGCAAAGTTCGAACCGCCGCCAAATTGACCTTAAGGCAATCTCTTTTTTTGCCATGCAGAAGTACGGTTTCAAACCAGAATTCCCAAAAGCCGTTATTCGTGAAGTGAATGCAATACACCCGGATACGTCGGAAACCATCACAAAGAACGGAAAGGATCTCCGAGCCCTGTTGTGGTCATCGATCGATAACCACGACTCCCAGGATCTCGACCAGATGGAGTATTGCGAACTGGGACCAGATGATGAAATCCGGGTCAGGATTGCGATTGCTGATGTGGATCATTATGTTCCCCGACACTCGCAGGCTGACCAGTACGCGGCATACAACGGCACTTCAGTCTATACGGGAATTGTCACCTACCCCATGCTGCCGGACCGGCTCTCAAAAGGCATCTCCTCGCTCCTGCCGGGCCAGGATTGCAGAGCGGTGATCATTGAGTACACGGTGCTCCCGGATGGTAGCGTTCGGCACGGCAATCTCTACCGGGCGATCGTTTCCAACAAGGCCAAACTCATCTACGAAGAAGTCGGAGACTGGTTGGAAGGATCAGGGTATATTCCTCTAACCGTCCGGGATGTTGACGGGCTTGAAGGACAGGTGCGGTTGCAGCACGAGACTGCACTACGGTTAAAAAAATTCCGTGCTGAAAAGGGTGCGCTAGAACTCGAGACGATAGAAGCCGAGCCGGTCGTTAAGGATGGTAAGGTAAAAGATCTTATTGTCCAGAAAAAGAATATGGCACGGAACTTAATCGAGGAGTTCATGGTGGCTGCCAATGGCACTACGGTATCATTTCTCGAAAACGCAGGGATACCGATGATCC
>CAIOLO010000011.1 GCA_903859155.1 uncultured beta proteobacterium
CCGGGATCTGGCATCGGCAAACCCGGGCTTTGAACATAATCGGCATGGTGCGCGAATTTGAAACCCTGTATCACGACATGCCAGGGTATTTCATCGGCCAATGCGTCTTACCTGTGGAAGTCGGGTAGCTGGACGCGGTTGCCCGCGTCCAGCCCCCTAAGAACCGTGCATGCTTCTTTCGACGCACACGGCTCAAGCCTCTACAAAGGCATCTTTCGACACCCGGTTACACCACTGCGTTATGGGCGTGAACCTGATTCCTACGGCAATTGAGATGGTGCATTTGGAGATTGCTTGCCGCATCCGAGCCGCCCTGCGTTTTCTTCACAATACGGCGAACATCCCAAGGGGTGCTCGTTGTGATTGACGCCTGACAGGTCGAACACAGGCCATCCTGCCTTCGCCAGACGCGGTGAAGTTTCCCGCGATCCTTGGACGAGCGCATCATTTTCTTGCCCCAGCGGGACTCGAAATACGGTGCCCATTTTGGATCATGTGGATTGGCGTCGGCTTTAATCTTGATATGCCGATGGATTGGCGTATCCGATTCGCGCAGCAAGATGAATTCTCGTCGCTTTCCATCCTCTTGTTTTTCTGTGGCGGCAAATGTCCAGGTGCGAGTGCCTCGGGCCTTGAAGTACTTCTCCTTGACCCATGGCGCACCCCTACCGGGATGTCTTCTTACCGCCCATCGCCACAGCATTGACCAGACATAGCGATCAACCCGAGCAAAGGTTTCCTTGGCGACGACATGGCTGTGATAGTTCGCCCATCCGCGTAGAACCGGATTGAGCAGCCTTATCAGATTGGCCTGTTTCGCCGACTTGTTGGCCTTGATGATTTCACGGATTTTCTCAAGATGCGCTTTGAGATTCGCAGCCGATGGCTTGGTCAATAGCTTGCCGTTGTACTTGCGAAAGTTCCATCCGAGGAAATCAAACCCCTCCTCGATGTGCGTTACCTTGGTTTTCTGCGGAGATAAGACCAGCCCGCGCGCGGCCATAAATTCAACCAGCGCGGGACGGACCTCCTGCTCCAGCCACTCTTGCGAATTGCCGGTAATGATGAAGTCGTCCGCGTAACGCACCATGTGCATTTTTAGACCTCTGTGCTTCGCCTTCGGGAATTTCTCCGCCAGCATTGCTTCGAGACCATCCAATGTCAGGTTTGCCGCCACCGGCGAAATAATGCCTCCTTGCGGAGTGCCAGCATCGGTGGGGAGGAGTTCGTTCTGATACACGAATCCCGCCTTGAGCCATTTCCTTAGCATCACCTTGTCCGTAGGAAGTTTGGCGATCATCCAGTCATGACTGATTTTGTCGAAACAGCTTTGGATGTCGGCCTCCAGCACCCACTGCGCACTTGATCCTCGGGCAAGAACAATGAAGCATTGTTGCCCTGCATCGGCGGTGGAGCGCTCCGGTCTGAACCCATAGGAATGCAGATCGGCGGTGGTCTCCGCGATGGGTTCCAACGCCAGCAGATGTAACGCTTGCATGGCGCGGCATTTCATCGCGGGGATACCAAGCGGCCTTGTCTTGCCGTTTTTCTTCGGAATAAACACTCTTTGAAGCGCAAGCGGCGAATACCCCCGCCTCTTCAGCGACGCAATCGCGTTGGTCTTTGCCACCGGCGTTCTCCAAATGACCTTGTCCACGCCGGGGGTGTTCCTGCCTTGATTCTCAGTCACTCGCTTGACGGCTAATGCCTTGCCGCTAAACGAGTGGGTCAGCAGCCATTGCAAGGCTTTCGCCTTGTTGTGGCGGCCAGCCTGTGTCGCCTTCACAATACGCGCTTGCAGCCCTCTTACCTGACCCCGGACAGTGGCCCAATCGATGCCCTCCCAGGTCATGCCAGAGGGTGCACGTGCCCGTGTTGCAGCACTCATTTGCTCTCCCCCAGTAAAGATGGTTCTACAAACTCTCCTGTGAAGAAAGACCATGAGGAAGTCTGCCCGCTTTCGCGTGGGGTAATGTTGCAATCCCTATCCGCGCCATTACAGAACGGCATTCGCTTTTTCCTCGATCCTGTGCCCGCACCGCCATGGGCAGACTTCGCAGCCTGCTGTCCCCAGAAAAAAAAACAATTCGGGGAGCGATACGGGGTTGCCACGTTCCACTTGCAAAAGTACGTCGGGTTAGGTGCCTGCTTTCGACCGGGAGGACCATGGGTCACGAGGGCGTAAATCAAAGACGCCGCTCCCGCCTCCGTTGCCGTTTGGCTCAAGCGTGAAAAGCCACTTGCGCTTGTCATAGGTGACGATCTTTATCGCAGATTCACATGTATTCACCCTACCGACTATCTAGCACTGATCCGGCCTGTGGCTGCCAGAAGGGCGCGTCTCTCGCGATTAGCACCCCGCACCTCGCGGTGCTTCGTTACATTGTCAGAGCCGCTCTTTATTCAGGCTCCTAGATTCACCCGGTGACACGGGCGGTTCCCTCCTTTCATTTATAGTGGGAACAACTTCTACAAGCGACTTCGTGTCGCACTTGATTTTCCTATTCTTTAGCCGCGCTGCGTCCAACAGCCGGCGCGAGATTTATGCGACGGCGGTCTAGTCTAGAAAGTGCCGGGGTAAGCTCCGCCATCGATCAGCAGGTTCTGCCCGGTGATATAGCCGGCGTGGATCGAGCAAAGGAAGGCGCAATAGGCGCCCAGTTCGTCGACTTGACCGAAGCGCCCGGCCGGATTGGACCTGCCGCGTTCTTCCCAGAGTTGTTCGAAGCTTTTGCCGCCGGGTTCAAGCATGCCGCGGATGTGGGTTTTCTGGGCGTCCGAATCGAATACGCCGGGAAGCACATTGTTGATGGTGACGTTGTGGCGCACGGTCTGGCGGGCCAGTCCGGCGACAAAGCCGACCAGGCCGGAGCGGGCCCCGTTGGACAGGCCCAGTTCCGACTGCGGCGTTTTCACCGAGCGCGAGCTGATGTTAATGATGCGGCCGAAGTCCCTGGCAAGCATGCCGTCCACCACTGCCTGCATCATCAGAATCGGTCCGAGCATCATCGCATCGAAGGCCTTGATCCAATCCTCGCGCGACCAGTCGCGGAAGTCGCCCGGCGCCGGGCCGTCGGCAATATTGATGAGGATATCGGGTGCCGGACAGGCGCGAAGAGCGGCTTCGCGACCTTCGCTCCTGGTAATGTCGGCAACCACGAAATTCACAGGAACGCCTGCTTGCGCGGTGAGTTCAACGGCCGCTCGACTGAGTGTTTCCAGAGTACGCGCCGCAATGGTTACCGCCACCCTTTCACGCGCGAGGCGCAGCGCAATTGCCCGCCCCATGCCGCGGCTGCCGCCGTAGACCAGCGCCTTCCTGCCCTGAATGCCAAGGTCCATGTTTGCTTCGTTGTTTCGAGTTGTGGGAGGCAGTCTAGAGCATACCGCCGGCGCACAAATCTCGCGCTGGCTGTCGTAAGCAGCGCGGCGAGCTTTTGGCCGCGCGGTCTAACGCGAAGCGCCTTTGTGGAGGCATGCTCATCAGGAGGCGTCACGAACGCCAGCCAATCTTCCTTGACGCAGTGGGCGCTCGACGGCTAAAGTGCTTTTTTCCATCCCACCTTTGTATCAGCCGCCTTTGTGCGCAGATAAGCGCAGCTTTGAGCAGGCCGGCGGATCGACCAGGAGACAAGCATGGCTAAGATGCGCGTAGAGGGTTCGTTCGTGGCGACAGTCACCCCTTTCAACGAGAATGGCGCAGTCGATTTTGGCGCCTTTCGCACCCTGCTGAAATTTCAGGAGGATCACGGCACCGTGGCGGTGCTGTTCATGGGTTCCACCGGTGAGCCGTCATTGCTCCTGCCCGAGGAAAAAAAACAGTTGGTGGTCGAGACCGCGAAGATGAAGACCGGGAAGATGAAGTTTTTCTACGGTTGCACCGGCAATACCCCCGACCAGGTTATCGAGAACGTGAAGTGGGTAAAGGCCAACGGCGGCGATGGCGCCATCATCGCCGCGCCGCCCTATATCTGCGCCGCGGAAGACGATATCGAACGCTTCTATTTCGACGTGGCCGATGCCACCGATCTGCCGCTGGGGATCTACAACAATCCGCCGCGGGTGAAGACTGATCTGCACTGGGATCACCTGCTGCGAATTTTCAAACACCCGAACTTCGTCATTCACAAGGAGTCGACCACCCGTGTCGGCCAGGTGGCGCAGATCCTGGCGGCGCGGCCTGATGTCACCGTGATGTGCTGCGACTCGCCATCGCTCGGGCTGGTGGTGCCGACCATGAGTCTTGGCGGTCATGGCACGGCCAACATGGGCGGCAACCTGATCCCGGCGGAGATGGCCCTCATCTCGACACCGTGGAAGACCTACCAGGATGCGGAGAATTTCAAGAAAACCTATCTGGGAATGTTGCCCCTGCTGCATTACAACTACTCGGCCATCAACCCGGTTGCGGTGAAGAGCCTGATGCGCGCGCTCGGGCTGCCGGTGGGGGCGCTGAGAAAGCCGCTGCGCAATGTGGAGGGCGAAGCGCTGGCCAAAGGCGTGCACATCGTGCAGGAGCTGGGCCTGGACAAGAAATACGGCTACACCATCCAGCCCAAGCTGGCCAAGGTGGCCTGAGAACAGGCCCCGGCATTCATTGCGGATGTCGTCGCCGGATACGGAGAGATCATGAAGCTGAATATGAAACGCGTCCTCTTGTCCGCCGCACTGGTGTTAAGCACCCTGGCGCATGCCCAAAGCTATCCGACCAAGGGGGTGCAGATCGTCGTCCCCTTCCCGCCCGGGGGCACGGTGGATGTGGTTGCACGCATCGTCGCGCAGGGCCTCACCGAACAGATGGGGCAGCCGGTCAGGGTGGAGAACAAGGCCGGCGCCAATGGCATCATCGGCAGCGATTTTGTGTCAAAGTCCGCGCCCGACGGCTATACGCTGCTGGTGCAGGCGTCAATATTCGTCATCAATCCGCTGTTCCTGCCCGATGTTCCCTACAACGTGCAGAAGAATTTCACGCCCTTGTCCAATCTGGGTTCGGTGCCGCTGCTGGTGGTTGCGAACCCGAAAGTGCCGGCCGGAAACCTGCGCGAATTCATTGCGCTTACCAAGGCGGATATCAAAAAATACTCCTTCGCCACCTCCGGCCTGGGCTCGGCCGGGCATCTGGCCGAGGAGGCCATCAAGCGCCAGTTCGGCGTTCCGGATCTGCTTATCGTCGCCTACAAGGGGGCCGGACCGACGCTGACCGACCTCATGGGCGGGCAGGTGAGCGTGATGATCGATCCCATGCCCTCGTCCTTTCCGCTGGTTAAGTCGGGAAAGCTGAAATCTCTTGCGGTGACCAGCCTCAAGCGGGTTTCATTCATTCCCGAAGTGCCCACCGTGGCCGAATCGGGGCTGCCCGGGTTTGAAATGGTGTCCTGGTACGGGCTGTGGGGTCCAGCGGGGCTGTCCCGGGATATCACGGCCAAGCTGTCGGCAGAGGCGGCAAGGTCGGTGCGCTCCCCACTGGCGAGCGAGCGTCTGGGCGCCCAGGCGTTTGATGCGGTCGGTTCCAGCTCCGAGCAATTCGCTTCCTATATTCAGGACGAAATTGTGCGTTACGCCAGGATCGTAAAGGAAGCCAATATCAAAGCGGAGTAGCGGTCGCAGCAACGCGCTGCCATTTATCGGCGCGGTGATTCGTCCCGCGGTGATTCGTCCCGCGGTAATTCGTCCCGCGGTAATTCGTCCTCATGAGCGCTTGAGCAAGGGCCCGCCCGTCGGCGTGACGATGATATCCAGCAGATAGGGACGGCCCTCCTCGACCGCGCGAATGGCGGTCTCGAGCGCCTGTGGCA
>CAIOLO010000012.1 GCA_903859155.1 uncultured beta proteobacterium
CAGTTCCTTCTGCACCTGGCTCGCGCCGGCGCCCACGGCAGCGACAATCTCGCGGGTGTAGAAAGCTTTGTCGGGCTGCCCGAACAACAGGGCGAGCACTGAGCGCCTGGTCTTGCTGAATAGGGCTTCGGCGATTGGAAAGGTCACGGCAGTCATAATGGGGAAGGTTATCTATACCTGATTTAGGTACGATCGTACCGAATTAAGGTTCGATTTGTCTAGTCGGACTGTTTAGCACTGCGCTGAGTGATTTCATGCATGAATAATGGCATCATTTGATGTCACTATTGGTGCTGATCATATTGGGAGAACAAATTGCGCACGACTCTGGCACTTGACGACGACTTGCTTGAAAAAGCTCAAGCCCTCACTGGCCCCATGGAAAAAACTGCCTTGGTGCGCGAAGCCCTCAAGGCATTGATCCAGCGAGAGAGCGCCAAACGATTGGCATTGCTGGGCGGCTCGGAACCTTTGCTCGATGACGTTCCAAGGCGCCAATCGGCGCCGGCATGACGGACGCGGCATGATTTTGGTGGATACCTCGGTCTGGATAGACCATTTGCGCCATGGCAACGCTGAACTGAATCAACTGCTGAACACGGCCCAGGTGTTGACGCATCGATTGGTGATCGGCGAACTCGCATTGGGCAGTTTGCAAAAGCGCGCTTCCGTCCTGGATGCCTTGAGCAGCCTGCCGCAAAGCTCTCACGCCACCGATGAGGAAGTTTTGCATTTCATTGCGCGCCATGCACTTTTTGGCACCGGCATTGGATATATCGACGCGCACCTGTTGGCTGCGGTGCAGCTTTCTCCCGGCGTGCTGCTCTGGACGCGTGACCAGCGATTGCTGGCGCAAAGTGTCCGGCTGGGACTGTGCGCGACTTTGAGTCATTGATCAGCCTCCTTACCGATTGCGGCCTGCGCGCAGCATTCCTTCGGGCGGGACACGCAGCGTTCGGGCTCCCATGCCGGCGATACCCTGGCTGATCGCTTCAAGAATCCGCTCTCGCTGCCCGGTGTTTGCGCCACCGGTTGCTCTGCGCAGCTCGAATAACGCCTGTTGCGCCAGGCTCCGATGCGCCTGCTCGGCGCGAAAGCTCAGGGTTTGATACAGGTCCTCCGGAAAATTGCGAATGTGCAGGGATGGCATGGCCGTTGCTCCGATAACGAATACGTCTTACTGCATGCGCTGTGATGAAGCCATTTGCGGCTGCCGCTACGCGGCCCCGCCGTTCGAGCCGCTGAAGTAGGCGATGGCCTTGGCCAGTCCGTCCTCCAGCGCGACGCGCGGTGTCCAGCCGAGGACGCGTTTGGCCAGCTCAATATTGGGCTGGCGCTGCGTGGGGTCGTCTGACGGCAGGGGGCGGTATACCAACTCGGATTTCGAGCCGGTCATGGCGATGACCTTCTGCGCGAGTTGCAGGATGGTGAATTCGTTCGGGTTGCCCAGGTTCACCGGGCCGGTGACATCATCGGCGGAGTTCATGAGGCGCATCAGGCCGTCGATCAGGTCCTCCACATAGCAGAAGGAGCGGGTTTGTTTGCCCTCGCCATAAATGGTGATGGGCTCGCCTTGCAACGCCTGCACGATGAAGTTGGAGACCACGCGCCCGTCGTTCGGGTGCATGCGCGGGCCGTAGGTGTTGAAGATGCGCGCCACCTTGATCTGCAGCTTGTATTGGCGGTGGTAGTCGAAGAACAGCGTCTCGGCGCAGCGCTTGCCTTCGTCGTAGCAGGAGCGGATTCCGATCGGGTTCACGTTGCCCCAGTAGCTTTCGGTCTGGGGGTGGACGGTTGGGTCGCCGTAGACCTCGCTGGTGGAGGCCTGCAGGATTTTGGCCTTGACGCGCTTGGCCAGGCCCAGCATGTTGATCGCGCCGTGGACCGAGGTCTTGGTGGTCTGCACCGGGTCGAACTGGTAGTGGACGGGGGATGCGGGACAGGCCAGGTTGTAGATCTCGTCCACCTCCACAAATAAAGGGAAGGTGACGTCGTGGCGGATGAGTTCGAAGTGGGGGTCGGGCAGCAGATGCGCGATGTTGTCTTTGGTGCCGGTGAAAAAGTTGTCGGCGCACAGGACGTCGTTGCCTTCCGATAGCAGGCGTTCGCACAGGTGGGAGCCGAGGAAACCGGCGCCGCCGGTGACCAGGATGCGTTTGCGGGTGCTGTAGGTGCGCATTATTTGTGTGATCCGGAGATTAATTTGGGAGTGCGGTGGGGGGTGCTGCGGCTAGTCTCGGACTTCGGGGAGGGAATGGAAACGTTGCGGTGCTGTTTGATCTTGCCCGACGCCATCAGTCCTACCAAAGTGCCCACGGTAACCCGCATGCTCCTGATGCAGGGTTTGCCGCCCATTACCTGGGGATCCATCGTAATCCGGCTTAATTTTTGCATGAGAGACCTCCTACACGCTTCGAATCGATACTAGCATGGGACGCATCAACTGCCGGTTACCAGGAGGGTCGGCCTCGCACCCCGATCTTTGGGCACGCTACCGCCCTGCAAGACACGGACGTGTTTCGCATAAATCGTTGTATTGGTTGCCCTTGGTTTCAGGGCATCGCGCTTTTCCCGACTCTACGTGGCGGGCACCAGCCAGTCGCGGCAGACTTTCACTTTGTTTAGCTTGCCGAGAAAATCCAGCAGGACGAATACTCGGTTTTCGCCGGTTTCCATGTCGAAAATGCCTTCGAGTCCGGTGAAAGGACCGTCGCGCAACTTCACCGGTGCGCCGCGCCGGAACTGGCTGCGCTGGGCAAGGGCCCCGGTATCCGGATCCTGCGCTTTGCGCAGCGATTCGAGCACGGCTTCGGGTATGGTGGCCGGTTGGCCGCCAAACCGGACCAGGGCGCACACGCCCAAGGTCGAGCGCACCGGGGCGAGGCCCTGGCGTTCGTCCGCCGGGGACAGGAACAGGTAGCGCGGGAATAGCGGCTCCACGGTGTTCACCCACTTGCCGTCGCGGCGGCTCTGCGTTGCAATGCGCGGCAAGAAAACGCGGTAGCCCTGGTTGACCAAGTTGGTCTCAGCGAGCGCTTCGCGGCGCGGTTTGCACAATACGGCGTACCAGACACTCATTCGGGATCGCTCTTGTTGATGGCGGCGTACCAGACACTCATTCGGGATCGCTCTTTTTGATGGCGGCGAGCTCGACCTGCAACTGTTCGATCTCCTGCTTCAGGCTTTCGTATTCGTCCACCTTGCGGCGCAGGAAGTGCATCAGTATGGCGGCCTTGCTTTCGATGCCGGTTGGGGTGAGCAGATAGGCATAGCCCAGCTTGTTGCGGTTGTTGCGAAAGTTGCGCACCTTGACCAGACCCTTGTTAATCAGGGCGTTAAGGCAATAGTTCAACTTGCCCAGGCTGGTGCCCAGCTCGCGGGCGAGATCACGCTGGCTTAGATCCGGCCGGGCCTCGATCAGCCGCAGCAGGCGCAGATGGACGTCTTCAATGGAACGGTCAATGCCGTTGGCATATGCATGGCTGACCGGGGTGGGGTTGGCGGAATCCATCGACAAAATGTGTGCGTTCAGGTGATGAACGCAGATTAGGGTGAGTTGGGAGTGCTGTCAATGGGCGCTAGTGACACGGGCGCTCGTGACATGGGTGCTCGTGACTTGTAGCGCCGTTTCCAATTGCATCGCTTTTGAGCTGAGGCTGGATCCCCCCGATGATTCACCACTGGACGCGCAGGTATCGCTGCAGGAGGTTTTACGCGAGTGCCGAAAACGCCAGTCTGCTCAAATGCGCAAGTGAAATGGCTGGTCGTTGCTGAAAGTCTGGTCAGCGACGCTTACAGCATGAGGCGGCGGCGCTGGTGGGGGGCTTGGGGCGTTTGGCGGGTTGGCTGGCGTGGAGGAATTCATTTTTCTGGATGAAGTCGCGCACTCGCTCCAGAAAGCCGGTGAACTTGTCCACGCGGATGACGGCGCGCATCGGCGATGCGTTTTGATGGGGTTGGGCATAGGCGGCGTTCAGGATTTCGAATTCTCCGCTCTCCATGTCGGCCAGGTGCGCCGCCTGCTTCAGGTCCACGCCGGCGGGTATGGCAACCATGACGAAGTAAGGTTCGTTGTCGACCCGCGGCAGCGTGACGCCGAAACGCGCCGGGGCGATCACCAGTTGCTTGACGGCCAGCAACTTGGGCAGGTAGTTGCGGGTTTCCGCGGGCAGGGCCAGGCTGGCGAAGTCGGTTGCCAGGCCTCTTGCGCGGTTTCGCTCGATGGCGAGGCCCAAGCTTTTCTCACCCCAGTTGTAGGCGGCCAGTGCGAGCTGCCAGTCACCGAACATTCCATGCAGGAATTGCAGGTAATCCAGTGCCGCGGTGGTCGAGGCGATGATGTCCCGCCGCGCGTCGTAGAGGGGATTCTGATCGAGGTTGTACTTGCTTCCCGTCTCCGGAATGAATTGCCACAGGCCCAGAGCCTGCGCCGAAGAGAACGCCCGCGGATTGAAACCGCTCTCGACAAAAGGCAGCAATGCGATCTCGGTGGGCATGCCGCGTTTTTCGACTTCATCGACGATGTGGTACAGGTAGTAGCGGCTGCGCTGCAGGATGTTCGCCACCAGCTCGGGGCGCCGGGCATACCAGTTCTGCGCCTCGTTCACTTCCTTGGTCTGCAGATCCCTGACGCCGAATCCGGCACGCATGCGCTCCCAGACATCGGCATAGACGATCGGCGCGGCGGCGGCGTCCGCAGGCGCGAGCGGCGGGACGAATGACAGCAGCAGTTCGGGTGGCTGGCTGATCTGCGCAGAGGGCGGCTGTTCGGCAGAAATCACCGGTCGCAATGCGGCCAGATCCGGATGCGGCGATACGTTGATGAATGGCGACGCATTGACCAATGTCGTTGCCAGGAAGCAAGCGGATGCCGAAACCAATGCTGATACCCTGTCGCTGGTCGATGCCGAGGTCGATGTCGATGCCGCGGCCGAGGGCAACGCCTTCGCCTTTTGAACGGCAATCATCAGCCGCTGCGACATTGTTTTCAATAGCTGCCTGTGAAGCATCGCTCAGAACCTGCCGATTTTTGTCGGGTTGAAAGGATCGATCTCGCGGTCGGCGGGTTTCAACATCCGGTCGAGAAACTCCCTGGCACCCGGGTGTCCCTTGTCGGCCGCGGCGGCAAAAGCATCGCGGGCACGGCGCGTATCCCGCTCCACGCCGCGTCCTTCGTCGTAGAGCACGGCGATGCGGTACAGGGCCTCCACCGAGCCGCCCTCGACCGCGCGCTGATAATGCCGGAACGCCTGCTGCTCATCGCGCGCGATGCCGCGCCCGTCCTGATACAGGCGCCCGAGCCACAGATCCGCTTCGCTCCGCCCGGCTGCCGAGGCTTTGCCGTACCAGAGGGCGGCTTCGCCGGGATCCTGCAGGGCTTTCGGCCCCTGGTCGAGCAGCTTCGCCAGTGGCAACTGTGCGTCGACATCGCCGCGGGTTGCGGCTTCGCGGTACCAGCGGATGGCTTGGGCCGGGTCTTTTACAGAAGCCTGGCCTTGTTCGTAGATCGCACCCAGCAGGCGCTGCGCGGCGGGCACGCCCTGCCGCGCAGCGGCGGTGGCCAGACTCACCACGCGGGCATCGGGCTGGGTGGCCGTAGAATTTCGATCGGTCCGACGGGTATCGGGCTGGG
Organism: uncultured beta proteobacterium; assembly: GCA_903859155.1. Lineage (GTDB taxonomy): Bacteria > Pseudomonadota > Gammaproteobacteria > Burkholderiales > SG8-39 > 2-02-FULL-62-17. Next base: position 5,633 of record CAIOLO010000012.1, read on the forward strand.
GGGGCGTGGCACTTTGATCGGACCGACGGGCATCGGGCTGGGAGGTCGTGACACTTCGATCGGTCCGGGATGTTGTCACGCTTCGGTTCAGCAGTGCGGCCAGCAAGGACTCGGCCAGAGGATTGCCCTGCGCCGCGGATTTTTCCAGCCAGGCGATTCCGGAATCGGGGTCGCGCGATTCAACTGATTTGGAATCGCGCAAATCAACAAACGCACTGGTACCTGCAGCCGCTGCGCCAGAAATTAGCGCAGCCCCCACTTTGTACTGGGCCATGGCATTGCCGCGCTCTGCGGCGATGCGGTACCACGACAGGGCGGCGGTTCTATCCTGGGCACCGGCGGCGCCGGTTTCGTAGAGCAGTCCCAGGTGATACGGTGCCGCGGCATGGCCCGAAGCGCTGGCCGCCTTGTACCAGGTTGTCGCCTGTTCGAGGTCCTTTTGCCGACCGCGGCCTTCCTGCAGCAGCCAGGCCAGATTATTCTGCGCGTCGGTGTTGCCGAGTTGCGCGGCACGCTCATACCACTGGGCAGCCTCGGTTTCATCCCGCACGACGCCCAATCCCTGCTGCTGCAAATAGCCAAGGGCGTTCTGCGCGCCCGCATGGCCATGGTCTGCGGCACGCCTGAAGAGGTCCGCAGCCTGGGAAAGATTTTTTTTCACCACCGCGCCTTCGAATACCAGCACGCCAAGGCGATACTGCGCATCCGGATCGTGGTGCTCTGCCGCGAGTTTGATACTGTCAATGTCGGGGTTGCTGTTCCCACCCATGAGCGTGACGTCGCTCCGGTGAATTTCAGAGGACGTATTCGCCTCCTCCGAACCCACAGCTGCCGCAAGCTGTGGCAGCAATGCAACAGCAACGACAGCAACTAAACGAATCGCAAATAAATTCATATTATCAATATGTTATCTTGTTGCATCCCACCGATATGTCCACAATCATCGGCCCACTGGGCAAAAATTAAAAGGCCTTAAAAGGCAAATACCAAAACACATCGATAATAAACCTTAATAAATTGACTTAATGCTTTAAATTCATTAACGTATTGCTGTATTCCACAGTTTGTAAAAAATTGTTTTAAGGCAAAAGCGCGCGATACTGGCTATGATTTGATCGAATAAACTACAGGCTGTAGCATTTGGTAAAAACGTCGGTTTTATGGATAAAAAAAATGAAAAAAAGCTGGTGTGAATTAACCGGAATGGTTGCGCTGCTGGGGGCTTCGAGTCTTAACGTTTTTGCGCAAACGCCGCCGGGGGCGATTCCGCTCGGGCCGATGATGGCCTATCCGGAAATTGAAGTCGGACTCAAGCGGGACGACAACATCGCGCTTCAACCGTCTGCTACACGGCAGTCAGATACGATATACACATTGAAACCGACAGTGCGCGTCGAAGCAAAACAAGGTGCGAACCTGTTCGATTTCGCTTACCGCGGAGAGTATTTTCGCTACGACAAACAGACCACGGATAACGTCGAGAACCATGAATTGGCCGCCAACGGCAACATGACTTTCGATGCGAGAAACAATTTAAAGCTGCGACTGCAGTATATGGATCGTTTCGATCCGCGCGGAAGTTTGGTTTCGGTGACGACACCCACGCCTAACGAATACCATCAGTCCATGGTGACCGGGCTATACACCTACGGGGCAGAGGACGCCCAGGGAAAGCTTGAATTTCAGGGTGGCTACACCTCCAAGACCTATGTCAGCAACCTGTCATCAACGGCAAATCTGGATCAGAACAAGACCGACGTTGGTGGTGTATTCCTGTGGCGGGTGCAACCCAAGACCTATGCCACCTTTACGCTAAAGCAGTCGGATTATCACTACACCACCGCAAATACAAATCTCATCGATAGCAAGGACCGATTTTTCCTTGTAGGGGCTCGATGGGATGCGACCGCGGCGACTTCGGGTCGGATGAGCTTCGGCAGGCAGACCAAAAGTTTTGAATCGGGCGCTTCTCACAGCTTCAGCGGCACATCGTGGGAAGGCGGTGTCAACTGGAAGCCGGTCAGCTATTCGAGCGTTGACTTCACCACCAATCGCAACACCGCCGATTCCACCGGACTGGGTGATTTCAGTATTACCCAGAACAACCAGGCGGTCTGGACCCATGCGTGGACCAGCAATATCTCCTCCGCCCTCACAGCAGGCCAGGCGACCAATCGGTTTGCCTATTCAACAGTCGGTGTTTCGGGCGCGGAGAGAGACGACAAGACCACCACCTTGGGTCTGCGCGTCAACTACGCCATCCAGCGCTGGCTCAAGGCGGGCGCGGATTGGACCAATACCGAGCGCAGGAGCAACGCCGTTATCGATGCCGGCTACAAGCGCAACGTGCTCATGTTCTTCGTGGCGGCTACGCTGTAGTCGGGCCGGGGAGTTCGATGGCAGAGCCCCTCGCCTTCCCGATCAGGTACTATCCTTCGTTCCCAAAGCCTGTTTTTTTGGGTTAAATTTGCGCCATGCGCAGGGGCTCTTTGGCTTCCGGGGGCGATACCGTGTTTCGATTCGTTTATCTGCTGGTTTCGATTCTGTTGCACGTCGGGTCGGCCTGTGCACAGGATGCGGAACTGCTTTCCAAGTATCGTCTCGGATCAGGCGACGTCATTTCCATCAACGTGTTGGGCGAGGAAGACTTAAAACTGAAGGTAAAACTCACCGATGCCGGCACCATCCAGTACCCGGTGCTGGGCGAAATCCGTGTTCGCGGCATGACGATGGGGGATCTGGTCAAACACGTCACCGACGGACTGAAGGGCCGCTACCTGGTCGATCCGAAAGTCACCGCCAGTATCGATGAATATCGGCCGTTCTTCATTAATGGCGAGGTGTACAAACCCGGCGGTTACCCCTTCGTGCCTGGTTTGACGGTATTCAAGGCCGTCAGTATTGCCGGAGGATTCAAGGATCGCGCATCCAAAAGCAAGATGTTCGTGATCCGCGACGGATTGCTATCTCAGAACCGGGAAAAGGTCGAACTCGACACGAAAGTATTTCCGGGCGATATCCTGACCATAGAAGAAAGCTTCTTTTAGCATCCCCTGATGAAAATAGAACAACTGCCGCAGCAAAGCGCCGAATCAAAGAGTGACGCCGCCCTTACCCATTCCCTGCTGTTCTGGCGCCGCAGTATCTCCAAGCACCTGTTTGCGATTTGCTTTTTGACGCTGCTGATCGGCGCCATCGCCTGGTTCTATGCCTCGTCGCTGACGCCGATTTATCGCGCCACCAGCACGGTGTTCATCGAGTCGTCGAAGTCCAAGGTCGTTTCCATTGAAGAAGTCTACGGCGGCATCAGTGGCAACCGGGAGCACATCCAGACTCAGGCGGAAATCATCAAGTCGCGCGATATGGCGATCAAGCTGGTCAAGCGCCTCGGCCTGGTCACCCATCCTGCCATCGATCCGCGGCAGAAGCCTCCGGAGCTGGATATGTCTTCGCGGTTCAGCAATTACATTCCTGCGGTCTGGCTGCCCCAAGAGCCGCTGCCGGCTTCGGATGAGGCTGTTCTGGGTGGCGCCATCGGCGAGGTCTTGCGAGGACTGGACGTCCAGTTGGTGCGCAACAGCCAGTTAATACGGGTGAGTTTCGAATCCAGCGACAGAAATCTGGCCGCCAGCGTGGCCAACACACTGCCGGAAGTCTATATCGAGAACGACCTCGAATCTCGGCTGCAAATGACGCAGAAGGCGGCCTCGTGGCTCACCGGTCGCCTCAAGGGGCTGCGCGAGAATCTGGACACCTCCGAGCGCGCGCTGCAACAGTATCGCGACAAGGAAAAGATCCTCGATTCCAAGGGCATTGCGCTGGGCAACAAAGCGCAACTCGACGGCCTTACGGCCACCATGCTGTCCTCGCAGCAGCGGGCATCCGAAGTGGAGAATGCTTATAACCAGGTGCAGGCGGTACTCAAAGGCCAATCGAGGGCCACCATAGAGACTATTCCGGCGGTGCTGCGCAATCCCGCGGTGGCCAAAGCCAAGGATGCAGAAACCGAGGCGGAACGAAGGCTGGCCGAAGCCAGCAAGCGCTACGGCGCGGAGCATCCGCGCATGATTGCCGCGGAATCGGATTTGCGCAGCGCCCGCGACAGCAGTCGAAAGACCATCGATTCCGTCGTGACCAGCATCACGCGGGAATACGAGGTCGCAAAAGCCACCGAACGCTCTGCCGCGGCGCAACTGGAAAAAGCCCAGGCGGATATCCAGAACATCGGCCGCAAGGAATTCCAGCTGGCCTCGCTGGAGCGCGATGTTCAGACCAACCGCCAGTTGTACGACCTGTTCCTCAGTCGCTTCAAGGAAACCAGCGCCGCAGGCGACCTGCAATCCACTATCGCACGGGTGGTGGATACGGCCGTCGTCCCGGGAGGTCCTGTCAGGCCCAATCAGGCCCGGATTATCGGCATTGCCCTCGTTATCGGATTTGTACTATCGATGATGCTGGCCATGCTGCTCGAGCGCCTGGACAACACGGTGCGCACCACCAGCGATGTCGATGAAAAGTTGGGCGCGCCGCTGCTCGGCATCCTGCAATGGGTGCGCGGCCGGCATAAAAAATTCGAGGTTCAGCGGGCCTTTCTGGCCGACACCCACCACCAGTTCACCGAATCGGTGCGGACCCTGCGCACCGGCATACTGATGTCGGCGCTGGACACCCCGCACAAGGTCGTGATGGTGACCTCCTCGGTGCCCGAAGAAGGCAAGACCTCGGTGGCCATGAACATCGCGTTCTCGCTGGCCCAGGTAAAGCGCACCTGCCTCATCGACGCGGACATGCGCCGCCCCACTGTTGCCAAAATTCTCGGCCTGGACAACAACTCACCGGGCCTGTCGCAACTGGTGGCCGGCACCGAACCGCCGGCCCATTGCATCTACGAATATGAACAATCAAAGCTGCACTTCATCCCCGCCGGCACGGTGCCGCCCAATCCGCTGGAGCTGCTTTCATCCAAGCGCTTCAGCGATGTGCTGAAGAAGCTTGAGGAAAGCTTCGAGGTGATCATCATCGACACGCCGCCGGTGCAACTGGTCAGCGATGCGGTGATCATCGCCGGCGTGGCCAATGCGCTGGTGTACGTGGTGCGCGCCGATTCCACGCCTTACCAGGTTGCCAAGGGCGGCATCGAACTGGTAAAAAAGGGCAAGGCGCACTTGCTGGGCGTGGTGCTGAACCAGCTCGATGTGGAAAAGGCAGAACGCTACTACGGCTACGGCAAGTACATCAGCTATGGCGGCAAGTATTCGCGTTACAAGCGCTACGGCTACGCCGGCAGCGGGAAAAAGCAGCGCGCCTATTGATGATCGATCTTCATTGCCACATTCTGCCTGGCATTGACGACGGCGCCGCCACGCTGGACGAGGCTCTGATCCTGGCAAGGCACGCCGTGGCAAGCGGGATCACGCGCGCCATACTCACCCCCCATTACGTCCCCAGCCGTTTCGAAAACACACGGGATGGGATTCGCGAGCGCGCACTGCAGTTCCGCGCCGAACTGGCCTCCCGGCAGATAGCCCTGGAGATCGGTTTTGCCGCGGAAGTGCATGTCTCTCCGGAAGTGCTGACGCTGGAGGACACCGGTGCGTTGCCGGTGCTGGGCAGCGTGGACGGTTACCGGATACTGCTGCTCGAGATGCCCGATGGCCACATACCGCCGGGGACCGACAAGCTGGTCGCCTGGCTACTGGCGCGAAAAATACGGCCGATGATCGCCCATCCCGAGCGCAACAAGGACGTGATGCGCAACGTCAATAAAATCGGCCCGTTTGTGGAGATGGGCTGCTGGCTGCAAATAACCGGCGGCTCGGTTTCCGGGGTGTTCGGCCCGGTGTGCCAGCAACGCTCGCAGCAACTGCTGGAGAGGGGATGGGTCACGGTGATCGCATCGGACGCCCACAACATGAGCGCGCGAAAACCCGAACTGGAGCCGGCCAGAAAAGCCGCCGAAGAGATCGTCGGCGAACCGGAATCATGGCGACTGGTGCGCGAGCGGCCCGCCAGAATTTCCGCCGCCAATGAAGGCCTGGCGGCGCATTGACGGTGGATGAAGCGCTGTTGCAGCAGGCGTGTTGAGGGCTTACCCCGGGTCAATCATTTCGCGACGAATCCTGACACCGAGCCGTAGAAGTCGTAGGCACCTTCGTACCAGATGACATCAAAGCCGATTTCGCCGGCGCGAAAATAAAAGAACGGCGCAAGTTCGAACTTGCCGTCGCCCCGGTACGAGTACTCGTCCCCGGGCGCATAAACCCAGAGCTCGCTCCCGGTGGCCAGGCGCTCCGGATGCGTGAGCAGCATGATGGCCACGTGATACGCCCCCAGGCCGAACTCGTTGTCGGTGAATTTTTCGCGGACGCGCCGGACCGACATGCCCCTGAAGTACATGCCGAACTGCGCGGGCACGACCACGATGTCGGCGCCCTGCCGGCCGGCGAAATGATCCCATTTCGCCCGGTTGGCTTTCTCTTCACGAAGATAATTGGATCCCAACTGACCTTCGTGGTAATTGTGAAACCTGCCCGATCGCGAATTCTTCAGCGCACGAAATACTTTCTCGAGCGCCTCGCCGTAGGTCGGGGCGATTTTCTCCCAGCGCGGAATGGCGAAGTAGCCTTCAGCGCCGTCAGGCAGTGGCGACGTGCTGGCCACACTGCCTTTCAACTGCGGAAAGTGGCGCAGCAGGATGGCGCGCTGCGCGGCAAGCGACTTGACCTTGTATTCGTTCGGGTAGTCGAACTGGACTCCGGTGGTATCGGTTTGAGCAAAGGCGATGACCGAGCCGCTCAGTGCGATTAATGCCACCAGAATTGATCGTACGAACACGAGAAATCCCCTTCGATGGTTGCGGCGTCCAGCCCACAGGCAGGCGAGCAACAAAACGCTTAAATGAGAAGCAATGACAACTGGCTGCGCGCGGCTCAGGCCGGCAACGCAATAGCGGCGATTGTATCGGGTAGGCTGTCATCGAGTACAGGCAGACCACTTTCATGACAATGGCATTGCCACGCCGCATGCCAACGTCATAACAAACCTATATGACAATGCCATCCCCACGCCACAAAACAACGACGCGACCAGGACAAACAGGAACCGCAATGCGCATCGTTCCCGTTGCCGCTTTTTTTATTTCATTGCACCCGTTGCCTGCCTGTCAATCTGATAATCTGAACACTCCTGTCACCCGCAAAACATTGATGCCGGTTATTTCATATCCCTCGGGCCGGACCGCGACGACGATGGCGCTCACCCTGCTAGTCGGCGTTTTTCTGCTGCTGTCTGCCAGAGAGGGGGTTTCCAATTTTTACGCTCTGCTGGCCAACCAGGAACTCACTCACCCCTCGCTGACCGATCAACGCTTCCGCGAGGAAGGCGGCACGCGCGCGCTGCATTACCTTACCGAGAGCCTGCGCTACTCGCCAGACAATGCGTGGGCTCTGGAGGAGATGGGTGCTCTGCAGACCCGACGGCTGCGCATTTTCACCGGTCCGCTGCAGGCACTGACCCTGCGCAATGCCGGCGTCAGCGCCAACCTGCATCTGCACAAGGCACTGCTGGAGCGGCCGACCTCGCCATACATCTGGGCGAACCTCGCACTGGCGAAGCTTGCGCAGAACGAAATTGACGGGGAGTTGTCCCAGGCCTTGCGGCGCGCGGATGACCTCGGCCCCTGGGAGCCCGATGTGCAGAAAATCGTGTTCTACGTCAGCCTTGCGGTCTGGGACCGGCTCGATCAGGAGCAGCAGGACTCGGTCCTCAAAACGATGCAGCGCGGTGCCAAACGAGACGCCAAAAACATGCTCAGTGTCGCCAAATATTTCGGTCGAAATGAACTCATTTGTGCTATAAATAAATACAATAATTCGGCCGTAGATACTGCATGCAATACGGTCACCAAACAAAAAACGTCCACAGGAAGGTCAAGCTCATGACAATGTCCCGAGTTTTCGAATCCACCCCCAAGGTTTTTTCCTGGTCCTTGTTCTCGATACTGGCAGTGTTCGCGAGTGCCGCATGGTCTCAGGTGGGTTACGTGCACCAGACAGCCGGCGACGTGCGGTTGCAGCAAGGTAGCGGCAGCGCACAGGCGGTCCGGGAGGGCCAGACCTTCGACCCGGGTGCCACGTTTCGCACCGGGCCCAACAGCACCGTGGTCGTGAAATTCGAGGACGGACAACTCGCCTCGCTGCAGCCCAACACCACATTCCGTGTCGACCAGTTCAACTTCAACGCGCGCAACCCCGCGGCGGGCACTTCGGCCATGAGCCTGCTGCAAGGGGCCTTGCGTTTCGTCACGGGCCTGGTCGGTTCGACCAACCGCGGCAATGTGCGTCTTGCCGCCGGCACCTCAACCATCGGCATACGCGGCACGGACACCACCTTGTCCGTAGGGACCAATGGTGAAGTCACCGCGTCGGTTTCGCATGGCGGCATTCAACTGATACCGGCTCCGGGAGCAGGAGCAGGACCGGCAGGCGGCCTCGCCATCAACGCCGGGCAGTTCTCCGCGCACACCCCGGGACAGAACCCGACGCCGCCGGCGTCGATTGTCAATGCACCGCCCGCGTTCCAGGCCGTCGCCAACTCGGCGGCCGCGCAGGTGATGCCGACCAATACGCCCGTCGCGGTGCCATCGGCTGCGGCTGCGGTCACCACGCAGGCGGCCGCCAGAGCGGCCCAGGCCACGGCCAATGCGGCAACGGTCGCTGCCAATGCAGCACGCGGCGCGGCACCCGCGGTCGCTGCGGCTGCGGCAGCAGAAGCAGCCCAGGCATCTGCAGCCGCGGCCCGAGCCCAGGCTACGGCTGCCACCGCACAAGCGCAGGCGGCAACCCAATCGCAGACAACCCTGACAACCGCGTTGCAAAGCGGCGGGCAACCGCCGGCCGCTCCGGCACCGCCGGCAACCACCATCGCCGCGGCGGTAACTGCCGCAGCGGCAGCACCGCCGGTGACCGCCGCCAGCGTGCAGGCAAGTGCGGCCGTAGCAACTCAGGTAGCCACGGCCAGCGCGGCACAAACGACCACTGCAGCCCAGGTGGCAACGACCCAGGCGCAAACAGCGACGACCGCGGCGACCCAGGCGGCAGCGGCCACGACACCCGCGGCAGCGCGGGCGGCGGCCTCAGCGGCAGGCGCGGCGGCCAGTGCCGCCGGTGCCCAGGCCTCGGCGGCCACCGCGCAGGCGGCAACGGGTGCAGCGGCAACCACGACAATGACACCAGCCGCACAAGCAACAACGGCGGCGGCGGCCACTCAGGCGACCACCCAGGCGTCAGCGGCGGTGACACAGGTGCAGGCGGCCACCACGGCGGCCACCCAGGCGGCAAATGCAACCACGCCGGCGGCGGCAGCTGCAGCAGCCAGTGCGGCCGGCGCAGCGGCCAGCGCAGCCAGCGCCCAGGCTGCAGCGACCACCGCCCAGGCGACGGTGGCGGTAGCACAGACGACGGTACAGTCGGCGCAGACAACGGCGGCGGCAGTAGCCACGGCAGTCCAGGCGGCCACGCAGGCTGCGGCAGCGACGGTACAGTCGCAGGCTGCGACCACGGCGGCCACGCAAGCGGCCACGGCGACTACGGCGGTAGCGGCCCAGGCGGCAGCCAGTGCGGCCGGAGCGGCGGCCAGTGCGGCCAGTGCGCAGTCCTCGGCGGCAACGGCGCAGGCGGCGGTTGTCGTGGCGCAAGCGACCGGGCAGACGGCACAGGCGGCGGCGGCACAGACGGCAGCCACAGCGGCAGTGACCCAGGCGACCTCGGCCGTGGTGCAGTCGCAGACGGCAACCACGGCAGCCTCGCAGGCGGCCACAGCGACTACGGCAGTAGCGGCCCAGGCGGCAGCTAGCGCGGCGCAAACAGCGGCCAGCGCGGCCACTGCTCAAGCCTCGGCGGCAACAGCGCAGACGGCTGTGGTCGTCGCGCAGACCTCCGGGCAGACCGCATTAGCGGCGGTGGCGCAAACAGCGGCCAACGTGGCTGCCACTCAGGCCACCGCGGCGGCAGTGCAGTCGCAGGCGGCGACCACGGCGGCAACACAGGCGGCAACGGCAACCAACGCCGTGGTAGCTCAGGCAGCAGCCAGTGCGGCAGGTGCGGCGGCCAGCGCGGCTACCGCGCAAGCTGCGGCGGCAACGGCCCAGGCTGCGGTCGTCGTGGCACAGACCTCCGGACAAGCGACACTCGCGGCGGCGGCGCAAACGGCCGCCAATGTGGCCACCACCCAGGCAACCGCGGCGACGGTACAGTCGCAGGTCGCGTCAACCGCAGCCACGCAGGCGGCAGCAGCACCCACCGCGATAGCTGCCCAGGCCCTGGCCAGCGCAGCGCAAACTGCGGCCAGTGCGGCCACTGCCCAGGCCTCTGCGGCAACAGCCCAGACGGCAGTCGTGGTGGCGCAGGCAACCGGGCAGACGGCATTGGTTGCTACGGCACAGGCTGCAGCCAATGTGGCCGCAACGCAGGCAACCGCCGCCTCGACACAGTCGCAAGTAGCGACTACCGCAGCAAACCAGGCGGCAACGGCAACCAACGCAGTCGCCGCTCAAGCGGCGGCCAGCGCGGCGCAAACGGCGGCCAGTGCGGCCGGCGCACAAGCTTCGGCAGCCACGGCGCAGGCGACACTGGTCCTGGCGACGGCGTCCGGACAGGCCACGCAAATCGCGGCGGCACAAACAGCGGCCACTGCGGCGACCACGCAAGCCACTGTCGCCACTGCGCAGTCGCAGACGGCGGCGGCGGCGGCGACACAAGCCGTTGCAGCACCGACAGCCGCAGCAGCGCAGACCGCGGCCGCAACGGCGCAAACGGCGGCCACGACGGCACAGACAGCCGCCGCTACTGCCACGCAAACGGTACAGGCCATTGCGCCGATCACCGCCGCGGTAGCACCTGCGGTCGTTGCCGCACCGGTGGTCGTCGCCGCTCCGGTTCTCACACCAACGGCAACCATCGATACCCTGCCGGCACCGGGAGCAGGACCTGTTGCGGCTGCGGTGGTTGCACCCACTGTGGCAGCCCCGGTTGTAGCGCCCGTGGTGGTTGCCACCGCTCCCGCTACGTTTGTGCCCACGCCCGTGGTCACACCACCGGCGCTGTTCTGCGGCGGCAGTCCCTGCTGATAAAGCCCATCTGAGCTGGCTGGCCAGGTAGCGAAAACTGCCTGGCCTGTTTTATTTTATGAGCACCGATTACGCACACCCTGCAGCGAGCCGCGGCCTGTTCGCTGGCTATCTGGCGCTGCTGCTTTGGATTCCCGTGCCACTGGGCAGCAACCGGCCCTGGGCATGGGCGATTCTTGAACTGGTGGTGTTTGCGCTCACGCTGTGGTGGCTCGTCGGCTATGCGCGCGGCAACAACCATCGCAGCCCCGCACTGATCGGAGCCTGGCCGGCGCTGCTGTGTATGGCGCTGTGGCTGGTCTACGTCGCGCTGCAACTGGTGCCGTTGCCGCCGGAGCTGCTGCAGTTCTTGTCACCCGCGGCGGCCCGCTGGCACGCCGATGCGGCCTGGCCGCTTCAACATGTAGCCGCGCCGTTGACGCTGGATCAATACGCGACGCGCGATGGTCTGCTGAAAAGCGCCACCTATGTCGCTTTTTTTGCGCTGAGCCTCGCCCTGCTCGACCGACGCGAACGCATCGCCGCCACGGCCTATGCGCTGGTCATATCCGGCTTCGCGCAGGCGATGTACGGCGGATTGACGGCGCTGGCCTCGCAACCCGGCGCAGATTCAGTTGCACATGGCACCTTCGTCAACCGCAACCACTTTGCCGGCTACCTGGTGATGTGCCTGTCGATCGGCCTGGGCCTGCTGATAGGCAGTCTGACCGGCGAGAAATCGCGCAGCTGGAAACAGTTTTTCAGAAACATCATCGCATGGATACTCAGCACCAAGATGCTGCTGCGCCTGGCGCTGGTGATCATGGTGATCGCGCTGGTGCTGTCGCGCTCGCGCATGGGCAATAGCGCATTTTTCATCAGCATGCTGGTCACCGGCGCGATCGGCCTGTTGCTCGCAAAACGGGCGCCTCGTTCGATGGTGATTCTGCTTTCAACCCTGGTAGTCATCGACATCTTCATCGTCGGCGCCTATTTCGGCGTGGAAAAGGTGGTCGAGCGCCTGGAAAAAACCCAACTCGAGGATGAGCGCCCCGAATCGACACTGGCCCTGGCCATCTGGAAGGACTATCCGGCATTCGGTTCCGGACTGGGATCGTTCCGCGTGGTGTTTCCGCGTTATCGCGACCCTCATCTCGTCGAGACCTACACCCACGCCCACAACGACTACGTCGAGTTCGCCAGCGAGACCGGCGCGGTGGGCATTGCGCTGCTGGGTCTTATGGTGCTGATGTCCTTCGCCGTGGCGCTGCGGGCGCAATACGTGCGCCGCGACCCCCTGATGCGAGGAATATCCTTCGGCGCCATGATGGGCATCATCGCGCTGATGATCCACAGTTCGGTCGATTTCAATCTGCAAATACCGTCGAATGCACTGACATTCATGCTGGTACTGGCGCTGGCGTGGATCTCCCTGTATTACGGACAGTTCGAGCGTGGCGGAGACGGCTTTTCAAGGGACAATTGAGCCCTCAGTGACGGATCACGCAACCGCCTTGGATAAGCGTTTGCGTAGCCAATCGGGGAATGATTGCCATGGCATGGCAATATGACCATTCGGCAACGCCCGCTCAGTTTCCGTTCGGCAAACAAGGATCCCTTGCTTGCTTGCCTCGTCGCCAGCAACCGCAAGAAATCGATTGACCGGTTCAACATGACCTGCGCCGGGTGTCGCAGTCAACTTGATTTCCACCGGCTGTAACTTGCCATCGATCACAATGAGCAAATCCACTTCAAGGCCGTCGTGGGATCGCCAGAAATACAAGTCAGGTTTCCGCCCCAGCGACATGAAGGCCTTCACTGCTTCAGTGACGACCCAGCCTTCCAGAAGTGGCCCTCCCATCGGGCCGGCGAGTGCTGAGGCCGCATCCGGCTGGCGTGTCAGCAAGTTGACGAGTGCCGCATCGTAGAAATAGAACTTCGGCGTTTTCACCACTCGTTTGCCATAGTTGCGAAACCACGGCGGCAGGAAATGCGCAACATAGGATGCCTCGAGTACTCCACCCCATGACTTCACCGTTGGCTGCGTTATACCCAGTTCGCGCGAGAGGTCGGCAGGATGAAATTCCTGGCTATGGCGAGCTGCCGCCAAATTGAGAAACTGATTGAATACCCTCAGGTCCGGGACATTCCGAATTTGCCGGACGTCACGCTCGATATAGGTCGAAACGTAGCTTCGCAGCCAGATGTCGCGCCGATCCGGATGCATCGCCGGAATCGGATAGCCTCCATTCCACAAGACATCTTCCAAATCAGGTCGAGGGAATTCTGCCTGGGAGAATGGCGGCAACTCCAGAATAGCGACCCGGCCAGCGAGTGATTCGCTGACATCACGCATCAGTCCGAATTGTTGCGACCCAGTCAGCAGCCATCGGCCGCATCGACCGGGCTCATTGTCGATACGCATCTTCAGATGTGACAGTAGCGCCGGTACGTACTGGATCTCATCGAGAATAACCGGGCGATCGGTGAATCGCCCAAGAAAGCCTGCCGGGTCAACAGCAGCAAAGTCGCGTTCAAGAGGATCGTCAAAACTGATGTAGTCAGCCCGCTCTCCGGCTTCATGCTGGAGAAAGGTCGTTTTGCCGGACTGCCGAGGGCCCGTCAAGATGACCGCGGGAAACCCTGCAAGGGCTTGACCTAATGCAGGTGCAAGTTGGCGCTGTTGATACATTTGACCATAATAAAAACGGATTTTATTATTGTCAATTCAATATTCGATATCTGGCGGGATAATTGAAAGTGGTAAGCAGTTGATTTGGCGGAGGTGTGTCTTTCACATTGTCATTGTAGAATGGCTACAGTACTTGATATTCCCAGTGTGGCAATCCTCAGTTACCACGTTTATTACCACATTTTGCCGCGTGATACCCCCTACCCTGGCCGTGCCCGCCCCCCCGAACCTTCCCCCCGTATTACTAGACGGGGGATGGCTAGAAGCCAAATGTTGAAGTCTCAATTTGAGACTGAACGAGGCTAACCCATTCGCTGATCCGTCTCCCGCCCGCCGCGCCCCGTCCCAACGGGCAGTTGCCAAAGTCGCACGCTATTCGCTGATAGTAGATCAAATAACTCGGGATTAATCCGCCTTATCCAATCCCCAGCTACTTCGCAGAACTTGGGCGATCGCACTCAAACCGGCCATGGCGCCCATCGGCAAGCCAACATCACTAGGGGTCGGTACTTCCCACTCGTTTGGATTGATCC
>CAIOLO010000013.1 GCA_903859155.1 uncultured beta proteobacterium
CAAGAACGTCGCGCTCTTTCTCGCCGCCCCGTTCATCGGCCTGGCCTACATGCTCGCCCTCCCGGTGGTCGGCCTGGGCACGATCGCCTACTTCGGGTTCAAAGCCGCTCGGCGCTAAAAAGGCGCAGCCGGCACAAGCGGCCCTTCGGGGCCGCTCCTGTTTTGCCGGTCCCATTCAGACCTCACCGATTCGCGTGAGAAGGCCCCATGCCTCGACAGCGGCAATCAGATCCACCTCCGGATTGCGCTCATCGCGAAAATCAATGTTCCAGCAAGGTCGAATTCTAGGCACCGCATGAAGTCCCGGGTGATCGGATTATCAGATGCGACCCATAGCAATTTTCGATAAAGCTCGAATGTGCGTCTGTCCTCCTGGTCTTCGGCTCGACTGCGGGTCGCCCATATATGTGTCTATGCGCATATGTTGATGTATCTCAACACCTCGTTGCTCCATCGGTGCTTAATGTTATTCATCGATCCCGATTGATTGGCTGTCCGCAATAACCCTCGCGGGTGCTTCTTTACAAAAGGAGAACGCAGCGATGCGCACAGGAAGATTCATGGTTGCCCTGATGGTTGCCCTGATGGTTGCCTTGATGGTTTCCATGCCGCTTATCCCCGCGGCGCACTCCGCGCCCGATGAGGACTCGGCAAAACTGTTGAAGTCCACCTCCGATCACACCAAATTCAAGGTGTTGCAACAGGAGTTCAACTCCGGGCCGGAGGTCACCAAGGCCTGCCTGAGCTGCCATACCGAGGCCTCCAAGCAGTTGCACAAGACTGAGCACTGGAAATGGGAATACAAGAGCCCGGACGGTCAACTCCTGGGCAAGAAGAATGTCATCAACAACTTCTGTACCTCGATAAGGACCAATGAGGCGGCCTGCAACGTGTGCCACATCGGTTACGGCTGGAAGGACGATACATTCGACTTCACCTCTGAAGTCAACGTCGACTGCCTGGTCTGTCACGACACCACCGGCAACTACCGCAAGCAGGCCGGGATGGCCGGAAACGTAGTCACCAAGGCGATGGAATTTCCGCCGGGCTCGGGCACCATGATCAAACCGATCAATCTGAAGAAAATCGCACAGGCAGTCGGCAAGACCAGCCGCGACACCTGTGGCGCCTGCCATTTCTATGGCGGCGGCGGCGACGGCGTCAAGCACGGCGACATGGACAGTTCGCTCGCCTCGCCCGAGAAAGAGCTGGATGTGCACATGGATGCGCTGGGGCTCAACTTCGGCTGCGCCACCTGCCACATGACCGAAGGCCATCAGGTACCGGGCAGCCGCTATGCGCCGACGGCGCAGGACAAGGGCGACGCGCATATACGCGGCAAGGAGTACACGACCAACCCGACCACCTGCCAATCCTGCCACGGCCAGGCGCCGCACAAGAAGATCGCCAAGCTCAACGACCACACCGACAAGGTGGCCTGCCAGACCTGCCATATCCCGAAGTTCGCACGCGGCGGCGTCGCCACAAAAATGTCCTGGGACTGGTCGACCGGCGGCAGGATGGGGCCCGATGGCAAGCCGCTGATCATAAAGGACGCCAAGGGTCACATCATCTATACCGCTGCCAAAGGCGACTTTGTCCTGGGCGAGAACGTAGTGCCCGACTACCAGTGGTTCAACGGCAAGGTTGGGTACACGCTGTTGAGCGACAAGGTAGAGAAAAGCGAACAACCCACGCGGATCAACCACTTCGATGGCAGCGCCGATGACGGCAAGTCGCTGATCTGGCCCGTCAAGATCATGCGCGGCAAACAGGCCTTTGACCCGGTCAACAAAAGGCTGGCCGTGGTGCACACGGCGGGCAACGACGACACCGGCTACTGGACCAATTTCAATTGGGAGAAAGCCGTCGCCGTCGGCATGGCGTCGATAGGCGCGCCGTTCTCCGGCAAGGTCGATTTCGTCTCCACCGAAAGCACCTGGCCCATTACCCACATGGTGGCGCCGGCCAAGGATTCGGTGCGTTGCCACGAGTGCCACGCAGCGCAGGGCCGGCTGGAAAAAGTGCCCGGCATCTACATTCCCGGCCGCGCGAGCGATCACGCCGGCTGGCTCGACACCGCCGGTTGGGCATTGGCGGTGCTGACGCTGCTTGGCACGCTGGTCCACGGACTCGGCCGCGTCATCGTATCCATGCGTAAAAAATAGGGAGAAACCGTCATGCCACGCATGTATATCTTCAAGCGCTTCGAACGCTTCTGGCACTGGGCCCAGGCCGGCCTCATCATCTTCATGCTGCTGACCGGCTTCGAGATCCACGGGAGTTACGCCCTTTTCGGCTGGGAAAAGGCGGCGAACCTGCACACCAGCGCGGCGTGGACACTGATCGGCCTGTGGCTGTTCGCGATCTTCTGGCATTTCACCACCGGCGAATGGAGGCAGTACATCCCGACGACCAGGAACATCGTCGCCGTCATGAATTACTACTCGGTTGGGATATTCACCGGCGCGCCGCATCCTTTCCGCGCGACCCAGTTGAGCAAGCACAATCCGCTGCAGCGCCTGGCCTATCTCATGGTCAAGCTGTTCATCAACCCACTGATCTGGGTAAGCGGCCTCGCCTGCCTTTACTACAACGAACTCGCCGCATCAAAAATCGCCGTTCTTGCCGGCCTTCCGCTCAGCACGATCGCGCTGGTGCATACGGCCGCGGCATTCATGATGCTGGCTTTCCTGATCGGCCATCTCTACCTCTCCACTACCGGACATACGCCGCTCGCCCACATCAAGGCAATGATCACCGGTTGGGAAGATGCGCAGGAAAGCGAACCGGCCGCGGCCGTGGTCAACGCCGGCGGCCGTTAGGAGCAGACGGAAATCCCATCTATTCGAAGCACAGGAGACATCGCAATGAACCGCAAATTTGGATTGGCAGTGGTGGTGGTCGTGCTGGGCGCCGGCGCAATGAGCGCGGCACGGGCCTATGACAGCGACTGGAAGCGCGGGCGCATCTACTACCGGCAGATTTGCACGACCTGCCACACCGCAGAACTGAAGAAACCCATCGCCCCCAATGACAGGACCATGGCCGAATGGGCAAGCTACCTGCAGGCCAACAAGCACAACAAGGGCAAAGACACGGTCAGCTCGTATTTCAGCAAGCAATACCGTGACAGCATCAAGGCCAAGAACCCCGCGGCGGCGAAATACGCCGACGTGCCCGAAAAAGACCTGATCGAGGACGTCAAGGCTTTCGTGCACAAAAGCGCCAAGGACGGCGATGCGCCGGCCGGATGCAGCTAACTTTGTTAACCATCAAGGAGATCATCATGCGTACACAATTGAAAAGCCTGGCCGTCGCGCTGATCCTGGCTCTGCCAGCGGCGCTGCCCACGGTTATCTGGAGCACCCCGGCGCATGCCCAGGCGGCAAGCCTGCAGGCCGCGCAGGCCAATTATTACAAGAACCAGGTTGGCTATGATTTCGTCAAGCAGTGGGTGGCCATCCCGCCCAAGAGAGGCGTGATGCTGATCGACGCGCGACCGGCCGCGCGAAAATTCAACCCCGGCCACATCATGGGATCGGTGAACATTCCGGACGACAGGTTCGAGCAGATGAAAGATCAGCTGCCGCAGGACAAAAGCATGTTGCTGCTCTATTACTGCGAAGGCCCCGAATGCGTGCTCAGCCACAATTCGGCCAGGAAAGCCGAAGCGCTCGGCTACACCAATGTCAAGGTTTATACCAACGGCTATCCCGAGTGGGTCGCCAAGGGCGAGTTCGCAGCGGTCGCCGGCGCTTACGTCAAGAAACTGATCGACGAGAAGGCCAGTTACATGCTGATCGATTCGCGACCCAAGCGCGTGGCGGACAAGGACGGCATCATTCCGACCGCAATCAACATCTCCGACAGTGAATTTGACAAGAATACCGACAAGCTGCCGGCCGACAAAGAGACAGAGCTGATCTTCTATTGCGGCGGACTCGAATGCCCGCTCAGCCCCAATTCGGCAGCGAAGGCGCGCAAACTCGGCTACACCAACGTCAAGACCTACGCCCTGGGCCACCCCGACTGGCTCAAGCTCTACGGCACGCCACCAGCGGCCGCCGCGCCTGCCGCCGCCGGCGCGGTGGCGGGGGCGAACCTCAAGGTCGAACTGGGCAAAGAGAAAGGCTCGGTTTCGACGGCATGGTTCGAGCGCGTGATGAAAGACAATCCGGGCGCGCTGCTTATCGTCGACATCCGCGACGCGCAAGAGTACGCGGCTGGCACGATCAAGGGGGCGGCCAATATTCCCATGGCGGATCTGGCGCAGAAAATCGGCTCACTGCCCGCGGACCGGCCGATCGTCTTTATCTGCTCCACCGGGGCACGTTCCGGCGAAGCCTACGATACCGCCAAGCTGTTGCGCGCCGAGTTGAACGCCTATTTTCTGGACGCCAAGGTGCGTTACGCCGGTGACGGGACCTTCAGCGTAGTTCACTAGCGTGGTGGCGGCAGCGCAGCACATCATGCCCCGCGCTGCTGCCCTTTCGCGCGCGGCATCGAGCCGCAATTCGATTCATCGCGACGCCGCAGATGGCGCTCAAAGCGGTCGCACTCGGGCCGCGTCTAGTCCGCCTTTGCTCCAGAGGCCTTGACCACCGGCGCCCATTTGGCGATTTCCTGCCGGATGAAACCGGCGAACTGCTCCGGCGATGCCGAGGTGACCGGGTCCAATCCGACTCCGGACAAGCGTGCCCTGACTTCCTGCAGTGCCAGAGCCTTCACGATTTCACTGTAATAGCGCCCCACGATTTCGCGCGGCGTGGCCGCGGGCGCCATCATGCCGAACCAGGCGCGCACGTCAAAATCCGGCAGTCCCTGCTCGGCAAAAGGCGCGGCATCGGGCAGCACGCCGGAACGCTCGCGCGAAGTAACGCCGATGGCGCGCAGCTTGCCGCTCCTGATATGCGGCAGCACGTCGGGAATGCTGACGAACATCAGATGAATCTGGCCCGAGAGAAGATCGGGTATCGCCTGCGCGGCGCCCTTGTAGGGGATGTGCTGCATTTCGGTTCCGGTCTGCATTTTGAACAACTCGCCGGAGAGATGCTGCGAGGTGCCCGAACCGGCCGAACCAAAAGACAGTTTGCGCGGATTGGCACGGGCGTAGTTCGCCAGTTCCTGCGCGCCGGTGACCGGAATGGATGGATGGACCACCACCACATTCTTCACCTCCGCCACCAGTGTAATCGGCGCGAAATCACGGATGGCATCAAAGGGCAGGCCCGCGCCATACAAGGCCGGATTGATGCCGTGCGTGGACACCGTATTCATGCCGATGGTGTAGCCGTCGGGCGCCGCTTTGGCGACCACCTCCGCCCCGACATTGCCACCGGCGCCGAGGCGGTTCTCCACCAGCACCGACTGCCCCATCTGCTCGGCGAGCTTCTGGCCGATGCTGCGCGCGACGATGTCGAGTGCCCCGCCCGCGGCGGTCAGGGTGACGATGCGTATCGGCTTGGCGGGGAAACCCGCCTGTCCCCACACCGAAGTGCTGAGTGCCAGCGCGGCGGCAAAAGCCGGGGCGAGCAGGTTTTTCATGGGTGACTCCTTTATGCCGGGATTTCAATCCGGGCGGCTGAACCGTTCGCGCAGCTTGGCCTTGGAAATCTTGCCGATATTAACCCGCGGCATCTCGGAGAGCACGATGACTTCGCGCGGCACCTTGAATTTCGCCAGCGACGCGCTGCAATGTGCAATCACGTTTTGGCAAAGGGCCTCCTTGGCACCCTGGCTTTCATCGACCACCACGAAGGCCGCCACCACCTCGCCGTAATGCGCATCGGGCCTGGCCACCACCGCCACTTCGAGAATCCCGGGCACCGCGGCGATCACGCGCTCCACTTCGGCCGGCGCAACCCCCTCGCCACCGACCTTGATCAGATCCTTGGCGCGCTCGCTGAACTCGATAAACCCGTCCTCGTGCAAAATGACGCGATCTCCGGTGCGGAAGTATCCGTCCGCGTCAAACGCCGCCGCGGTGGCCTCGGGGTCGGCGTAATACTCTTTGAAGATCGACAGACCGCGCACGCCGGCAACCAGCAGATTACCGCTGCCGCCCGGCGCGACAGCGAGACCATCGTCGTCGACGATGCGAATGCGATATCCCGGAGAGGGCTTGCCGATCGCCCCGCCGCGCTGCGGCAGCCAGGGATCGCTGACGATGCCCTGCGAGACCATCTCGGTCATGCCCCAGGCGCCCATCATGTTGATGCCCAGCTTCTTCTGGTACTCGGGCAGGTGCGTCGCATTCAACCACTGGCGGAAGCGATGCTTCGCCGGCACCGGCTGATCGGCAAGCAGCCGCACCGACAGAATCACCTGCGAACCGACGGTGGCGCCATGCTCGATCGCCGCCGGCCAGTAGCGGCTGGCGGAAAAACGCGGTTGCAGCACCACCGTATTGCCGGCCCACAAGGCGGGCAGGAAAGACCAGGACAGACCCACCACGTGAAACAGCGGCAGGAAGATCTGGTACACGTCCTCGGCGCGCAATGCCTGATGCAACGC
>CAIOLO010000014.1 GCA_903859155.1 uncultured beta proteobacterium
GATCGACGCTGTTGCGCGACGGAATCGGTCCTCCGAAATAACGACCAAAGAGCGAGAAAGTGTTGGTGGAGTAAACGATCTCGTCCTGGGTGCAATCGCCGGTCACGACGCCAGGGCCCTGCACCGCCACGTAGTTGGTGAACTTCATCGCCTTGATTTCCGGCGGCACATAGGGGTTGGTGCTGGTGGCAAGGGCATTGGGAATCTCGCTGCCGGTGATCGCGCTACCCACACCGCCGCCGTCAGACAGGTACTTCTTGCCATCCGGACCGACGAAGGGCGCTCTGGGCACACCGCCGGCCACGTCACTCGACTGCAGGAACGGGCCGATGTCGCCCGACATCACGGCCGCGGGATTGCCCATGCCGGTGTCAGTGGTTTCAAAAACCTTGCCGCGCGCCACGCCGGCAAAGGTCTGCGGCGACCGGGCCGGGGTGTAATAGGTGTGGTTGCCGGTGCAGGCCACGTTGCCGTGGTTGACGCGCCAGCGCGTGAACCAGAGCTGCTGACCATCGGTCGGCACGCCGTTGGCGAAGGAGGCCTCGAGCGCGAAATTGAAGGTAATGCGGCCGGCACCCGGGGTGGGCACGGCGACGTTGCCGAGGTTGCCCTGTCCGGCCGGCGCGAGGCTCGCGCTGGTGAGTGTGTAGAAGTGCTCGGTCGAGAAGTTCGTCGGGAACACCTCGGGTGCGACGGAAACGCCGTTGGGCGCCGGGACGTTGACGATGGCGCACAGGCCGGCGTTAACGACGGCCAGGCCGATGGCATCAGGGCTGTTGATCGAGCAAACCTCGAGCGCGACGCCGTTGCGGTCCTGGAACCAGGCCGGGAAGCCATGGCTCGGATCAACCGGCCCCTGGCGCTGCAGCACCGCCTGCGCGGGCTGCGCCAGCGTCATCGCCGCAAGCGCTGCGAGGACAGAATTTCTCAAAATAGGATTCATGTATTACCTCCTGAAGTGGTCAGATAAAAGTGATGCAGAGAATTCATAAAAAATGTGTTTCTGGAATTAAGCGGTGTCATGAAAAATGTTGTTGCAAGGCTTTCCCGTGAGAGATCTTTTCGGTCGCGGGTCACCTCCGCGATTCGGTTGTGTGCGCATGCATGTGGGCATGGGCGTGTTCGGCGGCGCCGGTGTCGGCCGCGGCCTGGAGCTGCAACTTGCGCTCAATCGCGGTGACGATAAAATCAGCGCCGTCTTTTTCTATGGCGAAGCGCACTGTGTCAGCAACCTTCAGTCCGCTTAGCAAGGCGGCGTCGCGCACACGAAAGGCCATGGTCATGGCCTGCATCTCCATACCCTTCCAGTCACCGTGCTTGATGATGACGCGCCCCGCTTTTGCGTCGATCTTGCGGATCTCGCCATCGGCGCTGGCCGACTGGGCTGAGGCCTCGCCCGAGAGCAGCGCCAGCGCGAACGCGGCCGCGAGAATGCCGGCGAACATGCCGAGTTTGCTGATTGCCTTTTGCATCATGTAGTCCATTTTTTCTCCTGTATCGGTTGCACTGCGCGATCTGGTTTAAGCAATACCGTTCAAAAGCGCGGTCATCTGACACCGCAAGCCCTTTTCAGGTACCGCAGCATACAAACCCGAAGAGACCAATCCGTTGCCCTTCTGTCCCCGCTCTGTAACCTTGTGTCAACCGCCGCCGTCCTGCTCTGCTGCCTCGCGCGCGGTTCGACAAACAAGATCGCAACACACGGTTCGCAAGAACGATGCCAACCGGCGATTTTCTGTAAGTGAATGATTTGTCTGGCGATTGAAAATCGTGACGGGTCGACCCCAAAAAGCGGGTGGGGGATATCCCCCGGCAGTGGGGGCAATGCCCCACCCACGAACCGACGCGCAACCCCCAGGCATCTAAAGCGGCTGCGATGCGTACCGCATAAAACAGCCGGTGCGCCGACGGCGCACGGCAGGCCCCGCAGACGGACCGTGCGAGCGACAACACAGGAGGCGGGCATTTCTATTTTCTGAAAAAACGGGCAAGCGGCCGCGGCTTGCCCGATGCGGCAGGAACGGCGAACCCGTTCAGCCGTTCGCCTGGCCGACGCCGGGACGCAGCAATTGATAGCGTTCCATGCGATAGCGCAGGGTGTCGCGCGATATGCCCAGCAGGCCGGCTGCGCGCGTGATATTCCATCCGGATTTGTGCAGGCCCTGGGTGATGAGTTCGCGCTCCATCGAGGCAAGCGGAATCACCGCACACTCTGACACGGCGCCGTGCGGCGCGAACGGCCGGCACGCCTCCTGCGCCTTGGGCAGGAGCAGGTCCTCCGCGTCGATGCCCTCATCGCGGGCGGTGAGCACCGCCTGCTCGATGGTGTTGCGCAGTTCGCGCACATTGCCCGGCCAGTCGTGCGCGCACAGTGCGGCCTGCGCCGCCGCCGTGAGGGCGAGCGCCGGCTTGCCGTAACGGCGGCCGAACTGCTCCAGAAAATGCGCCGCAAGCAAACCGATGTCGGCGCCGCGCTCGCGCAGCGCCGGAACACTCAAAGCGATCACCCGCAAGCGGTGCAGCAGGTCGGCGCGAAAGCGCCCCTGCTCCACCCTTTCGGCCAGCACCTGATTGGTGGCCGCGATCACACGCACGTCCACGCGCCGCTCCTGCAGGCCGCCCAGGCGCCGGATGCGATGGTCATCGAGCACCTTGAGCAGCTTGGCCTGCAGCGCCAGATCCATTTCACCGATTTCGTCCAGGAACAGCGTGCCGCCGTCGGCCGCTTCGATCAGCCCGATCTTGCGTTCACGCGCGTCGGTGAACGCGCCGCGTTCGTGGCCGAACAGTTCCGACTCGAGCAGGTTGGCCGGGATCGCCGCGCAATTGACTTCGATGAACGGGCCCTCGCGGCGCGGGCTTTCGTCGTGGCAGGCGCGCGCCACCAGTTCCTTGCCGCTGCCGGTCTCCCCGGTAATGAGCAGCGAGGGCGGCGGACTGCCGTCGGTCGACTCGACCCGCACTACGCGGCGCAGGCGGTCCTTGAGCGCGGTGAGCACGGGCGATTGGCCGATCAGCGCGGCGCAGCCGCCGGCGTCGCGCCCCTGGTAATAGGCCAGTTCGTTGCGCACGCGCACCTCTTTCACCACTTTGTCGAGCACCAGCTTCAATTGCGCCAGCACCACCGGCTTGGCAAGGAAGTCCACCGCCCCCGCCTTCATCGCATCGACCGCCAGTTCGACGCTACCCTGCCCGGTGAGCATGACGATGCGCGAGCGCGGGTCGCGCTCGCGCAGAATCGACAACGCGGCCAGACCGTCCATGCGCGGCAGGCTGAAATCGAGCAGGATCACATCGGGCGCGAGTGACGCCACCCGCTTCAAGCCCTCCTCGGCGGTGCCGGCTATTTCAACATCCCAGCCGCTATGCTCGAGAAAGCGCGCGATGTTCTTCGCCAGTGTCTCTTCGTCTTCGATCAGCAGCAGACTGGCCATCGTTACGCTCCGGGGAGTTCGATGACCATGGCCGTTCCCATACCGACCACGCTCTCGGCGCGGATGGTCCCGCCGAAACGCTCCACGGCGAGGCGCGAGAACGTGAGCCCGATGCCCAGCGCGCGCGGCTTGGTCGTGAAAAACGGGTTGAACAGCCGCGGAAGGTGTTCAGGTTCTATGCCGCAACCGGTGTCGACGGTGCGGATTTCCACCCTGCCGTCCCTGGCCCTCACCTCGCCGGTAACGCGACCGCCGGGCGCGGTGGCCTCGGTCGCATTGATGACGATGCTGTGCAGCACATGCCCGAGCAGATCTCGATCGACCTTGACGTTGGCCGGCAGGCCTGCGGGGGCCACCCTTGCGTCGATGCTGCGGCGCCGGAACTCTTGCGCGCCGCCCTCGAAACAATCGCGCAACAACTGTGCGGCGTCGACGTTCGCGTAGCGCGACTGATTTCTCTTCGCCAGGGTTGTTTCGTCTTCGCTCAGTTGCAGTCTAGCCATCATGACACTCCCGGAAGTTCAATGATCATGGTCGTTCCAATGCCGACCGCGCTTTCTGCGCGGATGGTCCCGCCGAAGCGCTCGACGGCGCGGCGCGCGAGCGTGAGTCCGATGCCCAGGCCGCGCGGCTTGGTGGTGAAAAACAGGCCAAACAGCCGGGAGAGGTTTTCAGGTGCTATGCCGCAGCCGCTGTCGGCGGTGCGGATTTCCACCCTGCCGCCCTTGGCCCTCACCTCGCCGGTGACGCGGCCGCCCGGCGCGGTGGCCTCGGTCGCGTTGTTGACGATGCTGTGCAATACGTGGCCAAGCAGCGCGCGATCGACCTTGACGTTGGCCGGCAGTTCGCCGGTTTCCACCCTTGCGTCGATGCCGCGGCGCCGGAATTCGTCCGCGCCGCGCTCGAAACATTCACGCAGCAATTGCGCGGCATCGACCTTCGCGTAGGGCAAAGGATCGGTGTGGCCAAGGTTGACCAGGTCGCGCAGCCATAGTTCGATGCGATCGACGCTGGTCATGATGTCGCGCATCTGTTCGCAGGGGACCGAACAACTTATGGCCATCGCCAGTTCCGCCGACGAGCGAATCGAGGCAAGCGGATTGCGGATGTTGTGCGCCACCGACGCGGCAAGTTCACCCACCGCGGCCATGGTTTCGGTCTTGACCAGGCGCTCGTGCTGGTTGCGGATCCTGCGGTCGGCGCTGCGCACGATCCAGAACAGCGTCAGATAGAGCGCCAGAGCGCCCAGGCCGGCGCTCAGCCAGATGCGCCAGTGGCCTTGCGTGATCGCGGCGCTCAGGGCCTCCGGCGCACGGTACAACTCGATGACGCCGCTCACCTCGGAGCGTCCGGTCATTCTCACCGGCATGTAGGTTTCGACGTAGAAAACGCTCTGCGCGCTCATGCCGGCATGTTCGGCCTTGGCGCGCTGCGTAGCGGACATCTTGCCGCCTTCGACCACGAGCTCGCCGCCCAGCGCGCGTTCGAGTTCGTCATTTCGGTTGAAGCGTTTGCCGATGATGGCGGTATCGTCCGACCACAGCACGGCGCCCTCGCGCGAATAGACGTTGATCCGCCGCACTTCGGCCATCGAACGCAAATGATCGATACTCGCAGCGAAACGCCGCGCCAGATCCGGGTCGCCGGAATTTTCGAAAAAGCCGATGGATTCGTTGGTGAGCAGGACCTGCTGCACAAAATCCGCTGTGAGGCGCGCTTCGCGGCGGAGAAACTGCTCGGTGACAAAATCGGAAAGAACGACGCTGGTGGCTACGGCGATCGCGACGATCACCGCCAGGCTGGCGAGGCCGAACCGGCGCAGCAGATTGAACACCGGCTCGATATGCGCCGGCGCTGCGCCGGTATCGGCGCTCATATCGCCCCCGTCAGCCGCGCCAGCAGGCCACGCACCGGCTCGGCCTCCGCGTCGAGGCTGCCCCGCACCACCCAGCGCGGTTGTGCGTGCGCGTCGACGAGGACCGTGGCCGGCAGCGCAGAGAAGCGCCACGCCTCGCCCGGCAACTCGCCCGCCGCAAGGCGCAGCGAGCGCAGCCCCGTCGGTTGTTTGGCGAGGAACTTGCCGATCGCCGTGTTCGAGTCGCCCACGTTGACCAGCAGCACTTCAACGGGTTTGCCCTTGAGTGCGAGCGCATAGCGGTCGATTGCCGGCAACTCCTCGCGGCAGGGCGCGCACCATACCGCCCAGAAATTCAGCACCACGGTCTTGCCAGCGAGGCTGCCCGGATCGAAGCGCCGGCCATCGAGAGTCTCCAGCGCCGGCAGCGGAGCGACGCCGTGCGTCCACAACCGCGCCTCGGCGGCGTTCGCATCGGGCACGCCGGTGAGCATCCAGGCCGCCAGCAGCATCTCAGGCACCCAGCGCATGCAGCCGAGTTGCTGCCGCATCGCGATCAGCGCGGCGCGCATTCCCTTGGTCATTTTGCGCCTTGCGCCAGCAGCAACTTCAGATCCAGAACCTGAAAGACGCCGCCCTCAATGGACAACTGCACTTGGGCGGCCCCGCCCGTGGCGCAACAATCGCGGTCCGCAGCGAGGAACAGCGGCATGTGCACGACCATGGTGGTCGGATCAGGCAACGCCGACTGTGCGCGAACCGCCCGCACGGAAAGTCCGGCTGGTAGCCGCGCCTGCAAATTTTTCAGCCACGCCCGTGCTTCCATGGGCTCCCAGCGATCCTGCCTGCGGATAAAGTAGCTGCGCTCGCCCTCGCCCTCGCCGGGAAACTGCACCCCGGTGACCAGCGCGCTCTCGGTGTCCGAACCGATGAGCAGGGGAGTGTCATAAGCGCTGCCCGGCAGGTCGATGCGCACCATGTCGACAAAGGCTTCGGGGCGGTAGGCGCGATTGCGAAACACCACCTGCGCCTGCCGATCGCAACGGCCGGCCGTATTGGCGAGGCAATAATGCGCGTAATAGAAATCCTGCAGCCCGATGGTGGCGACGAATCCGGCGCGCGTCACGCTGCACGACTGCCAGCGGCCCTGCGGACCGAAGGTGATTTCGGCGCTCTGCACGCATTCGGCCTGCACGCGCGCGAACTCGACCTTGTTCTTGTCCCCGGCGGGCTTGTCCTGGGCGAGGGCGGGCGCGCAGCACAGCAGCGACACGGCGAACGCCGGGGCCAGAACGGCGGCGGCGATATCGAGCAAATTCATTGCGGTAACTCCCTTAGATAGGTTTGTGCATCGTCGTGGCCAAGGCTGGCCGACTGGCGCACCAGCTTCAGCCCCTGCGCCGTGTCCTGCGGCACGCCGCGCCCTTCAAGCAGACACAGACCGAGATGAAACTGTGCCAGTGGATTGCCTACCTGCGCCGCCTGGCGCAGCAGATCGACGGCCTTCACCGGATCGGTGCGCATCTGCCGCGCGTTGAGCAGCAGGATGCCGAGGCGCGCCACGGCCTCGGCATCGCCGCGCTCCGCCGCCTTTTCGAACCAGTAGGCCGATTCGGGTTCGTCGGCCTCGACACCCCAGCCCTCGAGGAACAGCGTTCCCAGACGCCGCTGCGCCGGCACTTCGCCCTGGCGCGCCGCTTCGGTGAGCAGGATCACGGCCATGCCGGCGTGGGTCTGCACGCCTTGTCCGTCGAGATACATTTCCCCGAGAATGCTTTGCGCGGCGGGTTCGCCGCGACTGGCCGCGGACTCGAACATCGTGGCGGCCATCGATTCGTCGCGCGGCACGCCCCTGCCCTCCAGGTACAGCCTGCCCAGCGCATACTGGCCGAAGGCGTTGCCCTGCGCGACCGATTGCCGGATCAAGGCGACGCCCGAGCGCAGGTCCTCTGCGGATGCCCCGCGCACCAGCGCCAGGCCAAGCCGGGCCTGGCCTTCGGCATCGCCCGAGGCCGCGGCTTTGCGGTACCAGGTGAGCGCATCGCGCTCGCTGCGGGCAACGCCCAGGCCGCGTTCATGCAGGTCGCCGATGGCCGAGAGCGCCGGCAGGCTGCCCTCGACGGCGGCTTTGCGGAATAATTGCAACGCCTCGCCGAACAAACCGCCGATCGCCGCGATCCGCCCCTGTTCGAACAACTCCGCCGCGATCGGCTGCTCCGACACCACGGGGCCTGCATCGGCATGCGCGTGGCGCACCGCCAGCGTGAGCGTGAGCGACAAAAGAGCCAGCGATATGAATGCCCTCAGCGCCAGGGTGGAGACACCGCGCGGAGCGAATAATTTGTGAAAGCGCATAACCTGTCCGGATCAAAGCGTGACGATGGTGTTGTGGATGTTCCTGGGGGAAGTGCCCAGGGCCACCATGGCCCAGCGCTGCTGGTAGTCGCTGCCGACGCGCGCCGAACTGCTGTGCAGCGTGACGTCGGCGTCGCGCTCCGGATCGGGGTCGAAGAACCCTTGCGCGCGGCGCAGCGTATCGATGTCGGCCGGCTTGCCGGTGAGGAACAGCCAGCCCGGCTTTACCTCGAAAATGTCCTCGGCGTATTCCTTCAAAATCGGTACCGTGTCTTTTTCCGGCTCGAGCGTGACGGAGTAGAAAAATACATCCTTGCCCATGCGATCACCCAGCAGGTCCTGGACCTTGCGCAGGTTGGCGTTGGCGGCGGGGCAGCGCCCTTCGGTGCAGCCCACCACAAAAAAGTTCAGCAAAATGATGCGGTCTTGCACCAGGTCGTCGTAAAAGCGCACCTCCTCGCCGGTGTGCGTGACCAGGGGCACATTCGGCAGGAAGCCCTGCCTGGCTGCGTAGGACAGCGGCCGTGCACCCGCCGCCTGCGCGCAGGCGGCAGCCAGCGTCGATGCCAGTCCGAGCGTGGCGACGGCGGGGGCCAGCAGCCCCGCGCCAAGAAAGTTTCTGCGGTTCATGTTGTGATCCTTGAAGTTTCAGGTGCGGGGGTTTGCGGTCAGTGGAGCAGACGACTCAGACGATCTTCCACATGGCCATCATGCCGTGGTCCTCATGCACCACGTTGTGGCAGTGCATGGGGTAGATGCCCTTGTAATCGCGGAAGCGCATGCCCGTTTCGATGGTCGCGCTCGGGTCGAGGCGGTACACGTCCTTGCGGCCGGTCTGCAGCGGAGCCGTCGGATCGGGCTGGGCCGCGCCGTTGTAGCTGAGGATGCGGCCCTCTTCGTAGTGCGGGTGGATCGGATGCGACCAGGAGCCGCCGCCGTTCTTGTGCACCCAGACTTCGGCAGAGCCTTCCTTGACTTCGTAGGGGGCTGCGTAACGGTCGAACACTGCACCGCTGGCATCCCACACGCCATTGCCACGCCCCCACACCCATTCCTTGCGCTTGGCGGTGGTGACGACAACCGGATCGGGCAGCGGGCGCAGGGCCATGCCGTTGACGATCTTGGTGCTGGCGTCGGTCAGACCGGGGCGTGCCACGTCGACGATGAATTTCAACGCGTCCTGGCCGGTGGTGAGCAGCTTGCCCGAGGGGCCGCGACCGTTGATCTGTTCGCCGCGGTTGGTCATGAAGATCTCGGTGCCCGGCTTGAACTTGGAGAAGTCGATGATCAGGTCGAAGCGCTCGGCCACGCCCTGCTTGAAGTTGGTCACGTCGACGGCGCGCGGCAACAGGTTGCCGTCGTTGGCGATCACGGTCATCGGCAGGTAGGTCGAACCCGTGGCGCCCTGGCGCATCCACCACCAGTAGAAGCGGGTCGGGCCGCCGTTGTACATGCGGATGCGGTACTTGCGCGGCTGCACCTTGAAGAAGGGCTGGATGGTGCCGTTGACGGTGAGCTTGTCGCCGATGGCGCCGTCGAGACACGCCAGCGGGAAGAAGTCCACGCCCTTCGGGTCGAACTGGCGGTCGTGGAAGAACATCGGCACGTCGAATTCGTAGGGGAAGCTGCCCGCATCCTGCGAATGGGTCGGGAAGCGCACACCGGTGGTGCCCGCAACCGTTTCGTCGCCGGTGTCGACTTCGTCATAGATCGGGCACGCGGCGAACAGGCCGGCGTACACGTTCTGCGAGGTGAAGTCGTGCTTGTGGTCATGGAACCAGAGCGAGCCCAGCGCTTCGCGGTAGTCGCCGCGCACGCCGGCCCTGGGCGAAACGAAACCCTGGTTGATACCCGCATACAGGTTCGGATAGTGGTGGTCCCAGAACCCGCCCGAGTAGTTGTAGTACAGCGGGCCGCCATCGCTCTCCGAGGGCGTATGGTGGTTGTGCATGTGGGTGCAGGAGGTCGAGGTGCCGAAGCCGAGCGCGGAGACGGCGTCCTGCGCGGTCGACGGCAGTTCGTTGTACATGCGGATCATGTGCGAGCGGCCATACTTTTGGCGCAGCACCGGACCCGGCACGCCGGTGATGTTCCCCGCCCTGCCGGTAACGCCGCCGGCGAAGTTGCGCGGCGCAAAACCCCAGGCGAACTGGCCGGCCGCACCTGCGGGCATTTCGCTGTGCCAGACATGCTTGTGCTGCACTTCGCGGATTTCGTAGAAATCCCTCGGCGCGGCAAGCAGGCCGGCGTTCTTGTCGGTGCCGTCCCAACCCTGATGGGCGAGATTGGCGTTCGGCGTGGCGTTGGCCAGCTCGGGATGCTCCCGCAGCAGGCGCAGCTTGGAGTCCAGTGCATTGGTGGGGGCCGCAGTGGGCTTGCCGCCGCGCAGGAACATGCTGTCGGTCAGGCCGGCGACGCTGCCACCGGGCAGGTTTTCGACTGACACCGTGGGTGTTATTTCGTACAGGCGCTGGAACGGGTCCTTGAACGGCGTCGTGCGCGGGCTGATCATATCGACGCCCGGAATCGGGCATATCGGTGTGGAAGCGGCATAGGCTGCGCGCATGCTCAGGCCCGAGATGGGCAGCAGCATGCCGGTGCCGGCGCTCAACACGCCCAGTTTCATCAGATTGCGACGATCGAGGCCCGAGCGCGTGAGTTCGCGCTGCGTGTCCATCGTCCGCTGAATCAATCTTTCCTGCTTCTTATCCATGAAATATTTTCCTCGTTTGAAAATTTGAACGAAACTTCGACGATCGCCAACTCTTCGAAATAACCGTGAGCGCTAAACAACGGGGCAAATATTAGTGACGAACGCAAACCGGTCTGTGCAGCCATGGTTGGACTTACAGAGGGCATGCGTGCGATTTGTGTAACGGCGTGTAACCCCGGGGGGGTGCCGTAATTCGGGCGGTGGCGCCGCAGCAAATCCGCGCGGGACGCGCAGGCGGACCGATGGCATCGGCCGAGACAGAGGCAAAGAGTGTGTGTGTCGCAGCGAGATCGCCGCGAAGGCTCAGGTGGTGAATCGCCGCTTGAAAAAGCCCGCTTGCCGCGGGCCCGAGGGTGTGGAGCCGGCCGCCCCCGGTCCGGTCAGTCCCAGTCGCTGCGACTGAACAAATAGCCCTTGCCGCGCACGGTCTTGATGCGCACCGGGTTTTCCGCATCGTCCCCGAGCGCCTTGCGCAGGCGCGAAATTCGCATGTCGATAGAACGGTTCAGGCCGTCGTGTTCGATGCCGCGCAAGTTGCTGTTGATGTCGTCGCGCGAGAGCACGCTGCCGGCCCGGCTCACCAGCAGCCAGAGCAGGTCGAATTCCGCGGTGCTGAAAAACACCTCGGCTTCGTCGAGGCTGACGATGCGGGTGGCGCGACTGATGAAAAAACGCCCGAAGCGATACTCGTCGTGACTTTCTCCCGGCGCCTTGCTGACGCGGCGCATGCACGCGGTGAGGTGCGCGAGTACCACGTGCGGCGTGGCGGGTTTGAGCAGGTAGGCGTCGGCGCCGGAGTCCAACCCCTGCACCTGATCGATATCGTCATCGCGGGCGGTGAGCATGATTATCGGACCGTGGTAGCCGGAGCGCACTTCGCGGCACACTTCGAAACCGTCCTTGCCCGGCAGGTTGCAATCGAGCACCACGGCAACGGGTTGCATGGCGAGGATGCGTTCCACGGCACGATCGCCGCGCTTCTCCCGTTCCATGAGGAAACCGCGCTTTTCCATGAAACGGATCAGCGTAGCGGCAAAGAGATCGTCATCTTCGACAACCAATACCGGCTTTCCCTGCGATTGACTCATGCTGTTTTCGCTTCCGTGTGGTGTTGTTCAAGCCAGGCGCGCAGCGCCTGCGCAGTATTATCCAGCGCCTCGACGAGGAGCGCAGCGAGCGGCCCGGTGCGGGTCGCGTCGCTCTGGCCTGCCGAGGCAACCAGATCCGCAACCAGCTTCTGTTCCCGCTCCGCCGCATAGAGCGACCAGGTGCCCTTGAGCAAGTGGGCCTCGGCGGCGATCCCGACGAAGTCCCCTGCCGCCGCGAGTTCGGCCAGGCTGCGCGCGGTGCGTTCAAATTCCGTCCGGGCGATGGCGGCGATTTCGACAAACAACTCGACGTCGCCCTCCAGTCCCTCGAGCACGCGCGCGAACGGGTGGGCCGCGCCCGGCGCCGGGGCGGCGGCGCTGATCGGCACGAGCCGGTCTGCGAGCACCCTGGCGATCTCATCGAGCAATGTCTTGGCACTGAATGGTTTGGACACATACCCGTCCATGCCCGCTTCCAAGCAGCGTTCCCGGTCGCCCGTGAGCGCGTGCGCGGTGAGGGCGATAACCGGCACCCGTGCCGCTGCCCCCCCGGAGGCACGCAACCGCGCCAACGCCTCCAGTCCACTCATGCCCGGCAACTGCAAATCCATCAGCACGACGTCCGGATGCTCGAGTTCGATGAGTTCCAGACCCGAGGACGCCGATCCGGCTTCGCTCACATAGTGGCCGCGCTTCGAGAGCAGCCGGTTGACGATCAGGCGATTGATCGGATTGTCTTCCACCACCACCACGCGCAGGCTGCGATCGAGCTGCACCGCATCGTCCACGGGCGCCTGCTGTGGATGAACTGTGCGCTCGCGCAGCTCGAACGGCAATTCGACCAGGAATTCACTTCCCGCGCCGGCCGGTCTTTCAAACCAGATGCGCCCGTCCATGGCCTCGACGAGCCGTTTGCAGATGGCGAGTCCCAGCCCGGTGCCGCCGTAGACGCGCGCGATCGATGCGTCGGCCTGCATGAACGGCTGGAAGAGGCGCGCCTGCTGCTGCGGCGCCAAGCCGATACCGCTGTCGCGCACCGAGAAACGCAGCCGCCGGCTGCGCCCATCGGTCGCCGGCAGCGCGCTGACGCGCAGCACCACCGAGCCGTGCGCGGTGAATTTGATCGCATTGCCGAGCAGATTGACGACAACCTGGCGCAAGCGTCCGAAATCACCGATCAGGTCATCCTCTATGCCGGCATCATCAATGAAACAAAAGTCCAGCTTTTTCTCCTTCGCGCGCAAGGCCAGCGGCTTCAAGGCGGCGCCGAGCGATTCCTGCAGATTGAAGGGTTCGCGGACGATCTCAAGGCCGCCCGCCTCGATCTTGGAAAAATCCAGCACGTCGTTGACGATATCCAGCAGGTTGGAGGCCGAACTTTTGGCCAGCGAAAGATAGTCGCGCTGCTCGTCGTTGAGCGGGGTTTCAAGAATGAGGTCGGTCATGCCGATGATGCCGTTGAGCGGCGTGCGGATTTCGTGGCTCATGTTGGCGAGGAATGCGCTCTTGGCACGATTGGCCGACTCGGCGCGTTCCTGGGCCTTCTTGAGCTCGCTGATATCGACCCGGAAGCCGACCACGCCGCCATCGGGGGTGCGCCGCTCGGCGATGCGCAGGTAGTGCCCGTCGCCCACCGCCTGCTCGAACACCGAGTTGGCGCTGCGATGCGCCGCAATACGCTGCGCAATCCATTCTTCTTCGCATCCCATCGCCTCGGGATACTGGCCGCGGCGCACCCCCTCGCGGAGGATGTCCTCAAAGCGGGCTCCGGGCACGATGAAGTCGGCCGACTTGCGGTAAATCTGCCGGTAGCGCTGGTTGCATATCACCAGTCGGTCATCGGCGTCATACAGCACGAAGCCATCCTCCAGCGTTTCGATCGCCGTGATCATGCGCTCGCTGGCGGCTATGAGATCTTCCTTTTGCGTGAGCAGATGCGCCGCCGCACGGCGCATCGCGTCGCCGAGCAATTCGAATTCGAGGATGCCGCCCTCGTACATCAGCGGCACGCTTTCGCCGCGCTCGAGCGCACGGGAGAATTCGATGAGTCGCGCCACGGTGCGCGCGACCGGCCGCAGGTGGGATTCCAGCAGGAGCAGCCCGATGCCAAGAAGGACGAAAAGAACGATCACGCCGTCGCGCCAGACGTGCCCGCGCATGGCGGCAAAGCGGCCCTCCGCCGCTATGAGAAGGACGGTGCCGAGCTGCGCGCCTTCGCCGGCAGTTCTGAGCGGGCGCACAATGACTCCGGCCGGTGCCGGCGGCCCCGCTGTGGAATCGAATTGCGGGACCTCAGCGACGCGATAAGCTCGCAGCAGCGTTGCGCCAACCGGGTCAACGATGCGGATTTCCTCGACGCTCGGTGCCTGTATGGCCGCGACCAGCGCCTCCCTGAGGGCAGCGGTGTCGCGCTCCACCACCGGCCGGCTTGCGGCCTGCGCGACCATTGAGGCAACGGCAGAGGCGTCGCGCCCAAGCGCGGCGTGAAAGTCCCCGACCGCGTGCGGAACAAGAACGGCGAGAAAGCCCGCCAGCAGCGCCGCGATCGAGAAAGACAGGGACAGCGCGCTGCGGAAGTAGAAACTGCGCGACGAAAAGCGCCGCATTATTCGCAACGCCCGGAACACGCCCGCTTGCACGCATCTGAAACGTTCATCGCGACCTCTTTCCTTGTCATCACAGAGCGGCGGCGGATCTACCGTTTTGGTCGATACATCGAAGCGCGGGGCGTCGGCCACGCCGCCGCCGGTTGGCGAGCAGTCTGAATTATATCCAGACCGTCCACCCCCGCCGCGCCTGCGTTGCCCTTTGCCCGCTTAAACGCCGGTTGCATACCCTCTCACGCCAGTGCCGCCTCGAGCAGCACCGCCTCCTGTACGCGTTGTGTCACCTCTTGGGACTTTAACCCACGAGAGTGCGTGCAAGCAGGGCGAAAAAAATCCGGCGGTCTATGACGACTGCCGGATTCGAGAGGAAACAGTGAGGAGACCTACTTCTGCTACTGCATTGACGACTGCTAGTAAATGACTGCCAACTGCCAACTGCCTGCTACTGCTACCAACTAAGTACCGATTAAAAGGTCGAACAGGAACGGAGTAGAGAACCCGGAAGGAGGAGGAGGAGGAGACCGAACCCTGCACCCCGTCCCGTTCGATTCTTCAGCCCGGGGTCAGCTTTCCATAAGATCGCAGACCCACTCGGGCAAATATTCACGGCGCAATTTGCTTTCGCGCTGCTCGATTTCGATTTTTTCCGCATCGCCCTTGACCTTGCGTTCCACCGGTTTCGCAACAGCCTGCGCTATTGGCCGGGCGGAATACGCCGGGCCGCTACGGAGAAAGCCGTCACCCTCGTATAATGTGCCTGTAGCCATGATTTTTCCTTTTCGATTTCGCGATTAATATTGCATCGCACAATCAGAGAATAGCGGCAATCGACAAGGTATTCAAATAATCAATTTGGATATGAGCTATAGGAAAATCCAATAACAGGCAATATTTCCTTATAAAAACAATACCATATAAAAAATATGGGTAAAGAAACCCAAGGAATCAATACTATAGAATAACGATCAGAATTGTAAGCCGGCACTCACATAAATCCAGCTTTCAAGAACTCTTTTGCAAATTGTTGCACAACAGCAATTGCTTTCGATCAAGCGACCTTGTCGGCCGTCAGCATCGCACGTATTGAGCCTTCAAAAAACGGCGCCGCTGTAAGAATGCGGTTCTCCGGCGTTCCACCAACGCTCCCGGTTTCGGCGATATAACGCAGCCAGTCGGGGTTGGAAAACAGTTCCGCGCGGCGCCCGGCGTGGTCGATTCTACGGGTCGAAGCGCCGTCAGTTCTGACGGCGTAGGCCGGATGGATATGGGAGAATTCGGCGCTCACCGCCCCGCAAAATTCCGCCTCGAACCGACCTGAGGCGACTCCCTGGAGATAAAGAAACGATGGACACCCGCGTCAAGGAATCCAAGCTCGATCCGGTCACCCTCGAAGTGGTGCGCAATGCCCTGCCGGCGATTTCCAACGAGATGGCACTGGACCTGCAGCGCACCTCCTACAACATGATGATCTACGAGGTGCGCGACTACTGCACCGCGCTGCTCGATCCCGAGGGCAACCTGATCTGCCAGAACGTGGGCGGGGTGTCGCACTTCGTCGCCGACCTGGGGGTCCTGATCACCGACGGCATGAAGCGCTACGGCCGCGAGGGCTTCAAGCCCGGCGACGTCGTCATCACCAACCACCAGGCGGTGGCCGGACAGCACCTGAACAACATCGTCATCTACACCCCGGTGTTTTTCGAAGGCGAACTGCTGATGTTCGCCATGGTGCGGGCGCACTGGATCGACGTCGGCGGCACCAGCACCGGTTTCGGCGCGGGCGCGCACGTGGCCGACCCGTGGCTGGAGGGCCTGCAACTGGACCAACTGAAGATCTATCGCGGCGGCGAACTGCACGAACCGCTGTATCGCCTGATCAAGGACAACATCCGCTTCCCGGAGAGTTCGCTTGGCGACATGAAGTCGCAGATCGCCTCCTGCCGCCTGGGCATGCGCCGCATGGAAGAAATGTTCAAGAAGTACGGCAAGGACACCATCCTCGCCTGCATCCGCCAGATCTATCAGGAAACCGAGCAGAAATGCCGCAACGTGGTCGCGAAGATCAAGGACGGCGTCTACGAAGCCGAGTCGTTCCTCGATGACGATGGCGTGACCAAGGGTGAGCGCGTGCGCATTCACACCAAAATCACGGTGAAGTCCGGCCACATGATCATCGACCTCTCGGGTTGTTCGGGCGAGAGGAAGGCGGGCATCAATTCGCGCACCTACGCCGGCGCGCGCGTGGCCTACAAGGCGCTCACCGGACCGCTCGATCCGGTCAACGAAGGTTCGTTCTCCGCCTGCGACGTCATCATTCCCGAGGGCAACATCATGATGGCGCGCTATCCCGCGCCCATGGCCGGCTGGAGCCAGATGCTGCCGCTGGTGGTGGACACCATCATCAAGGCGCTGGCCCCGGCGATGAAGGACCGCACCCCGGCGGCGCACTATGGCCTGCTCGGCGGCGGCGTGGTGTTCTTCGGCGTCCACCCCAAGACCGGTCGTCGCTTCGTGGTGCAGAGCATTGAAGGCGGCGGCTGGGGCGGAAGGCCCACCGAGGACGGCGAATCGGGCACGGTCACGGTCTGCCAGGGCGATGTGCGCAATGCCTCGATCGAAGGCATCGAAATGAAATGCCCGGTGATCATCCAGAACCGTTCGCTGCGCCAGGATTCCGGCGGCCCGGGCAAGTTCCGCGGCGGCCTGGGGCTGAACGTGAACGCGAAGAATCTGGTGGAAGGCCGCTGGAACCTCGACAGTCCGCGCCGCATGCAGTGCCTGCCCTGGGGATTGTGGGGCGGCATGCAGGGCGACGCGGAAGAAAAATTCCTCAGGCTCGAAGGTGACAAGCAAGAGTTCAAAAAGGTCGAGGCCAATCGTTACCCGGCACCGGCCAATGCAGTGGCGTGGGTGCGCACCGGCTCGGGCGGCGGCTGGGGCGACCCTCTGGATCGCGATCCGGCCATGGTGCAGTGGGATGTGATCGAGGAGCTGGTTTCGGAGAAATCCGCGCGCGAAAACTACGGCGTGGTGCTGAAAAAGGACCAGTCGATCGATGCCGCGGCCACCGATGCCTTGCGCGCCAGGCTGCGCACCGCCCAACCCGCCTGATTGCGATCTACGAAACCATTGTCGCGCCCGGCAGCGCCGCCCGACCTGCAACCCCGCGCCGGGGTGAAGCCAGCGCAGG
Organism: uncultured beta proteobacterium; assembly: GCA_903859155.1. Classification (GTDB taxonomy): domain Bacteria; phylum Pseudomonadota; class Gammaproteobacteria; order Burkholderiales; family SG8-39; genus 2-02-FULL-62-17. Next base: position 17,242 of record CAIOLO010000014.1, read on the forward strand.
CCGGGCCGGGCGCAGCCTGAGCCGACGCCAACACGGAGCAACACATGGACGCACGCGTCAAGAATTCCAAGCTCGACCCGGTCACCCTCGAGGTCATCCGCAATGCGTTGCCGGCAATCTCCACGGAAATGGCCGCCGACCTGCAGCGCACCTCCTACAACATGATGATCTACGAGGTGCGCGATTTCTGCACCGCGGTGCTCACCGCCGACGGCGAGCTGGTGAGCCAGAACGTCGGCGGGGTATCGCACTTCGTGGCGGACCTCGGCGTGCTCATCGTCGACGGCGTGAAGCGCTATGGCAAAAAAGGCTTTCACCCCGACGACGTCATCATCACCAACCACCAGGCGGTGGCAGGCCAACATTTAAACAACATCGTCATCTACGTGCCGTTCTTTTTCGAGGGCGAACTGCAGATGTTCACCATGGTGCGCGCGCACTGGATCGATGTCGGGGGCTCCTCCACCGGCTTCGGTGCAGGCGCCCACGTGGGCGATCCCTGGCTGGAAGGGCTGCAGCTTGACCAGCTGAAAATCTACGACAAGGGCGAACTCGACGACACCTTGTTTCGCGTCATCAAGGACAACATCCGCTTCCCCGAATCGTCCCTGGGAGACCTGAAATCGCAGGTGGCCGCCTGCAAACTGGCGGTGCGGCGCCTGGATGAACTGTTCACCAAGTACGGCCGCGATACGGTGCTCGCGGCGACCCAGCGGATATTCGACGAGACCGAGCAGAAATGCCGCAACGTCATCTCGCAGATGCCTGATGGAGAATACCAGGCCGAATCGTTCCTCGACGACGACGGCATCAAACCGGGCGACAAGATCAGGATCCACGCCAGCGTGGTGGTCAAAAAGGGCCACATGACCATCGACCTGTCGGGCTGCTCGGGAGAGCGCTCGGTCGGGATCAATGCGCGCACCCATGCAGGGACGCGCATCGCCTACAAGGCGCTCACCAGCCCGCACGATCCGGTCAACGAGGGTTCGTTCCGTGCGCTGGATTCCATCATCCCCGAGGGCAACATCATGATGGCGCGCTACCCGATGCCGATGTCGGGCTGGAGCACCTGCATACCGCTGACCGTGGACACTGTCATCAAGGCGCTCGCACCGGCGATGCGCGACACCATTCCGGCGGCACACCACGGGGTGCTCGGCGGGGTGGTGTTTTTCGGCATGGATCCAAAGACCCAGCGCCGCTTCGTGCTGCAGACCATCGAGGGCGGCGGCTGGGGCGGCAGACCTTATGAAGACGGCGAGTCAGGTACGGTCACCGTCTGCCAGGGCGACGTTCGCAACGGTTCCATTGAAGGCATTGAACTGAAATGCCCGTTGATGGTCGAATCGCGCGGCCTGCGGCAGGATTCCGCCGGCGCCGGCAAATTCCGCGGCGGCCTGGCCATCAACCTGCGCGTGCGCAATTTTGTGGAAGGCCGCTGGAATCTGCGCCGTCCGCGCCGTGCCGGCTGCCCGCCGTGGGGCCTGTGGAGCGGCACCAATGGCCAGCCCGGCGATTACCAGGTGAAGCGCCCCGGCGAGAGCGAGTACCAACCGGTGGATGCCGTACGCTACCTGGTGCCCGAGCAAACGCAGGTGATCGCGCGCACCTCTGGCGGCGGCGGCTGGGGCGACCCGCTCGAGCGGGCGCCGGCCAAGGTGTCCTGGGACGTGATTGAAGAGCTGGTTTCAGAACAATTCGCGATTGAACAATACGGTGTGGTGCTGAAAGCCGACAAGTCCGTCGATGATTCCGCCACCACGGCGCTGCGCAACAAACTCAGGTCGGAGCGCAAGGTCGCCGCATAGGCAGTTTCATCAGGAAACGAGCCCGCAAACTCGGAAGACTTGGGCACGGGCCAGTTTCCACCAGGCACGCAAGCGCCGACCGACGCCGTGGACAACTCTGCACCATCTGCAATCCGCCCAGCGTCCACCTATAAATCGGGGAAAGCTGTTCAAACAACCGGAACCACTTCTATTACGCTAAGGTTTCACCATTTTTGAAAGCAGTCATTCATCTCATGGTGACGTCGCCGCCAGTACCTCGATCGCGGCACGCCAAGCAGCAAGCGATTTTGCATAATCTGCCCGCGCGGTAGATGCCTCGAGGCTGGTCAGATAAAGCTGGCGGCGCGAATCGAGCAAATCCATCACCCCGATCGCGCCGCGACTGTAGGCGAACTCCGCCGAATCGGCAACCATCTGTGCTTCCTTCAACAGGGAGCTGTCGAAACGCCGGACACGATTGATTGCGGATTCAAGGTCGGTTCGGCTACTCTGTATTTCACCAAGCGCCAATGCTCTGACTCTCTCCAGAATTGTCCTGGCAGTATCCAGATCAACCTCCGCGCGTTGGATTTCTCCCTCGAAATGGTAATCTGTGAAAAGCGGGATGCTGATTCCGAAGCCGACTGTATTGACAGCGGTAGGGTTGGCGAGCGGATTCCACGGTACGTGCTCGAATTGCACCGCCCCGGTAACATCGCGCGTGCGCAACGCTAAGGCAAGTCTTCGCTTTTCCTCTGCCGCCTGCACCCGCGCCTTTGCGGCACTAACGTCAGGCCTGCTGTTCAGGATTTTTTCGAGGTCAAGTCCGGAAGCGACATCCTCGATTTCGGCCGGTCCGTCCATGGCCTCGATCTCGCGCGCGCGAGCTTCAAGACCCGTCAGGTAAGCGAGTGCGGTCTGAGCCCTCTCGCGCTCAGCGCGTGCCTCGCGCGCATTGTTCTCGGCCCGAAGCGCGTCAACCTGGATACGCCCCACGTCCCAGGACGAAATGTCGCCGGCCTTGAGCCGCAGCGCTGCAGCCTCTAGCGTCTTGCGAAAGGAAGCCAAGGTCAGCTCGGTGATGTGTCCTTTTTGCTGAGCAAGCACCAAGTCGTAGTAAGCCGAATGCAGTACGACCTTTTGTGCACGCTGCGCATCGCTGAGATCATGGCGGCTAGCCTGCTCATTGGAACTCGCGACCGCCATACGCAATTCGCGCTTCTCGCCGCGCTCGAATGTCCGGTTGAGACCGAAGACGATATCGGCACGCCGGTCCAGGCGCGAGTAGTTGTAGCCCTGGGGATACAGGTTCCCGAACTGAGTTGCGTTGATGAAAAGGTTTGGGTTGGGCCGCGCCGCGGCGCTCAGTTGATCGGCCTCGGCAGCATCAACAGCCATTTTTGCCAGCAGCAGTTCCCGACTGTGTTCCACAAACAGGCGCTCTGCCTGCCTGAGAGTCAACATCTCCTGAGCGAACGTTTCTCTGGAAGAAAACATCAACACAGAATGAACCTGCAAAACAAAAATAACGAACGCCAGGATTCGGCGGAACCCATTCGCGTTACTCTGGATGAGATTCGGGTACATTTTTATGACCGTTCTGCGATGAGGGAAAAATGGGAATTAGTCCATTACCTGGCAACGCGGGAATTGACAGCGACTGCTTCGACCGCGCGCCTGTGCCACCAAGCTGCAAAAAACAGGGCTATCGGAATACTAAATGTTTTCCCAGAGCCGGTCGAACTCACCCGCATTCGCAAGCACGATAGGTTAGCAAACGCCGTCCGCTCCCAACCTGTACATTATACGATGCGCTAAACCAACATAGGAGATCCCCGGCTCTGCCCGACGGCTCGGTCAGCGTGCAGTAAATGGGCAACACAATCGGAACATTTTGTTCTCTCTCACTACTTTGTCATATTGTCGATTGCGAGAAGATAGCCCAGTCCGCGCACGGTTCGAATACAGGCGCCAGTACAATTGATTTTCTTACGAATGCGGCCAATAAACACCTCGACGGGACTCACTTCAGCTTCGGCTTTTCTGCGGTCAGCACGCATGCATCCAGATCTACGTCGACGTCGGCGAGCCTCATGGCTTCCGGGATTCGCAGGCCGGCCGATGCGATCAGCCCGAACAGTGTTTCGTAAGTGAACGCTCGAAGCCCATCGGATGGACCCCATTTCCGAGCCGCCGCGAGCAACGCAACGATCTAATGCTCTCGATAAATGCGTGGCGGCCCCCGTCCTGGTATCGGCCCGAAGGTCGAGTCGTCCGGACCCTCGGTACCTGGGTCGAACCGCTGCAGCCAACTCAAGAACGGCCGCCGCGCCGCCAGTCGCCGCGCCGCTGATGGCCTTTGGGCGCCGGATCGGCGCCTGGCCAATCCCAAGGAGAAGATCGGTATGTGCTGCGTCCCTCTGGTCAAGGTAACCCCCAAACGCGGGGTTTAAGGCGGTCATCTTCCGTCTGCATCAGGTACACCCGGCAAATGGGGCGCGCACAACAGCAGGGGTTTAGGTCAATAACCTGAAAATATCTCTATGCTTGAAAGTTACCCTGGCCAGAAGAACGAAGTTAATAACCTTATCGACAAAGCTGCGTAAAAGTTGATGCCTCCTTTATCGCATGCCAGGGTTCCGGGCAAAGCGTGGAAAAGGCCGTTAATTACCGGCTGATTCCCCGCCTTGTTTGTCTGATGAATACCAACCGATGCGATGTGAAGCAACAATCGAAATTTGCGCATAATGCGACGCTCAACATTTAAAACCGGCAACCAAGCGGCTATCCAGCGAATGAAAAATATCAATTGGCAGAACCCCTACCCCACGGCGCGCCGCCCGGTGCTCGCACGCAACGTCGTCTCCACTTCGCAGCCGCTTGCGGCACAGGCGGGGCTGCGCATGCTGCTCGCCGGCGGCAATGCCGTCGATGCCGCGCTCGCCACGGCGATGTGCCTGCCGATTCTCGAACCCGTGTCGAACGGCCTGGGCAGCGACGCCTTTGCCATGGTCTGGGACGGCAAGGCCCTGCACGGCCTCAATGCCTCGGGCCGCTCGCCCGCTGCGTGGACAGCGGAATATTTTCGCGGCCAGACTGCGATACCGCAGCGCGGCTGGAACAGCGTCTCGGTGCCCGGCGCGGTATCCGCCTGGGTGGAAATGTCCCGGCGCTTCGGCAAACTGCCCTTCGAGAAACTGTTCGAACCGGCCATCGACTACGCCGCCAACGGGTATCCGGTCTCGCCCTGGATCGCCGCTGCCTGGGCGAACCAGACCACCGAATTGAGGGACCAGCCCGGCTTTGCAGAGACCTTCATGCCCGGCGGCCGTGCGCCGCGCGCCGGGGAAATATTCCGCATGCCCGACGCCGCGCGCACGCTGGAACTGATCGCGAAATCGCGCGGTGAGGCCTATTACAAGGGCGCAATCGCTGAAAAAATCGAAGCACACTCCAGCGCCAACGGCGGTGCCATGAAAGCCACCGACCTTGCTGCCCACAGCCTCGACTGGTGCGGCACCCTCACCCAGGATTACCGCGGTTACACCGTGCACGAGATTCCACCCAACGGCCAGGGCATCGTCTGCCTGATTGCGCTGGGCATTCTCGCCAACTTCGACATGACAAGCCACGCGGTGGACGGAGCCGACAGCGTGCACCTGCAGATCGAAGCGGTGAAGCTCGGTTTTGCCGACGCCTGCCGCTATGTCGCCGACCCTCGATTCATGGATACCGCACCGGCACAGATGCTCGAGCGCGATTACCTCAAGTCGCGCGCCAGGCTGATCGACATGAAGCGCGCCCAGGACTTCGGCCACGGAGCACCGCCGCGCGGCGGCACGGTCTATATCAACGCCGCCGACGCCAGCGGCATGATGGTGTCGATGATCCAGTCCAATTTCAACAACTTCGGCTCGGGTGTGGTGATCCCGGGCACCGGCATCAGCATGCAGAATCGCGGCTCGGGTTTCAAGCTGCAGCGCGGCCACCCCAATGATGTGGCCCCGTCCAAGCGCCCCTTTCATACCATCATTCCCGGCTTCGTCACCAAAGATGGCGAGGCGGTGATGACGCTCGGCCTGATGGGCGGCAGCATGCAGCCGCAGGGCCACACCCAGCTGATGGTGCGCATGGCCGATTACGGCCAGAATCCGCAGGCTGCGATCGACGCGCCGCGCTTTCGCATCATGCAGGGGCTGGAAATCAATTTCGAACCGGAGTTCTCCAAAGCGACCCTGGAGGAACTCGCGCGCCGCGGCCACCAGGTGGTGGCGCTGCCCAAGGGCGGCATGGATTTCGGTTGCAGCCAGCTCATCCGCCGACTGGATGACGGCTATTTCGCCGGCTCGGATGCCAGGCGCGACAGCCTGGCGGTGGGGTTCTGAGGACGCCATTCAACATTGCCGGTCTTCTCGATCAGTGTTTGAGCGGCAACGCGGTACAGGATGGCATCGCGCCCGACGGGACGATCCCCGGGATGGACGGGTTTCGGGCTGACCTTGATCACGCACAGGAGAAGTCTCCCGGGTGGCGTTATGCCGAATGGCCTGCGTCCTTTTGCGAAGAAGCGTGAACCGGGTCGCGGAATTGCCCGGAATCGACGCCCCGTCCCCAACTGCATCCGTGCGAAAATCCGCGCCCTGCGCCTGAAATTCCAGGCGCCGGCACCTGTCACGCCAGAAAGGCCCGCGAACTTGAATCAATTCCAGCGTCTCGCCGAGGCCCTGCTTAGCGTTCGCGCCTTCTCGACGCTGCGCTACCGTGAATACCGGCTGCTGTGGTTCGGCCAGGCGTTCGGCAGCATGGGCACGCTGATGGACGAGGTCACGCGCGGCTGGCTGATCTACGAGCTGACCGATTCGGTGGTGCAGCTCGGCCTGGTGCGCGGCGTGATGGTGGTCCCCTATGTCCTGCTCGCGCCGCTCGCCGGCAGCGCCGCCGACCGCTATTCGCGCAAAACCCAGCTCATGATTGCGCAGCTGTCCAATGTGATTGTCTATGCGGTCACCGCGGCGCTGGTGCTCAGCGGACATATCGAGCCCTGGCACGTCTATGTGATGGCGTTTCTCGCCGCCTCGGGACAGGTGTTCCAGCAGCCGGCGCGCTCGTCGATGGTTACCGGGTCGGTGCCGCGCGAATACATCACCAATGCCATCGGCTTCAATTCGCTGTTGTTCAACGTGTCGCGTGCTGCCGGGCCGGCCCTGGCCGGCGCGCTGATCGTGGTGACCGGAACCGGCGGCGCATTCGCGGTGCAGGCGCTGTTCCTGCTCACGGCCGCCTGTTTTACTTTTCCATTGCGGCCGGCGCCGCATCCGCCGCGCAGCGGATCGGCCAGGGATGAATCGTTCTTCGGCAGCATCCTGGAAGGCTGGAAATTCAGCTGGCAAAACCAGTCAGTGCGCGCCGCACTCGCCTGCGTGATGCTCGCCTCGTTCTTCATCGTGCCTTTCACCACCATGCTGCCGGTGTTCGCGCGCGACCTGTTGCAGGTGGGCGCGCAGGGTCAGGGCTTCCTCCTCACCGGCATGGGCGCGGGCGCCTTCTTCAGCGCCGCGCTGGTCGCCAGCGCAGGGCATCGGCTTCCGCGTGGCCTGATGATGCTGGTGGGCAGCGGCTGCTACGGCGCCTCGGTGCTGCTGTTCGCCGCCTCGCCCTGGTATGCGCTGTCGATACTGGCGATGGTCCTGGCCGGCCTGTCGCACGTGTACTGCAACGTCCTGGTCAATACGATTGTCCAGACCTATTCGCCCGCGGAGTTCCGTGGCCGCAGCATGGCGATATTCGGCATGCACCAGGCGGTGATCACCGTCGGCGCGATGCTCTACGGGGCGCTGTCGACGCTGGAGGGGGTGCGCTGGTCGGTGGCGATCATGGCCTCTGCGGGCATCCTCAGCATAGTCGCACTTCACTTGGCCATGCCGGGCGCGAAACACATCCGCTAGCCGGCCGCCACGGTGTGATTGTCCGGCGCGCCGCGCGTCGAAGGGCGCGGCATTGCGGCCCCTACTCGGCCATGATCCGTGCCGCCTTGATTCCCTTGGCCATGGTTGCCATGTCTTTGCGGATCTGGATCGCATGCTCTTCGGGCGTGTTACCCACCGGCACGAAGCCCACCTGTTTGAGCCGCTCCTGGACCTCGGTGTTGTAGAGCGCCTTGACGATTTCGGCATGCAACCGCCTCAACACGGCATCCGGCATTCCCGCCGGACCGACCATCTCGTCGCCCGAAGGAATCTTTTCGTAATCGGGCAGTTGCTCGCCCATGGCGGGAATATCGGGCAGCGTCGCGAAGCGCTTGATGCTGAGCACGGCGAGGATCTTCACTTTTCCGGCGCGCGCCTGTCCGAGCGCGCTGCCCACGGTGACGAATGCGACCGGGATCTGCCCGGCAGCGGCGGCATTGAGTCCGTCCAGGCCGCTTTTGTACGGGACATGGGTGATATCGAGCCCGTACTTCAGCTTGAGCAGTTCCATCTCCAGATGAAAACTCGCGCCGACGCCGTTGGAACCGTAGGCGAGCTTTCCTGGATTGGCCTTCACGTAATCGATGAGTTCCCGCACCGTGTTGACGGGCACGGAAGCATTGACCAGCACGCAGGTGGTCGCGTCGGTCAGGTGGGTGATGTAGGTAAAGTCCTTCAGCGGATCGTAGGGAGGATTCTTCAGCAGGAACGGCGTCGCGACCAGCGTGGTTGGCGCCGCATGCAGAATGGTGTATCCGTCCGGCGCCGAACGCATCAGGGTTTGCGCGGCGATGACCCCGCCGGCACCCGGCAGCGCCTCGACGATGACCGGCTGCCCGATCGAATCGATCATCTTCTGGCCTATCAGGCGCATGACCCCGTCGGCGACACCGCCCGCGGGAAAGGTGGACAGCACGCGTATCGGTTTGGCCGGATACGCTTGTGCAAACGCATCCCGCGCCGGCAACACGCCAACGGCCGCCGCCGCACACAGGCTCAAGAGCAGCGTTCTAATCATCGAATTCTCCATCTGACAAGGGGGTTTCCGGCCTCATCAGGCCTTCGGGAAATGCGCCGGGCCGCCGCCGCGGGACATCGCCCGGGGAGGACAGTCGAGCCCGCCGTTCACATGGCTCAAGAGGATTTCGCCTGGCCCTTCGCACCGAGGATCCGCCGGGTCGCGCGCGCCTCGAGGAACTTCAGGACATGGTAGGTTCCCCAGCCGACGACAACCGAGCCCAGCACGAATCCGGCATAGGCCATCGGCCAATCGATATTGAAGTCCTTGCTCATCATCGAGAACTCGGACATGCCGCCGATGCCGGCCAGAATATTTATCGGCATGAAGATGATGCTGATGCTGGTCAACTTCGACACGCGCTTGTTCTGGTTGATGTTGATGAAACCGACCGTGGCATCCATCAGAAAGTTGATCTTGCCGAACAGGAAGGTGGTGTGCCCGTCCAGGGACTCGATGTCGCGCACGATCTCGCGCGCTTCATCATGCTGCTTGGGAGACAGCGACTTGCCGCGCATCAGGAAGGACAGGGCGCGCCGGGTGTCCAGGACGTTGCGGCGGATACGGCCGTTCAGGTCCTCGCCACCGGCGATTTCGGCCAGAATCTGCGCCGCCACATCGTCGGTCACCTGCGGGTTCAAAACCCTCTTGCCCACGGATTCGAGTTCGGCGTAGACGTCCTCGAGCGCATCGGCCGAGTACTCGGCATCGGCGGCGTACAGATCGAGCAGCACGTCCTTGCCTTCGGTGACGTAGCCCGGCTGGGTGCGCGCGCGCAGACGCTGCAGGCGAAACACCGGCAACTCCTCCTTGCGCACCGAGAACAGGATGTCTTTGTGCAGGATGAAGGCGACCGCAATGTTCTGCGCCTTGTCCCCGGCATCCAGCAGAAAATCCGAATGCAGGTGTATCTCGCCGTTGTCCTCGACATAGAAACGGGCGCTGTGCTCCAGGTCGGTGAGGCCGTCAGGATCGGGCAGATCAAGGCCGAAAAAATCGCCGACCCAATAGCGCATTTCGGTGGTTGGCGCCACCAGGTCCACCCAGATCGGCTTGAGGTCCGCCAGGTCGGCCTTATTCGCGATCTTCACCTGGCGCAGCCGGCCTTCGTGCAGTTCAAAAACGTTCAGCGAAACCTTTTCAGTCTGATGACTCGAAGCATTGACCAGTTCCTCGCGCACTTCGTCGAGCAGCAGCAGCAGGATGCTGTCCAGGCGGTCTACCCGGATCTGTTCCCACGCGAGCAGGCGGTCCTCCGGCGACAGCGCCTCGAGGACTCGGGCGGCATCGACGGCGTCCAGGCCGTTGAGCAGCTGGCCCAGTTCGCCCAGGTTCTGCTTGTGCACCAGGTTCTCGACCAGCCGGTGCTTGGGCATCTCCTGGCGGTTGACGAGGTTTTCTACCAGCCGATAGCGCGACAGCAGGCGCTGTGCCTCGATCAGATGCACGCTCAAGCGGTCAAATTCCGAGTTTGATGTCTGGTCCAAATTCTTGCGCTCCGTGATTTATTGCGGCACCGGCGCAAGCATAGCTGAAGGTATGGCGGGATGGCCCGGAAATAGCGGAGATTGGCCCGGCAAGACGGCGCCTTTCCACCGCATGGCGCCGCCGCGAAGCCCGAGCAACGGGGGCGCTCCGGCTGTGCGGCCGTCAGCCGCCGGTCGCGGCCGCTGGCAGCCGCGCGTTGCTCAGATGCCGAACGCCTTGCGGACGTTGCCGCCGAAAAATTTCTTTTTGTCCTCGGAGCTCAGCGAAAGCTGATCGATTTCCGAGAGCAGCTTTTTCACGTGGGGCACCTTTTCCAGCTCGTAGGGATAGTCGGTGCCAAAGCACACATGATCGGCGCCCAGCGCCTCGAATCCGGATTTGATCACCGGCAGCCACCCGCCGAATCCGGCGGAGTCGAACAGGCAATTGGCCAGGCGCGCCTCGAAATCCTGGTACAGGCCGAGCTCCGCGGCCTCCTGCACCGCAAGGCCGCGATGCCGGCTCATCTCCGGAATTTGAATGTTCTCGGGCTGATGCCAGGCAAGCAACCGGCCCTTGAGCGCGGTGAGCCCGCCACCGTAGTGGGCCATCACCACCTTCAGGCCGGGAAACCGCGGCAGCACGCCGTAGAACAGTTCGACGAAGGACTTGACGATGTCGTACTCGCGCGCCACCGTCGCAAACATGTCATAGCGCTCACCGCCCCAGAGATCGGTGCGCAGCGCCGGGTGGACGAAAACCGGCATGTCGTGGGCAAGCGCGGCCTCGTAGATATGGTCCATCACCGGGGCATCGATGCGCGTCTCGCCGTAGGAGGAAGCCAGCGCGAGGCCATTGAGGCCGAGTTCATCGACGCAGCGCTTGATCTCGTCGCGGTTGCCGGCCGGATCGTCGTACGGATAGACGTGGATCATGCCGACGTAGCGCTTCGGATACTGCCTCACCACCCTGGAATAGCCGTCGTTGCACACCCTGCAGAATTTCATTGCGTTCGGCGTAAAGGCGCCGGTGGAGAGCACCGCCATGTCGATGCCCGCGGCATCCAGGTACTCCAGGTCCATGTCGATGTTGGTGATTCTCTTGGTCGCATTCTTGAAGCGGTTGATGCTCTTGGCAAAATCGAATTCAGGTGTCTCGCCGATGTACTGCAGGGCATCCGGCGGAATGTAGTGGTGCTGCATGTCAATCACGAAATTGCCGTCAATCATTTGTGCGCTCCCGAATGTGAAACTGTAAACCGCGGTTAATGGACCGCCCGGCCGGCGCGCACGAGGATCAAAAGCGGGATCGACTGCGGGATCGACTGCGGCAGCTGCGCCATCCACCTGACCCGCAGCCGCTCACCGGACTTGTCTGATATCTATTACGCCGGAATGCCTGCGGGGATTTGATGCAGATCAACCGGCGAATTGTTGTGCGCGCGGCACCTGCATTTACCCGCACCGTGGCGGCGACGCGGACAGATGCACCGCATAGAGCATGACCGTCAGGCGCCCGCCCACCTGCACCGCGTTGCTGCAGGTGACTAGCGCAACCAGGAGGTATATCGGGCGCAAACGCTGCCGGGCGCGGGGGGGGTCAGCGCACCAGAAGCATCGGGATATCCGTGTGCTCCAGCACTTTCTGGGTGGTGCTCTTGACGAAGTATCCCGGTATGCCATGGCGGATGCGGGTTCCCATCACAATCAGGTCGCACTGCTGCTCCTGGGCAACCCGCACGATGGCTTCGTGCGCATTGAGTTCCACGATGAACGCGGTCTCCGCCTGCACGCCGATGGCTGCGGCCATCTTTACCGCCCCATCGAGCAAGCGGCGCTCGGCCGCGGCGATTTCCGCGGTGATCTGCTCTTCTCCCAGGCGTGACAGCGCACCGCCTTCGGCATGGTCGGGAACGTCCAGCGGGGACCTGACATGCAGCACCAGCAGCCTGGCCCCCATCGCCAGGGCAGTCCGGGCGGCCTCTCCCACCGCCTTGTCCGACAACCCGGTGCCAAAAGTCACCGCCAGTATTTTGCGGTACATGAAATCCCTCTCGAAATGCCAACCGATGACTTGATCTTACAACGCCGCTGCGAGCGCGCTGTGCAAGCCCGCCTGAAAACAAGCACCGCGTTGTCGACAGGAGTCCCGGACGCGCGGCCCCCCGGGGCTGGTCCGGCCCCTATTCGAGCAGCGCGATCTTTGCCGCCTTGACGATTTCCCTGGAATTGGCCAGATCGCTGACGATGCGGGCCGCGAACTCCTCGGGTGTATTGCCGCTGCCCAGCACGCCTTCGCGGGTAAACCGCTCCTGCAACTCCTTCTGCCGCAGCGCCTTGATCACCGCCGCGTTGGTGCGCATCACGATGGCGCGCGGCACACCCGCCGGTCCGCCGACGCCGTTCCACGAGGCGCCCGACTGGAATCCGGGCAGAACATCGGAGACGATCTGGATGCCCGGTGGGTACATCGACTTGGCCTTGCCGTTGGCGTTGAGAATGGCGATGTTTTTCAGTTTCCCCGCATTGAGCAGCGGCTGGGCGATCTGCAGGGTCAACAGGCCCATCGACACCTGCCCGCTGTACATGGCCGGGATCATCGGCCCGAAACCCTGGAACGGCACATGCAGCACGTCCGTTCCCGCCAGGCGGTTCATGTTCTCGCTGTCCAGATGCCAGAAGCTGCCCAGGCCCGAGGTGGCCCAGGACAGCTTGCCCGGGTTGCGCTTGGCGTAATCGAGCATTTCCCTGAAGCTGTTCGGCGGAAACGCCGTCGCCGCGACGATCACGTTGACACCTTCGGTGGTATTGGTGATCGGAGTGAAATCCTTGACCGGGTCGTAAGGGGTCTTCGCCCGCATCGCGGGCAGCACCACCCAGGGATTGGAGGAGGTGGCCAGCAGCGTATAACCATCCGGTTGCGCGCGCGCCACGTATTCCATGCCGATCAAGCCACTCGCGCCAGGCTTGTAATCGATCACCCAGGGCATTCCGAGTTCCTGCTCAATGGCCGGCATCAACAGGCGAATACTGATGTCCACGCCGCCAGGAGGATAGGGAATCACCACCTGGACCGGCTTGGTGGGATAGCCCTGCGCCGCCGCCAATGCGCAGCCAAACGCGGCCGCGAGCGCGGCCAATATCGATGCAAAGTACTTCATGTAACACCTCTCATTTATCGGTTATTGGAGCTTCAGCCCGGACGATTTCACCAGGTTGGTGTATTTGTCGACTTCCCCGCGCAGTTCGGCGGCCAGTTCCTCGGGCGAACTCGGCGAGGGATCTTCGCCGGCATCGGCAAGGCGCTTGATCACATCCGGCTGTTTCAGTATCGCCTTCATTTCCGTACTCAGGCGCCCGATGATAGCGGCCGGCGTGCCCCCGGGCGCAAACAGCGACAGCGTCCCCGCGCCCGCCGAATAACCCGGCACAAACTCCCCCACCGAGGGCAGCCCCGGCAGCGAGGGCACCCGGATGCCGTTAGTCACCGCAAGGGTGCGCAGCTTGCCCGCGCGCACCTGCGTGGCGATGCTGGAACTGCCGGAGATCGAGGAGTCGATCTGGCCGGAGAGCACCGCGAGATTCGACTCGCTCGCGCCCTTGTAGGGCACGTGCAGCATGTCGGTGCCGGTCATCATCTTGAGCAACTCGCCCGCCAGGTGGTGGCTGCTGCCGACACCGATCGAGCCGAAGCTGACGGTGCCGGGTTTGGCCTTCGCTGCAGCGATCAGATCCGCGAGCGTCTGATAGGGGCTGGAACTGGCCACCACCACCACCAGAGCCCCCTTGCTGATGCCGCCGATGGGCGCAATATCCTTGAACGGGTCGTAGGGCAGCTTGCGCAGCAAAATGCCCGTGGCCACCGAACCGAGCGGGACCACGCCAATGGTGTAGCCATCGGGGGCGGCACGGGCCATGGTGCCGATGCCAATATCGGTGCTGGCTCCGGTGCGGTTCTCGGCGAAGAACGACTGGCCAAGCGCCTGCGACAGCCTCTCGGCCATCATGCGTCCGTTGTTGTCGGTGCTGCCGCCGGCGGCAAGGGGAACGATCACGCGCACCGGTTTGGAAGGGTAGGCCTGCGCCATCGCACCGATGGGCAGGCCGGCCAAAAGACCTATCAAGGCAATGCGTCGAACGAGCGGGCAGATCATGGGCTTCAACCTCCTTGGCGGTGGCAGGCAGCGGCAACGCCATGGCGCAACCGGCCCATGGCGCCCGCGGGTCTTGCAATTCTTGAACAATTTATAAAGCAAGGTGAATTACCACCTTTGTTATTTGGCATTTCATATTCTGCAATTGATCTATCACAAGTTGATGCCCGACTGCGGCATCCGCTTCACATGGCGGTCGCTTCCGGCGCCTTGGCAGCTGAGCGTCGCGAAAACCAGACAGCGCACGAACTGCCTACTGCACCTTCCAGCCGGAGGCCTTGACCACGCCCTCCCAGCGCTTCAATTCCGCGCGCAGCATCTGCCCGGTCGCCGCGGGGGTGCTGCCGATCAGCGCGTAGCCTTCAACATCGAAAGCCTTGATGATCTCGGGCACGGTGACGATGCGGGTGAATTCCGCCGACAACCTCTGGATGATCGCAGCGGGCGTGCCGGCTGGGGCCATGTAAGAGGTCCAGGCATCGGCGGTCATGTCCGGAAAGCCCAGTTCGGCGAAAGTCGGCACATTGGGAAAGACATCAATGCGCTTGCCCTTGGTCGTGCCCAGAACCCGCACCTTTCCCGCACTGACAAACGGCATCACCTGGAACGGCGAACCGAACATGGCCTGCACGTGGCCGCCGACCAGGTCCTTGACTGCTTCGCCGCCGCCCTTGTAGTGCACCGGCTGCAGGTCGGTGCCGGTGTTCTGGTTGAGCAGCACCCCCAGCAGGTGCGGCGTGGTACCCGCGCCATTGGTGGAAATGTTGATCTTGCCGGGATTGGCTTTCACCCAGGTGACGAACTCCTGCAGGTTGCTGGCCGGCACGCTGGCGTGGATGGCGAGCACATGATTGGTGCTGGTGACCTGCATGATGGGCTCGAAGTCCCGCAGCGTGTCGAAGGGCATGTCCTTGTAGAGGAACGGATTGATCACCAGCATGTTGATGGCGATGAGGCCGATGGTGTAACCGTCGGGCGCCGCCTTGGCCACGGCGTCGGCGCCGATGTTGCCGCCCGCGCCACCCTTGTTCTCGATGACCAGCGGCTGGCCGGTGGCCTTCATGAACCGCTCCTGCATGTGCCGCACCGTCTGCTCCGGGCCGGTGCCGGGTGCGAAGGGAATGATGACCCTGATGGGTTTGACCGGATAGGACTGCGCCAAGGCAACCCCGGAAATGCACAGCGCCAACAAGACTGCATACGACCCGCTTCGCTTCATTTTCCCCTCCCCTGGAATTGTTCAGCGCCGCCATCCCTGCGCGGGGAACATGTTGCACCGCCCCCCGGACGAATGCAATGCCGGGCGCAGGCCGTATCGTCCCCGGCCTGCCGTCAGATCACCTTGTCGCTGCGCAACCGCTCGATATCGGCCTTGGAGTAACCGATGGCGCCAAGAACCTCCTCGGTATGCTCGCCAAGTTCGGGGGTGGGCACGGCCACGCGGCCCGGGGTGCGGGACAGCGTCACCGGCTGGTTCTGCATGCGGATCTCGCCCAGCACCGGATGCCTGACGCTTGCGGCAATCCCCAGGTGCTTCACCTGCGGGTCGTCAAACACCTGGTCAATGTTGTAGATCGGGCCGCAGGGCACGGACGCCTGGTTCAGCGCTTCGATCCATTCGGCCGAGGTGCGCGCGGCGAACACCGCGTTGAGCGCCTCGTTCAGGGGCTTGCGGTTTTTCACGCGCAAGGGGTCGGTGGCGTACTCCGGCATTGCCAGCCAGTCTTCCTTGCCCAGGACCTTGCACAGGCGCTTCCAGATCGCGTCGCCGGAGGCGGCGATGTTGATGTGGCCGTCGCGGGTCTTGTAGCTCGATACCGGCATGGTACTGGGATGGTCGTTGCCGCCCTGCTTGGCCACATCGCCTTTGAACAGGTAACGCGCCACCTGAAAATCGATGAGCGAGGTGCCGGCATTGAGCAGGTCGGTCTGCACCCATTGCCCCTGGCCGGAGGCCTCGCGCTCCAGCAGCGCCGCGGCTATGCCGAAGGCGCACTGGTAGCCCATCATCACATCGCAGATGGCGCCCCCGACGCGCGTGGGCCCCTCTTCGGGAAAACCGGTCACCGACATGATGCCGCTCATGCCCTGCGCTATCTGGTCGAAGCCGCCGCGCTCGACATACGGTCCGTCCTGGCCGAATCCCGAGAGGCTGGCGAGCACGATGCGCGGATTCACCTTTCTCAAGGACTCGTAATCGATGCCGAGGCGCGCCTTGACGTCGGGGCGGTAGTTCTCGACCACCACATCGGCCCGGCCCACCAGCTTCATGAAGATCTCCCTGCCGCGCGCCTCCTTCAGGTTGAGCGTCATCGAGCGCTTGTTGCGATGCAGGTTCTGCATCTCGTAATCGTGGCGCGAGCCGAAGATCTCGGTGCTCGGGTCGGAACCCGGCGTGGGCTCGATCTTGATGACATCGGCGCCGAAGTCGGCAAGCTGGCGCACGCAGGTGGGGCCGGAGCGCACCCGGGTGAGATCGAGCACCACAAAGCGCGACAGCGCCGATGAAGCGGGGACATGGGGCATGGCGGGGGACCTTCGAATTCTTGAAAGGGTTCAAAGCAGGAGAGGAGGCGCAATCATCCTACGGCCGGGCGCGTTGCGCAATGCGCGCCATCCAGGCCGGCATTCGCGGACTGCGATTTCACCAGCGCCCGCACTGCAAGAACAATGACCATCGAGGCAGGCCGCATGAACACCGCCAGCGCGTCACTCACCGCGACAGCCGGCGCCGAAGAACTCCTGGTGGTCGCCGCCGCGCACATCGGCGCCAGTGAGAACGCCCGAGCCGCGCCGGCTCGCCTTTCGGGAATTCATGCCGAGCCCCCAAACCCGCAGGCGGCGCCGTTACACAACTTGCCGGCCCGCAGGAGCAGCCGTGGAAAAATTTCCGCTGACCACCAGCCAGAGATAGAGTTTTCGCGCAAACGCGATCAAGTCGTCCCCGCCATCGGGATTGCGCGCATAGATGCGGCGCATGGTTGCATCGGGATCCTTGCCGCGCTTGGACACACTGTCCTGCACCTGCATTTCGCGCAGGCGGTATTCGGCCGTTACCGCTTCAACCTGAACCATGTCCCAGCGTTGGCTCAGGCGCAGCAGCAACTCCCAATCCTCCATGAACGCAATGAGTTCATCGAAACCGCCGGCCTGATGGATGCACTCGATGCGCAGCCCCCATGAGACTGGCGCCATGTAACTTCGCACCATCAGCAGAGGCTGGCTGAAGCGTGCCGGCGCATAAGCGAGGCGGCGCCCGAGTTCATGGCGGCCGGCCTCGTCGATGCGCTCGAGCACCGTTTCAAATCGCGTGTAACAGGCGCCATGGCCGGTTCCCGCCATTGCCTTGGCGATAGCGTCAAGATGGCCTGGTGCGAAGCGGTCGTCATCATCGAGAAAGCAAAGTATTTGCCCGCCGGCCACATCGATGGCGCGGTTGCGTGCCGCCGCCTGACCGAGGGATTCCGTGTTGTGCAGAAGCCGGATGCGCTCGCGCGCGCGACTGCCAGCGACAATCGCATCGACCGCGTTGCCTCCGTCATTGACCAGGATGCATTCCCAGTTTTCCCAGGTCTGGTCGGCAAGGGAATCGAGCGCGCTGCCGAGCATGCGCTCACGGTTCTTGGTGGGGATAATCACGCTGATGCGCGGATCGCCTCCCAGGGGCGCCAGCGTCGAGACCAGATTGCGAGGGGGTGCCGCAGCGAGCTGCTCCTGCAACAGCCCGAAGGCCTGGCGTGCGACATCCGCGGAGTCCGCGTTGCGGCACACATCCTTGACCAGGACCAGGCCGCGCTGCGCCTCGCCCGCTTGAAAGCATTCCCTGGCCGGGGTTAATTTGTCAGTGCTCAATGCATTGGTACCGGTACGAAAAGAATCGCGATGCTAGGTCATCGACCCTGATCGTGTTTCATGGCCTTCCTCGCCAGCGACCGCGAAGATCATCAAGACCATCCGGATCAAGCCTGCTGACTGGCGCGCTGAGCAAAACGGGCAAAAACAAGCGCAGCTGAAGTGCCGCGCTTTTTTGGAATACCTGCTATTCAAACCAGGTTCGGCACCCTCACCGCAATCACCGCGGGTATGCCATCGCGCACCTGCTTCATGCCGCGCTGCAAGGCCGGGCCCACATCGACGGTGTCGTGCACATATTCCCCATAGCAATCCACCGATTCGGCGAGCTTGGCGAAATTGGGCGGCGGATCGAACACCCCACCGGGGAATTTGTTCTGTGCAACTGCGTGGCCCTTGGGATAGATCTCCTTCACGCCGGTGGTGCCGGTGCTGTAGCTGGCATTGACCACCACGATGGAAAGGAATGGCGCCTTGTGCTGGCGCGCCGACCACAACGCGGGCATCGGCTCGCCGAACATATAGAAGCCGTCGCCGCTGATCAGAACCACATCTTTATCAGGCGCCGCGATTTTCGCGCCGAAGGCCGCACCCGAACCCCAGCCGCCGGTGGAGGTGCCGCTCTTGAGGTAAGTGCCGGGAAGATCGCGCCTGAGATAGCCCTGCGCATAGGTGTGGGACGAGATCACATCGTTCAGCACGATGGCATCGCGCGAAATCACCTGCCCGGCCTGGTAGCTCACCCAGCGTGTGTCGGGCTTGGCTTTCTTCCCCGACTCGATGGCGAGCGCCTCGTCGCGCTGATAAAACTCCTGCTTTTTCTTGGCCAGGCGCTGCTTGCGCTCGTCGATGCGGCTCATGTCGCTCTTGTCGAGCATGCCGGTCGCCGCCTCGAAAATGGCGCGCAATGACGGGCCCGAATTCGCCGCGATCCACAGGTCGGCGCGGAACTCCATGGTCTTGAAGCGCGACTGCACCGGATCGGGATCGATCCATGCAATCTTGGCATCGGCCGGCGGCGAACCGGCCGGATCGGGCGACCAGGGGCGCACGCAATCGAGCACCAGCGCGACATCGACGTCCTTGGTGGCCGGACCGACGCCATACAAGGGATGCGAATTGGGCATGTTGAGGTAGCTGGAGCCCGAATCCATGACCGGCACGCCGAGCAACTCGGCAAGGCGCTGCAGTTCGGGCACGGCGGCCGGGTCCGCGCCGGTGCGCGCGGTGTAGATGCAGGGGTTCTGCGCCTTCACCAACCACTTGGCGATGGTTTTCACATCGTCCTGGCAGGGCACCACCGGGCGCGACTCGCCCAGTTCATAGCGGGTCGGAAAGCGCGCGGTGCCCGCGTAGGGCAGCATGGCGATTTCACGCGGCATGGTCATGTATACCGGGCCCTTGGGATCGCCCATCGCCATCTGCAAAAGGCGCGAGACCATCATGCCGGGGTTGTCCATGTATTCCATGCGGTGATCGGCCTTGGTGTACTGGCGCACGATCTCGGCCTGGTCGCGCGGCTCCTGCACCCACTGCACCGGGCTGTTGCGCGCGCCGGGCATCGAACCGGGGAAGGCGCGCGGCGCATTGCCGGCGGTGAGCATCACCGGCGCATTGGCGCGCCAGGCGCTGTGGATTGCCGCGCCGAAGTGGAGCGTGCCCACATCGACGTGCGCCGCCGCCACCGCGGGCTTGCCGCTGACAGCCGCGGAGCCGATGGCCGCATGCAGGGCCACCGATTCGTGCAGCATGGTGATGAGCCTGGGCGCGGGCCAGCCCTTGACCTCGGCCTTGACGATCGCCTCCTGATAATAGGCAAGCTCGGTGCCGGAGACGAAGAACATATTGTCGACGCCCCCCAGCTTCATCGACGCCACTACGGCATCGGTCCACTCGTCGGCGCCGTGCTCCTTGTAGAAATTGGCGCCTGCCTGCACCGGCAAGTCCGCTGGCTTGTTCATGTTTTCTCCTTGGGAGTGTCGCTGCAAAATTTTAAGGCGCGTAGTTTCTCAGGTTTCCGCCGCGCCTGCTGCCGGTCTGCGGCCGGCAGCTGCCTGGAATCCGTGACGAAATCGGCCCAGACCGGCCCACTGCGGTCCGATACCGAACTACCCCAAGGGCGCCGCAGTCAGTCGAGTTTCAGACCCAGCGCCTTTACCAGTTCGCGGTTGGTGTTCAGGTCGGCGCGCAGCACCCGGTCGAGTTCGGCCGGCGAACTGGCGATCGGGGTCATGCCGACGTCGGCGAGTTGCTTCTGGATCTCCGGCAGCTGCAGGGCCTTCACCAGTTCGGCGTTGAGCCGGTTGACGATCGCCGCAGGCGTGCCGGTCGGGGCGAACAGCGCCTGCCAGGACACGTATTCCGAGTCGGGAAGGGCGGGCAGCAGATCCGGAACCCGCGGCAACATGTCCTTGGCGCGCGGACCGCCGATGACCAGTGCCCGCACCTTGCCGCTGGCGATCTGCGGCAGCGCGATACCCAGTCCGATTGCCGTGGCGGCCACTTCGCCGGCGACCACCGCCTGCAGCGCGGGACCGGTCCCCTTGTAGGGCACGTGCACCAGTTCGATGCCCGCCTTGCGCGCAATCAACTCCATCTCCAGGTGCGTGGCGTGGCCGTTTCCGCCGCTGCCGTAATTGATCTGCCTGGGGCGCGCCTTTGCCGCCGCGATGAATTCTGCCAGCGTGTTCGCCGCGAACGACGGATTCACGATCAGCACATACGGAATCTTGGCCAGCAGCGAGACGCTCGCGAAATCGCGCAAGGTATCGTAGGGAAGCTTCGAATAGACAAACGGGTTGATGACCATGATGCCGTCGGTACCAAACAGAAAGGTGTAGCCGTCCGGAGCCGCCTTGGCCACCGCCTCGGCCGCAATGGCGCCCCCGGCGCCGGCCCGGTCCTCGATGACGAACTGCTGGCCCAGCGTCTGCGACAGTCGGCCGAAGATCTGCCGCGCCAGGACGTCGCTCAGCGAACCCGCCGAATTGCCGACGATCACATGCGCCGGCTTTTGCGGCCATGCCTGCGCAAGCGCAGCGGTGCTACCCGCGGCAAAAATGCCGCCTGACAGTGCGGCAACCCATGCCAGCCTGCGCCTGAACGAAATCATAGTCATCTCCTTGTAGAACCCAAACCGGGAATAGGGTGTTCGATCAGCCAGCCCTTGGTTACCGCTCGGCGGCCACCGGGCTCAATTTGACACGCACGCACAGGTCCAGATTGAGGTTCACCGGGCTGCAGTGCTCCCAATCGATTTCCAGCAGATCATTGAACAGCAGGCCCTTGCCCTTGGCGACCGGCATGCCCTCGCTCCAGTGCCCGGCGCACGCGGCAACCGCCAGGCCTTCAGGGTGCACCGCCTGTGAAAACCGCAGCCGCCCCTTCACCTTGCGTCCGGTGTCGGTCTCTATCCACACCATTTGACCGTCGGCCAGGCCCTGTTTTGCGCCGGACGCGGCATTGATGGTGACCGCGTAGGAGTAGGGATCGAGTTGCGCCGCCTCGTCCAGCCACGGATTTTCCAGCGTATAGCTGTTGGTGTGCAACGGGTCGCGGTAATAGAAGGCATAGAAGTCGAACCCCGGCGTCTGGCAGCGGTGCGACAGGCAGGGCAGGAAGTCGGGCAGCGGTTGGTAATATTCGCGCGGAATCGGCAGGCCGCGCGGTTCGGCGATCGCCGCGGTCTGCTCGCCCAGCGTGGTCAGAAATTCCCAGTAGATCGGCACGCGCACGTCGACAAAATGCCGCCAGTAGACTTCCTCCGGCTTTTTCGGCCACTTGATCACGCCGTTCCTGGCAAACCACTCCATGCCGCGTTCGGGGCCGAAGTTGCTCTTGAGTTCGGCGTCGCAGATGTCGGCGTAGCTGTACTTGCGCTCGCTCTCCAGGCGGAACGGCCCCTCGAGGTTGAGCGAGCGGTTGAATGCGGTATTGAGCTCGGCGCGGAATCCGACCCGGTCGGCCAGATCGACCAGCACCTGGGCGAACGGGCGCTGCTCGCCATCGGGCGGCAGCACCTTCTGGCGCACCGGCCAGCACCACTCGCCCAGCCCGCCGGGCAGGCTGAAGATGAACGGAAAATTGGGGCGCGCGTCGATCGATTGCAGGTAGCTGCAGTCGGGCAGGACGATGTCGGCGAAAGCCGAAGTCTCTGTCTCGAACACGTCTATCGACACGATAAACTTGTAGGCCGCCAGCGCCTGAGCCACGGTCTCCTTGTTGGCGACGGCCAGCAGCGAATTGGCCCCGAGGTTGATCAGCACCTCGGGCCGGTATGGCAGCTCGAGCTTGTCCCACATCTGCTCGCGGTCGCTGGAATCGAGGAACGGCGAATTCACGCCCAGGGTGAACAGGTCCTGCAACCCCATGGTCTGCGGCAACCTGGGTGCCGACGGCGGGTAGGGGTAGTGATACCCCATCCACATGCCGACCACCATCAGGCCGTCCGGGTCGGGTTCCGGGACATAGCGCGGCCGGTTGGTGTCCGGGTGCCCGTTGCACGCGGGATTGAAGCCCAGGCAGGAGCCCACCATGTCGGCCGCACCCACCAGCTGGTTGAGCAGGTCGACGGAAAAAAAGTTGTACAGCGAATTCATGTGCCCCTGCGATCCGCGGAACGCAATCGCCGCAACCGGCCGGTAAGGCAGGGTTACGCCGTCAATGACGATGGTGCTGCCGACGCGCGCTTCGCGGCCGAATTCGACGCCCAGGCGCCGCACCGTCGCCGCCGAAACGGTGCTGACCCCTTCGGCCCATTCCGGGGTGAATTTGCGCAGGTGGTCTTTGAGCTTCTGGAAAGCCGGCTGGCAGCGCACGCCGTTCGCCTCGAAGTCCCCCAGAAGCGCCATGTCGCCGGCGGCAACCGCGGCGAATGGCCGCGCCGCGTTCGCGCGGGTGTCCCACACCAATGGCTTGCCCGTGGCCGGATCGCGCACATACAGCTTGTCCGGCCCGATCAGGTAGGGGCCGTTGGTCTTCGCCTGCAGATAGGGCCCGTCGTAGACCCCCTCCTCGTTCACCATCACATTGCTCATCGCGAGCGCGATGGCGGCGTCGGTGCCCACGCGCAGCGGCACCCACTCGTTGGCCTTGGCGGCGGCCGAATTGCACATGGGATCGAGCACTATCATCTTCATGCCGCGCAGGCGCGCATCCGCCGCCAGCGCCATGTTCGAGTTAGCCGCGTGGCCGGCGCCATGCCCCTTGGCCGCGCCGAAGTACACGGCGTAATTGCAGTACTTGAAATCGGGCACCACCGACCATGATGCGTGCATGATGCCGCTGATCAGATGGGCCCCGTTGCCGCAATGCAGTCCGCCCCCCGAGGTGGAAAAATTGGTGGTGCCGAAGGCGGCGCCAAAGGCCCAGAACGGCGCGCGCATGGCGGTCAGCGTTGTGGTGCGCTGCATGACCAGTTTGCGCGGATCCTCGCTGCGCACACGTTTCAGTACCGTGGCAATTTCCTCGAGCGCCTCCTCCCAGCCGATCTCCTTCCAGCACGGGTCCTCGCCGAGACCCTTTTTCGGGTTGGTGCGGCGCAAGGGCTTGGTGAGGCGGTTCGGATCGTAGTGTGAGATCAGGCCGCTGACACCCTTGCCGCAAAGCTTGCCCTTGCCGACGACGCTATCGGGATTGCCCTCGATCTTGACCACCACGCCGTCGACCCGGTGCGCCAGGATCGAGCAACTGCCGTAGCACAGGGCGCAGGACGACGGCACCCAGACATCGTCGCGACCTCCGGTGATTGCGGGGCTGGCCGTATCCATAGCAAAGGTTCCTTGGTTTTACTGTCGACGAGAAGCTTCGTTGCTGCCAGCTGCGGTGATGCCTGGAGAGGCCATTGCACCCGGTCCTCTGCCCGACTGATTGAATCCGCCCCCCGCCGAAACGCCTTTGATGTAAGTCAAACAATGAATAGATCAACCAGGAGCGGCGTCGCCGGACCTGCCGGCATTCATTGACGTGGTTTCTGCGGCCGGCGGTTGACCAGTACGATGCCGATGGCGACCAGCAACCCGGCGAACACAAATGCGGGGCGCAGCGGTTCGCCCAGCACCAGGACGCCGCAAGCCACGCCGAACAGCGGTGTGAGAAAGGAAAATACCGACAGCCGGCCCGCGAGGTAGCGCGTGAGCAACCAGAACCAGACCAGGTAGGTGGCGAATGACACCACCGCCCCCTGGTAAAGGAGGCTTGCAATGGCCAGCGCGCTCAGCCTGACAATGCCCGCCTCGCCCATCGCCAGCGATGCGGGAATCAGCAGAACGGCGGAGACGGCCAGTTGATAGAACAGCA
Source organism: uncultured beta proteobacterium (assembly GCA_903859155.1). GTDB lineage: Bacteria > Pseudomonadota > Gammaproteobacteria > Burkholderiales > SG8-39 > 2-02-FULL-62-17. The sequence continues at coordinate 41,767 of CAIOLO010000014.1, forward strand.
CCTTGGTTGCCGTGGCATGGGTGAGCCGCGTCGCGCGGACCACCAGGGTGGTTGCCGCCCACATAATGGCGGCCAGGACACCGCAGATGTCGCCAAACAGCACGGCCGGCGCGGCAAAAAAGCCCTCCCCGAAAGCAACCAGGATGCCGGCAAAGGAAGCCAGGACCCCCAGCCATTGCCATCGGTTCAGCCGCTCCCCCGGCACGAAAAGGTGCACCCCGACCGCAGTAAGCACGGGAGCGAAATAGATGAACACCACCATGCGTGATGCGCCGGTGTATTCGAGTCCCACGTAAATGAAGAACATCTCACCCGCAAACAACAATCCCGAGACAAGCCCTGCCCACCAGGTCCCGTCGCGGGCAAACAACGGAATGTGGCGCCACTGCGCCCAGCCGAGCAGGCAGGCGAGCGCGATGGCCTGGCGAATGCCGCTCTGGAGCACATAGCTCACGTCCGCCGCCGCCAGCTTGGTCGCCACGTGCGTAAAGCCCCAGGCGAAGGTCAGCAACAGCATCAATGAGGCGGCGCTGACATCCAGCGGAGCGCGGGTAGCGGAGGAAGGCGGCACGATCGAATTCTTCTAGTGGGGCGGTATGCCGGGTGGTGGTTGCAATCTGCCGGGACACGCCCGTCGAATTGCCCCCGCTTCCATTCTCCTCCAAGTCACGCGCCGTTTCCGCCGGTTGTATAGTGCGCGGGAAAATTCCCGTGGTGTTCAAGGCCTGAGCAAGATTGACGCACATCAAGGGCCGGCGGGAAGGCGACGATTAACATCTTTCGGGTTCGGGTCCCGGATGCAAGGGTCCGGCGGCGCGTAGCGCTTACCCGGCAAGCGGCGCGGTCCTGATTGACGGGGATTGCGCCGGTCACGCCTGCCTCTTCACGTTAGGACGCCCCCTGAAATTCGCTCTCGATACGCGCACCAGGACGTTTACGCTGCTGCTCGGCTGTGTGTCGGCACTGAGTTCGGTGACACTAGACCCGTTCCTTGCCGCGCTGCCCAGAATTGTCAGCGAATTCGGGGCGACGGTGAACAGCGTGCAACTGACCGTGACCGCGTTCTTCGTCGGACTGGCGTGCGGGCAGTTGTTCTATGGTCCCTTCTCCGATCACTACGGACGCCGCCCCATGCTGCTCGGAGGACTGGTCTTGTGCCTTGCGGCGACGATTTTCTGCGCCACCGCAGGCTCGGTCGATGCGCTGGTGATAGGCCGGTTTTTCCAGGCCCTGGGCGTGTCGGCGGCCTCGGTGCTGTGCCGCAGCGTGGTGCGCGACCTCAACACCTGGGATGAGGCGGCGCAAAAACTCGCCATCATGTGGGTAATCTTCGGTCTGGCACCGGTGGTCGGCCCCTACCTGGGATCGTTGCTTCTCGCCACCTGGGGCTGGCCGGCGATATTCTGGTACATGGTCGCGGCCATGGCACCACTGCTGCTGATAATGATGCTGGGCCTGCCCGAGACCGCCCCATATCCGCGCCCGCCGGCACCGCGACCGGCGAACTACATCAGGAATTTCGTGTTTCTGCTCAGCCAGCGTCATTTCGTTGCCTACCTGGTCACCATCCTTTGCATCCAGACCGCGATTTTCGCCTTTGTCACCAACTCACCATTCGTACTGATTACGGCGCTCGGGTTTTCCCCCGGCGAATTCGGCCTGCTCTTCGGGATGATCATGTCCGGGCATGTCATCGGCGCGGCGGTGGGCGCCCGCATCGTGCGCCGCCGCGGCATCAACCAAACCATCCGCCTGGGCGGGCTGATTTCATTCGCCGCCGGCATGGTGCTGCTGGTGGTTGCCTGGACCGGCATCAACCAGGTGTTCGCCATCACCATTCCGCTGTTTTTCGTGCTGTACGGCTCCTCGCTGATCGTGCCCCATGCGATGGCGGCCGCCATGAGCCCGTATCCCGCCATGGCCGGTGCCGCCTCGTCTCTGGCCGGAATCGCGCAACTCCTGGGAGGCGCGGTGATCAGCTACGTGCTGGGGATACTGTTCGACGGCACCTCGCGCCCGCTCGCCACCGCCATCGCACTGTCGGGACTGGGCGTGGTGGTGGTCTTCGAACTACTGGTGCGGCACCTGCCGGTGCATCCTTCTCAAGCCGCGCACTAGGATCGCGCGGCCAAAAGCTCGCCGTGCTGCTTCCAACAGCCGGCGCAAGCTTTAGGCGACGGCGGTCTCAGCTACGATCGCGCGGCCAAAAGCTCGCCGTGCTGCTTCCAACAGCCGGCGCAAGCTTTAGGCGACGGCGGTCTCAGCTACGATCGCGCGGCCAAAAGCTCGCCGTGCTGCTTCCAACAGCCGGC
>CAIOLO010000015.1 GCA_903859155.1 uncultured beta proteobacterium
CCTGGTGGAAAATCTTTCCGACGAAGGCTGCCCCTGCCGGATCTACCCTGTCAATGTGCGTGCCCGCGAAATTGCCGGGCACAAAGCCTATCGATCCGTGGCGGAAATTCCCGAGGTGGTCGATCTTGCGGTGATTTCCGTTCCCCGTGATGCGGTATCCGGCGTGGTGCGCGAATGCGTGGATCGCGGCATTAAGGCTTTGGTGGTGGCCACCCAGGGTTTTGCCGATTCGGATGAGGAGGGCCACCGGCTTCAGGCTGAACTGGATCGACTTCTGGCGGGCACCGACACCCGCCTGCTCGGCCCCAACACCATAGGCGTGGCCAATCTTCTGGACCGCTTTCATACCTCCTTCCAGAAATTTGATCTCGATGCCAATGCGACCGCATGGCTTTGCCAGTCGGGCAGCTTCGTCCTTGGCGCGGCGGAATTTTCCGGCGGGCTCGGGATAGGCATCGATATCGGCAATGGCGCAGATGTCGATTTCACCGATCTGCTGCCCTGGCTTGCCCGCGACCCGCGTATCGAGGTGATCAACGTTCACATCGAAGGCCTACGCGGCGGTGCCGGGTTTCTGCAAGCGGCTGCCGCCATCACTGCCTCAAAGCCCGTGATCGCGCTGAAAACCGGGCGCAGCGAGGCTGGGGCACGCGCGGCCGTTTCCCACAGCGGATCCTTGGCCGGTGACGACCATGTCTTCGATGCCGCGTTCCGCAAGGCCGGCATATTGCGCGCCGGCAGTATCGAAGAGGTTGCGGACCTCAACAAAGCCTTGCTCATGTACAAGGAAATGCATGGACCGCGTACCGCCATTGTCACCATCAGCGGTGGTGCGGGCATCGCGGCGGTGGATGCACTCGCCCCGCACGGTCTTGAGATGGCCCAACTGTCCGAACAGAGCAGAAGCAAACTTCAGGCGCTTTTTCCCGCCTGGTTCGAGGTGGGCAATCCGGTGGATTTCTGGCCGGCCGCGATGCGCGGCGGCTATCGTGAAACCTGCGTGGCGATACTCGACATCCTGCAGGCGGATGCCAACGTCGATGCAATCCTGTTTGTCATTGCTTCATACCGGGTAACCGGCTTTACCGTCATCGGTCCGGTTCTCTCCGCTGTTGCGCAGGCAGCGGCCATGCAACGCGATAAGCCCGTTGCCTTCTGGATATTCGGCGCCAATCAGGACGAGGCCATCAGGGAACTCGAGCGCAGCGCGGTGGTTGCGGGATTCACCAGTCCGGATCGCGCGGCGCGAGCCCTGGGCGGCCTGCACCGGTATATCAGCGGCGTTCGCGGCCGCTTGCCCGAGGCGCCTGTTGCACCGTTTGGTGCGCTCAAGCCGGAGGTTGCAGCAATACTCGAGTCTGCAAATGCCGCCGGATTAAGCCTGCTGGGTGCCGAGACCCTCGGGATACTGCAGGCCTATGGTGTGCCGACTGCGCCTGCAGTACTGGCGAGCGACGAAGCGCACGCCATGGCGATTGCCGATGAACTCGGTTATCCCCTGGTGATGAAAATTGCCAGTCCCGACATTGTGCACAAGTCCGATGTCGGCGGGGTGCGGCTGAATATAAAAGACGCGGCGCAACTTCGCGGCGCCTACCGCGACATGATGGCCCGGCTGCGCGAGACGCAGCCGCAGGCCAGCATCCAGGGGGTGCACCTGCAGCGCTATCTGACCGGCGGTACGGAGGTCATCATCGGCGCGCGACGCGATGTGGAGTTCGGCCCGGTTCTTCTTTTTGGATTGGGTGGCGTCTATACCGAGATCATGAAGGATGTTGCCTTCCGTCTCGCGCCGCTTCGCGAGCAGGACGCCAGAGACATGATCCGGGAAGTGCGCGCTGTCGGCATACTTGAAGGCGCCCGGGGCAACCCCGCCGCGGATCTGGAGGCGCTCGTCCAGTGCCTCATCCGGGTGTC
>CAIOLO010000016.1 GCA_903859155.1 uncultured beta proteobacterium
GTCGCGCTCCTCAGCGGCTTTCTCGGCAGCGGCAAGACCACGCTGCTCAACCGTCTGCTGCACCATCCGGGCATGAAGGCCACGGCTGTGGTCATCAACGAATTCGGCGACGTTCCCCTTGACCAGCATTTCATCGAGACCACCGACGGCGAGATCGTGGTGATGGCCAACGGTTGTCTTTGCTGTAGCGTGCAGGACGATATCGAAGGGGTGATCGGCCGCCTGTTTGCGCGCCGTGACCAGGGGCCGGTGCCGGCGTTCGAGCGCATGGTGATCGAAACCTCGGGCCTTGCCGATCCGGCGCCCATCATGCAGATGCTGCTCAACCAGCCGCTGGTGATGGATAACTTCCGCCTGGACAGCGTGGTGACCCTGGTGGATGCGGTGCACGGCGCGCGGCAGATCGCGGAGAATGAAGAGGCGTTCAAGCAGGTGGTGCTGGCCGATCGCCTGGTACTGACCAAAACGGATCTGGTGTCTGCGGCGGCAGTAGCGTCCCTTGAGCGCGAACTGGCGCGGCTCAATCCCGGCGCGGCGCGGATGATCTCCACGAACGGAGAACTGGCGCCAGAGCAAGTGTTCGGCGCCGCGCAGCTGGATTCGGTAGCCGCGACAGACCGATGGATGGCGCTCGAGCATATAGGGCATCACGAGCCCCATTCCGCCGGCGCAAACCGTGACGAGGCGCACCGTGCCGCGAATATTCATGCTCACACGCATACACAGGGCGTCGTCTGCTGTTCGCTGAGCTTTCCCGCGGCGTTGCCATGGCGCGATCTCAATCGCTGGCTGACGGCGTTTCGCATCCGCCACGGCGAGCGCCTGCTGCGGGTCAAGGGCATCGTCGAACTGGAGGGCGAGGACGCGCCGGTGGCGCTGCACGGTGTGCATCATGTGTTTCACCCGCCGCAGCCGCTGCCGCATCTGCGCGGCAAAGGACTGCGCGGCGCGCGCCTGGTGGTGATTGCGCTCGATCTGGGCGAAGATGAGATCCGCGCCAGCTGGCGCGCCTTTGTCGATGAACAAACGCGCCGGGCATTGGCTTGACCGCCGGTGGGCTCGCGAGGACATTTTCAACTGGACTTCAAGGTGCACGATGATTGATCTTTCCGGCTCGGTGGCCCTGATACCCGGCGCAAGCGGCGGCATGGGGCGCGAAGTCGCTCGCCTGTTCGCGGAGCACGGCTGCGACGTCGCGCTGGGTTACTACTCGCGTGAAGGCGAGGCCAGGCAAGTGCTGGATTACGCGCGCAGCCTCGGGCGGCGCGCCCGCCTGGAGCGGGTCGACACCACCAGCCTCGAGGCCGTGGAGCAGTGGACCAAAAGTGTCACCGGCGAGTTCGGCAAGATCGACATTCTGGCCAGCTGTGTCGGCGCGCACCTTCCGGAGGGCTTTGGCCTTTTTGTCAAACAGGACCCGCGCACCTGGCGCGGGATTGTTGAAGCGCAGATGATGTCCTTCATCTATCTGACACGCGCGGTGTTGCCGCAGATGATCGAGCGCAAATCCGGACGGCTGCTCTCGATCGGCTCCGATTCCGGCAAAGTCGGCGAGAGCGGCGTGGCGGTGGCCACCGCCGGGCATGGGGGTTTGATCGCTTTCGCCAAATCGATTGCGCGCGAAGTCGGACGCGACGGGGTTACCGCCAACATCGTCTGTCCCGGGCCGACCGACGGGCCGGCACTGGACAAGCTGCGCGCTCAGGGCACCACCGGTTCGCGCATCGTCGAGGAGCTGACCAAACGCGTGCCTATGAAGCGGCTGGGCGGCGCGCGCGACATCGCCACGGGCATGCTGTTTCTTGCTTCCAAGGAAGCCGGCTATATCACCGGCCAGGCGCTGAGCGTCAGCGGCGGCCTGGTCATGAATTGACGGCAAGTTACGAGGACAATGCGAGGCGATACTGACGCCGCCTGTTTAACCGGCCGTTTCGGTGCAGCTGAAACCGCTGAGAAGGAGATGAAATGCGCGCAATAGACGTTCACTGCCACCCATCGACCAAGGAGCATTCGGTCAGCGTCGGCAAATACATGGCGGCGCTGGAGGCGATGCTCGGCCGGCCGATGCGCTCCAAGAGCGAAGACGAAATGGCCGAGGATTTCCGCCGCGACGACGTGTTTGCGATGTTGATTGCGATGGATGCGCAAGCGGAAACCGGCGAAGGCGTCATCACCAACGATTACATCGCCGGCCTCACCACGCGCCATCCCGATGTGTTTCTGCCGGGCTGGGCGGTGGTCGATCCCTGGAAGGGCAAACTCGCGCTTGCTGAACTGGAGCGCGCTATCCGTGACCTTAAGCTGACCGGCACCAAGTGGATGCCGATCCTGCAGGGGTTTTACCCGCACGATCACCGCTTCTACCCGTTCTGGGATCTGTGCCAGTCGCTGGGGGCGCCGGTGCTGATTCACTGCGGCACCACCGCCATCGGTTCGGGCATGGAGGGCGGGGGAGGCCTCAAGCTCGATTACGCGCGGCCGCTGCCATGTATCGACAACATTGCCGCGGATTTTCCCAAGCTCACCATCATCATGGCGCACCCGGCCTGGCCCTGGACCGAGGAGGCCATCGCCATCCTGCTGCACAAGACCAATGTGTACATGGACATTTCCGGTTGGCGGCCGAAATACATCCCGGCGACCTTGAAAGCGGAGATGAGCCGCCGGCTGCAGGACAAGATTCTCTACGGCTCCGATTACCCTGGCTGGTCCCCGGGGCAATGCCTGGACGAACTGCAGATGGAGGGCTTGCGCGACGGCGTGATCGAGAAGATTTTTTACAAGAACGCGCTGCGCGCGCTCAAGCTCGCGGACAAAGTGAAGGCGGCCGAGGCGGCAGCCCGGTTGCGCAGCAAATAACCCGCCGCACCGAGCATTTAAAATAGCCTGCTTGCAGGCACGCATTCCTTTTTTCTTCCAACCTTTTTTGCAGAGCTCTCATGTCAGGTCCCCTTTCGCATATCCGCGTCCTCGATCTATCCCGCGTTCTCGCCGGCCCCTGGGCCGGGCAGAATCTTGCCGACCTCGGCGCCGAAGTCATCAAGGTCGAGCGCCCCAAGACGGGCGATGACTCGCGCGCCTACGGGCCGCCCTGGATGAAAGACGGCGCGGGCAAGGAAACCAGCGAGGCCGCCTATTTCATGTCAGCCAATCGTGGCAAGAAATCGATCACGGTTAATCTCACCCACCCCGAAGGCCAGCGCCTGGTGCGCGAACTGGCCGCCAAATGCGATGTGCTGATCGAGAATTACAAGGTCGGTGATCTGGACCGCTACGGCCTGGGCTACAAGGATCTGTCGGCAGACAATCCGGGACTGGTGTACTGCTCGGTCACCGGGTTCGGTCAGACCGGCCCCTACCGCGAGAAGCCCGGCTACGATTTCATGGCGCAGGGTATGGCAGGGCTGATGAGCGTTACCGGAGAGCCGGAGGGTGTGCCCGGCGGCGGGCCGATGCGCGTGGGCGTGCCGGTGATCGACATTTTCACCGGCATGTACGCCACCATCGCCGTTTGCGCGGCGGTGGCCAATCGCGCGGTGACGGGCAAGGGTCAACACCTTGACGTGGCCCTGCTGGATTCCTGCGTTGCCTTGCTTGCCAACCAGGGCATGACTTACCTTGCCACCGGCGAATCCCCGAAACGCATCGGCAACACCCATCCCAGCATTGTGCCCTATCAGGTGTTTCCGACCGCCGATGGCTCGATGATTCTTGCCTGCGGAAACGACAATCTGTTTGCCAAATTTTGCGCCGTGGCCGGGCGCGAGAATTTGCACAAAGACGAGCGCTTTGCCAAGAACGCCAGCCGCGTCAAGAACCGCGCGACTCTGGTGCCGATCCTGGAGGAGATTTTCCGGCAGCGCAACACCGAGGATTGGGTCGAGGCGCTGGAGACGGCCGGGGTTCCCTGCGGCCCGATCAACACCGTCGCACAAGCCTTTGCCAACCCCCAGGTGCAGGCACGCGGCATGCAGATCAGCCTGCCGCACCCGCTGGCCGGCCAGGTGCCGCTGATGGGCAGTCCAATGAAGTTCTCAGGTACGCCCCTCGAACACAAGCTGCCGCCGCCGGTTCTGGGCCAGCATGCCGACGAAATCCTCGAGAAGATACTTGGCATGGGTGCTGAGGACCGCGCCAAACTTCGTGCAGCCGGTGCGATTTAGGACGCCGGCAGCGCCATGCTGCGGCTTTTCATCATGGCCCCGACAATGAAATAAGCTGGGACGCTGACCATGGGACAACTGCTGGAAGGTGTGTGGACCAACGAAGACCTGCGTCGCGTCGACGGCAAGGGCGCGTTCGTGCGGCCCGACTCGGTTTTTCGCGACTGGGTGAAGGATGCAGCGCAGGCGGCTTTCCCCGCCGAGAAAAACCGTTATCACCTGTTCGTCGCGAAGAACTGCCCCTGGGCGCATCGCACCGAGATCGTGCGGCGGATGAAAAAACTGGAGGAGGTCATTTCGGTGACCTACGCCGACATGCCGCGAACCGAAGGCTGGGCTTACTCGATGGGCATCGACGAACTGCGACCCGTCGAGGGCGTATTGCGCCTGCATCAGGTCTACACCGCGGCCAAGCCCGACTACACCGGCCGCGTCACCGTGCCCACGCTCTGGGACCGCAAGCTCCATACCGTGGTAAGCAACGAGTCCTCCGAAATCATCCGCATGTTAAACAGCGAGTTCAGCCGCTGGGCCGACAATTCGCTCGACCTGTACCCCGAGGCGTTGCGCACGGACATCGACGCGATCAATGCCTATGTCTACGAGCGCGTCAACAACGGCGCTTATCGCTGCGGCTTTGCCAAATCGCAGCAAGCCTATGAGGAGGCGTTCCGGCGCTTGTTCGAGGCTTTGGACGTCTTGGAGAAGCGCCTGTCGGCGCAGCGCTTCCTGGTTGGTGCGCAACTGACCGAGGCCGACGTGCGCCTGTACACGACGTTGGTGCGTTTCGACGCCGCCTATCACGGTCTGTTCAAATGTAACCTGCGCCGCATCGAGGACTATCCGAACCTGTCCAATTATCTGCGTGACCTGTACCAGCGCCCGGGTTTCGGCGACACCACCGACATCGACGCGATCAAGCGCGGCTACTACGCCAACCGCGACATCAATCCCACCGGCATCGTCCCGGTGGGTCCGGCCCTGGATTTCAACCGCCCGCACGACCGCGGACGTTACTGAGGGGCGGCTGCGAGTCGCCTATGGCGTAGACCCTTTTCAATATCAAAACAGACGTTTAAAGCCCGTCATCAGGCAATTGTTTTGATAAAATTGAATGAATTTTCGAGACTTGATGGCGGCTCGGCGGCGCCCATCGGGCGAAACAGCGGCCCGCGCCTACATGCGCAGCAGGCGCTCGGCGTTCAAGTGCGCTATTTTTTCCCGGTCCAGGTCGCTGATCGAGAGCTTTTTCAGGAAATCGATTGCGGTGGTGTTCGGCTCGTAGGGCCAGTCCACCGCGAACAGGATGTTGTCCGCGCCCAGCGTGAGCAGCGTAAGCAGCAGTGACGGTTCGTACCAGTTGCCGCTGGTGGTGACCACCATGTTTTCCTTGAGGTACTCCATGGGCGTGCGTTTCAGGCCGCGGCGGGCCGCGGCCGGATAGGTGTGATCGTTCAGGCGGTGCATGGCAAAGGGCAGCATCTCGCCGAGGTGGCCGAGGATGAACTTCAGTTTCGGATAGGCGTCGAAAACACCCGAGAAAACGATGCGCAGGAAATGGCAGCTGGTGTCCACGGCAAAGCCCCAGGCGGCGCGGCACAGTTCCTCGTAGCCCTTGAAGTAGGTTTTCATCACATCCGGATGCGGCACGGTCGGGTGCAGGTAGATCGGCACTCCCAGCGCCTCGGCGCATTCGAAAATCTCCCAGTACTTCTTGTCGTCGAGGAATTCGCCCTGGGTGTGGCCGTGGATCATGGTGCCCTTGAAACCCAACCGGGTCACGGCGCGTTCGAGTTCCTTCGCGGATGCCGCGGGATCGGCTGTGGGGAGCGCGGCGAATCCGGCGAACCGGTCCGGATGCGCCTGTACCGTCTGGAACAGCAGGTCGTTGGCATCCCTTGCCATCGGTATCGCGATATCCGCGCCGAAGGCCTGCGGACCTGGCGCGCCGAAGGAAAGCACCTGCACGTCGACCCCGGCGGCATCCATGTACGCCAGGCGGCTTTCCCCCAGGTCCATGGCCTCCTTGACGATGTCGTGGCCGACTTGCTCACTGCGTGAACTGAGGAAAAAATTACGGAATTCGGTCGCCGACACGTTCTGCCGGTACATGGGTGTCCAGAAATGTTCCTCGATGGCGATGGTCTTCACGTGCGGAATCCCTTCTGAATGATGTCCGGCTGTTGTACGGTAGCGGGTAACGGCGGGTGCAGTCTACTTGCCCAGACTTGCCTTCTTGACCAGATCATCGATCAGGCGGTATTCGTCGCGCATCCGCTCGCGCAGTGGCGCCGGCGCCACGTATTCCCGGACCATGCCCAGCCCCAGGAGCTTGGGGCCGATGTCAGGCGCGTTGACGGCTTTCTCGATGGCGGCTACCAGCGTGCTGACAATTTCGGGGCTGACGCCGGCCGGGGCGAAAAACGCCGACCAGACCCCCTGCAGGTCCTGCTTGTAGCCCATTTCGGAGAGGGAAGGGATGTCCGGAAACTCGGGGAAGCGGCTGGAGATCGCCATACCCTTGAGTGCGCCGGCCTTGATCTGACCGCTCACCACGCCCAGCGCGAGCAGGATGCCCTCGACGTGGCCGCCGCGCAGCGCCGTGACCGCGGGGGAGGCGCCGGAGAACGGCACCATTGTGATGTCGGTTCCGGCCAGCGAATTGACCAGTTGCAGCGACAGATCGCTCATGGTTCCTATGCCAGGGGTGCCCAGGCGCACCTTGCCGGGATTTTTCCGGGCGAAATCGATCATGTCGCCAAAATTGCGGAACGGTGAATCCGAGCGCACCGCCAGCAGGGTTGGCGTGCGGAAAGCCATGCCCAGGGGAATCAGATCGGTGAAAGGATCGTAAGGCGTGGTGGCCGGATCGAGGATGCGGCGCACGATCAGCGAAGCGTTGTTGGTGATCAGGATGGTGTAGCCGTCTTTTCTCGCCTTGACGACCTGGTCGGTACCCAGGGCCGATCCGGCGCCGGGCCGGTTCTGCGCGACGATAGACACCTTGAGCAGCCGTGTGAGTTCTTCGCCCAGGGTCCGCGCGGCGACATCGACGGCGTCCCCGGGGGCCAGGGGAATCACCAAGGTGATGGGACCTTTGGGAAACTCCTGCGCCTGGAGCGGGGCTGCCACCGAGAGCAGAGAGAGGAAAATTGCGAACAGGCTTTGAAGGAGTTTCATGCGGGTGTCCTTGCCTTTGGTGGAACGTCCGAAGATTCCCGCAGCGCCGAGCCGTACCGGGAATACAGGTCCAAGCTACCCGGATCAGTCTAACGGGACCCATTCGGGTCCGGATTGATGCACGTCAAAGCGCCTGCGTCGCCGCCGCCGCAGGCGCGCGGCGGCGGGGCGCACCGGCTGGAGCGCGTTTCCGAGACTGACGGGCAGAATAAATATTTCATGGCAGGATGTAAAATGATGGGAAAGGCATGAAAAATAAGCACTGCTGTAATATATTGTTATGAATATTTGTCATGTCACCCCGGAGGGTGGCAGCGCGGCCCATCGCACGGCGACTGGCAGGCCGCTGTTTTGCGATAGCATCGCAATGAGTCTCCACACCTTCAGGCAGTGACCGATGTCAGTTCAAGCGCGTGTAGAGGCCGTCGTTTTCGATCTCGGCGGCGTCATTCTCGAAATAGATTTCGGCCGCGTATTTGCCGCCTGGGCCGAGCACGCGGGGGCCTCCCCCGAGGCCATCCGCGCGCGCTACCGGATGGATGCCGCTTATGAACAGCATGAGCGTGGCGAGATCAGCGCACGGCAATATTTTGCTTCGTTGCGCGAATCTCTCGGTATCTCGTTATCGGATGCGCAGTTCGAGGCCGGCTGGAATGAGGTAGTGCGCGGTGAGATACCCGGTGTCGCGGCACTGATCGCGCAAACCGCGCAGCGCCTGCCGCTGTACGTGTTCAGCAACACCAATGCCATGCACTACGCGCACTGGGGACCGTCTCACGCGGGCCTGCTGAAAAGATTTCGCCGCCTGTTCATGTCCCATGAAATGGGACTTCGCAAGCCCGAGGCAAGGGCGTTCGAGCACATCGCCGCGGAAATCGGCGTGCGCATGCCGAACATCCTGTTCTTTGACGACACCGCAGAAAACGTTCATGCGGCGCTCGCGCTGGGCATACAGGCGGTGCAGGTGACGAACACCGAGGACGTGCGCATCGCGCTGTCGACGCTATAGAGGCGCGGCACCGGCAGTTGCAGATGAGATACATTTTTTATCACGTGCCGGTGCCCCGAGCCTTGCACACCGGTAACATAGTGCAGCCGTCGCAGCCCCTGCGCTGTGCATCCCAACCTTTATGGAGAAGCCATGGTCAAGAAGCTCGATCAACCGCCAAAGTACTGGGACCGTCTGTTCGCACCCAGCTCGTGTCTGGCAATGATTACCACCGTCGATGCGCAGGGGCGCCCCAATGCGGCGTCTTACGGCACCTGCACGCGCGTGCACCATGAGCCGGTATACATCTCCTTTACCACGACCATGGGCAAGGACACCGCCAACAACGTGCTGGCCACAGGAGAATTCACGGTCAACCTGCCGCGCTGGGAGCGCTCCATACTGGAGAAGGTGCGCATCTGCGGGCTGGCTTTCGCCCCGGGTGTGAACGAGTTGGAGAAGGCCGGGCTCACCGCGCTGCCCGGCAAGGTGGTGAAACCGCCGCGCATCGCCGAATGCCCGCGGCATTTCGAGTGCAAGGTCGAATGGACCAAGGAGTTTGCCAATGGCCGGCTGATGGTGTGCGGGCCGGTGGTGGCTGCATCCGTCGACGAGGACAGTGTCGACAAGGACGGTTATGTGCTGTGGGACAGGGTGATGTCGGCGCATTACACCGGTGCGCCCTATTCCAACGGCTTTGTCGCGGCATTCCAGACCATGTGGGTGGACCGGCCCTACGACGGGCCGGAGGGCGCGGCCTATGACCTGCACGAGAAACAGATGCTGAAGGAGATCTGACCCAAGGAGATCTGACCCAGGGCGGCAGCGATCTGCTCAGGGGATGCCCGGTGCTGCCCTCTCGTTCAGGGCTTTTCGCGCCGGTTGCTGCCGGCGATGATCTTGTACTCGAACAGCCGGCATTCGATGGCGCCGTTGAATAACGGGGTGCGCTTGCTGGCCTTGAGACGTATCCCCTTGGGCAGCTCCGGATCGCCGGTGAAATAGTAGCAGCGCCAGCCGGCGAAATGCCGCTTCATCCAGTCGCCCAGCTGCGGATACAGCGCGGCGAGTTCCGCCTTTTCCCCGATGCGCTCGCCATACGGCGGATTCATCACCATGACCCCCTGCGGCGACGGGGCCCGCAGGTCCGTGGCGCTTGCCTGCTTCAGCTGTACCACCTCGCCCAGCCCGGCGGCACGCAGGTTTTCCCTGGCGTATTCGACCTCGCGGTAATGCAGGTCGCTGCCGTGTATGGACAGCCTGCGCTCGCGGTTCTGGGCGCCAAGAGCGGTGTCGCGCACGGTCTTCCAGGTGTCGGCGTCGAAATCATCCAGTCGCTCGAAGCCAAAGCCGCGCGCCGCACCGGGCGGAATACCGAGTCCGATCATCGCCGCTTCCGACAGCAGTGTGCCGCCACCGCACATCGGATCGAGGAAGGTGTCTTCGGGCTGCCAACCGCTGAGGGCGATGATTCCGGCGGCGAGGTTTTCCTTCAGTGGGGCTTCCACCGACTGGACGCGAAAGCCGCGTTTGTACAACGGCTCCCCGGAGGTATCCAGGTAAAGGGTGACGTTCGCGGCGTCCAGGTAGGCATGAACGCGTATATCGGGTTCCCGGGTGTTGACGTCGGGGCGGCCGCCGGTGTCGTCGCGAAAGCGGTCGCATATCGCGTCCTTGATGCGCAAGGTGGCGAAATCCAGACTTTTCAGAGGCGAACGGCTGGCGTTGAGGTCGACGCGGATGGATTTCGATGCGCCGAACCAGCGGCTCCAGGGCAATGCCCGGGCGATATCGTAGATCTCCTGCTCATTGCGATAAGGCATCGTGGCCAGCCGGCGCAGGATCCGGGTGGCCAGTCGCGATTCGAGATTGGCGCGGTAGCAGGTTCGCAGATCGGCCTGAAACGCCACGCCGCCCGCGACGCTCTTAACGGTGCCGGCGCCCAGGCGCTCGAGTTCCGCGGACAACAGGGCTTCCAGCCCGCGCGGACAGGTGGCGAAATGGCTGATAGTCTCGGGGTTCGACATGCGTCAGTACTTTCATCAAGACCGTCGCTAGGCTAGCACGGCCGTGGGGCGCCCCGGCGCATATTGTTTTTTTTCTGGCAGGCGGGGGCAATGATCGATACCATAGTCACGCGGAAAATCAGAGCAACAATCGCGGGGTGCCATCGATAATGAACAGATTCCAGTGGATTAGCCTGCTCCTTGCCGCAGTCAACCTGATTCTGGTCTGCCTGTTTCCACCGTTCGATTACCTCTCGCAGGCGCGTGCCAACGTGGCCACCTTCGACGGCTTTGCGTGGGCGTATTCGGTGCGACCCAACTATGTGGTGAACGGAAGCTTTTTTCAGCTGGAGATACTGGTCGTGTTGCTCAATGCGGCGATTGCCTGGCTGCTGTTGCGCGATCGGCCCGCGGCGGCGTCAGGCAGGAAGAAATCCGTCGATTGGCAGCGCATCATTCTGATCGGCGTGGGGATCAATCTGCTTCTGGTGCTTTTGTTTCCGCCGATGGAAAACTATTTCGCCGTGACCAAGGCGGTGCTGCCTTCGTTCGACGGCTTTTATTTCCTCTTCGGCGACCACGGCGCGCGCGCCATCGTCCCGCAGATGCTCTACATCGAGGTGGTCTTCGTCCTCATCAACGGGGCGATGCTGTACCTGTTGTTGCGCAAGGGCGGAGGCATCGAGCTCACCCCGGAGCAGCGCGCGGCGCTGGCCGCCGAACTGCGTCAAGTCCGGAAATAGGACGCACGCCGCCAGTGCGGCGAAACCGGACATTCAAGGCGGGCTGAATTTTTCCCTGATCCGCACCGTGCGTTCCAGCGTATCGAGGGTCTCCAGTACCTTCAGGCGCAGGTCTTCGTCGAGCCCGTTGCCGGCGGACCTGCCCGCGGCCAGGAAGCGCTCGACCGTCTGAACGGACGCGCGCGATGTCTGGCCGCCGATGAATTGATTCAGCCAGTCGTTGACGAAGAATATGCGGCGTTCCCGCTTCAGGCGCGGCAGCACCTGCAGCGCCTGCTCGAGCAGCGGTGCGGTCAGTGCGGCGTGTTCCAGGATATTGAGCGGAGCAAGCGCCTCCTCGATCCAGGCTTCCGGCAGGAGCGCCTCCTCCATGAAGCGCGTGTACATGGCGCGCTTGGCGGCCGCGTCGGGTGCCGCCGCGGTCGCCGCAAAACTGTAGCGCCGGCCCTCGCCGCTGCTGTCGGCGGCGCTCAATTCCTCGAGCAGGCGCGGGCCGTCGGCGTCGTTTGCAGCGAGCAGGCTGTGCAGAATGCGGAAGCGGTCGCGCGAGCGCAATGCCACCCCCGGCACTGCGATGCGCCCGCCAAGCAGGTCCTTCAGGCGCGTGCGCGCCTGATCGCCGCGGGCCAGGTCGGCAAAGGCGCGAAAATATTCAATGCGTCGGCTGTCGCCGGGGGCGGAGAGCATCTGTGAAAAGAGGAAATCCTCGATGCGCGGGGCGAGCAGCGCGCGCCGCGCCTCGCCGAGGTAACGCAGGCTCGCCGAGCGCAGCCGCGCGAGCATGACCGATGCGATGATCTCGTTGCGCTCACCGGGCAACTGCGCGAGCAGCAGTTCGATGTAGCGCGCCGGGTCGAGTTCGGCCTCGCGCACCGATTCCCACAGGGATTCATGGGCCAGCGCGCGCAGCAAATCGTCTTGCAGCATCTGTGGATTGGCCAGCAGGTATTCCTGGCTGGCCGGATCGAGAAGGAATTGGCCGTAACCGTAATCACCATGATTGGCAAACAAGAACAGGGGTTTGCCGATACCCGGTGTGGCAAGCCGGGTACGAGCACCTTTGAGGCGCACTTCGCCGGTTCGTGTGCCATCCGAGCCTGACAGGTAAAGCTGCAGCTTCATCGGCCAGGAAAAATGCCGGGTCGCATTTTCACCCCCGGTGGCGCGCTGTTCGATGACGATCTCGCGCAGATTGCCTGCCTGGTCCAGTGTCGGGTGTATGCGCACCTGCGGCATGCCGCGCTGTTCGACCCAGGCCTTTGCCCAGGAATCCAGCCGGGTTCCTGACGCGCGCTGCAGAGCGCGCACCAGATCGCTCCAGGCGGCAGTGGCATAGGCATGGCGCCTGAGAAAATCACGCACGCCCTCGCGGAATGGCCGCGCACCGACGAAATACTCGGCCTGGCGCAGCACCGCCGGCGCCTTGGCGTAGACGATGTTTCCATACGCGGACTTGGCGGCGGAGAGGTTGCTCATCGGCTGGCGGATGGGCGTGGTGCCGCGCGTGGCATCGGTGCGATAGGCGGAGGTTTTGAGGGAATGGAAGGCGACCCAGGCGGGAAATTCGGGCAGCAGCGCTTCGATGGCCTTGGCCGCCATGAAATTGGCGAAGCCTTCCTTCAACCACAGGTCATCGAACCAGCGCATGGTGACCAGATCGCCGAACCACTGGTGCGAGGTTTCGTGAAGCAGCAGATTGGCGCGGCGCAGCAGGTCCGCGGCGCCCGGATCGAAGGGAAACAGCACCGACTCCTCACGCAAAAAGCTCGCTCCGGCGTGCTCCATGCCGCCGTAGGCGAGTTCCGGAATCAGCACCAGATCGTATTTGGCAAAAGGGAAGGGCTGCGCGAAATAACCGGAAAACCATTGCATCGCTGCGCGGTTGAGGCGCAGCAGTTCCGGAGCCTCCGCCTGCGCGCGAGCGGCCCGCGCGCGGCGCGCGAACAGGCGTACGGGCGATGCCGAACCGGTCTCGGCGATTTCCACAAAAGGACCGGCGGCAAAGGCGAAAAGGTAGGTGCTGATGGGTTCGGTCTGCGCAAACCGGTGGCGCGTGTTCGGCCCGTCCGCGACGGATTCGCGAAGCGGCGCATTGCCGATGACCCGCCAGGCCGGCGGTGCCGCCACCGACAGCGTGAAGCGCGCTTTCAGGTCGGGCTGGTCAAAGCACGGAAAGGCGGAACTCGCGTCCGAGGGGACGAACAGCGTGTAGAGGTATTCCGCGCCGTCTTCGCGGTCGGTATAGCGGCTGATGGCGTCGCCGGCGGCGCCCATGGGCGAGCGAAAGCGCAACGTAATGAGGTTTTCGCCATGGTTGAGCAGGACACCTGGAATGACCAGGTGATCGGCGCTGAAGCGCGCGCCTTTTGCGGGCTGACCATTGACACGCAGGTCGCGCACATTTTCCGCGGCATGTGCGCCACGCCAATCGAGGATGAGATCGTCGCCGCGCGAGGTGGTGACGCGGATCTCGAGCGAACCCTCCAGATGCGCAGCACCCGGGTGCAGATCGACATCCAGAGCATATTGAACATTGCGGTACTGCTGCGCGCGCCAGCGCGCCAGGTCCAGTGAAACGCCGGGTTGCAGCGGCGGCGCGGCCACGCTACCGGCCAGGGGTGACAACAGCAGTGCGCCAAGCAGAAAGCGACCGACCCTCTTGGCGAGCGCGCGTGCCGCGTTCAGGAGGATTTCTGGCTGGGCAGGCGCCAGGCGGGCGGTTGCGTGCGCGGATCACGCAATTCGCGCGCCATGCGCAGCGCCATCTCGCGCCCGCGATAATAGCCCGGCACATAGGCGGTTTCGACAAATCCCAGCGCCCGGTAAAAGCGCCTGGCCGCCTGGTTGCGCGCGCGCAATTCGAGGTGGATGCTTGCGGTACCGGCGACACGGGCCGATTTGAGCAGCCAGTCTATCAAGCGCCGGCCGATACCCTGCCGCTGATGCGAGGGCCGCACCGCAAGCAGGGAAAGATGCATGTGCTCATCGCCGAAGAACGCGATGGCGAAAGCGACTACGCGGCCGCGCTCGGCGGCAATCAGCGTGACGGTGCTTTTTTCCGCCATGGCGCGGGCGACCCGTTCGGGGCTCCACGACCAGCCAAGGCCTGATTCAATCAGGTCGCGGGACAGTCCTGCGATGATGTCGGCATCACCTTGCAGGGGTGGGCGCAGCACTACGCTATCGGGTCTGTTCATGTTACTGGCCTGCGAAGTGGGTCGAGTCGTTCGAAAATTGTCGATGCGCCAGCTTAGCACGAGCTTCAATCCGCGTGCTGGCCGGGAAGATCTGAAATGGGGGATCTACAAGTGGTCAGGGCCTGTTTGCATGTGCCATCAAATGCTTTGATCCTTAGTAGAGTCACTCCAGAAAGCGGCGGCGGAACAGGATGACGGCTGCGTAGAATCCCGTCAGGGCGTAGGCAAGCAGAACCAGGACGTGGGTTGCCGGAGCAGCCGGAATCTCCCCCATCATCAGCGGGCGTACCAGCGCGGTGGCGTGGCTCAATGGCAGCAACTGGGCGAAGGTCTGCAGCGGGGCCGGCAGTTGCGTGCTCGGAAAGAATACGCCGCACAGCATGGCCATGGGCGTGACCACCAGCGTGAAGTAGTACATGAAGAAATCATAGCTGCGCGCCAGTGCCGTGACGATCAGCGCCAGCGCGGCGAATGTCAGGCCGATCAACGGCACGACAGCAAGAATCCACAATGACAACAGCGATGTCGATAATCCCAGAACCCAGATGACGATCAGGATGGCCAGTCCAGACAGGAAACTCTTGGTTGCCGCCCAGATGAGCTCGGCAAGCGCCACGTCGTCAAGCGTCAGGGGCGCGTTCATGATGGCCTCCCAGGTGCGCTGTACCTGCATGCGCGAGAAGCCCGAATACAGAGCCTCGAATGTGGCGCTGTTCATGGTGGAAAAGCACACGGTTCCCGCGGCGAGGAAGGTGATGTATGGAACACCGCTCACATCCGGCACCAGCGCGCCCAGCCCGTAGCCCAGGCCGAGCATGTAGATCAGGGGGTCGGCGAAGTTGCCGAGGATAGAGGGAACCGCCAGCTTGCGCCAAACCAGGAGGTTGCGGCGCCACACCGGCATGAAGCGCCGGCTCAGGCTGGGTGGCGCATAGCGGCCCGATATCATTCGCGCAAATCCCGGCCGGTGAGCTTGAGGAACACATCTTCCAGGTTCGCGTGGCGATGCAGATAGCGCAGTGCCGGTTCGGCTTCAAGCGTCGCCAGCAGCGGCGCAGGATCGTTGGCATAACAAAACGCGGTTTCACCGGCCAGCTCGACCCGGTCGGCGAGCTGCAGCGCATTGGCGCGCGTCCAGTTTTCCACGCCATCGCCGTAGACCTCCACCACTTGCGGCTCGATATGCTGCGCCACCAGCTGGCGCGGCGAGCCCTCGGCGATCACCCGCCCGGTATCCATGATGGCAAGTCGCGAACACAGGCGTTCGGCTTCTTCCATGAAATGGGTGGTGAGCAGGATGGTGCGTCCTTCGGCCAACAGGGTTTTCATGCGCTCCCAGATGAGATGCCGCGCCTGCGGATCGAGCCCGGTGGTGGGCTCGTCCATGAAAATGACTTCAGGATCGTTCACCAGTGAGCGTGCCAGGGTGAGGCGGCGCTTCATGCCCCCGGAGAGTTCCTGGATGCGGGCGCCGGCGCGGCCGGTGAGGCCTGCAAAGTCGAGCAGTTGCGGAATGCGCGCGCGAACCACGCGGTCCTGCAGTCCGAAATAGCGGCCATAGACGCGCAGATTCTCCTCGACGGTGAAATCCGGGTCGAGATTGTCCATCTGCGGCACCACGCCCACTCTGGTTCGCGCCTGGCGCGCCATCGCCGGCACCGGCAGGCCGCACAGCTGCAGCGTTCCGGCATCCGGCTGGCTGAGTCCGAGGCACAGCCGCAAGGTGGTGGTCTTGCCAGCACCGTTGGGTCCGAGCAGGCCATAACACTCGCCGCGCTCGATGGCAAAGCTTACCCCGCGCAGCACCGGGGTGGCGCCGTAGGATTTGTGCAGGCCTTCTACGGCAAGGACGGCCATGCGCGTTTGATGATGCCGCGAATGACATGCAGGCGGCGATGAAAAAAATGGTCGGCCCCGGGTATCACCGTCACCGGCAGTTCCTGGGGGGCGGCCCAGGCAAACACGTTGGACAGGGGCACGGTTTCATCCCTTTCGCCGTGGATGACCAGTGTGTCGGCGGGTACGTTGGCGCTGGCGTATTCTCGGTCGCCACTGACGCGCCCGACCGCGGTGCCGATCAGGATCATGCGCTCGACGGCGATGCGCTGGGCCAGACGAATCTGAACATAGGATCCGAAGGAGAAGCCGGCAAGGACTGTTTGCCGGTTGCCAAAGCGTTCGGCAGCCCAGGCGGCAACGCATTGCAGATCGTCGGTTTCGCCGATGCCCTTGTTGTGCACACCATCACTTTTTCCGACTCCGCGGAAATTGGCACGCAAGGACACGTAACCCAGATCGCGCAAAGCCCAGGCCAGTGTCTGGGTTACCTTGTTTTCCAGCGTGCCGCCGTGGAGCGGATGGGGATGGGCGACCAGTGCGACCCCGCGTTGCAGAGGGCCCTCGGGAAAATCCAGTTCGGTTTCGATGGCCCCCGCAGCGCCGGGAATCAGCACACGCTCGGTGGACCGGCTCATATCCGCAAGCGGTCGACCACCTTGCCGTTCTTGAGATGCTGTTCGAGAATTTCATCGATGTCGGATTTATCGACATAGGTGTACCAGACCTCTTCCGGATAGACCACCATGACCGGGCCCAGCTCGCAGCGGTCGAGGCAGCCCGCCTGATTGATGCGCGTCTTGCCCTCGCCCGCCAGGCCCATTGCCTTGACCCTGCCCTTGGCGTAGTCGCGCAGATCCTGCGCGCCGTGGTCGCCGCAGCAGGCCTCGCCGTTCTTGCGCTGATTGCAGCAAAAAAATACATGGTGTCGGTAGTGGCTCACGGGGTTTCCTCACATGGAGCTCGGAATTATAGGGCCGGCTCGCCGGCCCGCAGCGAGTGAGTGGGAACGGATCTACAGACGCGCAAGGATATCGCGGTACTTGGCCTCGACTTTGCTGCGCAACGCCGCGCTGGCACGCGCCACCGGCGGAAAACTGTTGAGCATCTCGAATGGCCGGCAGGCGTCGATGACCGCGCGCGAGTTCCAGCTGGTGCCGCGCGGGATGCGCGGGTCGAGGGGACCGCTCCACATCTTGCGGATGATGTCGATATCCTCGGCCGGATCGCAGCGCGTGCACATGGACCACATGACATCAAAAAGGTCGGTGGGATCGATGTCATCGTCCACCACCACCACCAGGCGCCCGAGGTAGGAACCCGACTGGCAGGTGGCCGCAGCCATGCCGGCCTGCTTGGAGTGGCCAGCGTAGGCCTGTTTGATGGCAATGACGTTCAACATGCGCGCGCCGCCGGCTTCGTGGCACCACACGCCCTTCACCCCGGACAGCCCGGCGCGCTCGACCTCATCCCAGATCATGCCGGCCTTCATGACGCACTTGCTGTAGGAGAAATCGGACGGCGGACGCATCGGGGTGGCCATGGTGAGGATGGGGTCGTTGCGGTGATAGATGCGTCGTACACGGATCACCGGCTGGTCGCTTCGGCCGCCGGCGTAATAGCCGGTGAATTCGCCAAACGGGCCTTCGGGCGCGGTCTCGCCATCGATCAGCTCGCCCTCGAGCACGATCTCGGCGTGCGCCGGCATCGGCAGGCCGTGCAGCTCGCTCAGCACCACTTCGAAAGGCTGGCCGCGATGGCCTCCGGCGTAATCGTATTCCGACAGGCCAAAGCGCAGCTCGTTGCCGCCGGCGAGGAATAGCAGCGGATCATGACCGCAGGAGATCAGCACCGGGCAGGGTTTGCCTTGGCTGAAATATTTTTCCCGTATCTGCCGGCCATGTTTGCCGGGGGACATCCAGATGTTGACGCGCTTTTCATCCTGCACCATGACGCGGTAGGTGGCGCCGTTGACCCAGCCTTGTTCCGGATCGCGCATGATCACCAGGTCGTCGGTGCCGATGTAGCGCCCGCCGTCGAGCTCGTGCAGGAAGGGGACCGGGAATTTCAGCAGGTTGACCTGGTCGTCGCGCAATACGTTTTCGAGTACCGGGCCATGCTTGACCACACGCGGAGGGATGGGCTCGTGGGTCTGCATGCGGTCGCGGTAGGAGCGCACTGCATCCAGGGAATGTCCGGGTACCGGGAAGCCCATGGTGATGGCCAATCGCTTCATCGAATTGGTTGCACCCGAGAGCACACGAAAGCCCTTGGGGTATCCGGGAATGTCCTCGAAGAGGATCGCCGGCGCCCCCGTATCGCTGCGGCGCTGGTTGACGATTTCGGCAAGGGTACCCATTTCAAGGTTCCAGTCGACCCCGGGCATGCGCAGCAGCTCCCCGGCAGCCTCCACCCGTTTCAGGAACTCGCGCAGATCGGTGTGCGGCGCGTCGTATTCGTTATAGAGCCGTGGTTTGGTCATGTCGTTCATGATGAATCTCCAGGTTTGCGGAGCGATTCTATCGCCGCGGGGCGAATCAGCGCTCGCTCAGGCGCTGTGCGGCATCCAGCGCGAAGTAGGTCAGGATGCCGTCGGCACCGGCGCGCTTGAACGCAAGCAACGACTCCATTACCGCGGCACGTTCGTCCAGCCAGCCGTTGGCAAAGGCCGCCTTCAGCATCGAATATTCGCCGCTTACCTGGTAGACAAAGGTCGGCGCCTTGAACTCGTCTTTGACGCGCCGCAGGATGTCCAGGTAAGGCATGCCGGGCTTGACCATCACCATGTCGGCGCCCTCCTGCAGGTCAAGGCCGACCTCCCAGAGCGCTTCGTTGGAATTGGCCGGGTCCATCTGATAGGTGAATTTGTTGCTTTTGCCAAGAGCGCTCGCCGAACCCACGGCATCGCGAAACGGGCCGTAGAAGGCCGAGGCATATTTGGCGGAGTAGGCCATGATCTTTGTGTGAATGTGCTCGCGCGCATCCAAGGCCGCGCGAATGCGGCCGATGCGGCCATCCATCATGTCCGAAGGCGCGACGATGTCCACGCCCGCGGCCGCCTGCGCCAGTGCCTGACGCTCCAGGACCGACAGCGTTTCATCATTGATGATGTAGCCGTTGGCGTCGAGCACGCCGTCCTGTCCGTGGCTGGTGTAGGGATCCAGGGCAACATCGGTCATCACGCCTAGTTCCGGAAAGTGGTGTTTCAGCGCCGCGACGACGCGCGGAATCAGCCCCTCGGGATTGGCGGCTTCGATCCCGTCGGGCGTCTTCAATGCGGGCTCTATGGCAGGGAACAGGGCCATGACCGGTACGCCCAGTTTCAGGCAGCGCTCGGCGACCGGGAGCAACTTGTCCAGGGTGTGCCGGGATACGCCCGGCATGGAGGCAATGGCTTGTGTCCGGCGGTTGCCGTCAATGACAAAAACCGGGTAGATAAGATCGTTTGATGTGAGTACATGCTCTCTCATCAAACGCCTAGAGAACTCGTCCTTGCGCATGCGTCTCATGCGAACTGAGGGAAAGCTTCCGTAAATGTTCATGTTCTTCCTTGAGCGGTAATCCAGAACGAAATTTGTCCGGCAATCCGGCCTAGTCAGGGAACTTTTTGCCGATGTGCCAGTCTATCGGAAAGACGGTTGAGAAATCGTCCCCCGTCTCTCCTCCCTGAGCGGGCGCCTTGGACATTAAGGCACCTTGTCCCTGGGCTTTATTCCCCCTTGGCCCGGGGCTTTTTATTTTTTGGCTTCCAGATGCCATCGGTGCGTCGACTGATACGGCCGGACGGGTTTGGCGGCTTTCGTGGGGCAGCGGTCATTGGGCGATCGCTCTGCGCAGCGGAGCCAACGGCGCTTTCAGCGCGCGGGGGCAATGAAAGCCAGGTGGCGAATACCGCTTCAGCCTCCTCGATGCCGCTGCGCTTCAAGCTGGAAAAAAGTTGTGCCGAAAAATTTGGCGACATGGACGCGAGCTGCCCGCGCAGGGATTGGAGTTGAGACAGCGCTTCGACGCGCGCCAGTTTGTCGGCTTTGGTCAGCAGGACGTGTATCGGTATGCCGGTGGGCCGCATGAAGTCGATCATGCGCAGGTCTAGGTCGGTCATCGGGTGGCGGATGTCCATCACCAGCGCCATGCCGCGCAATTCGCGCCGGCCCTGCAGGTAACCACCCAGCACCTTTTCCCATTTCGAACGTACCGTTCCAGGAACGCTGGCATAGCCGTAACCGGGAAGATCGACCAGAAAGCGCATCTCGCCGAGGGCGAAAAAATTGATCATCTGGGTACGCCCCGGCGATTTGCTCACGAACGCCAGGCGACGGCGCGAGGCCAACGTATTGATGGCGCTGGATTTGCCGGCGTTGGAACGACCGGCGAACGCAATCTCACCGTCGCTCTCGGGAAGCGGGTCATCCAGTGTGGCTACGCTTGCCGCGTAGGCGGCATTTTGAAACAAAGGCATGGGCGGTGAGAAAGCGGACTATCACAAATATTTCAGCCTGCTAGAATAACAGCATTGCAAGCTACTGATTTTCCGGGGAAGCTTTCCATACGGGGCATTTGCGACGGTATTCCGGTTGCAAAGCACCCTGTCCAGGCTCAATTGACCATGAAACAATCTCGTTATTTGGAGACACTATGATTCGAGCCTTTGCGCTCGCTGTTTTGGCCGGGTGTGTGTCCACCGCCATGGCGCAGTCCAAGGTGGCGAAACCCGAGATTGACAAAGGACAGGCGATTGTCATTCAGGTCTGCTCCGCCTGCCATGGACAGGACGGCAACAGTGTGGCGCCGGTCAATCCGAAGCTCGCGGGCCAGTTTCCCGAGTATCTCGAGAAGCAACTGGCCAATTTCAAGGCGAATACCGCGCGCAAAAATCCGGTGATGATGGGTATGAGCGCGAATCTCTCCGCCGACGATATCCGCAATGTGTCCGCATACTTCGCGGCGCAGAAGCCCAAGGAAGGCAGCGCCAAAAATGCGGATACCACGGTCTTGGGACGCAGGATATTCCGTGGCGGCGACGTTGCCAGGGGGCTGGCGGCATGCGCTTCCTGCCATGGCGCGGCTGGTGCCGGCATTCCTTCACAGTATCCTCGATTGGCAGGGCAGCACGCCGACTATACCGAGGCGCAGTTGCGGGCATTCCGTATCGGCGAACGCGCCAACGACGCCAATCGGATAATGCGCATGGTTGCCGAGAAAATGAGTGACGCCGAAATCAAGGCAGTTGCCGATTACATCGCCGGCTTGCGCTAGTCGGGCATCGGGTACCCGGGGCATTGCCGGCGCATCCCTGGCGGTGGATACCCTGCCGTTGGCGTAGATTTACCGCACCGCGACTGGATTTTGCGCCCGGAATCCGTTGCGCGGTGAATATATGCATCGCTGCCGGGGCATTCCGGAAATTTGAGGGAATACTGCTGCCGGATTGAATGTTATCCCGACATGCGCCGCGGTTTATTTGTGCCGGGGCGGGTGCGGGGGGCTGTGATCCCGCGGCAAATTCGCTACTATCGCGCGCATGGACGAGCACCCGATCGTAACGCATATACCGCGCCTGCGGCGCTACGCGCGAACGCTCGGCAATGAGCGCTATCTGGCGGACGATCTGGTTCAGGACACGCTGGAGCGTGCCTGGAACAAGTATCACCTTTGGCGGCCCGATAGCGATCTGCGCGCATGGTTGTTTGCGATTATGCACAACGTATTCGTGAATCAGATGCGCGGCAGGCGCTTGGATATGGAGCAATTGACCGATGAAACACCTGCGGTGGCGGTGCGCGCCACGCAATCCGACGGTCTTGAACTCGACGATTTGCGACGCGCGCTCGCGCGGCTGTCGGTTGAGCATCGTGAAATCCTGTTGTTGGTTGCGGTAGAGCAGATGAAATATGAAGATGTCAGTCGCACTCTGGACATCCCCGTGGGAACCGTCATGTCACGCTTGTCGCGTGCCAGGGAGCGGTTGCGCCAGCACCTGGGTGGCAGTGCTAGCGTGGTTTCCCTGAAGGTGATCAAGTGAGCGCGGCTATCGACGACGATCTGCATCGACTGGTTGATGGTGAGCTTGAGCCTTCCCGGCGCGCAGAGGTGGAGGCTTATATTGGGCAGCATCCGGAGGCCGCTGATCGGGTGCGGGAGTTGCATAGACTGAACGCGGGGCTGCGTGCCTTGTCTGACCCTGAGCTTTCCGAGCCGGTGCCGGCAAAGTTTTTGACCAGACCGGCTGCGAGGGACACGCGGTGGCGCTGGATCGGCATGGCCGCGGGTCTGTTCGCAATCGGTGTCGTTACGGGCTGGCTGGTGCACGGTGCGATTTTCACGCCTGTCCAGCAGGCGATGAGCCTGCCGCGCCAGGCGGCGATTGCGCACGCCGTATACGCCCCTGAGGTGCGTCATCCTGTGGAGGTCGATGCCAAGGAGGAGGACCACCTGGTGCGATGGCTGTCCAAGCGCCTAGGGACTGACCTGAAAGCGCCGAAACTCGGTCCGCTTGGGTTCGATCTGGTCGGCGGAAGGCTGCTTTCGGGGCCCAACGGGCCGGTGGCGCATTTCATGTTTCAGGATGCGCGCGGCGCGCGGTTGACGCTTTACGTCAGCACGCAAAAAGCGGACACACGACAGACCGCGTTCAGGTTCAGCCAGGAAGACCGCGTGTCGGTGTTCTACTGGGTTGACGGCCGCAATGGCTATGCGCTCTCTGGTGAAATGGGCCGGGAACAGCTGCTTGTCATCGCCGACGCGGTATATCAGCAGCTCAACCCCTGAGTGCGGCCGATTTTCATGCTGGCAATCACCAATCGAGGTGTCGTGGCTGCTTTCCCGTCGTACGGAATCTTCGCAACAATTGATATGTCTTTCTCTCAACTCGTGATGGAGTGCCCCGCATGCTGATCAAGCGCCCCAGTGAGATACTGCCTTCGGAAATCACACCGCATGGAACCTACCTTCGTCGGCGCGAGTTCGTCTCGGCAGCGGGTGCGTTGGCGCTGGGTGTTGCTGCCGGGATCCGTGCCCCCGCTGCTGCAGCGCAGGAGGGGCGGAAAATCAAGGGTTTCATCAAGAGCAAATTCTCCACGACGGAGAAGATGAACAGCCTCAAGGAAGCCGCTGGATATAACAATTTTTACGAGTTCGGCACCGACAAATCGGATCCGCCGCTCTATGCGAAGCGACTGAAGACGCAGCCCTGGACGGTGGTGGTGGAGGGCGAGGTCGCCAAGCCTCGCACCTTCGGCATCGAAGAACTGATGAAAATGCAGATGGAGGAACGCATTTACCGGCTGCGCTGCGTTGAAGCCTGGTCGATGGTCATTCCATGGATCGGGTTCGAGTTCAACCGGATTGCAAGATTGGTGGAGCCGACCAGCAAGGCGAAATTTGTCGAATTCGTCACCGCCCAGCAGCCGGAAACTATGCCGGGTGTGCGCTTGCCGGTGCTTGACTGGCCCTACATTGAAGGTTTGCGGATCGATGAGGCGATGCATCCGCTCACCATCATGTCGACGGGAATGTACGATGAGGTACTGCCGAATCAGAATGGCGCGCCGATCAGACTGGTGGTGCCCTGGAAATACGGCTTTAAGAGTGGCAAGTCGATTGTGCGCATCCGCTTTGTTGAAAAGCAGCCGCGCACCGCCTGGGAAAAGGCCAATTCCCAGGAATACGGATTTTATTCGAACGTCAATCCTGAGGTGGATCATCCGCGCTGGAGCCAGCGCACCGAGAAGCGGCTGCCCTCCTTTTTCGCCAATCACAAGACTCAGTTGTTCAATGGCTACGGCGATCAGGTTGCTGGCCTGTATGCGGGGATGGATCTGCGCAAGCTTTATTAGGGGTTTGCTGGTCAGGTGTCAATCCGAAGCGAAGCGGGACTGCGCTTCCCCCTGAAGCGGGGAATAGGCTCGGTGGCATTTGCCCCTTTTACAATGCTTTCCTAGGCGGGTACCGGCATGCGACTTTCCGAGCGGGCGATAACAGGCGTCAAGAGTTTTCTCTTTGTCGCCGCCCTTTTGCCCCTGGCCTATCTTTCCGCAGGCGCGTTTTTGTTTCCCGACTGGTTGGGTACAAATCCTGCGGAAGCCATTACGCGCTCAAACGGTGATTGGGCTTTGCGCTTGCTCCTGCTGACGCTCACGGTCACGCCCATGCGACAGTTGAGCGGCTGGGCATGGCTGCTGCGGTTGCGCCGCCAGATCGGACTGTTTGCGTTTTTTTACGTCCTGCTGCATGTGTCGAGTTATGTATCGTTTGATCATGTATTCGATGTCGGGGAAATTTTCAGGGATATCGTCAAGCGCCCATTCATTACCGTGGGATTTGCCGCGTTCGTCATGCTGACCCCTCTGGCGCTGACCTCTACCAATGCGATGGTGCGCCGTCTGGGCGCCAGGCGTTGGCAAGTTTTGCACCGCCTGGTGTACCTCATAGCGCCCCTTGCCGTACTACATTTCTGGTGGATGGTGAAACGCGATCTGACCGAGCCGATCATCTACGCTTTGCTGCTGGGAGTGCTGCTGGGGTATCGCGTCTATGCCAGGACACGCCGACCGCTTTCACGCGCGCCCGTTGCTGCTCGAAGCTGAAACCAGCCCAGTGCCCTCTAGGGAATGACGCACTCGCCCGAGAAGAGGCTTTCGCGGGATTCCCGGGGCCTGACAAGATGTATCTGACGACCATCCACGAGGATCTCTGCGGCGCGCGGCCGACTGTTGTAATTCGAACTCATGCTCATGCCGTAAGCACCTGCGGACATTATTGCGAGCAGGTCGCCAGGCGCTATTGCGAGCAGGCGGTCCCTTCCTAGCCAGTCGCCGGATTCGCATACCGGACCTACCACATCGTAGGTCTGCGGAGCGGCGGCGCGGGGTATTACCGGTACCACGTCGTGCCAGGCCTGGTAGAGCGCGGGGCGCATCAGGTCATTCATCGCGGCATCGACGATCGCGAAATTCTTGTCCTCGCCATGTTTGAGATATTCCACGCGTGTCAAAAGCAGCCCGGCGTTTCCGACCAGGGAGCGCCCCGGTTCAAGCAGGATCTTCAGGCGCCGGGTTCCCAGGCGCGCAAGCAGGGCATGCAGATAGGTCGCAACCGCCGGGAGTTCCTCATCCTGATAGCGGATTCCCAATCCGCCGCCTAGGTCGATGTGCGCCAGGCTTACACCATCGCCTTTTAGCCGGTCAACGAACTCCAGAATCTTGTCCAGAGCCGCAAGAAACGGTTCAATCTGCGTGAGTTGCGAGCCGATATGAAAGTCGATCCCGGTGACTTTCAAGCCCGGCAGCGCGGCCGCCTTCAGGTACAGGCGCAGCGCGTCGCCATAGGCAATGCCGAATTTGTTTTCCTTGAGTCCGGTGGAGATGTACGGGTGTGTATGGGCATCGACATCCGGATTGACGCGAAGCGATATCGGGGCGCGCTTGCCCATGGAGGTCGCTACTATATCGAGGCGATCAAGTTCGCCTTCTGATTCGACATTGAAACAAAGTATTCCGGCCTCCAGCGCCTGGCGCATTTCCGCTTCTGTCTTTCCGACGCCGGAAAACAGGATATTTTCGGCAAGGCCTCCGGCCGCGAGTACGCGCGCGAGTTCTCCTCCTGAAACGATGTCGAAGCCCGATCCCAGCCGTGCGAGCAGGTTCAAAACCGCCAGATTGGAATTGGCCTTGACGGCGTAGCAAACCAGCGCCTCGCGCCCATCACACGCATCGGCGTATTCGCGGTAAGCGGACTCGATCGCTGCTCGCGAATAGACATAGCAGGGCGTGCCGAATTCGCGTGCAATGGATTCAAGAGGAACCGATTCGGCGTGGAGAACGCCGTCGCGGAGAGAAAAAGCAGTCATCGCCCTGGGGTATTATCGGTTTGCGGTTTTTGCTCGGACGGGGGCAGATACAGGGAGCCCTTGGTTCCGCAGCCCGCGAGAATCAGCAGGGCAAGCATCAAAGCCGCGATACGTCGCATGATCAGGTTCAGTCGTTTAATGGAAGTTATCTTAGCACGCGTATGAACGAGACCGAATTCATCAACGGCGCAAACGCGATGCTCGAAAACATCGCCACGGCCATCGATGCCGCCGAGCTCGATTGCGATTGCGGATTCAAGGGCGAGGGTATTCTTGAAATCGAATTCGACAAGGGTTCGAAGGTAATCATCAACCGCAATACCCCGGCCAGGGAGATATGGCTGGCCGCTGTATCCGGGGGCTTCCACTTTCGTTGCGATGGCGAAAAATGGGTGGATACGCGTGATGGCATCGAACTGTCCCGGAGGCTTTCGCGCCTGTTGAGTAAATTGTCTGGGAAGGAAGTTTCGATCGACCCGCTGGCCTGATGCCGCGCTCGGGGCGAGGTCGCCGTCGAGCAGTCGATTGATTGTGGGTGCGCCATCAAGGCGGTGTCTGCGGCGCTTCCTCGCGAAGCCCAGATTTCGGTTCGGCCGGTGCCGCCGGTGGCAGGTTTTCCTGGTAAAAGTACTCCATGCGGTTATCCGGCAGTTTGTTCCCGCTGTCGCTTACGGTCGCCGTGACGATGCCCTCGGGAACCGGCATATGGACTTCGGGCACGTCTTGGAGCGCCTTGGCCATGTAGTCAATCCATATCGGCAAGGCGGCAACCGCACCGGTTTCGTTTCCTCCCAGTTTGTGTGGCTGGTCGAAACCAAGCCAGGCAATTGCGACGATCCCTGGTTGATAGCCGGTGAACCAGGCATCGACAAGGTCATTGGTTGTGCCGGTCTTGCCCGCAAGGTCCTTGCGTCCAAGGGAGTTGGCGCGCGCCGCGGTACCGCGCCGCACCACGTCCTGAAGCATGCTGTCCATGAGAAAGGCATTGCGGGGATCGATGACGCGCAGGCTTGGATCCCCGGCGGGGACCGGCTGGCCTTCTGCCAGAACGTTGCCCCGATCGTCCACAATCCTCTGTATGACATAGGGCTCGATCTTGTATCCGCCGGTTGCGAATACGGTATAGGCGCGCGCCATCTGCCAGGGCGTTACGGACCCGGCGCCAAGGGCCATGGTCAGGTAAGGGGGGTGTTTGTCCGCATCGAATCCAAATCGCGAAATGTAGTCTTGAGCGTACTGCGTACCGATAGACTGCAAAATCCGGATGGCCACCATGTTTTTTGAGTGTGCCAGGGCGGTACGCATGCTGATGGGGCCATCGTATTTGCTGTCGTAATTTTTGGGTTCCCAGACCAGTCCGCCGGTGAGGAACGGGTCCACAACGACAGGCGCGTCGTTGATTATGGTTGCGGGCGTGAACCCCTTTTCCAGCGCCGCCGAGTAGATAAACGGCTTGAAGGAGGATCCCGGCTGACGCCAGGCCTGCGTGACGTGGTTGTACTTGTTCTGATTGAAGTCGAACCCCCCGATCAGCGCACGTACGCTGCCGTCGTAGGAGTTGACCGAAATCAACGCCGTTTGAACCGCCGGCAGCTGTGCGATTGACCAGTGCTTCTTCTCGTCCTGCTGAATGCGGATTATGGCGCCGCGGCGAATGCGCTTGCCCGGTGCGGTTTTTTCGTCTAGTGCGTGCGCCGCGAATTTGAGGCCATCCCCGGAAATTACGAAGGTTTCGCCCCGTCGCCAGACGCGCACCTCCTTGGCATTGGCCTCAACAACCACGGCCGCCAGCAGGTCGTCGCTGTCGCTGTATTCCTGCAGGGCATCGTCGTAGGCATCGTCACCCCCATTTTTGAGTTCAAAGAACCCTTCCGGGCCGCGGTAGCCATGACGACGGTCGTAATCAAGCACGCCTTTCCGCGATGCGGCATAGGCGGCGTTCTGGTCGGTTTTGCGAAGCGTGGTATAGACGCGAAATCCACGCGAATAGACTTCGTCAGGGTAACGCTCAAACAGCATTTGGCGCACCATTTCGGCCACATATTCGGCGTGAACCGGATATTCGACGCCCTCGCGCTTGACGACAATGGGCAACTTTTGCGCTTCGGCGAGCTGGGCTTCATTCAGATAACCCAGTTCGCGCATGCGCCGGAGCACGTATAGCTGCCGCTGCTTTGCCCGCGAAGGATTGACTACGGGGTTATAGGCCGATGGCGCTTTCGGCAATCCCGCCAGCACCGCAGCTTCGGCCGCCGTGAGTTTGTCCAGAGATTTTGCGAAATAGACCTGGGCCGCCGCGGCGAAGCCGTAGGCCCGCTGGCCGAGAAAAATCTGGTTGATGTAAATCTCGAGAATCTGATTCTTGCTGAGGCCGGCCTCGATCTTGAAGGCCAAGAGGACCTCGTAGAGTTTTCGTGTGACCGTTTTCTCCCTGCTCAGGAAGAAATTGCGGGCAACCTGCATGGTGATGGTACTTGCGCCCTGCATCTTGCCGCCCTGGCTGAGATTGGAGTATGCCGCCCTCAGTACCCCTATGTAATCGACGCCGGTATGCTGATAGAAACGCTCATCCTCGGCGGCGAGGATGGCCTGCTTGAGAACTTCCGGCACCGATTCGATCTTGACTACCGAGCGGCGTTCTTCGCCAAACTCGCCAATCAGTACGCCGTCGGCCGTATAGACGCGCAGGGGAATCTTCGGACGATAGTCCGTAAGTGATTCAATTGAAGGAAGATTTGGGTAGGCAAGGAGCAATGCGAATGCCCCGATCGCCGCCCCAATGATCCCGATTCCGGCTAGTACCGCTACCGGGAACGCGAGCCAGCGAAGCCACATTGGGTTTTATCCTGCTAGTGTCGGACTATTATATAGTTGCATGCAGGTTAAGCGTAAGGGAGATTTTGGCATAGTGTTGTAAAAATTGCTTTACAGGATCAGGGGTTGCTATTAGGATTTAACGTGGATTATACTTTCCTCGTCTAAGCGGGGATTTAAAAAGGGGAATCGGGCTTGGCGCTCTCATTGGACATCTTCAAGGCAAAGCTTCCGCCTTTGCTCGGCCTGGATATCAGTTCCTCTTCGGTGAAGATGGTGGAACTGGTCGACGCCGGCAAGGGTGCGATGCGTGTTGAGCGCTATTCCATCGAAGCGCTTCCCAAGGACGCGGTTGTCGACGGGAATATCGCCAATCTTGAGGCGGTCGTCGAATCGGTGCGACGCGGGTGGATAAAACTCGGCACCCGCACGAAAAATGTCGCCATGGCGCTGCCAACGGCGGCGGTCATCACCAAGGTCATCAACGTGCCTGCCGGGCTGCGGGAGGAGGAGCTGGAACTGCAGGTGGAAACCGAGGCGAACCAGTACATCCCGTTCGCTTTGGATGAAGTCAATCTTGATTTTCAGGTTATCGGTCCCGCCCCGTCGTCCCCTGAGGAGGCGCAGGTTCTGATCGCGGCGTCTAGAAAGGAAAAGGTTGAGGACCGGATCGCAGTGGCGGAAGCCGCCGGCCTCAAGGCGATGGTCATGGACATCGAAAACTATGCCGTGCAGGCTTCTTTCGATCTCATCCGGAAGCAGTTTTCCGATGAGGGTAAGGATCAAAACGTGGCCCTGGTCGACGTCGGGGCGATTGTGATGAGCGTCATCATTTTGCGCAACGACCAGACCGTCTATACGCGCGAACAGGCCTTTGGCGGCAGCCAGTTGACCCAGGACATCATGCGTCAATACGGCATGAGTCTTGAAGAAGCCGAGGCAGCGAAGCGCTCCGGCGGCTTGCCGGAAAATTATGAGGCCGAAGTGTTGCAGCCGTTCATGGAGAACATTGCTCTCGAAATTCAACGCGCCATGCAGTTCTTTTTTACGTCGACGCCCTTCACTTCGCTTGAGCACATCCTGCTGACCGGCGGCTCGGCGGTGATTCCCGGCCTGGAGGAGGTGGTTTCAACCCGCACACAGGTCAATACGTTGGTTGCCAACCCGTTTGCGAGCATGACTTATTCACCGAGGATTCAGCTCAAGCGTCTGGTGGCCGACGCGCCTTCGCTCATGGTCGCGTGTGGCCTGGCGATGAGGAGGTTTGACCCGATATGATCCGCGTAAATCTATTGCCATGGCGCGCCGAGCGCCGCATGGTGCAGCGCAAGCATCTGGGGGTGCTTGCTGGCGGCGTAGCGGTGATTGCCGCAGGTATCATCGTTGCGGTGCATGGCGTCATAGGTGGCTACATCGCAGTGCAGGAAGGTCGCAATGAATACTTAAAGGGCGAGAACACGCGTCTGGACAAGGAAATAGAAGAGATCAAGAAGCTGCGGGACGAGATCGCCGCGCTGCTGGCGAGAAAACAGGTCATTGAGAGACTGCAGGCCGACCGCTCGCAAGTGGTCAATTTGCTCGACCAACTGGTGCGGCAAACTCCTGACGGGGTATATCTGAAGTCGCTGAGACAGACCGGATTGGGCGTGAATCTGGTCGGGTATGCGCAATCCAACGCTCGTGTTTCGACGCTGATGCGCAATTTCGGTGCCTCGCCGCATCTTGAAAATCCGGAGTTGGTTGAGATCCGGTCCGCGACAGTCAACGGCAAGCGTGTTTCTGAATTCACCATGAATGTCCGTCTCAAGCAGACCGCGACCGATGATGCGGCGAAATCGGCAAAAGGCGCACCTGCCAAGGCCGATGCGGACAAGAAGGGGTAATCGACAATGAAACAATTGCTTACCCAGTTTCAGAATCTCAATTGGCGTGACCCCGGCACTTGGCCGCCCTTGCCCAAGGCGCTGGCTTTGTTGGTCCTGCTGATCGCAATTCTGGTGGGCGGGTTCGTGCTTGACCTGCAGGGCCAGCTGGATGCTCTGGATGCCGGCGTCAGCCAGGAGACCAAGCTCAAAGACGATTACAAGAACAAGAAGCAGCAATCCATCAATCTTGACCTGTACCGGCAGCAACTGAGGGAAATAGACAGTTCGTTCGGCGCTTTGCTGAAGCAATTGCCCAACCGGTCACAAATGGATGCGTTGCTGGTGGATATCAATCAGGCCGGTCTGGGGCGCGGCCTTCAGTTCGACCTGTTCAAGCCGGCAGCCCAGGAATCGGCAAAGGATTTTTATGCCGAGTTGCCCATACAGCTTAAAGTCGTCGGTACCTACCACGACATGGGGCAGTTTGCAGCCGATATCAGCCAGCTGCCCCGGATTGTCACGCTCAACGATATTTCGCTTACGGCCGCCAAGGACTCCCTCACCATGGATGCCACTGCCAAGACCTTTCGTTACCTGGACGACGAAGAGGTTTCCGCGCAACGGCGCGCGGCGGCGAAATCCGGGAAGGCAGGCAAGAAATGAGAGCTGCAATAGTGTTGGCAACACTTCTCCTTGCAGCGTGCGGCGGTGAGCAATACGGCGACCTCAAGGAAGAATTGAACGCACTGACCAAGGACATGCGGGGAGCGGTGGCCCCCTTGCCGGTGGTAAAGCCTTATGAGCCGGTCCCTTATCAGGGGGCGGATCTTCAGGATCCGTTTGGCCCCGGCAAGATCGAACTGGTGACTCGCGGGGCCGGAACCAGCGCCAGCAAGCTGCGGCCCGATGAGAGCCGGCCCAAGGAACCCTTGGAGGCGTTCGCGATGGAATCGCTGAAAATGGTCGGAACGCTCCAGCAGGGCAAGGAGATTTTCGCGTTGATCCGGGCTGATGTGAGCCTATATCGCATCAAGGCGGGAAATTACCTGGGCCAGAACTTTGGCTTGGTCACCGGAGTGTCCGAAAGCGAAGTCAAAGTGCGCGAGCTGGTTCAAGACGCGAGTGGCGACTGGGCCGAGAGGCTTGGCGCAATCCAATTGCAGGAGGCTGGAAAATGAATTCCCTTTTTAATCGATTGCTCGGTGGCACCTTAGCGGTGGCACTGCTCATTTTGTCCGGTGCCGGGTTCGCGCAGAACGCAATTGAGGGATTCAATGTGACCCAGCAAGGCGGGCAAACCTTGGTGCAAATCACAACCAAGACCCCGTTGCGCGCGGCGCCCGCCAACTTTACCGTTGCGAATCCGGCGCGGATTGCTTTTGACTTCCCCAGTACCGTCAATAGTTTGGGAAAAAACAGCCAGGACATCAGTCAGGGCGATCTGCGTTCAATGAACGTGGTTCAGGTGGGCGACCGCACTCGTATCGTGCTCAATCTGCGCAACATGGTTCAGCACGAAGCGCGAATCGATGGGCGGAATCTGATTATCGCGCTGACGCCGACACCCGCAGGCGTGGCTTCTGCTTCCGGGGCCTCGCGATTTGCGGAAGGCAGCACGGATACGAAGCATGGAATAAAGGACATCGTATTCCGTCGCGGGCGCGATGGCGAAGGGCGAATCATCGTTGATCTATCCGATACAAAAACCGGCATAGACATACGTCAGCAGGGCCAGTCGCTGGTCATTGAGTTTCTCAAGTCGAGCTTGCCGGATAACCTGCGCAAGAGGCTCGATGTCGTTGATTTTGCGACGCCAGTCCAGATTGTCAGCACGTTTCCGCAGGGTGAAAACGTGCGCATGGTCATCGAACCCCGTGGCGTCTGGGAGCACAACGCCTACCAGAGCGACACCCAGTTTGTGGTGGAAGTGAAAGCCGTCCAGGTTGATCCGAACAAACTTGTGCAGGGATCACGAACCGGATACATAGGCGAAAAGTTATCGCTGAATTTTCAGAATATCGAGGTGCGAAGCGTCCTTAACGTGATTGCCGATTTCACCGACCTCAACATCATTACCAGCGATACCGTTTCTGGCAACCTCACCTTGCGCCTCAAGGATGTACCCTGGGATCAGGCGTTGGATATCATTCTGCAGACCCGTGGTCTGGATCAGCGCAAGAATGGCAGCGTTGTGTGGATCGCGCCAAGGGATGAACTGGCGACCAAAGAAAAGCTCGCTCTTGAATCAAGGCAGCAGATCAACGAGCTTGAGCCGGTACGAACCGAAAGTTTTCAGCTGAATTATGCCAAGGCAGACACCATTTCCAAGATTCTGTCCGACGACAAGCAGCGCATCCTCTCCAAGCGAGGCAGCTCCGTAGTGGACCCACGCACCAACCAGCTGTTCGTGCAGGATGTCTCGGTTCGCCTGGAGGAAGTCAGGCGGCTGATCAGCAAGCTGGATGTTCCGGTGCGCCAAGTGCTGATCGAGGCCCGCATCGTCGAGGCAACCGATACCTTCAGCAAAAACCTGGGAACGCGCCTGGGATTTGGGCGAGATATCCGGGGAGCTGGCGGGGTCGTGAATCAGGGGACGCGGGTACTGGGCGATTCGAGCGTGCAGTACAACATCGGCGCCGGCTTGGCACCCACGGGGCAGGTCACCGGTTTGGTTGCCGGTACCCCAAATTTTACCGGGACGTCCAATGCGGAAACGATGCAGAACGTAAACCTGCCGGCCTCAGGTCTGGGCGGATTCGGAGCGGGGGCATTCTCGCTGATCCTGTTTAACGCCAACAAGTCGCGCTTCCTATCGCTCGAGCTCACGGCTCTGGAATCGGATGGGAAGGGAAAGATCGTTTCCAGCCCGAGAGTCTTGACGGCCGATAACGTGGAAGCGCTCATCGAGCAAGGGACCGAGCTTCCCTACCAGCAAGCGTCCTCGAGCGGCGCCACCTCCATTTCATTCCGCAAGGCGAATCTTGCACTCAGGGTCAAACCGCAGATTACGCCGGATGGAAATATCATCATGACCCTGGATGTAAACAAGGACTCCGTCGGACAGGTAACCACTGCGGGTTTCGCCATCGACACTAAACACGTCAAGACAGAAGTGCTGGTCGAGAACGGTGGCACGGTGGTAATTGGCGGAATTTATACGCAGGACACGCGCAACACCACCGTCAAGATTCCGCTGTTCGGTGATATTCCCGTGGTTGGGCAGTTATTCAGGAACAATCAGCGCTCCGATGCAAAAACCGAGTTGTTGGTTTTCATTACGCCGCGTATTGCTTCGGACCGACTGGGTCAGCGTTGATCAAACGAGGACGGCGCCACCGGAAGCAGTGGTCGCGGTGACCAAGGGCCGATTCTCCCCCTAAAAAATCCTTTCCCGATTCAGGGGCGGGATTGATGAATTTGGCCAGTGAGAAACTCCAACAACATTTTTCTTGTCGGTCTCATGGGTGCCGGCAAGACTACAGTTGGCCGAAGCCTTGCCAGGCGGCTTTCGAAAGTCTTTCTGGACACCGATCATGAAATTGAGGATCGAACCGGGGTTCGTGTATCGGTAATTTTTGAAATTGAGGGAGAAGAAGGATTCCGCAAGCGTGAAGCCGAAGCTTTGACGCGCGTGGCCCGCCTCGATAATATCGTCCTGGCGACCGGTGGCGGAGTTGTCCTCGATCCGAAAAACCGAGAGGTCTTGAAAGGGCAGGGCTGCGTTGTCTATCTGCACGCCCGCCCGCCAGAACTTGCGAAGAGGCTAGGAAAGGACAAATCCCGGCCATTGCTTCAAGGAATCGACCCGCTTGTGCGGCTGCAAGAGTTGTACGAACTTCGCGATCCACTCTATCGCGAAGTGGCGGACCTTGTTGTTGACACGGGTCGCCAAAGCGTGAATACCTTACTGGGGCATTTGCTCCTTCGTCTGGGGTCAGAATGCAAACCTATACCGTAGCGCTCGGGGACAGGTCATATCCAATATATATTGGGACTGGCCTGCTTTCGAATGTGGAACTGATTCTTCCTCATTTGCCGCAAAAACGCGTTGCGTTGATAACCAACGAGATTGTGGCGCCACTTTATCTGGAAAAGTTTCGTGGCGCTCTTGAACAGGCTGGCGTCAAGGTGGTACAGGTGGTACTCCCTGATGGTGAAAAATACAAAAGTTGGGCGACACTCAACACCATCTACGACGCCCTGCTCGCATCGCATTGCGAGCGCGGAACTTCCATCGTCGCGCTCGGGGGTGGTGTTGTCGGGGATATCTCGGGCTTTGCCGCGGCAACCTATCAGCGTGGCGTTCCTTTCATTCAGGTGCCGACAACGCTGTTGGCTCAGGTTGACTCGTCCATAGGTGGGAAAACAGCAATCAATCATCCACTTGGCAAGAACATGATTGGTGCGTTCTACCAGCCCCGGGTGGTGGTCTCGGATATGCAAACCCTGTTGAGCCTGCCTGAACGGGAGTTGAAAGCGGGATTGGCCGAAATAATCAAACATGGATTGATCAGGGACGAAAGCTTCTTTTCCTGGCTCGAGGTGAATATCGAACGAATACTTGCACGCGAAATGGATGCTTTGGCGCACGCGGTATTCCGTTCATGCGAAATCAAAGGAGCCGTGGTGGTTAGTGACGAACGCGAACTGGGGGAGCGCGCGTTGCTTAACTTCGGCCATACTTTCGGACACGCAATAGAAAATGAATTTGGCTATGGCACCTGGTTGCATGGGGAAGCGGTCGCTACTGGCATGGCGCTTGCTTGCGACCTTTCTGTGCAAATGGGAATGCTCGGGAAATCTGATTCGGACCGCGTGTGCAAGCTGTTGGTCCGCGCCGGACTTCCTATTGAAGTAAAAGGCGTTGCACCAGAACGTTTGCGAGCTTTAATGAGCGTGGACAAGAAGGCCAGGGACGGGAAGCTTCACTTTATCCTGTTGGAGCGCATTGGCTCCGCGCGAATCCGGGCAGATGTATCTCCTTCGGCCCTTGATCGGACATTGGCACAGGTTTTCTAGTATCGCCGGTGCCGGGAGGACGGGCTGACCAAGGCCGCTGAGATGCCAGCGGCTAATGTCTTGATGCAATGCAATATCACTGGTAAATTCCTAGGTCCCACTTTACTTTTTGTCGGGCGCAACGGCGCCTGAAAAATATTACGAGGTTGCCGCGTGAATAGGCCCGACATTCCGGAGAAGCAGGGTCTTTACGACCCAAAAAATGAGCATGACGCCTGCGGCGTGGGCTTTGTGGCGCACATTCGCGGTGCGAAATCGCACTCGATTGTGGAGCAGGGACTGACGATTCTGCGCAACCTGACCCATCGCGGGGCGGTTGGCGCCGATCCCCTGGCCGGGGACGGAGCAGGAATTCTGATCCAGGTCCCCGATGCATTGTTTCGGGACGAGATGGCCAAGCAGGGGGTGACATTACCCGCGCCTGGCCAATATGGAGTGGGCATGGTGTTCCTGCCCCAGGAACCGGCATCACGCTTCGCCTGCGAATATGAAATAGAACGCGCGATCAAGGATGAAGGCCAGGTTCTTTTGGGATGGCGCGACGTACCCCGCGACAATTCCGGTTTGGGCGATTCCGTAAAGCGCATTGAACCGGTTATTCGCCAGGTTTTTATCGGGCGCGGTACGGATGTGACAGTTACCGATGCGCTGGAACGTAAGCTTTACATAATACGAAAAAGCTCAGGACACGCCATTCAAGCGCTGGCTCTTGCCCATGGCAAGGAGTTTTATGTCCCGTCGATGTCGGCGCGTACCTTGGTGTACAAGGGCATGCTTCTGGCCGACCAAGTTGGTCAATATTATCTGGACCTTCAGGATGCGCGCGTAGTTTCGGCCCTTGCGCTGGTTCACCAGCGATTCTCGACCAACACCTTTCCAACCTGGGACCTGGCCCATCCGTTCCGGATAATCGCGCACAACGGCGAGATAAATACCCTGCGCGGAAACGTCAACTGGATCCGCGCACGCAAAGGCGCCATATTCAGTCCGATTCTTGGCGAGGATCTGGATAAGGTATGGCCATTGATTTATGACGGGCAGTCCGATTCTGCGTCGTTTGATAACGCGCTCGAATTGCTTGTCATGAGTGGATATTCGATCCCGCATGCGATGATGTTGATGATACCCGAGGCATGGGAGGGCCATACGCAAATGGACCCGAGTCGTCGCGCGTTTTATGAGTATCACGCCGCAATGATGGAGCCATGGGATGGGCCGGCGTCGATAGCCTTTACCGATGGACGGCAGATCGGGGCTACGCTGGACCGCAATGGTCTTCGCCCGTCGCGCTATATTGTCACCGATGACGATCTGGTGATTATGGGGTCCGAGTGTGGTTGCCTGCCGATTCCCGAAGAAAAAATCGTCAAGAAGTGGCGCCTTCAGCCGGGCAAGATGTTCCTTGTCGATCTGGAAAAGGGCCGAATTATCGACGACAAGGAACTGAAAGAAACTCTTGCGCACGCCAAACCGTACGCGGAATGGATGGAACGCATACGCATAAAACTGGACGACGTGGAATCGGACAAGCAGCAGCCGGAGCGATCCACGGTTTCGCTTCTGGACAGGCAGCAGGCTTTTGCCTATACCCAGGAGGACATCAAATTTTTACTCGCGCCGATGGCCGAGTTCGGCGAAGAGCCCACTGGATCAATGGGTAACGACTCACCGCTGGCAGTTCTGTCGTCAAAAAACAAGACCCTGTACCACTACTTTAAACAATTGTTCGCGCAGGTTACCAATCCTCCCATCGATCCGATCCGCGAAGAACTTGTCACCTCTTTGGTGTCATTTATCGGCCCCAAACCCAACCTTCTGGGAATCGATGAAAGAAATCCGCCGTTGCGGCTCGAGGTCAGCCAGCCGGTCCTGGATTTCTTCGAAATGGAGAAGATTCGGCACATTGACCGTTATACAGATGGGAAATTCAAGTCCTTTGAGCTGGATATTTGCTATCCGGTAGTCTGGGGCAAGCAGGCGATTGAGGCGCGACTTGCTTCGCTCGCGGCACAGGCCGAGGACGCGGTGCGCGCGGGATACTCGATCATCATCAT
The DNA here is from genome assembly GCA_903859155.1 of uncultured beta proteobacterium. Classification (GTDB taxonomy): domain Bacteria; phylum Pseudomonadota; class Gammaproteobacteria; order Burkholderiales; family SG8-39; genus 2-02-FULL-62-17. The sequence continues at coordinate 37,713 of CAIOLO010000016.1, forward strand.
TTCGGATCGTCGCATCGACAAGGAGAATGTTGCAATCCCGGCGTTATTGACGCTATCCACGATTCACCAACACCTGACCAACAAAGGCCTGCGCACCAGCACGGGTCTGGTTGTGGAGACCGGGAGTGCGCGAGAAGTGCACCATTTTTGCCTTTTGGGCGGATATGGTGCGGAAGCCATACACCCCTATCTGGCCATGGAGGCGTTGCTCGAAATTTCAGGGGCGAAGCAGATTCTGGAAAATGACGCCACCAAAAACGCGATCAAGAGCTATGTCAAAGCAATCGGAAAGGGCCTGCGAAAGGTCATGTCCAAGATGGGCATTTCCACCTACATGTCGTACACAGGTGCCCAGATCTTCGAAGCAGTCGGTTTATCGCAGAGTCTGGTGGACAAATATTTCTCAGGCACCAATTCCAGTGTCGGAGGAATCGATGTCTTCGGACTTGCAGAGGAAACCATACGAGTGCATGAAAGTGCCTTTGGCGAGGACCCTCTGCTAGCAAACAGTCTGAATGTGGGTGGCGAATACGCGTGGCGAGTTCGTGGCGAGGAGCACATGTGGACACCGGATGCGATCGCCAAGCTGCAGCATTCGACTCGAAGCAACTCCTATGCAACCTACAAGGAGTACGCGAGCATCATCAACGATCAATCGCGTCGCCATATGACTTTTCGCGGTTTGTTCGAGTTTCGCTATGACGAATGCACACCGATCCCAATCGAGCAGGTTGAGCCCGCAAGCGAAATCGTAAAACGATTTTCCACTGGTGCAATGTCCCTGGGTTCGATATCAACCGAAGCGCATACGTCTCTCGCAATTGCCATGAATAGAATCGGCGGCAAGTCGAATACGGGCGAGGGCGGCGAAGACCGAAACCGCTACGAACCGATCAGGGCCGGTGAAACGCTCGCGTCTCGTCTCGGGGCTTCCCAGATCGAGCGCGATCTTGTTCTCAAAGAAGGCGACCTTCTCAAATCGAAAATAAAGCAGGTCGCATCGGGCCGCTTCGGCGTAACGGCGGAATATTTGTCCTCGGCCGAGCAGATCCAGATAAAAATGGCGCAGGGCGCCAAACCCGGAGAGGGAGGCCAACTGCCCGGGAAAAAGGTCTCCGATTACATTGCGAAATTGCGTTACTCCACTCCGGGAGTGGAGTTGATATCCCCACCACCGCATCACGATATCTACTCAATCGAAGATCTTGCACAGTTAATTCACGACCTTAAAAATGCCAATTGCGAAGCTTCCATCAGCGTGAAGCTGGTTTCCGAAGTAGGCATCGGCACGGTCGCGGCTGGGGTTTCCAAGGCGAAGGCCGATCACGTGACAATTTCAGGTCACGACGGTGGAACCGGCGCGAGCCCATTGTCGTCGCTCAAACATGCCGGCACACCCTGGGAACTGGGATTGGCCGAAACGCAACAGACATTGGTACTCAATCGTTTGCGTGGGCGCATAGCGGTTCAGGTTGATGGACAGATTAAGACCGGTCGCGACGTGGTCATCGGCGCGATGTTAGGTGCGGATGAATTTGGATTTGCCACGGCGCCGCTGGTTGTACAAGGCTGCATCATGATGAGGAAGTGTCACCTCAATACCTGCCCTGTGGGCGTGGCCACGCAAGATCCGGTCTTGAGAAGAAAATTCGCCGGAAAGCCGGAATATGTCATCAATTATTTCTTTTTTGTCGCCGAAGAAGTGCGGGAGCTGATGGCCGCTCTCGGCGTTCGCAAGTTTGGTGACCTGATCGGTGCGGCCAAATTGCTTGACGTAAAAAAGGGTATTGAGCACTGGAAAGCAAAGGGACTTAACTTTTCCCGAGTGTTTCATGTGCCTTCAATGCCAACGGACGTTGCCCGGTCGCACCAGGAGAAGCAGGACCACGGTCTTGATCGGGCACTTGATCATCGGCTGATTGAGTTGTCGGCCTCGGCGTTGATGCAAGGCGAGAGGGTGACCATAGACATGCCGATACGCAATATCAACCGCACGGTGGGCACCATGCTCTCGGGTGAGGTTGCGAAGCGCTTTGGTCATTCAGGCTTACCTGACGATTCGATCCATGTCAGGCTGGCCGGATCCGCCGGGCAGAGTTTCGGCGCATTTCTCGCCAAAGGTGTAACCCTCAATTTAATTGGCGATACCAACGATTACTGTGGAAAAGGGCTCTCCGGAGGACGCATCAGCGTACAGCCGTCGGCGAAATTCCGTGGTAATCCGAGCGAGAACATTATTACCGGCAATGTGGTGCTTTACGGCGCCATCGCCGGCGAAGCCTACTTTCGCGGTGTGGGCGGCGAGCGCTTCGCGGTTAGAAACTCAGGAGCGAGTACCGTGGTCGAAGGGGTTGGGGATCATTGCTGCGAGTACATGACTGGCGGTACTGTGGTCGTGTTGGGCGATACCGGACGGAACTTCGCCGCAGGAATGTCGGGTGGCGTCGCCTATGTATTGGATGAAACGGGCACTTTCTCCGATCGCTGCAACTTTGCCATGGTGGATCTGGAACCCGTTTTGTCCGAATCCGAGCAGCAGGCAAAGATTCCCGCAGACATCTGGCATTTGCAGGACACAGATGAGCATATCCTGCGCCATTTAATTGAAAGACATGTCAAATATACTGGAAGCCAGCGTGCTCAAGATATTCTTGAGCACTGGGTTGAACGCCGGGCGCGTTTTGTCAAGGTTTTCCCGAAAGAGTACCGTCGCGCGCTGGCAGAGAATGCGGCGGCAACGCGGCGCGACGCGGCCTGACTCAAAGCTTTATTCTCCTTCGCAATAGCGCCTTGCATGATTGCGTCAATGACAACTTACAGAATCAGATAATGGGCAAAGTCACCGGATTTATTGAGTATCAGCGCCTTCAGGAGGTTTCCGAGTCCATCGAGGGACGCAAGAAGCATTACCGCGAATTTGTTGCGCATTTGACGGATGCCAACGCGAAAATTCAAGGTGCACGTTGCATGGATTGCGGCGTGCCATTCTGCATGAGCGGCTGTCCGGTCAACAATGTCATTCCGGATTTCAACGATCTTGTGTACCGGGAGGACTGGCTTCGCGCAATCGAAACCCTGCATTCCACCAACAATTTTCCAGAATTCACAGGCCGAGTCTGCCCAGCGCCATGCGAGGAAGCATGCACATTGCGAATAAACAGCGATCCGGTTGGAATAAAATCGATTGAGCACGCGATTATCGACAAGGCCTGGGAACTCGGTTGGGTTCGTCCGCAACTTCCGGCACGCAAGTCCGGCAAGCGTGTCGCGGTGGTCGGATCGGGACCGGCCGGCTTGGCTGCCGCGCAGCAGTTGGCCAGAGCTGGACATGAGGTCACAGTTTTTGAGAAGAATGATCGCCTTGGCGGTTTGCTTCGATATGGCATTCCCGATTTCAAACTAGAGAAAGCCAACATTGACCACCGCATAGAACAAATGAGGGCTGAGGGCGTCGAATTTCTTGTAAATCACATGGTTGGAGACGCACCTGCGGGAGCCGGAAACAAAGAAATCACCAAAGTTGACCCCAAAAAGGTTCTCGCGGATTTTGACGCTGTGGTGCTCTCCGGTGGCGCCGAAGTTCCCCGCGACCTTCCCGTGCCAGGACGGGAACTTATAGGCGTAAATTTTGCGATGGATTTTCTGCCGTTGCAGAACCGTCGCGTTGCCGGTGACAAAGATGTCCCGGAACTGTGGGCAACGGGCAAGCATGTTGTGGTCATAGGCGGCGGCGACACGGGTTCCGATTGTGTCGGAACGTCAAATAGGCACGGCGCAAAATCCGTTACTCAATTTGAACTATTGCCCATGCCGCCCGTCACGGATACAAATCCTGTTTGGCCCTATTGGCCGCAGCGCATGCGGACATCTTCATCGCACGAAGAGGGTGCCGAGCGAGACTGGGCGGTTGGCACCAAACGATTCATAGGCGAAGGCGGACGGCTTACGAAATTGATTGCGTCACGTATAAAATGGAAAGACGGCAAGATGGAGGAAATTGCCGGATCGGAGTTTGAAGTGCCTGCCGACTTGGTGTTGCTCGCGATGGGGTTTGTCAGTCCTGCGCAGTCGGTATTGCGGGAATTTGGAGTAATCATGGATGCGCGCGGCAATGCCATCGCAAGCACGGAGGAAAAGGGAGGCTACGCCACATCGGTTTCCGGTGTTTTTGCGGCAGGCGATATGCGGCGTGGTCAATCTCTGGTTGTCTGGGCGATACGCGAGGGCCGGCAATGCGCTCGCGCAGTGGACGAGTTTTTGATGGGTTGCTCCGAACTGCCACGGTAGCGGTAGTTCGTTTTCACACTTGCCGCTTCATCCTGTTTGAGCCAAAAAAGAGGGCTCGACCAAGGATACTGCACCGCAACGGCATCACACCGCGGCGTACTTATCCGGCTGTTTGCGAAATATTGCTGTTCCGTCGACCAACCCGTCAAGTTCCAGGGAATATTGATCGTCGAGAGCAGGTAAAATTCGTAGAGTTTTCATTATTACAAAGCCAGATCACCTCCAGTGAACATCGTAATCTTGGCGGCCGGGCAAGGCAAACGCATGTACTCGGATTTGCCGAAGGTGCTGCATCGTCTTGGCGGCAAGCCACTGCTCACGCATGTTTATGAGGTAGCCAGGTCTCTTCATTCGTCAAGAATATGTATTGTCGATGGACATGGCGGAGACATGGTGCGATGTTGCATCTCCGACCCGGAGGTGACCTGGGTCAGGCAAGAACGTCAACTGGGCACCGGCCACGCCGTGATGCAGGCTGTTCCACATCTTGATGAGAAATACCCGACGCTTGTGCTCTATGGTGATGTGCCGATGATTCGTGCCGATACATTGCGGAGACTGGCAATAGCAGCTAGTGGCGAATTGGGATTGCTCACGGTAAATCTTCAGGAACCTGCAGGCTATGGACGCATTATTCGAGACTGCGGCGCGATTGTAGGTATTGTCGAAGAGAAAGATGCCAGCGAAGCCGAGCGTCAGATCACCGAAATCAATACCGGTGTAATGATGGCGCCAACGGCAAAACTCAAAGTGTGGCTTTCCCGTTTGTCAGACCAAAACGCCCAGCACGAATATTATCTGACCGACGTCGTTGCAATGGCTGCGGTTGATGGGGTAAGGATCGGGAGCACACAGCCGGCGGATAATTGGGAAATTCTTGGCGTAAATAGCCGCTCGCAGCTGGCGCAACTGGAACGGGTACGCAGGGAAATGATGGCTGAAGCCCTTATGGAGCGCGGCGTTACCCTGCTTGATCCGGCTCGCATAGACATCAGAGGGAGTCTTGTCTGCGGACGCGATTGTGAAATTGACGTCAATTGTGTTTTTGAAGGCGAAGTGGTGCTCGCCGATCGCGTCAGCGTTGGCGCAAACAGCTTGTTGCGAAACGTGCAGGTGGATTCTGATACCCGCATTGAGGCATTTTGCCATCTTGAAGAAGCCAGAATAGGCACGCGTTGCAGATTAGGGCCATACGCTCGAATCCGTCCGGGAACTGTTCTGTCAACGGACGTCCACATCGGCAATTTTGTCGAAGTGAAAGCGAGCAATATTGGGGCGGGCAGCAAGGCAAACCACCTGTCCTATATCGGAGACAGCGACGTCGGCTGCAACGTCAATATCGGTGCCGGAACGATTACCTGCAATTATGATGGTGCCGACAAGCATAGAACCGTAATAGAAGATGACGTTTTCATTGGATCTGACACACAACTGGTTGCTCCAATACGGGTAGGAAAAGGTGCAACACTTGGTGCCGGCACGACCCTTACCCGTGACGCACCCGAGGGTAAGCTCACCATTTCCAGGTCTCGACAAACCACCATATCAACGTGGTCACGCCCGAAAAAAAAGAAGGGATGAAAAGCGATAGCCGCTCGCAGTCCTGTCAACAAGCGGCGACGCTTTCCCGGAGGCTATATCAATGTGTGGAATAGTTGGCGCTATAGCTGGACGCAATGTTGTCCCGATCCTGATAGAAGGTCTAAAACGGCTTGAGTACCGGGGTTACGATTCAGCCGGTATAGCGGTTCTGAATGGCGGATTGCAACGATTGCGATCCACCGGGCGCGTCGTCGAGCTGGAAAAAATCGCAGGCTCGCTTAGCGCCACGGTCGGTATTGCCCATACTCGATGGGCGACTCACGGAGTTCCCTCGGAACGCAATGCGCACCCCCATGTTTCCGGCGGGGTCTCGGTGGTGCACAACGGGATCATTGAAAATCACGATTCGATGCGGGAGGAATTGCGAGGCAAGGGCTATAAGTTCGCCTCAGATACCGATACCGAGGTTATCGCCCACCTTGTGCACGATCATCTGCGACAAGGAGGCCCCCTATTCGAAGCCGTACGGAGCGCCACGGTTGAACTCCAGGGTGCGTACGCAATCGCGGTTATCGACGAAAGCGATGCAGGTCGGATTGTTGTGGCACGCCATGGGGCGCCATTGTTATTGGGCTTGGGCGTCGACGAAAATTTTGCCGCGTCGGACGCGTCCGCCTTGATCCAAGTCACCCCACGAATAATCTATCTTGAGGATGGTGATTGTGCTGAACTTAGCCAATCTTCATTGAAGATAATGGATGCCTTCGGGAACCTAGTTGAAAGACGCGTCCACATCTCTCAGCTCAGCGCCGCCTCCGTCGAGCTTGGTCAATACAAGACTTTCATGCAAAAGGAGATTTTCGAACAGCCGATGGCAGTAGCGAATACCCTGGAAGTCGTTACTAGCGCCACCGCCTTGATTCCGGAATTATTCGGTGCACGCGCGGGGGTGATTTTCAAAGAAACGAACGCAGTACTGATTCTTGCTTGCGGCACCAGTTACCACGCCGGTATGGTTGCACGGTATTGGTTGGAATCCTTGGCGGGGTTGCCTTGTAATGTAGAGATCGCCAGCGAATATCGTTATCGGGAATCCGTCTCGAATCCTCGATGCCTGGTTGTAACAATTTCACAGTCTGGGGAGACGGCCGACACGCTGGCGGCACTTAATTTTGCAAAAGCCCGAGGGCAGGAAAACAGTCTGGCAATCTGCAATGTTCCCGAATCGGCGTTGATTCGGAGCTCCGACCTGCGGTTTTTGACCCGTGCCGGACCTGAAATCGGAGTGGCATCAACCAAGGCGTTTACGACGCAGCTTGCCTCCCTGGTACTGCTGGCAATGGTATTGGCCAAGGTGCGCGGTCGCCTGGGAAAACAATGGGAAAGCGAGATGCTGAACTCGCTACGCCATCTACCTGCCGCCCTGACCCGGGTGTTGGGGACTGAGCCTCAGATCGTCAGATGGGCGGAGTGCCTGGCACCTCATCGACACGCACTCTTCCTCGGTCGAGGCGTCCATTGGCCAATCGCCATGGAAGGGGCACTAAAGCTGAAGGAAATCTCCTATATCCACGCCGAGGCTTATGCCGCGGGTGAATTGAAGCACGGCCCGCTTGCTTTGGTAGATCAGGATATGCCGGTATTTGCAATAGCCCCGAATGATGAACTATTGGAAAAATTGAAATCCAATCTTCAGGAGGTGAGCGCTCGTGGTGGCAGGTTGTTTGTTCTGGCTGATCAGGATGCCAGATTATCAGAAGGTTCCGGAACCGACGTCATTCGTATGCCGGATCATGCCGGTATGCTCTCACCGATTCTGCATACGATTCCCTTGCAGATGCTTGCCTACCACGCCGCCATATTGCGCGGCAACGATGTCGACAAGCCGCGTAATCTTGCGAAATCCGTGACAGTAGAATAAGCCTGAAAAAAGCTTTTCAACCTTTTGACTGCAATGGACCCTCTAGGATTGGAAAAGGGGCGGGTACATTCTGGAGCACCATTTTCAATGCTGCGGCAATTGAAGCTGAGCCAGTGGCGTTTGATTGATGATCAATGGCGGTCGACAGTATGCTGAAA
>CAIOLO010000017.1 GCA_903859155.1 uncultured beta proteobacterium
GCTGGTGCTGGTAGCAATCTCGCTCGCCGGCGCGCTGATCCGCGTCTGGTTCGTGCTGCGTCACAAAGGGCGGCCGCCGGTCTGGCCCCTCATCGTGGCGGGATTGATTCTGGCAGCGACGGCCTGGGGGCTGGCACCGGCCCCTCAGGGAACTGCCGCGGCCCCCGAATTTGCGCAGGTCAAAGCGGTGTTTGAACGGCGTTGCGTCGCCTGTCATGCGGAAAAGCCGGCGTTTCAGGGGATGACTCAGGCGCCCAAGGGCGTCATGCTGGACTCGCCTGAGCGCATCCGGACCCAGGCTTCGGCGATCAATCAGCAGGCGGTTGTGGCGCGCGCCATGCCGCCGGGAAATCTGACTGGGATTACCGACGAGGAACGAAGCTTGCTAGATGTCTGGTATCGCTCCGGCGCGGTGGTCAAATAGACCGGATCTGCCCCATGTCGGGGCGCGAAATGGCCGGCAAAGTATCCATTGCACCATGATGGGGAATGCCGCACCATTGTGGGTATGACGGAGTCTTGTGTTGTTCTTGCCGTTCTTGGCTGATTATTGTCTCAGGGAGATTGAAATGAAACTGTTTCTGTTGCTCGTCGCCTTGTGCACCGCGCTGCCTGCCGCTGCACAAAAGGAAACCCCCATTCGTTTTGCCATGGACTGGCGTTATGAAGGGCCGGCGGCGCCTTATGTCGTGGCCATCGACAAGGGCTTCTACAAGGCCGAGGGCCTGAATGTCACCATCGACACCGGCTCCAGTTCGGTCGAGGGCATCAACCGCGTGGCCTCCGGCGCCTATGAAGTGGGCTTCGCCGACATCAATTCGCTGATCAAGTTCCGCGATGACCCGCGCAACCTGCCGGTCAAGGCGGTGATGATGGTCTATGACACGCCGGCATTTTCCATCGTGGCGTTGAAAAAGAGCGGCATCAAGGTGCCCAAAGACCTGGAGGGCAAGATCCTGGGCGCGCCGGCCGCCGATGGCGCCTGGGCGCAATGGCCCATTTTCGCTCAGGCCAACAAGATCGATACGAGCAAGGTGAAGATTGAAAACATCGGCTTTCCAGTGCGCGAGCCGATGCTCGCCCAGGGCAAGGTCGATGCCATCACCGGCTTTTGGTTCTCCTCGTTCATGAACCTGAAGGCAAGCGGAGTGCCGCACGACGATATCGTGGTCATCATGATGCGCGACTTCGGCGTAGACCTGTACGGCAATGCCGTCGTCGCCAATCCGGATTTCATGCGCTTCAACCCCAAGGCGCTGGCCGGTTTCGTCAAGGGCACCATCAAGGGCATCCAGGAAACGCTGAAAAATCCCGAAGCAGCCATTGATTCCCTGATGAAGCGCAATCCGATTGCCAAGCGCGAAATAGAACTGGAGCGCCTGAAAATGTCCCTGGAGCGCAATTTCGTCTCGCCCGACGTGGTGAAGAACGGCCTGGGCGCGGTCGATCCGAAGCGACTGGAGCGTTCCATAGAGCAGATCGGGATGACCTTCAAGTACACCAACAAACCCAAGGGGTCGGATATCTTCACGGCGCAGTTTCTGCCACCGAGGGCCGAGCGCGGTATCAAGTAGGCCGGGCACAGTAGCCTGGGCAACCAGCGCGAACCTGCCGAGGCGGGTTCGCTGCCCTCATATTCACATAGCAAGAACGCATTCATGTCAGCATTGGTCCATCTTGATCGCATCTCCATGGTCTATGGCCGGGGAGTTTCCTCGGTCAGGGCGATAGAGGAAGTCAGCCTCGATATCGCCAAGGGAGAGTTCATCGCAGTCGTCGGTCCTTCCGGCTGCGGCAAGAGTTCGCTGATGAGACTGATTTCCGGGCTGCACCCGCCGCTGGCGGGAATACTGACGGTGGAAGGCAATCCGGTAAAAGGTCCGCTCAAATCGGTGGGCATGGCTTTTCAGAATTCCAATCTATTGCCCTGGCGCAATGCCCTGGAGAACGTGCTGCTGCCGCTGGAAATCGTCGAGCCGCACCGCAGCCGCATTCGAACCGAGCGCAAGCAGTATCGGGAAAAGGCGATCAAGTTGCTCGAAGCGGTCGGACTTGCCGGTTTCACAGAAAAACATCCCTGGGAATTGTCGGGGGGCATGCAGCAACGCACCTCGATTTGTCGCGCCTTGATCCACGAGCCGGATATCCTGATGCTGGACGAACCGTTCGGTGCGCTCGATGCCTTCACACGCGAGGAACTGTGGTGCACGCTGCGCGACCTGCAGGCGGCACGCGGAGTGACGGTGATGCTGGTAACGCACGACCTGCGCGAGGCGGTGTTCCTTGCCGATACCGTGTACGTGATGTCGAGCCGGCCGGGCCGGATCGTCAAGCGCTGCGAGGTGAAAATCGCGCGCCCTCGCGATCTTGAAGTCACCTATACCCCCGAGTTTCAGGAGATCGTCCATGAACTGCGCCATCTGATCGGGCGCGGCGGGGAAGGAGCGCATTGATGGAACGCCGCGAATTCCTCATCAAGGTGGTATCGCCTGCGACGTTCACGGTCACGCTGTTCGTACTCTGGGAACTGGCCTGCCGGATATTCAAGATTCCACTGACAATTTTGCCTTCGGCAATGGATGTCTTCGGCGCTTTATGGCAGTACCGAGAGCCGATCGCCGACAATTCGTTTGTCACACTGTGGACCACGCTTGCCGGCTTTGCCATTGCAACGGCGTTCGGGCTTCTGCTGGGTATCGCGGTGGGGTGGCATCGCGCAATTTATGCCGGAATCTACCCTGTACTGGTGGGATTCAATTCGATCCCCAAGGTGGCCGTGGTCCCGGTGCTGGTCCTGTGGTTCGGCATCGGCGAGGTTCCGGCCATCATGACCGCGTTCCTCATCTCGTTCTTTCCCATCGTGGTGAATGTGGCCACCGGGCTGGCAACCACCGAACCGGAGTTGGAGGATGTGCTGCGCGCGTTGGGCGCATCCAAGCTCGACATCATGAAAAAAGTGGGGATTCCGCGTTCGCTTCCCTATTTTTTCGGTTCTCTGAAAGTGGCCATCACCCTGGCGTTCGTTGGCACTGTGGTGTCGGAAACAGTCGGCGCCAACAAGGGTATAGGCAAGCTGATGCTCGATGCGCAATCGGCGTTCCAGGTGCCGATAGTATTTGCCGGACTGCTGGTGCTCGCCTTCCTCGGGATAGTGCTCTATGCCATGACCGCGCTGATCGAGCAGCGCTTTACCGGCTGGGCCTTCCGCGGACAGGCGAATCGCTGAGCAGGGGCGGCAGTAAAATCCAGTATTCCAAGTCAGGGGCCGGTATGACACGCAATCCTTACGAAGACGATGTGCTGGTCTCCTGGGTCGAACTGCATCGCGACGCCCGTTTTCTGTGCCATGAACTGCTGAGCAAAGGTCCCTGGAAAGGCATCATCGCCATCACCCGCGGCGGGCTTATTCCGGCCGCGCTGGTCGCCCGCGAACTTGATATCCGCTTGATAGACACCGTCTGCGTGACCAGTTACGACCCCGACAGTGCCGGAGCGGCGGCGCAGGTGCAGGGCAATGTGCAGATTCTCAAAAGCGCGCCGGGCGATGGCGAGGGCTGGCTGCTGATCGACGATCTGGTCGACACCGGCGGTACGGCGCGGGTGGTAAGGGGGCTTTTGCCCAAAGCCTATTTTGCGACGCTGTACGCAAAACCAGCAGGGCGCGGGGTGGTCGACCTGTTTGTCAAGGAGTTCGAGCAGAACAAATGGATCCACTTTCCCTGGGACATCGAATATAAATTTGCCACGCCGATCAAGGATGGCGGGCGCGCAAAACGAGGCGCGGATTAAGCCCCGGAAAGCCGAGAAACAGAGGAATGGGGGCCCCACGGTCTGGTCTTGTTACCCGGTTTGCCGCCGCCGCCCCGCGCAGGCCGTCAGTCACGGCTGTAGTCAGGGTCCCGGTCCTGCTCAAGACCTGCCAGACGCCTTCGAGTTGCGGTCAGCGCCTTATTTGCGTTGAGGTACGGAGCGGGGCGTTTGGACGCGCATAATCAGCCTATGGGGGCCTATTTGCCCCGTAGCGAGACCGACAAACGCATACGCAAAGGAAATGAAATGGAAATGCAATGGTGGGGACACAGCAAGGAGCATGGCTGGGTGGTGCTTGACCGCAGCAATCCGCTCAATGCGCCGGGACTGAAAGAGAATCTGGTTTTCATGCGTTGCAAGGATTCAACCACTTATGTAGAGAAGCGCAAGAACTGGAATCCGCCTTCCTACCGTTTTGCGCCCAACTACCTTCGCGACCTCGGCGCGGAGCAGTCGGCCGAAGCAAGCGCGACGCTGGCGGAATTGCAGTCGCATTGGCCCGACTTCCAGAAGCAGATGCAACACGAGCAACAGGCCATCGACGACCGTGCCGAAGCGCTGCGCGTGGAGGCCGAAACATTGGAGAAGGAAGCTGCCAAAGAAAAAAAGAAGCAGGCAGCTCTCGCCAAGAAAGCCGAGACCGCAGTCGGCTGACAACTCGCGGGGCGGGGTGGCACGCCCCCAAGACCGGACGCGAAAAAGTCAGCAATGCAGGGTGGGCTTGTGCACAGTCCCTGCGGCGCAACCGCTGTCGAACCGCCGGCGGCTACGGTTTCATGATGAGCTTGCCGAGCACCTTTCCCGATTCGAAAGTCTGGTGTGCCCGTCGCGCCTCTGTCAGGGGAATCCTGTCGTAGATCGGCGGCCTGATGGTCCCTGCCGCGAACAGGCGCAGCAACTCATGGGTGGCGCTGGCGCGGCGTTCGGGCCATTCGTCGAATATGTGCATGGTAAAGGTGCGGAACGCCAGATTGCGTGGCGGGGAGCGGCGCATCGGTTCGAGCACATTGGGATCCGCGGGTCCTTCGATGCCCCCGTACAGAATCAGCATGCCGAACGGGCCGAGATAATCGAACAGTTTTCCCATGTTCGGTCCGCCCACCGGATCGAGAATGAGATCCACGCCGTGTCCTCCGGTAGCGGCCTTGATTTCCTCACCGATATTGCCGGTCTTGTAATTGATGGCGGCTACCGCACCCTGTTCGAGGCAGAAGGCTGCCTTTTCCTTGCTGCTGACCAGTCCGATGGCGCGCTTGCCGGCGGCCCGCGCCAGCTGGATGAGCGCGGTGCCCACGCCTCCGGCAGCCGCAGGCACCAGGACCCAGTCGTAGTCGAATCCCCGCGCCGCACTGTAGAGCAGATGCCAGGCCACCTGGTAATTGGCCAGGCCAGCCGCCTCGTCGAGGTCCACGCCAGGAGGCAGGGCATAGAGACTGGCGGCATCTGCCGCCAGGTACTCGGCGTAGCAACCACCGCGGTCCTTGAATTCACGGGCTGACACCCACACCGCCTGGCCGATTTTCAAGGAGGTGACCTTGTCGCCGACGGCGACCACGGTGCCGCTCATTTCGATGCCGGGTATCGCGGGGAGGGGGGGCATCCAGTGGTAGCGGCCTTTGCGCACCATGATTTCGGGCATGCACACGCCGATGGCGTGCGCCTTGACCAGCACCTGCGTTGCACTCGGCACCGGCATTGGCAGATCGGTGACTTCCAGAACTTCCGGGCCGCCGGTACGCCTGATCTGAATCGCTTTCATGCGCCTACTCCGGTTTGATCCCCGCGGCTTTCACGATCTTGCCGTAGACATCCAGGCCAGTACGCAGATAACCGGTGACTTCTTCGGGTTTGCCGGTGATGATGATCAGCGCGCGTTCATCGATGCGCGGTTTCACATCGGGTGCAACAAAGGCGCGGGCGATTTCGGCGTTGAGGCGCATCACCACCGGTAGCGCCATGCCGGCGGGGCCGAAAAAGGCGAACCAGCTCTCCGGCATGGAGTAACCGGGGAGAATTTCGCTCATCGCGGGCACGTCGGGCAAGGCCGGATTGCGCTTGGGATCGATCAGGGCTATCGCCCGCGCACGGCCTTCGCGAACCATGGGCAGCATGGTGGTGAAATCATTGAACGCGAGATTGGTTTCACCGGCAATCACCGCGGCCAGCGCCGGTCCGCCGCCCTTGTAAGGTACATGTGTGAGCACCAAGCCGTGCATTTTGAGATATTCGCCGGCGAGGTGGAAATTCGAGCCCAGTCCGGGCGATCCGTAATTGAGCTTGCCGGGATTTTTCCGCGCGTATTCGATGAACTCCCTGGCGTTGCCAAACGGCATGGAGGGATGGGCAACGATGATGGAGGAGGACAGTACGCTTGCACTGATCGGCGAAAAATCCTTGATGGCGTCCACCGGGTTAGCCTTCATGATGAACTGGCGCAGGGTCATGTCGGTGCCGGGGGTATACATCAGCGTGTAGCCGTCGGGCGCGGCACGTGCAACCGCTTCGGCGCCGATGGCTCCGGTGGCACCGGCGCGGTTTTCGATCAGCACCGGTTGCCCCAGCTGGGTCTGCAGACGGTTCTGCACCAGCCGCACCACGAAATCAGAGGTGCCTCCGGGCGGGTAGGGGACGACGACACGAATGGGTTTTTCGGGATATCCCTGTGCAAATGCCGCGAGCGACGCGCCGGCCAAGACTGCGGCAAGCATCAGGTGACGCGGGTGGAATTCTGGATCCATGTGGATTCCTTTCTCGAGCAGGTCATAATTAAGAATGTTCAGAACAAGGGGGCCTTCGCCCCCGCAACTCCCCCGATTCAGAGGGTGTACCGGCTCCGATTCAGAGAGAAACGCTGATTGGTTGAATAGCAGAAATGGACTTGATCAGCGTTTCCTTAATCAGGTTATGCGTCATTTTTCAGCCGGCTGAAGTTTGACAGCATTTTTCCGGCCGTGCTTCAATGGCCGGCTGTCATTGTTTCATGTGCCCTGGCGGGATTTGTATTTAACGGAGATATTCATGAAGCGGGTTTTGTATTGTCTTGTCACTGTATTCTGCCTTCCTGCGCTGGCGCTGGCGCAGGCTTGGCCGGCCAAATCCATCCGCGTCGTCGTGCCTTACCCTCCGGGTGGATCGACCGACCTGGTGCCGCGCCTGCTGCAGCCGCGACTTAGCGCGGTTTTCGGTCAGTCGCTGGTGGTGGATAACCGCCCGGGCGGCGACGCCATGATTGGCACCGACCTGGTGGCCAAGGCCGCTCCCGATGGATACACGCTGCTCTTTACAACGCCTGCCACCCATACCCAGGTATCGCACATGCGCCGCAATGTGCCCTACGACCCGATCGCCGATTTCACCCCCATCACTGCGGCGGTGGTCCAGTCGTCGTTCCTCCTGGTCCACCCGAGCCTGGGCGCGAACACGTTCAACGAGTTGATCGAATATGCGAAGAAGAATCCGGGCAAGCTTTCCTACGGCACCGCAGGAACCGGGTCGAATTTTCACCTTGCCGGGCAGATCATCCGGCAATTGACCGGTATCGACTGGGTGCACATTCCCTACAAGGGCGGCGCGCCGACGCAGCAGGCTCTCATCGCCGGCGAAGTACCGGTTGCCATTTTCAGCAATACCAGCGCCACCGCGGGCCTCAAAGCGGGCAAGATAAAGGCGCTCGCGGTGCTCGACCACAAGCGCCTGAGAGAATGGCCCGAGGTGCCCTCGATCAACGACTTCCTGCCCGGTTTTGACAAACCCGGTGAATGGCTTGGCTTCTACGGGCCGGCCAGACTTCCTGATGCCATCGCCGGCCGTCTGCGCACAGAGATCATTGCCGCGCTGAAGGTACCTGAGACCGAGACGAAGCTGGCCGCCGTCGGCATGGAGGTGTTCGGCAACACACCGCAGGAATTCGCCGCCATGATCAGGCGCGATTCCGAACTGAACCGCAAGCTGCTGGCCGCCGCCGGGGTCAAGCCGGAGTAGTTGCTAATTCAGGGCCCCGCGTTCCCGGATGGGTGCGGGTTCTCAGTGCGCGATGCGGTTGCGCATCCTGTCGAGTTCTCCGGCCAGGAAGTGGCCCATGTTTTCTATCAATGTGGGAACAGTGTCGCGCGCGGAGTCCTGGCTCATGCCGCCAAGGTGCGGCGATATCAGCACATTGTGCATGGACCAGAACGGATGGTCGGCGGGCAGTGGTTCGCGCGAAAAGACATCCAGGGCTGCGCCGGCGATGCGTTTGTCGCGCAGCGCATCGACGAGCGCCGCCTCGTCCACCACGCCGCCGCGCGCCAGGTTGACGATGAAGGCGGTAGGCTTCATGGCGGCCAGAACCGCGGCATTGACCAGGTGATGTGTCTCGGCGCTGTAGGGCGCGAGCAGGATCAGGTGGTCGAGGTCGCGCACCGCGTTTAACAAGTCATTGCGCGGGCGCATCGCGTCGAACCCGGGAACGCTGCGGGCCGATGCGCTGATGCCCACCACTTTCATGCCCAGGGCCTTCAACCGCGGCGCCAGCGATTCGGCGATGGCGCCCACGCCGAGGATGCCGGCGGTGCGGCCGTTGATCAGGCTGGGGGCAAAACGCTCCCACTGGTGCTTGTCCTGGTTGCGCAACTGGCGCGGTAACTCGCGGCTCAGGGCGAGCATGGCCATGATGGTGGCTTCGGACATGGGCACGCCGTGTATGCCGTGAACGTTGGTGAGAATCACCTCCTTGCGCAGGCTCGGGATTTCGGCGATGTTGTCGACGCCGGTGCCCATCGCCTGCACCCATTTGAGCCTGGGGGCATTGCCGAACACCTGTTCGGCGCGGTCCAGCAGGTGCGGACCGAACGTGACCAGCACGTCCATGGTTGCCAGGTGCGGATCGGCTTTGCTGACATGGTCCACCGGGATGAAATTGACCTGTGGGTAACGCAGGCGCATTTCGGTGTGGTAAAAGTCGCGGAAATTCTGCGGCAGGGCGAGGAGAAGGAGTACGTTGGTCATCTTGTTGAGGTAAATTGTTGAGGGTTGTTGCAAAATAAACCTTTGCACCCCCAATTCTGCAGCATGCGATCCGTCGCTGCTGCGTTTTTTTGTAGCCGAGAGGAATTGCCATGCCGTACGCGACACTTGACGGAATCAAGACCCATTACATGACCCGGGGCAGCGGCCCGCACCTTCTGATGATGGCGCCGCGCGGCTTCAATTCGCGTATCGAAAGCTGGGGCGGCGGCAAATGGAAGGAAATGGATGTCTTCAACGCGCTGGCTGGGCATTTCACCATTGTTGCTTATGACCGTCGCGAAGCCGGCTTGACCGGCGGGCGCGTCGAAGTGCTCAACTGGGAAAAATTCGCCCAGCACGGCAAGCTGCTGCTCGAACACCTGGGAGTCGACAAGGCCTGGGTGATCGGCCCCTGCATGGGCGTGGCGGTGGCTGCGCAGTTTGCGGTGCTCTATCCGGACAATGTCATCGGCCTGATGCTGCCGCAACCGGTGGGTGGACATCGCTGGTTCACGCGTCTGCGCGGATTTTTCGACAAGCACGCCGCCTTCGTGTGCGAGCACGGCCTTCCGGGCGTGGTGCAGAAGGTGCAGGGCAAGAGTTTCCAGGACGATCCCGAATGCGGGCCCTGGGCTTCGGTCCTTTACCATGACAAGGAATTTGCCGCGCGCTACGTGAAGCAGGATCTGGAGCGCTACCTGAAGATCGTCGCCGAAACGCGTGACGTCATGTTCCCATCCTCGGACGTCTCAGGCCCCTGCGGCCAGGATCTGATGCGCCTGGAGACCCCCACCCTGGTCTGGGCAGGCGACGATGCCTCTCATGCCACCTCGGCCGCGCATCAGTTGCGCGAACTGCTGCCCTGCGTGGAGTATTGGGAAGTGCATGCCTCGCGGCAGACCCACGAGACGCAGCTCGAGCAGATTCTGAATTTCAAGTCGAAGGTGGAGTCGGGCGCGATGGTGCGCAAAGCGGCCTGATCCGGCGCAATCCCAACTCAGCCTTCGATGGCATCGGGCGTCATGCTGGTGACCTTGCGCACGGGGTTGGTGCCGTCCCAGGCAGCGGCTATCCGCGCGATCTTCTCGAAATAGGAGCCCTTCGAGCCGCTGATTTCGGATATCTCTATCAGGGTGCCGGCATGCCCGCAGGCCGTCAGAAAGGCATTGCGGTTGGGCGGGGTATTCGCGGTGGAGAGGACTTCGAATCCTTCATTCAGGTAGCGCGCCATGTCGGCATCGAATTGCCGCGTCCAGAAGGCGATGTGGTGCTGGCCCTCGAATCCTGCATTGACATAATCAAGGAACTGCGAAGGCGCGTCGTTGTGCTGCTGAATCAGTTCGATCTGCACCGGCCCGCTTTGCGACATGGCCAGGCTCAACTGCGGTGACGAGGGCTGACCGCGATAGGTTGAACCATGCGCGGTTATTTTCTCCACCAGAAAAAACGGGCCTATCCCGAGGACTTCAGTCCAGTGGCGCATGGCTTGCCCGATATCCTTTACCAGGTACGCAACCTGTCTGATTTCGCCGAAACGATGGCTCATGGGGGCTCCCTCTTTGAATGTATTGTTATTAGAGCAGAACCGATGCGTCAGGGCGATGCGTGTCGGGCTCGGCAGGTTTTTCAAGCGGGCCGTAAGATGCAAGCCTGGGACCGAGGCTGCAGCGGACCAAGGGGGGAGTGACCGTTACCCTCACTGGGCCGGGTCCGGGTAGGAACCCGGGCAATGCATGCGGATCACGACAATTCCGGCCCGGCTTATCGCGCGTCGCTGTCAGTGATGCCGGAATGATCAATCGAAACGAGGAGAAGACATTGAATATTGCAACATCCACAAGGATTCGCCGGCTCGCAGAAGCCGGCATGGCGACCCTGGCAATGTTTGCCGCACTGGAGGCGGCGCCAGTCATGGCACAGGCCTTTCCCACGAAACCGCTGCGCCTGATCGTCTCGTTTGTCCCGGGCGGCCCCACTGATATCGTTGCCCGGGTGGTAGCGGGAAAGATGTCCGAGGGCCTCGGCCAGCAGGTCGTGGTAGAGAACCGCGGCGGTGCCGGTGGCACGCTCGGCGCGGATGCCGTGGCCAAGTCGCCGGGCGACGGCTATACGCTGTTGCTCGGAACCATTTCCACGCTGGGGGTCGCCTCCAGTGTCTATCCCAACCTGCCCTACGATCCGCGCAAGTCATTCGCCCCGGTGAGCCTGCTCACCGATGCCTATTTCGTCATTGGCGTCAACAGCACGGCGGTGCCGGGTACGCTGCGCGAATTCATCGCGCAGGCCAAGGCGGCGCCTGGAAAATTCAACTTTGCCTCCAATGGCGCGGGCAACATCACGCATATCGCGGGCGAACTGTTCAACAACATGGTGGGCACAAATGTCGTGCATATTCCCTACAAGGGAACGGCCCCCGCCGCGCTGGATGTGGCGGCAGGGCGCGCGCATGTGCAGTTCGACGTGTTGCCGGCGTTCCAGCAGCACATCGCTTCGGGAAAAATCAGGGCGCTGGCCATAGCGAGTCCGCGCCGCGATTCACGTATTCCTGACGTGCCGACGACCGCGGAGGCGGGGATGTCGGATTTTGTGCTGAGTGCCTGGTTTGGACTGGTAGCCACCGCCGGGTCGCCCGAGCCGGCGATCCGGCGAATGAATGCCGAAATCAACAAGGGGCTCGCCGCCAATGACGTGCGCGAGACCATTTTCAAGTTGGGCCTGGAGCCGGCCGGTGGATCGCCGGAGCAGTTCGCCGCGCTGATCGCCAAGGAAAACGAGCGTTGGCCGGCGATAGTCAAGGCGGCGGGAATCAAGCTCGACTGAGGCCCTTCGCGCGGGCGGTTTTCAGCCGGATTCGTGCAGAACCGGCTATGCTTCGTCTTCCCTAAATGGAAAGGTCAGGTTGCATCATGCGCAAGATCGATATTTTCAATCACATCCAACCGGAAAAATACTTCAGCCACGTGCAGAACCTGGCGGCGGCAAAGGAGGGGCTGGGAAAGCGCACCACGGATAAATCGGTATTGCGCGATCTGGATGCACGCTTCCGGTTGATGGACGAATTCGGTGACTATCAGCAGGTCATCACGGTTCCGGGCCCGCAGCCGGCGGTGTTGGCCGGGCCCGACACATCCCCCGAGATTGCGCGCATTGCCAATGACGGCATGGCCGAGTTGGTGCAAAAATATCCGGACCGCTTTGCCGGCTTCGCGGCGACCCTGCCGATGAACAATCCCGATGCGGCATTTGCGGAAGCCAAGCGCGCCATCGACCAGTTGGGCGCCTGCGGCGTCGAGATATTCACCAATATCAAGGGGAAGGCACTGGACGATCCGGCGATCGCGCCGCTGTGGGGCATCATGAACGATTATGACCTGCCGATCTGGATGCATCCTTCGCGCAGTTCGAGTCTCACCGACTACAGCAGCGAGCCCAAATCCCGCTACGAAATCTGGTTCACCTTTGGTTATCCCTACGAAACCTCGGCGGCCATGGCACGGCTGGTATTCGCAGGAATCTTCGACAAATATCCGAATCTGAAAATCATCACCCATCACATGGGCGGCATGGTGGCGTTTTCCGAAGGGCGCGTGAATGCCGGCTGGGAGGTAATGGGGTCGCGCACCTCGGACGAGGATTACACCGGCGTGCTCAAAAGCCTGAAGCGCCCGCATGGCGAATATTTCAAGATGTTCTATGCCGACACGGCGTTGTTTGGCGCCGTAGCCGGCACCGAGTGCGGGTTGAAGTATTTCGGTGTGGATCACGTGGTATTCGCCTCGGACTATCCCTTCGATCCGATCCCGGGGCAATTCATCCGCGACACCATTGCGATTGTCGATGGCCTGGATATTTCCGAGGCCGATCGCGCCAAGATTTATCATGGCAACGCCGAGCGCATGTTGAAGCTCAAGCCACGACGCTGAGCCGTACCGGGGAGGAGGAGGGATGGCGGGGGAAAGGCGCGCGCGCATCCGGCTGATGATGGGACCGGGGACTCTGCCGAGCCAGGGCAGCCACCGGCTGGACATGACCCGCTACCGCAGGAGCGGCAAACAACAGCTCGGCGGCAACGAGCTGCTCGCGGCAATGCCGGAAATTGCCGCGATTGCAGAGGTCTCGGTGGATGCTGGCCTGCACGGCATTGCGTCCATCGCGGACCAGTGCATGCTCGCCCGCAGGGTGCAACACGTGCTCGACGATCCTGCGGTGGACGGCGTGGTTTTCGTGCAGGGCACCAACAGCATTGAAGAGACCGCCTATTTCCTGCACCTGACAGTTCGCAGCGGCAAGCCGATAGTGGTGACCGGCGCGCAGCGCCCTTTCACGGCGATGAGCAGCGATGCCCATCTCAACCTCTACGATGCCTTCCGGGTGGCCGCGCACGCGGACACGCAGGGCAAGGGCGTGGTGGTAGTGACCAACGGCGAGATCAACGGCGCCCGCGACGTGACCAAGACCCACACCTACCGCCTGCAGACCTTTCGCGGCCGCGATCTGGGTTTGCTCGGATATGCCGATCCGGATGCCATCGTTTATTACCATCTGCCGGCGCGACGCCACACGCTGGCCAGCGAATTCATACTGCGGGAGGACACCGTCCTGCCGCGCGTCGAGATCATTTATGTCGGGATCACCAGCCAGCCCGGCCTGGCGAGCGCGGCGGTGGAGGCCGGCGCCAAAGGCCTGGTGGTGGCCGGCACCGGCGCCGGTTCGCTTGGCAATCTGGATGCCGAACTGGCGGTAATTGCCATGCAGGGAGTCACAGTGGTGCGCAGCGCACGCGTCGGCGAGGGGCGCGTGATCCGGGACGACAACTGGCAGCAACCCGGCATGGTGGCAGCGGATAATCTTTCGCCGCAAAAAGCATCTCTGTTGCTGGCGCTCGCGCTTGCGACCACCGCCAATGCAGATGAAATTCAGCGCATGTTCGACCAGTACTGAGGAGAGAAACTTGAGTCAAGGCAACGTGGCGGTTGGAAAAGCGGATTTTGATCTGATTGAAGCGACGGTTGCCGATGTTCACGCAGCCTACGCAGCGGGAAGCCTCAGCGTGAGGCAGCTGACGCAACGCTATCTGGAGCGCATCGAGGCTCTGGACCGGCGCGGGCCGGGGCTCAATTCGATCATCGCGGTCAATCCGAAGGCGCTGGAGGAAGCCGACCGTCTGGACGAAACGCGCCGGGATACAGGGAGGATGGGACCCCTGCATGGCATTCCCGTGATCATGAAGGACCAGGCGGATGTTGCCGGCATGGCGACCACACTGGGCTCCGTGCTTTTCAAGGACCACTATCCCGACCGTGATTGTGTCGTCGTGGAAAAGCTCAAAGCCGCCGGAGCAATCATTCTTGCCAAGGCGACGCTGGGTGAACTCGGTGGCGGCGACACGCACGGTTCCCTGTTCGGCTCCACACGCAATCCCTACGACCTCGAGCGCACTCCGGGTGGCTCTTCCGGAGGACCGGCGGCAAGTGTCGCGGCCAACCTGGGCATGCTTGCCGTGGGGCAGGAGGGTCTGGCCTCGATTCGCCGGCCAGCCGGATGGAATTGCCTGGCTGGCATGCGTCCGACGGCGGGACTGGTCAGCCGCACTGGCGTCTACGAAGGCTGGCCCGGCATAGCCGGATCACTGGGGCCGCTGACGCGCACCGTCACGGATCTCGCACTGCTGCTCGACGCCATGGTGGGCTACGATCCGGAGGATCCGGTGACCGCCGCCGGCGTGGGGCACCTGCCGGAAAGTTATACGCGTTCGCTGGACAAAGATGGTCTCAAGGGCAAACGCATCGGCATTCTGCGCGAATCGCAGGGCTTGTACTCCGAACCCGACAGCGACGATTACCGGGAAATCACCCGGGTCCTGGAGCGCTCGGTGGAGGAACTGAAAGCCGCCGGTGCGGTGATCGTCGATCCCATAGTCATTCCGGACCTCAAGGAGTTGCTGGCCAAGCGTCCGGGAAGCTTTTTCGGCTCGGAGGAGACCTTCAAGGTCTACATGGGGCGCAACAAGAACCCCATTTACCGAACGCGCGACGAAGCCTTGCGCTCGCCGGATTTTCCGAAGATTGTGCGCTCAGCCAGGCTGCGCTGGACGAAATTGGCCGATGCAGCGCAGCACTATGATTTCCTGAAAGCGCGCGAGCAACTGATGATTCGTTACCTGAAGGTGATGGCCGATCACCGGCTCGATGCCATCGCGCACAAGGCCGTCGAGCACTCGCCGACACTGATCCGCGACGGTGTCAATCCGCCGTTTGTCGAGCAAAAGGGCGCGCCGCACATCAACACCTATCTGGTGTTCGTGCCGACCATCGTGGTGCCGGCGGGATTTACCGCGCAGAACCTGCCTGCGGGATTGTGCTTCCTCGGGCGGCCCTATGATGATGCCAATCTCATCAAATACGCCTATGCCTTTGAGCAGGCGACGCGCTATCGCAGGGCGCCGGTTCTGGGAATTTAGGGGGGCACGGAACACGGGTCGATTGCGGCGAAACCGTATTGCGCGACGATTTCCGGTTTTTCAGGTACCCGGGCGCTGGTTGATGCGGGCGGCGTCCTCGATTATTTTCATCGGGTCCCCGCCCCACAACATGGTTGCGTAGAAAAAGGACTCAAGCTTCGCACGGGTCAAATCGCGCCACTGCTGGGTATTGAGCAGCACCAGAATGCCTGTCATGCCCATGTCTCCAACCACGAAAAAACTCGCTTCTCGAACCTCTTCGCCGGGGTCGCGATCCCAGGTCACCGCTTCGACACTGGCGATCGATTTGGCGGACTCGCCGGGAAATACCGAAAAGGTTCCGGTGCAGCCGTCCAGCGTTTTGAGCGAGCATCCCAGTCGCGCACCTTTAGGTGTCATTCGGTCTTCCTCAAATCCGTTCCGTCCATTCAGATGGTCTGGCTGGCAATCGTTTCAGCCCGGGTTCTCCGCCTCTTGGCGAGCCAATATGGCGAGGGGGGTATTCTGCTCCAATTATCGGGTCAAGCCGTTTCCATTGTCAGGGATACCACCAATGGTCAATTTAAGCGCCAAGTATTGGCCGCCCGGTATCGCTAGCCACCCCCACGATTGGCGACTATGATCCTGCTGCGGCAACAACCTGAGGAGAGGCGCGATGAGAACCCGGTGCGTGTTGTTCACCATGGTGGTTTTGTTTGCAGCATCCATCGCCGTCGCTCAGGAATTTCCATCCAAACCCATCAGGCTGCTGGTTGGTTTCCCCCCGGGTGGCTCGACCGATGTGCTTGCCCGTGTCATCGCGCAGGAAGGACGCAAGTCGCTAGGCCAGGAGATCGTCGTGGTCAACAGGCCCGGCGCAAGCGGTGTGATCGCGATCAACGAAGTCGCCGCCGCGAGTCCCGACGGCTACACCATCAGCATTTCTCCGAGTTCGGCATTCACGCTCGCGCATCACTTCATGGCGATCCGCCCCGACCTGCTCGAGGCGACCACGGCACTGCTGCTGGTGGGACGTCAGCGCATCGGCATTCTCACCCATAGCGACAGTCCGCATCGCAATCTCAAGGAATTCGTGGAATACGCGAAAAAGAACCCTGGCAAGGTTTCAGTAGGCATACCCGGCTTGGGCACCAAGGTTGAAGTCATCACGCGCGCGATCGCGTTGCACGAAAAAATAGACGTGAACGTCGTGGCATTTCAGGGCGACGCCGGGGTCATGACCAGCGTGCTGGGAGGGCATGTTGCCGCGGGAAGCTTTGCCGTTGGCGGCTGGGCATCCCACGTTCGCTCCGGCAGCATGCGACTGCTCGCCTCGTTCGAGGACGATCGCTTTGATGTCGCACCCGGCGTGCCGACCCTCGTCGAACTGGGCTACCCGCTGACCGGGGCCACCATTCAGCACCTGTACGGCCCCAGGGGCCTGCCACCGGCCATAGCCAGGCGCCTGGTGAGCGCGTTTGCCGAGGCGATTCGCACCCAGGCGTATATCGACATCGCCACGCAGAACGGCCTGTACGACAAGAATCCGCTCGTCGGGGAAGCGCTGGATGCATTCCTGCTTAAAGACCGCGCTGAAAACACCGCGCTGATTGAAAAGCTGGGAATCGGACTGAAGAAAAATCCGCAATAGTTGCAGAACCGCAGGCGCGGCCTGCATGCGTTTGACTCGCGACTGCCAAAGCCAGGCAAGCACCATTCACCGGTATCGTTCGCCAGGTGAACGTGCTCCGCGGGCGGCCTTTAATCCTCCGGCTTGAATCCGAACGCCTTGAAGCGGCTTCCGATCACGTCATATTCCTTCTTCTGCAACGCCGCGAGTTCTTTCGCCCCGAATCCGGTGACTTCCAGGCCGAGTCGATCGCCCAATGTCTTGACATCGGGTTCATTGACGCCCTCCATGATCACTTTGGACAGGCGCGCGACCGCAGCACCGGGGGTTTTTGCCGGAACGTACATCGCGAACCAGCCGCCCGCCTCGATGTCGTAGCCCTGTTCCCTGAAGGTTGGAACCTGCGGCAGGTGGCGCGAGCGCTCCGCGCTGGCCACGCCCAGCACCTTGAGCTTGCCGCGGTTGGTCAGCTCGATGTAATCGGCGGCGTTGCCTATCATGGCGGGCAGCTGTCCACCCATCATGTCGGTAATGGCGTTCGCGGTTCCCTTGTATCCGACGTAGGTCATGCTTATCTGCGCGGCGCGGGCAAAGGCTTCCGCGGCCAGGTGCGCCCCGCCTCCCTGCGATGGCGCTGAAAAAAAACCGAACTTGTTGTTGTTTTTCACCAGAGAAACGAACTCGGCCAGGTTGTTTGCCTTGACGTCCATGGTCACGACGAAAACGTACCTGAAGGTGGCAACGTGAGCCACAGGCTCGAAGTCGCTGAAGGCGTCATAGCCAAGCTTGGTGTAGAGCCAGGGATACGCGGTCAATGGCGTGAGCGAGGTCAGCAGGATGGTCTTGCCGTCGGGTTTGGCCGCTTTGAGCTGCTCCAGCGCAATGCGCCCGCCCGCGCCGGCCTTGGGCTCGACGATGACCGATTCGCCTAGCGCGGCTCGCATCTTCTCGGCGATGGCCCGTGCCATCGCGTCGCCGCTGGCCCCCGGCACGAATCCGGTCAGCATGCGGGTATTCGCCGTCGATTGCGCCACTGAAAGTGACGGCGCACACAGGGCTGCGATGAGTAGCAAAACAAGGCGTTGATACATGGGGCACCTCTGCATGTCGCGTGTGCCCCTAGGATAGCCCTGCGGCAGACGCGAATCAAATAATCCGTGCGGCCGCTATTATTGGATAGACTGGACAGACGCACAGGCGTGGACAGTCGGGGCGGCCGGTCAGCGCGTCGGCGCCTCGCGCATGAATCAATCGAGTATTCAGAATGGAGGAGTCGATGGCAGGAAGTCTTGAAGGGTTGGTGGCTTTGGTCACCGGAGCGGGCGCAGGGCAGGGTATCAGCGGCGTGGCCGAGGTCGGTCCTGGGATCGGCAGTGAAATTGCCTTTCGCCTTGCCAGCCAGGGCGCTCGCGTAGCCGTCAACGACGTGGATGCCGAAGCCGCCGGCCGCTGCGTCGAAGAACTCAAAAGCCAGGGATTGGACGCCTTCACAGTGGTCGGCAGTGTCGCCGACCCGCAGCAGTCGGGCGACATCGTCAGGCGAACCGCCGCACACTACGGGCGGCTCGATATCCTGGTCAACAATGCGGCCCGTGGCGGGAAGGCCATCGCCGTCGAGCGCATGCCGCTGGAGGAGTGGCAGGCGACGGTGAATCTCAACCTCACCGGACCATTCCTGATGAGCAAGGCAGTCGTGCCGATCATGCGAGGCCAGCGGTTCGGCCGGATCATCAATATCTCGTCGATCGCAGGACCGCGCGTGAGCTTTTCCAACGGTGCCGATTATTCCGCCACCAAGGCAGGTCTCGAAGGGTTGACCCGGCACCTGTCGACCGAGGTCGGCCGCCACGGGATCACCGTGAATGCCATCTGCTGCGGCGGCATCATGAAACCGGCGCGCAAAGCCAGGCGCAGCGCCGAGGACCTCAGGGAGGGCGCTGCAAGAAATCCCATAATGCTCATCGGCGAACCGGTCAACATCGGCTGGATGGCTGCCTGGCTGGCCACCCGGGAGGCGGCCTTCATCACCGGCCAGTCCATCGCCGTGGACGGCGGTTCCAGCATCCTGCCGGGTTACTTCAATGCGTACGTCGCGGGCGCGCCGAAAAAGGACTTCGGCTAAGCCGCATCAGCGGTGAGGGGGCTCCTGTTGGAAATCCGCCCCTGCAAGCGCAGTGGGGGAGCGGGAGCCCATTTAATTCCTGGTCAGTACGCGACTCGCGGCCGGATATTTGATTCGGAATATGTATCTTTTCTTGTCGATGACGACCCCGGTTCTGGCCTCCGACTCGGAGATATATCGCGGTTCTTCCTTGCCGCGCTTCAAATACAGTCCGTCATTGCTCAGATCGGCATCATTGTCGTTCTCCGCCTGGTCGGCAATGATGACGGTATAGAGGACTCCGCCGATGTCCACAGTACCTTTCAATTGCGTATGGCTGGCATGGGAGAATCCCGTATTGGCCCACTGGAATGAATTGATAAAGAACCAGATCTTGAATTTGTCACGGTAGGGCGATGCTTCAGCCAGTTGCTCCCACGGGATTTCAATCAACGTCGCGAAACCGTTTTCCCCTTTCTCGAAATGTCCGGCGTGCTTCAACGGCGGGCCGTCGTCATCCAGTCGGCCGTTCTTGTTGAAATCGAAATACATGAGCATGTTGTCAGGCGCGATGATGTCCATCGCGAAGTAGTAGTTCCTGTTCTTCTGCGTTCCCAGGGTCAGGTAGCCGTACATTTGCCTGGCGCCGCGGTAACGCGGTTCCCGGCTGATAAATTCCGGTTTGCTCCCCTTGAGCTTGCTCATGATGTCCGCCGGATTGCATCCAAGCCATGTGGGCGGCACGATTTCGCCCCCGTTCCGGTAGAGGTCGATGGGGACGAAACTCTTGCTGTCGAGAACCAACTCGATCACCTGTGCCGCCGGGATGTTCGATCCGCGCACCAACGCCTTGGACTCGGTTCCTGCGGCTCCGGAAAAAACGGAGGCGGAAAGAAGTCCCAATCCCAGCGACGCCAGCGCAATTTTCACCAATATTGTGTTTCGACCCATGTCACCTGCCTCCTCACCGATTTATCCGATCGTAAATCGCCCGGGTAATGAATCCCTGTTCCAGCAGAAACGCCAACTTCGCTTTGTCGTCCGAATTTTCAAAGGGATTTTTCCTGGAAGATCCTTGCAACTGGAAATACCGCCCGTAGACGATTCCCACGAACGCGGCAATTTCCTCTTCCGCTGACGAGCCGTCCATCCGCTCAAGGACGCTGTGCCCGCGAGTCTGCGAAGGGCCAGGCTCTACGCCGCCCTGTCGGCCGGTCCGCATGAATTTCCTTTCCCATGCGCTGCTCTTGGAATTGCCTTCGCGAACCGAGGCGTGGTAATCATACAAGTGCGCCGCTTCGTGAAAGAAGGTGCTGGGGTTTCCCAGGGAAACCTCCTGCACCAGCATGGTTCGCGCACCCAGGAGTGCCATGCCCTTCCAGGCGGTATCGGGGTTGTAGCTTTTTTCCACGAAGACCACATGTCCGATGGAACCGGCTACGGCCGCCGGCAGCAGGGCGATATACCGTTTTATCTGCTCCCGCGTCTTGGCATCCGTGAAGCGATGAAGGGACACACCCATGAATTGTTCCTGCTGCGGAGAATTCAGCAAAGACGCCATTTCCGGACAACGATGTTCCCTGACGAAGGTTCGATCTTTGGGGTCCTCGGCAATTCCCGCAGCGGCGGCGACTTTGATGTCGCTGACCTCGAAATCGGATCCGCCATCGATGGTCGAGACGTCCCTGAATCTGGAGAAGGCATCGATCAGCATCAGGTTGAATTCATCGGTCTTCTTGCTATTGACAAGGAAACTGGTTGATGCCCCGTTCCATTTCAAAGTCAATCTGTAGGCACCGCCGGTCTTGAAATTGTGGGGGGTCCTGGCCGCGCTCCTGATGCAGTGCGCGTGGTCGCGAACGACCAACAGATCCCCTGCGGCAATATGGATCTCGTAAAGTTCCGCACCGTCGGCTGAAGCTGCCTGAAAGAGCAGCAGATTCCTGCGCGCAGCCGCGCCATCGACCCTTGGCCTTGCCGTAAGCTCAATGCTCCCCGCTCCGGAAGCCGGACGAATGCCTGCGTCAACGGCGGATCGTACCTGCTCGGACCCGGCGGCCGCAGGCTCAAGCAGCAGCAGGCCCAGCATCCAGGGCAGGAAAAATCGAGCAGTCTTGGTGCATGAAGTCGGCATATTCCGCGTTTTTCGGAAAATTCCCCGCATCTGGTGAGCGTAACGGCATCTGATGCCAATTACTTTAGATCGAACCGCCGCTACATCTTATTGAGGAAAATCAGGGTTGGCTGTTTTTTGTTGCAACAGGCTTGGCAGGACAGCTGCGTTCCGCAATGCCGCCGACAGGCTAGCCAGGCGGTTCCCGGACACCACTTTGCCGAGCGGCGCACCACTCGCACCATGCGGTCCGCAGCGCCGCTTCGAAATGGCGTGTAAATGCGGCGCCATTCATCAAGGTCGAGGCTGTCAAACGCTCGCGCATTGATGCCCGGATTTGCGCCAGTCCCTGCGGGTCCGCGGCCATCTTGAGCGCCAGGCCGACATAATCGCGGCGATCGGCAGCAATCCATTGGGGCATCCCCGCCGCATTCAGTATGCTGGAGCCAGCGCGTGCCAGGCCGGCGCTGCCAGCCAGGGTGAGTACCGGCAGTCCCATCCACAGCGATTCGCAGCTGGTGGTGCCACCGGGGCAGGGGAAAGGATCCAGCGCGATATCGACGCTGTCATGCAAGGCCAGAAAGCGTTCGCGCGTGAGGTAGCCATGCAATTCCAGCCGCGCCACATCGATGCCGCGGTGCCGCCACCGGTCGAGGAATGCGTCGCGACAGCGGCCCTGCGGTACCCGGGCTATCAGCAGCCTGGCACCGGGAAGCGCAGTCAAAACCTCGGCCCAGGTATCTAGCACCGTATCGTTCAGTTTTCCAATGTTGTTGAACGAGCCGTAAGTGACATCGCCTCGCGCAAGCATCGGCAAAGATGGCACTGCTGGCGAGGCGCGCGGCCGCTGAAAGCACCACGCGCTGCCTGGCAGTCGCAACAGGCGTTCGCTGTAGCCGCCCTCCGACATCCCGGGCGGATCGACCGTGGCGTCGGTAATGCGGTAATCCATGGCGAGCATGCCGGTGGTCAGGGGATAGCCCAGCCAGGTCGCCTGCACCGGCGCGGGCTTGCGGGCAAAGGCGTCAAGTCGGTTGCGCGCGGTATGGCCGGACAGATCGACCAGAATATCAATGCCATCGGAGCGAATCAATCGGGCAAGCGCGTCATCATCCAGTGATGCGACCTTGTGCCAGGTTGCGGGCCATTTTTGCAGCGACATGCTGGTTGCATCGGCATTGGCCGTGTTGTCGTAGCAGAAAACGCTGAATTTCTCACGGTTCAGATGCTCGAGCAGCGGTTCGAAAAAGTAACTGACGGCATGCGAGCGCAGGTCGCCTGACACATAGCCGATTCGCAGCGGACGTTCGGGATCCGCGCGGTTGGCGAACATCGCCGGGCGTGCCAGCAGGTGATCGGCATGAGCTGCCGCCCAATTTCTGTGCGCGGACAGCTTCTCGTCGAGGCTTGCGTCGGGATCCTCGACCCAGGTGAACAGCGCATCGCGCAGGCAATCCGAGGCGTAGCGCGGATACGCCTCGGCCATCTCGTGCAGGAAGTGGCGCGCCGGCAGGTAGCGACCTGCGCTTTGCAACGACAGGCCCATGGACTTGATGACTTGCCCCAGCAGGGCATCCTGGGAATGCCTGAGAATGCGCAGGGCATGCCCAAAGGATTCCAGCGCTTCGTCGAAGTACTGGGTCTGATGCAGCAGGATGCCCAGGTTGTACCAGGCTCCGGCAAGATCGGGGGCCAGCATGACGGCTTGTTCCAGATGCTCTCGCGCCTCTGCTGTCCGGCCCAGATCCTTCAGTACATTGGAAGCATTGACGCGCAATGGCGCATTGTCTGGATGTGCCTGTATCGCTTCCAGGTAGCAGGCCGCCGCTGCCTGACGCTCGCCCGACTCCACCTGCCTGACCGCGAGCTGATGCCATTGCGCCGGCGATGCGCCAGGGGGCAGCCGCGCGGTCTCGAGCGCCGCCGGCACCGCGGCCGCGGCGGCCGCGGCAGTGTCCTGGCGGGCCGGTGGAGCGGGGCGCACCATGCGGGCGAAAATCTGCGAGATCAGGCGGGATAACATGCGGCGGCGCTTTTAGCCCTGCAGGAGACGCCGGTTGCGGGGCGACGCTAAGGCAGCGCCACCACCTTGCCCGGATTCATGATGGATTGCGGATCGAACATCTGCTTGAGTTCGCACATGACGGCGTATGCCTCGCCCGCCTCCTTGCGCAGCGAGCCTATCTTGCCCATGCCGATGCCGTGTTCGCCGGTGCAGGTGCCGCCCATGGCGAGCGCGCGCTCGACCAGCCGATTGTTCAGGGCTTTGGCTTCGTCCATGTCGGCAGGATGGTGCGGATCGACCAGGATCACCAGGTGAAAATTACCATCGCCGACATGGCCGAACATCGGCACCGGCATGGAGGCGGCGGTGATGTCAGCGACCGTGGCGAGCATGCATTCGGTCAGCCGCGAGATCGGGACGCAGACATCGGTCGACACCGCGCGCGCACCCGGACGCAGTTGCAGGCACGCGAAATAAGCGTTGTGGCGCGCAGCCCACAGGCGGTTGCGGTCCTCGGTCCGCGCGGTCCATTCAAAATCCAGGCCGCCGTGCTCGTGGGCAATCTCCTGAACCATCCGTGCCTGCTCCTCCACCGAGGCCGCGCTGCCATGGAACTCCAGAAACAGCGTAGGCAGTTCGCGCTGGTTCATTTTCGAATGCACATTGATGGCGCGCATCGTAGTGGCGCAAAGCGCCTCGCTGCGCGCTATGGGAATGCCCGATTGCAGCGTCTGGATGACGGTGTCCACCGCGCCGCCGATGTCGCGAAACGAGCAGACCGCGGCGGAGATCGCCTCGGGAACCGGATAGAGCCTGACGCTCACCTCGGTGATGATCCCCAGGGTACCTTCGGAACCGACAAACAGCCGGGTGAGATCGTAGCCGGCCGCAGACTTGCGCGAACGGCGCGACGTCCGGATGACGCGTCCGTCGGCCAGAACCACCTTGAGCGAGAGCACGTTTTCGCGCATGGTGCCGTAGCGAACCGCGTTGGTTCCCGAGGCGCGCGTGGCCGCCATTCCGCCCAGGGTGGCGTCGGCGCCGGGATCTATAGGGAAAAACAATCCGGTGTGCTTGATTTCCTCGTTCAACTGCTTGCGCGTCACGCCAGCCTGCACCGTGCAATCCAGGTCCTCTGCGTTGACTTCCAGCAACCGGTTCATGCGCGTCATGTCGACGCAGACACCGCCTTTCACTGCCAGCACGTGGCCTTCAAGCGAGGTGCCGGCGCCAAAGGCTATCAGCGGCGTTCGGTGCCGCCGGCAGATGTCGACGATCGCCTTGACCTCTTCGGTGGATTCGGGAAACACCACCGCATCGGGCAGGGCGTTGGGGAAATAGGACTCATCCTTGCCATGATGCTCCCGCAGCGGACGTGAATCGCCGGCCCTGTCGCCAAGCAATTCGCCCAATTCGGCAAACACCGCGGAGCGGGATTGCGCAGTAGTGCCAGCGGGTGCACCGGAGCGCGCCTCTGGCCGGTCACGAACTCCACCAGAAACGGAGGAAAGATCACTGCGCACGCGCTGCTTGTTCAACCCATCATCGGAGTGATTCAATTCAGTCCCCGTTCGCGTGGCTCTAAGGCCGCCCGGTTGCGCGCGCGTGCAGCGCGGCCGTGGAGCCATCCATCCCGGCTGGCGTGGCCTGCTCCCCGATTGAGCGCGCCAGGGACTTGCCCAGTTCGACGCCCCATTGGTCAAAGCTGTTGATATTCCAGATCACTCCCTGGACAAATACCTTGTGCTCGTACAAGGCGATCAACTGGCCAAGCGCCCCGGGTGTGAGGCTTTTGATGAGCAGCGTGCTAGAGGGACGGTTGCCCGGGCAAACCTTGTGCGCCGGGCCCCCCGGAGCAGTGCCGGCCATGAGCGCCGCGCTTTGCGCGAGCGCATTCGACACCAGCAGGGCTTGCGCTGCCGGATCGCCTGACGCATGCAGCGGCACGATGAAATCCACCGGGACAAACGGCGTGCCCTGATGCAGCAACTGGTGGAAGGAATGCTGGCTCGTCGTTCCGGATGCGCCCCAGATGACCGGCGCGGTGTCGTAATCGATTTCCTGCCCCTGGCGATCGATGCGTTTTCCGTTCGACTCCATTTCGAGTTGCTGCAGGTAAGACGGAAAGGAGCGCAATGCGTGGCTGTAGGGCAGGATGGCATGACTGCGCGCACCAAGAAAATTGCTGTTCCAGATCGCGAGCAGTGCCAGCAGGACAGGCAGGTTCGCCTCGAGCGGTGCGTTGAGGAAATGCGCGTCCATGCGGCGGGCACCCTCGGTCAGCGCCGCAAAGCGCTCATAGCCCATCGCGACAGCGGCGCTCAATCCCACCGCCGACCACAGCGAATAGCGACCGCCGACCCAGTCCCACATGGGAAAGATGCGTTCGGCATCCACACCGAAGCTGCGCGCGGCGATGGTGTTGGCGGTCACCGCGACAAAATGGGCGGGTACTTTTGATTTCCCTCCCAGCCAGTTCATCGCACGCCGCGCATTGTCGAGCGTTTCGATGGTGGTAAAGGTTTTGCTGGCGACAATGAAAAGGGTGCTGTGCGGATCGAGCGGCGCCAGCGCTTCATCCAGTTCCGCCGGATCGATATTGGCCACGAACCGCACGCGCGCAGGCGATGTGCCGCCGGAGACCAGCGCTTCGGCAAGCAGTCGCGGACCCAGATCCGAGCCGCCGATGCCGATGTTGACGACATCGGTGATCACGCGGCCGGAGGCGCCGCACAGGTTTCCGCAGCGAATGGCATCGACGAATCCGCGCATGCGCTCGCGGCAGGCGCGGACTTCCTGCATGACGTTCCCGCCTTCGGGAAACTCGTCCTGATCGCTGCGCAGCGCCACGTGCAACACGGCACGATCCTCGGAGGCGTTGATCCGCTCTCCGGCAAACATGCGTTGCGTCCAGCCGGCGACATCGGCCTGGCGCGCCAGCGCATTGAGCAGCGACAGGGTTTCTCCGCTGACGCGTTGCTTGGAAAAATCGAGGTAGATTGCATCGAATTCGAGCGCGAAGCGCTGTGCGCGACCGGGATCCTCGGCAAACATTCCGCCCAGAGGCCGCGCTGCCAGGTCACGCGCATGACCGGCCAGGGCCGTCCAGGCGGGAGAGCGGGTCAGGGAACTCACCGGGATTTCCCCGAAGCGGTGCGCAGGTACAGGCGATAGCGCTCCCGGTCACGCGGGCGGCTGCCCTCCCAGACGCGGCGCCACTGCGGGGAGAACCTGCGATCGTCATCGTCGGGATGCGCCTGAACCAGCAGCATCTGGCAACGCGCGCTTTTTTCCAATTCCATTCTCAGGGTCATGATTCCCGCATGATAATCGAGCGCGGCCCGTTGCGACTCGCCCAGATCACTGCTTTGGATGCAATAGTTTCCCGGCGGCGCATGCTGCCGCACCGCTGCTGCCAGCGGCAATGCAACGGCCTGATAGCTTTTGCCGTAATCGATCCAGGAAAGCCACAAAGTCATTACCAGACCCCACACCAGCGTCGCGCCGCAGGCCCAGTAGAGCACGCTGCGGTAAAGGGAGCGTTGGCTGCGTACCAGCACAAAGATCCAGGCGAGCGTCAGGAACAGCGCCAGCAGGAACGGCACCCACTCGAAAACGGGGACATGGCCGGGTTCGAGTTTCTGAAAATTGCGCGCGATTGTCGCCGGGGTGCCGGTGAGCATGGCGAACCAGCCGAGCCACACCAGTGCGGCGAAAAAACTGAAACACATGGCGCCGAACCAGGCCAGTGAATTGGCGGCACCGCGACGCATCCTTTCGATGCCGGCACCGGCGAGCAGGGCGAGCGGCAGCAGCAGCGGCAGCGTGTGAACTTCGCGTGTTTCGCGCAGCGCCAGCAGCACGCCCAGCGTAAAGGCTGTGGCCAGAAGCGGCATGAGGATTCCCGGTGTCGCCAGCAGGCGGCGACGCTCCCAGACAAGCCACATTGCCACCGGCCATGCCGGCCATGCGGACCAGGAAAGCACCTTGAGGTAATAGGCGCTGGCGGCCATTGTGGGAAATGAGAATCCGCGCGCCTGGAGCGCCAGCCAGTCCGCACCATGGGTGCCCGCCGCAAGCAGCCACAGCGCCGACGGAACGATCAGGATCACCAGTGCAATGCCCAGCGAAACAGCGAACGCTCGCGTTCTCCAATGCGGGGTCAATGCAGCGAGCGCCGCCGCGGTCAACAATGGCGCGACGATGCCAGCGTAGCCCTTGCACAAAAAGGCTATCAACAAGCCCGCGCCCAGTGCCATGCCGCCTTTGCGCGCCTTGCGCGGTGCAAGCGCGATGCCGTGCCAGGCCAGTGCCAGGCCGGAGAGCAAGCCCAGTTCGGCAAAGGTTTCATGCGCATGCACCAGCAGACCCAGGCAACCGAGCAGCACCAGCATCGCGCCGTCCGCCTGGGAGCGTCCGTGAATTTCACGCGCTGCGTCGCGCAGGAAAAACCAGGTGGCCAGTACGGCCGCGGCGCTCGCCAGGCGCGCACCGTCATCGATGTCCAGAACGAAGGAAAACAGTTTGGCGAACAGCGCCGCTACCCAGTAGTAGAGCGGCCCGTCCTCGAGATAGGGTTCGCCGGCCAGATGCGGGATCAGCCATCTGCCGTGTTCCAGCATCTGGTTGACGATGCCGACGCCGATGGCGTCCTCGGGTTTCCAGGGCGCGTGCCCGAAAATGCCCGGCAAAGCGTAGGCCAGCGCAAGCAGGCTGACAAACAGCGTACTCGGAGGTAATTTGATCGTCGGCAGTCCGCCTGGGGAGGGTTCGCTCACTCGGGTTCTTTATTGAATTGTCCGCAGGCGGGTTGCACGCCAGCTGCATTGACGTCGCTTCGCCCAGGCCCGCAACGCGGCCCCGCCGCGCCTCGGCTGGGGTTGAAAAAAACTAATGACATCAGCGTCATGCAGCGACGATCAGCATTCCGGATAGTGCCGCAATTTTACCGTTCCCGCGGCGCCGCACCGGACTGGATGCCGGCGCGGGGCGAAAAAAAAGCAGCCGCGGCTGCTTTTTTTCGTTCCGGCAGGGCTCCGACTCAGACTGCGGCGGCTTTGTCTGCGGCGGCTTTCTTCTGTGTAGGGGTGGCGTATTTCTGGCGGAATTTCTCCACACGACCGGCGGTGTCGAGGACTTTCTGCTTGCCGGTATAGAAAGGGTGGCAGGCAGAGCACACTTCCACGTTGATCGGCTTGCCCAGCGTCGAACGGGTGGTAAAAGTGTTTCCGCAGGAACATTTCACGGAAACATCAGAGTACTCGGGGTGACCTTGGGCTTTCATGACTGACTCCTGTGCATTGCGCGGTTTCAGACCGGCCCGATGCCGGAAAGGGACGCGCGAAAGGGGCCGCATTATGCCAGAAAGGACGGAACAAGACAAAGGCGCACATAACGCGGCTGCCTGATCAATCGCAGCCGGAACCTGTCAAAACAGCGCAGGGGCGATGGGGGTAACGGGGGAAGAGGGCACTCCCTCTTCCCCGGTTCCGAAGCTTTCCGGGCTTTCTGCTTTTTTACTCCGGCTTCACGCCCGCAAGCTTTGCCGCTTGTCCGTAAAGTTCGATGGAGCGTTTGAGCATGGCCGCAAACTCCTCCGGCGTATTGCCGATGACGGTCAGCCCGATCTGGTCCATCTTTTCGAAAACATCCCGGGTATTCAGCGCCTTGACGATTTCGCTGTTGAGTCGCGACAGCACCGGTTTCTGCAATCCGGGCGGTCCGAAGAATCCAAACCAACCCGGCGGCCTCTCGTAAGCCGGGAGAATTTCACCCAGGGCCGGCACATCCGGCAGATGGACATAGCGCTTGGGTTCGGCAACCGCCAGGATCTTGATCCTGCCGGCATTGGCCAGCGCGACCGATTCCGAGGTGCCATTGAACGACAGGGTGACCTCGCCGGTGGTGAGCGCCATGATGGCAGGCGCCGACCCCTTGTAGGGAACATGCAGGATATCGACGGCGAAGGATGACTTGAACATCTCGGCGACCATGTGCAGCGCGCCGCCGGTACCGGAAGAACTGTAAGTGAGTTTTCCGGGGTTTTTCTTCGCGTATTCGAGCAATTCCCTCACCGAAGCGACCGGCAGGGAGTTCGTTGCGGCGAGCACGATGGTGGTGGTGACGCCTGCGGTAATCGGCGTGAAGTCCTTCACCGGATCGTAGGACAGATTCTTGATGCTGAAAGGGCTCGAAGCGTGCGTGCTGGAGGTGCCGGTGAGGATGGTGTAGCCGTCGGGCGCCGAACGGGCCACCAGTTCCGATCCGATCATGCCGTTGGCGCCGGCGCGGTTTTCGACCACCACGGCCTGACCGAAGGCATCGGCCAGTTTGATCGAAACCAGTCGCCCCATGGTGTCCAGGCCCGAAGCCGGAGGGAAAGGCACGATGACGCGAACCGATTTGCTTGGAAAAGCCTGGGGCAGCGCGCTCAGCGGTGCACCCATCGACGCGGCAGCGAGTGCTGCCAGCGGCATTAACTTGCTCATTTTCATATTGCCTCCTCGTGAGCTTTGCGCAAGCCTTGCCGGGGAGCGGTGGCGGACAGAACTGAGGTCGATCAGCCCCGGCGCATCGAATCAAAGAAATCGGAGTTGGTCTTGGTGGCCTTGATCTTGTCCAGCAGGAACTCCATGGCCTCGAGATCGTCCATCGGGTACAGAAGCTTCCTCAGGACCCAGACCTTCTGCAGGATGTCCTTGGCGATGAGCAGTTCCTCGCGGCGTGTACCGGAGCGATTGACGTTGATCGCCGGGAAGATGCGCTTCTCGTACATGCGCCGGTCAAGGTGCGTTTCCATATTGCCGGTGCCCTTGAACTCCTCGAAGATCACGTCGTCCATGCGGCTGCCGGTATCGATCAGCGCGGTGGCCAGGATGGTGAGCGAACCGCCTTCTTCAACGTTGCGAGCCGCGCCGAAAAAGCGCTTGGGACGCTGCAATGCGTTGGCATCGACGCCGCCGGTGAGCACTTTGCCGGAGGCCGGCACCACGGTGTTGTAGGCGCGCGCCAGACGCGTGATCGAGTCGAGCAGGATCACCACGTCCTTCTTGTGTTCCACCAGGCGCTTGGCTTTCTCGATCACCATCTCGGCGACTTGCACGTGTCGCGAGGCCGGTTCGTCGAAGGTCGAGGCAACCACTTCGCCCTTGACCGAGCGCTGCATTTCGGTGACTTCCTCGGGCCGCTCGTCGATCAGCAGCACGATGAGAACGATATCGGGATTGTTGGCGATGATGGCATGCGCAATATGCTGCAGCATCACGGTCTTGCCCGCTTTTGGCGGGGAGACGATCAGGCCGCGCTGGCCTTTGCCGATCGGCGCGATGATGTCGATGATGCGGCCGGTGATATTCTCCTCACCCTTCATTTCCCGCTCGAGCTTGAGCACCTTG
Source organism: uncultured beta proteobacterium (assembly GCA_903859155.1). Classification (GTDB taxonomy): domain Bacteria; phylum Pseudomonadota; class Gammaproteobacteria; order Burkholderiales; family SG8-39; genus 2-02-FULL-62-17. The sequence goes on from CAIOLO010000017.1 coordinate 30,479, forward strand.
TCCGGGTGTAGCGGGGTCAGGTTCTCAAACAGGATTTTGTGCTTGGACGACTCAGGGGAGTCCGCGTTGACCTTGTCCACCTTGACCAGGGCAAAATAGCGTTCGCCGTCCTTGGGTGTCCTGATCTCGCCTTCGATCGAATCGCCGGTATGCAGATTGAACCTGCGTATCTGCGAGGGGCTGACATAGATGTCGTCGGTGGAGGCAAGGTAGGAGGTGTCCGGCGAGCGCAGGAAGCCGAAGCCGTCGGGCAACACCTCCAAGGTGCCGTCGCCAAAAATGGATTCGCCTTTTTTCGCGCGGTTTTTCAGGATCGCGAAAATCAGCTCCTGCTTGCGCATGCGGTTTGCGCCCTCGACCTCGAAGGATTGCCCCATCTCGATCAATTGGCTGACGTGCTGGCTTTTCAGCTCTGATAAATGCATAGACCTGTGCTGTGCTTTAGTCGCTGTAATCTCAGCCGACTGCGTCCGGCTTGAGAAAAAAACTAGAAGAGGGAAGTGTCAGGCGGGCGGCCCATGCTACTTACTGCCTGGCCTGCACCGGTTCGCGGGAAGCGGCCCCGCGCATTTTAGGGCGGCCGGGGCTTCACGCGAGCTAAGCTAGAGTAGACGCTTTATATGTTGCTGTCAAGAAATGCAGAAAGCTGCGATTTGGAAAGGGCGCCGACCTTGGTCGCCTCGATGTTTCCGCCCTTGAACAGCATCAGGGTGGGAATGCCGCGGATGCCGTATTTCTGCGGAATCTGCTGGTTCTCGTCGACGTTGACCTTGGCCACGGTGATCTTGCCGCTGTATTCACGCGCCACTTCCTCGAGCAGCGGTGCGATCGCCTTGCAGGGGCCGCACCATTCGGCCCAGTAATCGACCAGGACCGGCACTGTGGACTTCAGGACATCGGCGTCGAAGGAATCGTCGGTGACGTGCTTGATATATTCGCTCATTGCAACCTCATCAAAAGGCTTTTTCCGGAGTGGAAATGCCGGGGGGAAAACATAATTGCGCTGTATTGCAGCAGTTGCGGCCATGCTATCCGAACTTCAACGGTTCGTGTGTCCGGTTTCGCTCCGGCGATCCCCGGCGGCCGCGGGCGGGCCCCCCAGACATGCTATGATTTGGCCCGTAAGTAGCTGATTCTGACACGCTTTCATAAAAAGGCCCAAGGCCTTATCACGCAGGGAAACCCTCCATGGCATACGTCGTTACCGAAGCCTGTATCAAATGCAAATACACCGATTGCGTCGATGTCTGCCCGGTCGATTGCTTCCACGAAGGACCGAACATGCTGGTGATCGATCCGGACGAATGCATCGATTGCACGCTGTGCGTCCCCGAGTGTCCGGTGGAGGCCATCTACGCCGAGGACGACCTGCCCGAGGCGCAGCGGGCGTTCATCAAGATCAATGCCGAACTGGCCAAAGACTGGCCGGTGATAGTCGAGCGCAAGGAGGCGCCTGCGGATGCCGATGAGTGGTCCAAGGTCGCCGCGAAGAAGCAGCTGCTGCAGAAATAGGGAAGCCGATACCGGGCTCCGGTTCATTCGCACAAGAGCCCGAGCGTGAAAGAACCGTTCGAGCCTGCCCCGCCCCCCCGGTTCTGCGAAATCCGCCGCCATGAGTTGATCGCGCGCCTCGAGCGGGGCGACGCGGGCGGGGTCTGTGTGCTCACCCCCAATCAGCGCTTGTCCGGCGCCCTCGGGGCGGCGTTTGCACAGGCGCAGGCGGCTCGCGGCCTGGCGTCCTGGGAGTCCCCCGATATCCTGCCGTGGGGGGCTTTTGTCGCACGCCTCTATCAGGATGCCCTGTATTCGGAGCTGGGCGAGCGCATGCCCCTGCTGCTCTCGCCGCTGCAGGAGCAGGCCATCTGGGAGACGGTGGTCGCAGGGTCGGAATCCGGCAGCACGCTGCTGTCGGTGGCCAGTGCCGCGACACTGGCGCGCGACGCATGGATGCTCGCCCACGCCTGGCGCCTGCTTCCCAGTCTGCGGGATTTCTTCGGCAACGACGACACTCGCGTTTTTGCCGATTGGGCCTGGCGCTATGAGGGCATCACCTCGCGCGACCGGCAAATCGAGCGCGCGCGCCTGCCCGAATGGCTGTCCCCGCGGCTGCAATCCGCGGCGCTGCGCAAGCCGGCGCTGCTGGTCGCCTATGGATTCGATATTTTTACCCCGCAGCAGCAGGTCTTTCTCGACGCCCTGGCCGGGGCGGACGTCGAGATCCTGCGCGGCATGCCGGATGCGCAGGCAGCCGCTGTCAGGCGCGTTGCCTGCCGCACGGCAAAGGACGAGCATCGGCTTGCCGCGCAGTGGGCGCGCTCGCGCCTGGAGCGGGCCGCACCCGCGGGCGAGCGCCAATGCCGCATCGGCATAGTCGTTCCGGACCTCGAGCGTTCCCGCGACGCGATCCGGCGCGCCTTCACCCAGGTGATGGCGCCGGCACAGGGATTTCCCGGGACGACGCCGGCGATCCTGCCCTTCAATATTTCGCTGGGCATGCCGCTGCCTGGCTATCCGCTGGCACGCGCGGCCTTGCTGATTCTCGATCTGGCTGGCGGAGAAATCGAGTTTGCGGCCGCGAGCCGGCTGCTGCGCTCGCCATTCATCGCCGCCGGGACGAGCGAGGCCGCCGCACGTGCCTGCCTGGACGCCGCCTTGCGCCGCCAGTGTGCGCCGCGTACGACGCTGGAGCGCCTGCGCCGCGCCATCGCGCGCAATACCGCGCCGGATAATGCCTATCGCGTACGGGCCTGCCCGCAGCTCGCCCATGGATTGGGTGCGCTGGCTCAATACGCCAGGGAGAATCTTTCCGGCTCCCGCCGCCCCGGCGTGTGGGCGCGGACCATGCTGGGCCTGTTGGAGACGCTCGGATTTCCCGGCGAGCGCGCGCTCGATTCCATCGAGTATCAGACGCTGCAGAAGTTGCACGAGACGATTGCCGCTTTTGCGGCGCTCGATCGTGTCGCCGGACGCATGCGCTTTACGCAGGCGCGCGCGCGCCTGGCGCGTGCCCTGGGCGAGACACTGTTCCAGCCGGAAGCCGCCACAGTGCCGGTGCAGATTCTCGGTGTGCTGGAATCGGCCGGAATGCAATTCGATCATCTGTGGGTGATGGGCCTGGCCGAGGAGTCCTGGCCGATGCCGCCGCGCCCCAATCCTTTTATCCCGGTGGCACTGCAAAAGCGCGCCGGCGTGCCCGAGGCGAGCGGCGCGGCCTCGCTGGATCTCGACAGGCGTATCACGCGGGGCTGGCTTGGCGCCGCGCTCGAGGTGGTGATATCGCATCCGCTGCGCGAGGACGATCGCGAATTGCCGGCGAGCCCGCTGATTCGCGCCATCGATCCAAGCGCTGTGGAAGACCTGGCATTGCCCGCCCATGTCAGCGCCCAGGCGGCAATCCATGCCGCTGCAGCGCTCGAGCGCATCGAGGACGGCCGTGCGCCTGCGCTGCCAGAGGGCAGCACCAGCGCCGGCGGCACCGGCGTGTTCCGTGATCAGGCGGCGTGCCCGTTTCGCGCCTTCGCCATTCACCGTCTGGGCGCGCGCGGCCTGGATGCGGTCAGTGCCTTCAATGCCTCGGATCGCGGCACCCTGGTCCATGCGCTGCTCGCCAAGGTCTGGAAGGAACTCAAGTCGAGCGCGGCACTGGCTGCAGTGTCGCCTCGCGATCTGCAATCCCTGGTCGAAGCGGCCGCCGATGTTGCGATCAACAGCCTGCGTTCGCATCGGCCGGAGGCGCTTGCGGGACGTCTGGGGCAACTGGAACGCGCTCGTCTGGTGCGCCTCGCCTTCGAGTGGCTGGCTCTGGAGAAACAGCGCCCGCCGTTCGAAATTGCGGCTCTGGAATCCAGGCAGGCGATCAGCCTGGGCGGGTTGACGGTCAACGCACGGCTGGATCGCATGGATCGTCTGCTCGAGGCATCGCAGGGTGGCTGGGTGGTGCTCGATTACAAGACCGGAAGCGCAGCGCCCGGGGGCTGGCTGGGCGAGCGCCCGGATGACCCGCAGTTGCCCTTGTACGCCGTCGGTGCGGCCCCCAGCGCCGGCGCCCGCTCAGGCGTAGTGGCGCTGGCCTTCGCCCAGGTGCGCACCGGCCACATGGAATTTCGCGGCATCGGCAGTGCCAGCGATCTGTTGCCGGGGGTGGTGAGCATCAACGAGCAGCGCGCCCAGGCGGCGCGCCTGTATGAAAACTGGAATGAGGTGTTGCAGGGTTTTCGCCATGAGCTGGAATCCATCGCACGCGAGTTTGTCGCGGGCGAGGCGCGCGTGGCGCCCAAGCACGATGTCCCCACCTGCCGCTATTGCGAACTGCACGCGCTGTGCCGGATCAGCGAGCGCGAAGGATTCGCGGCCGCCGCCGAAGACGGCATCGAGTCCCCTGGAGCGCAGGCGCACGAATGAGTGCCATGGGTGAACCCGGTGACATTGATGCGCGCCGCAGGGCGCTCGATCCATCGCATTCGTTTATCGTCCAGGCACCGGCAGGCTCGGGCAAGACCGAACTGCTGATCCAGCGCTACCTGGTGCTGCTGTCACTGGCCAACGAGCCTGAGGAGATCGCGGCAATCACCTTCACCCGCAAGGCTGCCGCGGAGATGAAGAACCGGGTGCTGCAGGCGCTCGAGGATGCGCGCGCCGCGCGCCTGGAGGGCGATGCCGGTGCCGGCGAACTGCGAGCCCACCAGCGACTGACGCGGCGCCACGCGCTGGCCGCACTGGATCGCGAGCGCCTGCGGGGCTGGGATCTGTTGCACAACGCCTCGCGCCTGCGCATCCAGACCATCGATGCGCTGTGCGCATCGCTGACCCGGCAGATGCCGGTGTTGTCGGCTTTCGGCGCGCAACCGGAAAGCCTGGACGATGCGCGTGCGCTGTTCGACGAGGCGGCGCGGGCCACGCTGGAACTGCTCGACGCGGAGGACGCCAGCGCCGGCGACGTGGCGCTGCTGCTCGAGCACCTGGACAATAATCTCGACGCCGCCGCCAACCTGATTACCGGAATGCTGGCGCGGCGCGACCACTGGCTGGGAAAACTCTCCGGTGCCGGCGACCGCGAGATGCTGGAAACGGCGCTGTGCGCGGTGCGTCGCAGCGCCAGGGAGCGCACCGCGGCGCTGTTCCCCGCCGCCATGGCGGAAGAACTGGTCGCGCTGCTCGACTACGCCTCGGGCAACCTGGAACGCCTCGGGAAGGCGTCGCCGCTGCGCGCCTGCGGGGCTCTGACCCGCCTTCCGGGGGGCGGCGAAAGCGCGCATGCCGCCTGGCTTGGCATGGCGGAAATGCTGCTGACCAGGGAGGGCGACTGGCGCAAGCCCGGCGGCCTGACTGTCGCCATCGGTTTTCCACCCGGAGAGGACAAGCCGGGCAAGGCGCTGGCCAGGCAGTGGAAGGACCGTCTGGGCGCCCTGATCGTGCAGCTGGACGCGCTGGCGCAGCTGCCGCAGGCTTTGCACGCGCTGCGCAGCCTGCCGGCGGCGCAATACGAGGAGCGGCAATGGCAGGTGCTCGCGGCGATGCTGCGCCTCATGCCGCTCGCGGTGGCGCAGCTGAAACTGGTTTTCGCACGGCGCGGGCAGGCCGATTTCGTGGAGATCGCGCAGCGCGCGCTGTTGTGCCTGGGCAGCGACGATGCCCCCACCGATCTGATGCTGGCCCTGGACTACCGCATCCACCACCTGCTGGTGGATGAGTTTCAGGACACTTCCTTTACGCAGTTTTCGCTGCTGGAAAAACTCACCGCCGGATGGCAGGCCGCCGACGAAGCGGGACGGGGCAGCGAACGCACCCTGTTCCTGGTGGGTGACCCGATGCAGTCGATTTACCGCTTCCGCGAAGCCGAAGTCGGATTGTTTTTGAAGGCGCGCAACGAAGGGCTGGGCGGCATTGCGCTGGAGGCGCTCACGCTCTCGGCCAATTTCCGATCGCAGGCGGGGATAGTCGATTGGGTCAACGCGGGTTTTGCGCAGATCATGCCGCCTGAGGACGATATCGCCAGCGGTGCGGTCCTCTATGCGCCATCCATTGCGGTACATCCAGCGCAGGCCGATGCGGTGCGCGTGCACGCCCATTTTGACGGCGACGCGGCCGGCGAAGCGGCGCAAGTGGTCCGACTGGTGCGACAGGCGCAACAAGGGAATCCGGGCGGCACACTCGCCATTCTGGTGCGCACTCGCGGCCATCTGCGCGCCATCGTGCCGGCGCTGCGCGAGGCCGGCCTCGCCTTTCGCGCCATCGAAATCGAGGCACTGGGGCACAGGCAGGCGGTGCAGGATCTGTATGCGCTGACCCGGGCCATCGCGCACCCTGAGGATCGCCTCGCATGGCTGGCGGTGTTGCGCGCGCCCTGGTGCGGGCTGTCCCTGGCGGACCTCCACGCCCTGGCCGGCACGGATGCTGGCGGCACCGCGGGAGTTTCTGAAAATTCACAGGATTTGTTTGGCGAGATAGCCGAACAACCTTTGCCAAATGAATATTCAGATCTTAAAAATGGACTATCCATCGGGGAGGCGCTCTACCACCCGGGGCGAACCTCGCGCCTCTCGAGCGACGGGGTGGCGCGTCTCGCGCGCCTGCGCGAGGCGCTGCAGGCGGTGCTAGACAGTCCGTTGCGAGGCAGCCTGCGCGAACGCGTCGAAGCCGCATGGCTCAGTCTGGGCGGACCGGCGTGCGTCGAGGACGATACTGATCTGGAGGACATGGAGATCTACCTGGATTGCCTGGGCGAACACGAGGAAGCCGGGGAGATCGCCGCTGCCGAAGCCTTCGACCAGGCGGTGCAGAAGCTCTACGCGCTCCCGGATCTGCATGCCGATGAGCGGCTGCAGATCATGACCATCCACAAGGCCAAGGGCCTGGAGTTCGACAGCGTGATCGTGCCCTCGCTCGGTGCCGGCAGCGGCCGCGACGAAAGAGGGTTGTTCGTGTGGATGGATGTCGCCTTGCCCGGCATGGAACTGGCGGCGGGAAAAGCGGCAACCGCAGGCCACCTGCTGATTGCGCCCATAAATGCGTCCGGCGCGGAAAACGAGCCGACCTACGAATACCTGCGACGCCTCGATCGCATCAAGGGCACTCACGAAAACACGCGCCTCCTGTATGTCGCGGCGACGCGGGCGCGGCAGCATCTGCACCTGCTCGGTGGCGCCGCTCGGGATCGCAACGGCGAATTGCGTGCGCCGGCAGGTTCGCTGCTGGAGCGGCTGTGGCCGGCAGTGGCGGGCGAGTTCGCCGCGCAAGCGCTGGGCGCCGTGCCATCGCAGCAGGCCACGCCAGTGCGGGACGATGAACGGCGCGCAGTGCAGCATCTGCGCCTGCCTTCGGCGTGGCAGCTGCCGCCCTTGCCGGAGGCGATCGCATGGACTGCGCCCGCGGCCGCGGAGTCCAGGCAGCAGGCGGTCGAATTTTCGTGGGCGGGCGAGGTCGCGCGCCATGTCGGCAGCGTGGTGCACCGCTGGATGCAGCGCATCGCCGAGGACGCGCTTGAGGGCTGGGATAGCGAGCGCATCGAAGCCCTGCGCGCTGCGTTCACCGATGAATTGGCGGCTCTCGGCGTCGACGACGCGCACTGTGAAGCAGCGGTCGAGCGGGTGGCGGCGGCGCTGGTGAAAACACTGGGAGACGCGCGCGGCCGCTGGCTGCTCGGCGCGCAACAACAAGGGCGCAACGAATATCGGCTCGGCACCTTCAGCCAGGGCGAACGCCGCGACTGGGTCATCGATCGCACATTTATTGACGAGCAGGGATGCCGCTGGATAGTCGATTACAAGACCAGCAGCCATGAAGGCTCCGATGTCGAAGCCTTCCTCGATCGTGAGAAAACCCGCTATGCCGCGCAGTTGGAGCGCTATGCGCAAATGCTGGGGGGCGATGCGCCGGTGCGGCTGGGGCTTTATTTCCCCCTGCTCAATGGGTGGCGGGAGTGGGTGGCGGCGGGCGGGGAATAGGGGCGCGTTATGCAATGGCCGCCCACATCGACTTCACCTGGGCGGAGCTGAAGCGGCGGGAGGACCGAAAGTCCGAGTTGCCTTGATTTGAGACGGGCGCACCCGGAGATGGCAGTCCGAGCCGGGCGCGACCTCAGGTGTTCACCTGAGGCGAAAATCAGGTGGTTACCCGATGGCGATGCGGGGCGGCCGCGCCTAACATGCTCCGAAGGGCACCTTCGCCTTCGGCGAGGATTCGTCGCCTCTGGGAGAAGCAACACCCATGCGGATTTTTCTGTACTGATGCCCTTTAATTTCATCGGGGGAAAACGGCTGCCCTGGACGGCGCTCACCGCCGGGTTGCTCGTCACGGTTCTTGGCACCCTTCAGGTCAAGCAGGCCATCGAACAGGATGCGCTCAACCGGATTGCTTTTGCGTGCGACCAGGTCACGCTCAAGATCGAGGAGCGCCTTGGCGCATATGCGCTGATTCTGCAAGGCGGCGCCGGCCTGTTTGCCGGGTCAAGCGCCGTGGATCGCCGGGAATGGCGGGCCTACGTCGAGCGACTGCGAGCGGAGAAAAGTATCCCCGGCGTGCAAGGGATCGGGTATGTCCAGTTGATCGCGCCCGGGCGGCTTGCCGCCCACCTCGCGCAGATTCGCTCCCAGGGTTTTCCTGAATACAACCTACGCCCGACTGGTGCGCGCGCCCTCTACACCTCCATCATCTATCTCGAACCCTTCCGCGACCGCAATCTGCGCGCCTTCGGTTTCGACATGTTCTCCGAGCCGGTCAGGCGAGCCGCAATGGAACAGGCGCGCGACACCGGCGAGGCAACGCTCTCGGGCAAGGTCGAACTGGTGCAGGAGACCGGAACCGAAGTGCAGGCAGGCACCTTGATGTATGTCCCCGTCTATCGCAACGGCACCCCGGTGGACACGGTTGAGCAGAGACGGGCGGCGCTGATCGGGTGGACCTACAGTCCCTATCGCATGGATGACCTCATGACCGGCATCCTCGGTGACTGGAAGGGCAAGGATAAAGCGGTTTATGAACTGCACCTCTACGGCGGACTCCAGGCAACCCCGGCCGCCCTGCTGTTCGACAGCAGCGGCGCTCTTACCCCGGAGTCGCATTCGCTCTTCCGCCAGGAGCGGACCATCAGCTTCAACGGCAGTCCAATGTTGCTCGCACTGGACAACGATCCCGCGGCACCCGGTGTGAACTACGCAAGCGCATGGCTCATCTTCGCCACGGGCCTTGCTTTTAGCGGCCTGCTGTTCATGTGGGCGCGCGCCGCGATCAACACGCGAAACGACGCTTTACGCATCGCCGGCGAGTTGACCGAGGAAATCAGGCAACGCGAAAAATTGCTGAGCGAAAGCGAAAAACGCTTTCGCTCCATGGCCGATAGCGCACCGGTGTTGATCTGGACCTCGGGCACGGACAAGCTGTGCCACTACTTCAACAGGGTCTGGCTGGAATTCACCGGCCGCAGCATTGAACAGGAGATGGGGAACGGCTGGGCCGACGGCGTGCATCCGGAGGATCTGCAGCGTTGTCTGGCCACCTATACGGGCGCCTTCGACGCCCGCCTGCCGTTCACCATGGAGTATCGCTTGCGCCGCAGCGACGGCGAATATCGCTGGCTGGTCGACCACGGCGTGCCGCGCTACGACGATGAGAGCGGGTTCGTCGGGTACATCGGGTCCTGCACCGACGTCACCGAGCGCCGTCGCATCGAGGATAATCTGAGGATCAGCAAGGCGCTCCTCGCCGACAACGCCACCGAGGTGATCTGGACCATAGACCTGCGGGGGCGCCACACCTACGTCAGCCCTTCGGTTGAAAGACTCCGCGGCTACAGCAGGGAAGAGGTTATGCGCCAATCCCTGGAACAGACCCTGACGCCGTCCTCCGCGCTGGTCGCACTCAAGGCGTTCGACCGCGCCATCGACGCCATCCGTGCCGGGCAATCGGTGCCCGAATTCCGGGCCGAACTGGAGCAATCGTGCAAGCATGGCGGCAGCGTATGGACCGAAACCACTCTCAGCGGAATGCGCGACGTGGCCGGAAAATTCGTCGGCCTGATCGGGGTCACGCGCGATATCACCGAGCGCAGACAGGCGGACAAGTCCCTGCGGTTGCAGCATGCCGAGCTGGAGCGGCAAAACGAGGACCTGAAGCACGCACAGGAAGCGCTGGACGTCGAGCGGGCACGCTATTTCGAGCTCTACGATATCGCTCCGGTGGGCTATTGCAGCGCAAGCGAAAAGGGACAGATCCTGCAAGCCAACCTCACCCTCTGCGCGATGCTCGGCATGTCCCGCCAACTGTTGATGAAACGGCCGCTCTCACTCTGGATCCTATTGGAAGACCAGCATATCTACTATCGGTGCATCAAGCAGATCATCGAGTCAGGCAAACAGCAAGAGTTCGAACTGCGGATGGCGAAAGGTGACGGCAGGTCGTTGTTTGCGCATCTGACGGTTTCTGTCTCGCAAGGCGGCGAGGGTGCCTCCGAGCTGCGAATCGCTCTGAGCGACATCACCGAGCGCAAACTCGCCGAAGCCGCCCGCGCGACACTCGAATCGCAGTTGCGAGAATCGCAGAAGATGGAGGCGCTGGGCACGCTGGCCGGCGGGGTGGCGCACGACTTCAACAACGCCCTGGCGTCGATTCTGGGCAACGTGGAACTGGCACGCCAGGACGTGGGCCCAGGCCACGAGGCGCTGGTGAGCCTGGA
>CAIOLO010000018.1 GCA_903859155.1 uncultured beta proteobacterium
CCGCAGACGGTGAGGGTCGCCCAAGTAGCGCCCCGGCGCGCCGCTCCAATCCGCATCGAGGCGCAAGCCCTTCTCTTGGGCGATGTTGGCAAACAGCCTCTGGGATTCGCCGACGACCCGTCCGGGTTCCATGTCGATGGATTCGAGTTCGACCTTGCCCGCTTCGATTTTGGAGAGGTCAAGAATGTCGTTGAGCAAGGTCAACAGCGTCTGTCCGGAACTGAGAATGGTGCGCGTGCAATCTAACCGTTCGGCTTCGGAAATGTTGGGCATCAGCAGCACCTGCGCCATGCCCAGAATGCCGTTCATCGGCGTCCTGATTTCGTGGCTCATGGTCGCGAGGAAGCGACTCTTGGCGGTATTGGCTGCATCAGCGGCTTCCTTGGCAAAGGTCAGCTCTACTGCCCGCTTGCTTTTCTCGTCGTTCTGAAAGACCAGTTCCGTATTGGCGATGACCAGCTCCGCCGAACGCTTGCCTTTCTCTTCGTTCTGAAAGACCAGTTCCGTATTGGTGATGACCAAGCGCGCCTCGGCCGCCTTGCGCTCAGTGATGCTTGAATAGGTGACCAGAGTGCCTCCATCGGCAAGAGGCGTTCCTTGAATCTCCAGCCACGACCCGTCCTTCTGTGAGCGTTCAAGAATGTACGGTCGGCGAGTCTCGCTCCTCTCGACGAAACCACGCAAGGTCGCTTCGAAGCTTTGATCCGGGTACTCGCCGCGGTCGAAAATAATGCGAATAACGTCGTCAAAACGAATATTCGGCTGTCGCAACAATTCCGGAGGGAGGTTCAGGAGGGTTTGAAAGCGGTTGTTGGACACAAGCATTTGACGATTCTTGTTGTACAGGACCGCGCCGAGGGGCAGCGCGTCGACCAAGCTCTGGAGAAGATGCTGCTGCTGAGTCAGAGCCAGTTCCACACGCTTGCGCTCGGTGATGTCGTCCTTTACCGCGACGTAGTGGGAGACTTTACCGTTCTCATCTTTGAGCGCCGATGTGACAACGTGCTCCCAGAACAGGGAACCGTCCTTCCTGCGGTTGCACAATTCGCCGTGCCACTCCTCCCCGGCGGCAAGCAGCCCCCACATCTCGCGGTAGGTCGCGCCGGGTGTGAGGCCCGACTTGAGGAGGCGCGGGTTGGCGCCGAGCACCTCGGCGCTCGCGTAGCCGGTGTTCATCTCGAACTGCCGATTCACGTACTCGATCTTGCCGGCCGTGTCCGTAATCACGACCGAGGCCGAGCTCTGCTCAACCGCGCGCGAGAGCTTGCGCACCTCGACCTCGGCATGCCTGATCGCGGTGACATCTACGTGCGCGACGACGACGCGGACCATGCCTGCACCCGGGAAGCGCGTCACCCGGCCGAGAAACCAGCGCGCTTCCGTGGGCGAGTGGCAGGGAAGCTCCTGCTCGAATTCATTGCGCTCTCCCGACAATACCGAACGGATGCCTGCCGCCATTTCCGCAGCGCCCGCGGAATTTGCCCCGGTTGCGGCATCGCAAACGGCCAGATAATTGCTCCCCTCGGAGACGCACTTTGGTTCGAACCCGTTGGCCAGGCTGAAATCGGCCCAGGCGCGGTTGACGGCGATCACGGTTCCCTGCTCATCGAGGATGGCCAGGTTCGTCGAAAGCGCATCCACAGTCGCTTGCGCGAAGCGCTCCGATTCTGCCAATGCTTCGGTGCGGTTCTCCAGTTCGGCATAGGCTTGCAGCAGTTGTTGCTGGTACCCGGTCAGGCCTCGAAACAGCCTCAAGACGAGCAGCGACACGATGCCGCCGTAACCGGCGAACGCGATAATAAGCAGAACCCAGTTAACAGGATCGTGCGCGTAGAGGGGGTAGTCGATCTGGAACTGAATCGTGCCATTGACCGCGCCCCAGGCGGTCACTAGCAGGCCAACCAGTATAAGAAGTCCAAGGCCTATTGCCTCCCGTCCCTCGGTGAAGATCGCTGCGATAACCAGAAACAGCAGCAGGAACTGGCCGGCAATGGCGGCGGGCCCGTGCTGAACGTAGGCGGTCAGTCCTGCCGCGCCCATCGCGAAAAGGACTATTCCGAGCCGCCAGCAATAAGGGATGCGCCGGCGCTGGAACCAGAACAGCCAGACCAGCGAAAGCAGCAGCAGTTGCAGACCGAAGACCGGCCGCCAGCCCATCGTCGCAAAGCGTGAAATCGAGAGCCCCACCATTGGCAGCGACACGAGGCCGAGCCAAAGCAGGGTCTCGTTCAAGAGGGTGTCGCGCATGCGCGCGACAAAGTCGTTCGATTTCACAATAACGTGCCTGCATACGATGTTGGATGTGCTTCATCCGTTAGCCGTGGGTCACGACCAGATTTTCCAGAATGAACTAGCGTTGTGCCATACAAAATACCGTCTATGGCAGAAGCGTTAGCGGTCACGGTGATGGTGCAAAGAATGCTGTCCGTGGTGAGTTTGTGCCAGATAAAATCGACATTCGCCACGTCGGTCGCATACGGTCTGGTCGCGGCGACTATGCGCTCGAGGGCTTTCCCGGGGCTGGTCAGGGCGGTCGACCTCGAGTTCGCGCTCTCTCGCCTGCAGCACCGCCTCGGTCTGTTCGCGTTCCAGCACAAATTTGATGCACGCTCAGTTCGCGCAGCACCAGCTGCGTTTGCTCAGGTGACAGATCATCAAGGGGCAACGGGGACTGCGCCGCCTAGTTACGGAATATCTGTTCAGCCTGCAGACACAGCTGGGCGTCTTGGCCGGGGCGTTTCTCTTGGCTGCCCATTGCAGCCTCCCTTCTTTAATTGGATGGACGCGGGAACCATCTCTATACGGGCATTGTCAGGCCCCCCTCAAGGAAAAGGCAAATACAAAAATATTGAGATTTGTTAACGGATTTCGCGGCGTCACGCCGATTTCTCCGACGCTCTCGGGCAATACCTGCCGGGAACAACAACCGTCTCGCGGTCTTCCAATTGGTGGCATTGGCACGCGTTGCGCTTGAGTCCGGATTTACGAATCCTGAAGGTCGGGTATGTGATGACCAGACCTTCGTCTGCGCAGTTTTCGGTTAGCCCCAGTGACCGGACCTGGCCGATTGCACCATTTGACCAGCGTCAGTTCCATGGCTGCTGAAATTCAATGGCCGGTATTCGGTTTCGAGTTTGTGCTGCTCAAGGGGTACTGACGATCCTGAGCTGACGCTGGACTTTCTACAAAGCGGCGGCTCGTCCGCCGCAATAATTCCTTGAGAAGGAAGATCGAATCGGCGTCACTCGGCGCAACAGTTCAGTTCAACCTCCATATGAATGTCGTCAGAACCGTGGCAAAGCCAAGCCACAGCAGATAGGGCGCCAATAGCAACCCCGAAAGCCGGTCGATTCTCCAGAAAAGAACCGTTGTTGCCATGACGGTCAACAAAAGAACAATCATCTCGGCAAGCGCAAAGCTAACTTTTTGATAACCGAAAAACAGCACCGACCACACCATATTCAATGCAAGCTGAGCCGCAAAAAACACCAAGGCGACGCGTTCCGCGCGAGAATCGCCAATGCTCCATATGCGCCATCCGGCTATTGCCATTAGAAAATAGAGAATTATCCATACCGGTGAGAAATATCCTTCCGGCGGATTGAACGAAGCCTTTTGCAGCGATCGATACCAGGTGCCAACGCTGGTTGCGGTCACCCAGCTCCCAACCTCAAAGCGCAGGAAGCAGACCGATAGAAAGGTGGCTAGACCGATGGCGTTTGCCTTTGGGGATCTCATCTTTTTTCACCAATATCCAATTGGAAAAGGGTCATGACGTTTCTCGATCTAAAGGCGCGATGGAAAAGCGCGGGGTGTCGACCATTGGGCAGAGTACATTCTCGAAGTGGACGGCGGCAAAACCGGTGGCGAAGCAGAAACATTTTCTGGTGTGGGCCTGGCACGGGGCACTGGTAGCGTCCCAACTCGCCCAGAAGCCGGGGGGGGGCAGCAGCTCCCGGCGCGTACCGGCTGCTGCGTGGCAGGTCCGGGCACCGTCGATGCCGTCGCGACAGTCCGCGAACAACCGATTCGGAGCGATTTCAGATGTAACCGCGGGGGACCGCTCATGGCCGGTTTGACTCACTGGTAATCGCCGGACAGTTAAATTCCCGACAAGGTCTGCACTTCAATACCGCGAATACGTGCTTCCAACGCACTGCCGTCACTGGCGACAAAACGACTTGAATGGCCGGTTACGCCAGCAGCGGACATTCGCGCGGCCGCGCTCCTGTGCGTCACTGGTCTTTAGTTCGAGCCTTCCTTCAGTAGTCCTCTCACGGCCGCTGACTTCAAAATTGAAAAATTGTAAGCGTTAGATACACGCGAATCCGATGCGCGAACCAATTTCACGGTAACGTAGATCGCCCCGCCCCCGTCGGCATACGTTCCCACTAGAACAAGATCAGCGTTCTGCGAAGCACCAATTTCATTGATCTGTCGAGATAGTAAGAATTCGCCTTCAGTTTGGTGGACAAACAGGTTTTCACGAAGTTTCAACTCACTAACCGGGATGCTCAATTGGGCAAGACGGGAAGAAAACTGCTCTGACAACAGTCGTCCAAAGGCGCTTGATTTTTTCAGGTTGTTTATGTCCGCCAACGTCGCAACCAATATTCCCTTCCCGCCCCCCGGTGTCACTATGGGGGACAGAGTTTGGCCTTTGATGAGAGCATCAACTGCGTCATAGGATGCAGATACCACAGGAGAATTCTTCTCGGCACTGACCGCAGGCGGTGGTACATATTCATAGTTGGTGGCACATCCGCTCAGAGCAGCAAACATGACTAGTGGCAATAGATAGGGCCGACACGAACTCATTTCGAGTCGCCTCCCACCAGTGGAAACACCTTGCCGGTCTTCACAAACAAAGAGGAATCGACGGAATCGATGTAGTAGATATCGGTGCGATGAATTGCATACCTGGAATTGTTCATCAGCTTGACTGTCATCACTATTTCCGTATCAGGGGGGGTGTTTTTCTCGTTAATGGTCTTGATGATGTCCCCCGCAATCAGCAGACCCGCCGTCGAGTTGATTGCGCGGTTTGCCGTCTCGAATGCGTCTCTGACAACCAGTACCCCGCCAGACAAGACAGTCAGACTACCGGGTTGGTAGCGAGGAATGGTAACGTGAGTTACCTCGTCCACAAGGACGGCGAGGCTCAACGCACCTGCGTCGGTGTCGCTTAACGAAACACCCCTGCTAATCAGGCTGCTGCGTAGTTGTGAGGCAAATACACGCCCAAACGTGGTGGCATCCTGCGATGAGACGAAAATCGGCATTCCATCTCTCTTTGCGATCGGGGCAATCTGGCCCACCACATCGTCGGCGATGGTGCGCCAATGAGAAGCGGATTTCAGTTTCATTTCCGGCGCAGGATCAAAGAACGCGACTGACGGGCGGCCATCCAGGGTCGAGCATCCCGTCATCAAATTGATAAATACAACCAAAGCTAATAGTAAAAATCTGGTCACGCTTTTCTCCCAAAATATTGCTTTCTGCTTGGGGCCAATTAGACCCCTCCAGCGAACCCGGATTGTGTACAGACTGCAAACCCTTTGATAACAACCAGGGGTTTTGAATTGGAAAGGAATCTCCTGAGACCTCAGGGAACGGCTCGGAACAGGTCTGCCGACTTGGGCCGCGAATCGGCAGGGGGGGCGGGTCCTGTGGGCCACTCACCTGTAGTTCGAGAATTGCAGAAAATGCAAATTACCGGGGATGAAATATGTTAGTTAGCCAGATGCGATGCTAGTACCATGAATCACAGATTTCGAAACATTGTTCTCGTCTGTCAGCAAGTTGCAAAACTAAAGTGTCGCGGTACTAGCGCTCGCATGCTTGACTAGGCGGATGCTGGCGATCCCTGGCATGGGGCTGGCGTATTCGACCGAGTCCACCGATTGCTCGATGATATACAGGCCGAAGCCGCTCTCGCTGTGGCCGCTGAAATCAGGGTGCAATTGGTCGGGCGGGGTGAACACCGCGCTCGGATAGATCAGTTCGACCGCCACCGCGTCGCTCTGGTGCGTGATGCGGCAGGTGAGCGTCGCGTCCCCGACCAGCAGCCGCGAGTAGCGAATGGCGTTTGTCGCCGCCTCGAAGCTCCCCAGGATGAGCGCATTGGCTTCTTCCTCGGAGAGCAGGGCGGAGCACTCCTGAATGCGGGCGCGCAACCCGCCCAACCCCTCCAGGTTCCAGGGCAGGGTGAACACAGAAGGCTCGAGGCGATCCGCGATGCCCCCGCGCGGCGCGTGGCGCCGGGGACGCAGCTTGACCATCAGC
>CAIOLO010000019.1 GCA_903859155.1 uncultured beta proteobacterium
GCATTTAACAACGGCTGAATGTGAAATCGCCTTTCGCCCAATGGCTATTGCTCGTAGCCGTTTTGCTGCTCGTTGGCAGTGGAATGGGCGCACATCTTTACTCCGATCACAGGACCATCGACGCCGAGGAACGCGTGCGTCTGGAAAGCTATGGCAAGATCGTCGATGATAACCTCAGCCACCAACTGCGCTCGACAAGTAATGTACTGAAGTCGATTCGCAGCGAGTTGCCCTACCTGGCCGCGCAAAAGGAGGGCGTCGCTTTTGTCAATCGCCGTCTTAAATCAATGAGCGACGTCATGCCGGGGGTGCGCACCCTGCTCGTACTTGACGCAACAGGCACGGTGAGCGCCAGCAATCGTGAGGAACTCATCGGGCAGAACTTCCGCGAGCGGGAGTATTTCCGCATTGCCCATGAGGGCGGCAACGCGGCTACGCTTTATGTTTCGCCACCATTCAAGACAGCGCTCGGAGTCTTTGCCGTCACCTTGGCGATGGTGATCACAGATGAGCGGGGGGCGTTTTCCGGAATTGTCACGGCGACCCTGGATCCGGAGTATTTCAGCACGCTGCTGGACTCTATACTCTACGCACCGGACGCGCGAGCATCCATCATTCATAGCGATGGGACGGTTTTCGTGAGTTCGCCGCACCTGCCCGGGGTGGATGGCATGACTCTCGCAAAACCCGGCACTTTCTTTATCCGTCATCAAGAAAGTGGTCAGCGATCCAGTTTATTCACCGGTACCGTCTACGCAACCGGCGATGAGCGCATGATGCATCAGAGGACAGGAGAGAAAAATGGCCTCGCTTTGGACAGACCTTTTGTATTTGCGGTGAGCCGTGATCTGACGATGATTTTTGCAGATTGGCACCGTGATACCTACGCCCAGGCGGGAGGATTTGGGCTGTTGGTCCTGATTGCAAGCTCGGGACTGTATTTATATCAAAAGCGGCAGCGCGCTTACGACCGTCTTTTGGCGATCCAGGAGGCGGAGCGCAAACAAGCCGACGAAGCCTTGCGAAAAAGCGAGGCCCGCTTCCGCCAGACCTTCGAGCGCAATGATTCGGTAATGCTGCTGATTGATCCTCGCTCCGGTGAAATCTCCGACGCCAACGCCGCGGCAGCCCAATTCTATGGTTATTCCATCGAACTGCTCAAGACAATGAGGATCCAACAGGTCAACATGCTCTCGCCAGACGAAGTCGCCGATTCGTATGCTCAGATGGCGCGCCGTGAGCGCAACTTTTTCATCTTTCCGCACCGCCTTGCCGATGGAAGCGTGCGCACAGTCGAAGTGCGCTCATCGCCTATCGAGGTGGGGAATAGCTGCCTGCTGTTTTCCATCATTCACGACATCACAGAACGCAAACAGATGGAAGAACGGATTCGCGACCTGGCGTTCTTTGATCCGCTCACCCAACTGCCCAATCGCCGGCTGCTCAATGACCGCCTGAACCAGACCATGGCCGCAAACAAGCGCAGCGGCAGCTATGGCGCTCTGATGTTTCTCGACCTGGACAATTTCAAGCCGCTGAACGATGCCCACGGTCATGAAATCGGCGACTTGCTGCTGATGGAGGTATCGAACCGCCTCAAAGGCTGCGTACGCGATATGGATACCGTGGCGCGCTTCGGCGGCGATGAGTTTGTGGTGATGATCAGCGAACTGGTTGCGGACAAATCGGAGTCCGCAAGCCAAGGGGGGGTCATCGCTGAGAAGATCCGCGCGTCACTCGCCAAGCCGTATGTGCTTGAGGTTCGGCAGGAGGAAACAGCGAAAACGACAGTGGAGCATCATTGCACGGCGAGCATCGGCATATCCTTGTTCAGCAAGAATGACAGCTGCCAGGAGGATGTTCTCAAGCGGGCGGACGCGGCGATGTATCAGGCGAAGGAGGCGGGACGCAATTTGATCCGGTTTTATGATGTTGCAGATGCGTGAATGTCTGCTGCCGCCGCGAGCGGTCACGCGGTCACCGCAAACGTCGGTGACCGCTCCGGGTTGAAAGCGCCCCTCGCGCCGTCTTGCGGCCCGACGCATTTCTCCCGCATCACGACATCATAGCGGCGCTACTGCACGCGGGTGCCGGCCAGTTTGGCGAGCGTTGCGCCGTCCTTGCGATCGACGGCGAGGAATTTTGCAAATTCTTCGGGGGAATTGCCAATGGGTACATAGCCAAAGGGCACCAGCACCGAGGTATTGAATTCCGGAGTTTTGATCACCGCCTGCAATTCGCTGCTCAATTTCTGAATGGCATCCCTGGGCACGCCGGCGGGCATGAATACGCCCAGCCAACTGCGAAAGCCGAACTGCGGCAGGCCGGCTTCAGCGAAGGTCGGGATACCGGGCAGCAGTTGATGCCGGTCGGGCATCGCCAGTGCGCGGATTTTGCCGGCTTTGATCTGTGCTGCCAGGCCGGCATTGCCTGCGGCCAGGTACATCACGTGGATGTCGCCGCTGAAAAACGCCTGCATCCCCGTGGGGCCGCCCTTGAAGGGGATGAAGGTCATATTCAGCCCGGTCTCGTTCATGATCCATTGCATGATGGCCTGCGCCGTGGCGAATGCGGTGTAGTTGAGCTTGCCCGGATTCTGCTTCGAATATTCGATCAGGCCCTTGAGACTGTCGATTTTCAGCGAGGGATGCACAACGATGACATTGGCCAGCCATACCAGTTGCGTGACCGGCTCCAGATCGCGCGCCGGATCGAAGTCCAGTTTCTCCTGAAAGGGCACGATGGAAATCATGTCGCGCGGAACGATGCAGGCGGTATAGCCATCGGGCCGTGCCTTGGCACAGGCACTCACGCCGATGGTGCCGCCCGCGCCGGGCCGCGTCTCGACGATGAAGGGCGGATTGCCGCGTTCCTGAAACGGCCTGCCAATGGCGCGGCCGAACAGTTCCGTCGGCCCGCCGGTTTCCTGGTTGATGATGAGCGTGATGGGGCGCGCAGGATAGGGCTGCGCATGCAGTGCCGGCACCAGAGAGAGCAGGGCAATAGCCAGGGTCAGTGTGTTTCGCATGCTTTGTTCCTTCAGGTCCAGTGGATAACGTGGCGGACGGTATAGCTTTTCATGCTGTCCGCGATGCTGCGCTCGAGCTCGGCGCGTGTTGCCGTATCGTCCGCCGTGTCGCCCGCGATGCTGACGGTGATTACGGTGGCTTGCGATGGGTCGGCCCCGGCCCTCACCGAAAACCTCTTTCCCGCGCCGAGCACCGCGGCAAAAACCTCCGTGAACGCCCGCTCGGCCGCATCGTAACGCAGCTTCGGCTTGTCGGGCTTTTCCACATCGGTGAGCGGCATGGCCTCGAGGATGATGACCTCCTTGGGGGCCGCCGGCCGTTCGGGCACATGCTGGGCGGCGAATGCCGCCAGTTCCGCCGCCGTGGCCTTCGCGCCTTTGACCAGTTGCACGTACGCGATCGGCAATTCGCCGGCGTAGGCATCGGGCCGGGACACCGCCGCGCACAGCAGCACTTCGGGGTGCTTGAGCAGCGCATTCTCGATGCCGCCGGGCTCGATATTGTGGCCGCTGCGGATGATGAGATCCTTGGCGCGCCCGGTGATCCAGAGGTAGCCCTCGGCATCGAACCGGCCCAGGTCGCCGGATTTGAAGTAGCCATCGCGCGTGAACACGCCCATGTTCTGCCCGGCATTGACGTAGCCCGGCGTGACTCCGGGCCCTTTCACCGCCACCACACCGGCTTCACCGCTGCTGCACTCGCGCTCGATTTCGCCGTCGCCGCCTATCACCACGGTCTTCACGCTCGTATAGGGAAAACGCAGCCCCACCGAGCCGTAACGCGGTTCGCCGTCGCGCGGCGCGGTGCAGACGTTCTGCGTGTATTCGGTGGCGCCGTAGGTGAGCAGGGTGCGGATGCCGATGACGCGCTCGAACTCTTTGGCAATCTCGACCGGCATGGCCGCCGAGCCCGCGGTGCCGTGCGGGCCCAGGCTGCTGATGTCCTCGCCCCTTGGCGGATTCTTCGCCAGCATCGCCAGCATGGTGGGCACGCCGCCGAAATGGGTGATGCGGTATTTCTCCACCAGCTTCCAGTGATTGGTGATGAAGTTCTGGCCGCGCGCGCCCTGCGGGCCGGGGGAAACCAGGGTGACCCCCCAGGCCGTCGACAGAATGCCGCGGCCGAAAAAGCCGGCGATGTGGAAGTGGGGGTTGGCGATGAACAGCGAATCGCCCGAGAGCAAGCCGCTGACAACGGCATTGGACCAGCATTTGAAACTGAAGTTACGGTGGGTGAGTTTGACCAGCTTGGGCGAGCCGGTGGTGCCGCCCGAATGCACGTAGCCGGCCAGATCATCGGGGCCGATGTCGCGCTCGAACAGCAGCCGCTCGCCCGGTTGCGCCGCGCACAGATCATCGAAATCGGATTCCGCGATCTTCGCGCCGCCTGCCATCTGCACCGTCATGACGCGCACCCCGGCGGGCAGTTGAGCGCGGATGGACTGGATGTTTTCCCAGATGTTGTAGCCGGGCGTGGGCCCCGGCACCACCAGCACTTTGGTGCCGGCATTGCGCACCAGATCCAGGATCTGCGCGGGCATCAGCATCCAGTTGACCGAACAGGCCACGCCGGTGGCGATGGCGCCGAACTGGGCGTAATAAAGCTGCGGCACGGTGGGCAGCACAAACAGCACGGCATCCCTGGCGCGCACCCCCGATTCGTAAAACAGGTTCGCCGCCTGGTTGGAGCGGTGGCGCAGCTCTCCATAGGTGACCGACTCCGGGGTCTCTTCCGGATCGGCGTTCTGCAGGAAATGGATGGCGACTTTTTGCGGGTCCCGGTCCCAGCCGCGGCGGATCCAGTCATTGACGTTCCAGGAAAAGATATGCGATTCGAGCGGCGGCTGTTCCAGCGCTTCGATGTCCGCGAGTGTGTGGATGGGGGGATGCGAGGTCGGGAGGGGAGGCCAGGAGTGCATCTAAATTTCCGTAAATTTAAAAAAATTATCTAATACCTGCGTACATTAATTAACCAATTCAATATCAAAAGTGTTATTGCACATACCAGCCGGGCTTGCGCTTTTCGATGAAGCTCGTGCGGCCCTCGGCGGCTTCTTCACTGTCCATGGCGCCGGCGAAAAGCGGTGCCATCTCGGCAAGCACGTGGGCGGGCAGGGATTCCTTTCCCAGGCGCGCGGCCAGCAGTTTGGTCTTGCCCGCGGCGATCGGCGCCGAGAGCAGGATTTCGTCGATCTGCGCCGCCAGTGCGCTGTCCACCTGCGCCGGTTCGCACACCTGATGCGCCAGCCCGTTGCGCAAGGCCTCCTCGGCGCCGAACTTCTGCCCGGTCATCCCAAGGCGCCGGAACGCGCGCAGGCCCACCGCGCGGATGAACACCGGCGCCGAAACCGGTCCCGGCGGAAAGCCCAGCCGCGCCTCCGGAATCGCAAACACCGCGTCGGTTGCCGCGATCAGGATGTCGCAGCACGAGGCCAGCGCCAGCGCGCCACCGGCGCACACGCCGCGCACCAGCGCCAGCGTCGGCTTGGGCGTCGTATTGACCACATCGCAGATATCGAACACCGAAGGCACCGGCACGGGATTCTTGCGCTGCTCGGCATGCCAGCGCACATCCGCCCCGGCCGAGAAATGCTCACCCGCGCCGCGCAGCACGATGGCGCGGACTTTCGGATCAGCGCCCAGCGTTTTGCAGTGATGCGCAATGCCGTCGAGCACCTCCTGGTCGTAGGCGTTGCGGCGCTCGGGGAAGTTGAAGGTGAGGGTGGCGATGCCGCGGGGGGAGAGGGTGAAGAGCAGTTTGGTAGTCATTGAAAGTCCCGATGATTGTTTTCCGGCAGCGGGATTATGAACGGAACAAGCAAAGGGCATTAACCGCTGTGCAATGGCACTGTGCCCAGCAGGGAGGGGTGATTTTCGTCTACGGAATTTTGTATGTTTGACTATCGCGAGTTTGAGCCCCGCCAGGCCATGATAATCGGGTGCTGATGCGAGGTCTTTACTTTTAAACCTGCGAAATCGTGTTCCCGACCCGCTACCGCCGCCCGCGCCCACGCTGCCCGGCCGGCGGCTTCCGCCCGGAGCGGCCGTTCATGCGCAATCGACTAGGCGGATAGACGCACGCCCCGATTCGCCTGGGTAAGCGACTTGACGCGATCCAGCAAGAGCGCCGGACTGAAGGGCTTGGTGATGTATTCATCCGCGCCTCGGCTAATGCCCAGATCGTAGTCCGCCTCCTGCCCTCGAGCCGTGACCAGGATGACTGAAGTAGCTTGCAGATCGGGGTCGGCGCGGACCGCATCGAGCACCTGCAGCCCGTCCATCTCGCCCGGCAAGACGATGTCGAGCAACACCAGGCACGGCCGGTCGCGACGGATGATCTCCAGCGCCGTTACCGCCGCCTCGGCTTCGAGGACATTGTAGGCCTGGCTAGTGGTGATACGGATCAGTTTTCGTATATCGATCTGGTCTTCGACGATAAGAATTGTTTTGCGGTCCATCTCGATCGTCCTATTTTGCGCGCACGGCAAGACCTGCCGCGCACTGGCCCGCACTATCTCCGGCTTGAAGAGTTGTGCTGATGCATCCTCCCATCGCCCAATGAACAGGCGCTTTGCGGCAGCTCATTTTGAGTGGAACCTTTGTCACAGAATATACGCGGCAAGGGTCGCAGTGCAAGAAAGAAACTATTAAGATTTATTGCTTTTGATTGAGGGATTGGAGCCCTTGCGGCTGGAGGTGAAAAGTGGTTTTCCCAGAGGGCCCGAGAACTGCGCGGGCATGGCCCCCGCAAGTGCGCCCGCTTCGTCGCGCTGCTGCTGCGGAGGACTCTCGGCAAGCACCGACAGTCCCGCTCGAATGCGAAACCAGAAACGCGACCCGCCTGCGGCTTTGCTCTCGACGCCGGCCTCGCCCCCCATCAAGCGGGCAGGTGCACTACTATGCGGCAGGATTTTTATTTGGAGAAATACATGCGGTACGGTTTGACACCGGCAAGACTTGCGCGGGCCTGCGTCGCGGCCATTGCATTGAGTGTTTTGGGCGGCGGTGCGCTGGCTGCCGAACCCTATCCGGCGGGTCCGGTAAGGGTAATCGTTTCACTTCCAGCTTCAGGTGTGGCCGACACGCTGGCGCGCATCATGGCGCAGCGCCTGTCAGAGACCTGGGCCCAGCCGGTGGTCGTCGAGCCCCGCCCGGGTGGCAATCAGATCATCGGAGTGCAGCTGGTAACGAAGGCGCGTCCCGATGGCTACACTTTGCTGGTGGCCGCGGATGCCGCCGTTGTCACCAATCCGCATTTCTACGACAAGCTCCCGTACGACCCGGTCAAGGATCTCACTCCCCTGATCGTGCTTGGGCAACTCACGCCGATGCTGGCGGTCAATCCCGCGCTCCCCGTGAGCAATGTGCGGGAGTTGGTTGCGCTGGCGAAGTCGCAGCCCGGCGTGCTCAATTACGGGTCCTTCGGCAAAGGCACCTTCTCTCATTTAAGCACCGAAGACTTCAAGAGCAGGACCGGCACCAATATCGTCGAGATTCCCTATGCCGGAGGGGCGCCAGCCGTCACGGCTTTGGTCAGTGGACAGGTATCGATGCTGTTGGTGAATTACAGCAGCATCCAGGCTCATGAGAAGGCGGGCAAAGTCAGGATCATCGGCGCGGCCGGCCCCAAGAGGGCTGTCATGCGGCCGGAGTTGGCGACTGTAGCGGAGTCGGGCG
Source organism: uncultured beta proteobacterium (assembly GCA_903859155.1). GTDB lineage: Bacteria > Pseudomonadota > Gammaproteobacteria > Burkholderiales > SG8-39 > 2-02-FULL-62-17. The sequence continues at coordinate 7,706 of CAIOLO010000019.1, forward strand.
TGCCGGGCTTCGCCACGGGCGCCTGGTTCGGGTTGTTCGGCCCCGCCAACATGCCGCCGGCACTGGTGGCAAAGCTGCACGCGGACGTGTCTAAAGGATTGGATTCACCGCAAACACGGCAGTTTTTCGAGCAAAACAGCTTTGAGCGGGTGGAGCGATCACCGCAGGAGTTTGCCCACCTGATACAGGACGATCTCAAGCATTGGGGCGGGCTGATCAAGATGCTGGGTGTAAAGCTCGATCAATAGGTTTGCTTTTGTGCGTGGCGGCGGAGATTCGCTCCGCTGCCAGCGAGATGTGCGCGACGAGCATGCGCTTCCGAGCGCCGGGCCTGTCTTCACATTCAGCTCCCCGGCGCTTATTTGAACCAGCCGGGCCTGCGCTTTTCGCGGAAACTCGCCTTGCCTTCGCGCGCTTCGTCGGAATTCTGCGAAGCCGCAAATTCCGACTGGATGCGCTCGATCAGCTCGGGCGTGAGCGCGTTGCCGGCGAGCAGCGCGGAGGTCGCCTTGACCGCGCGCGTGGCCAGCGGGCCGGAGAGCATCAGCTCATTGAGCACACGCTGCAGGCCGTCCTCGAGTTTTTCCGGATCGCAAAGCGTCTGCACGAAACCCATGCGCTGCGCCTCCTCGGCGCCGAAGCGCTCGCCGGTCTGCGCGTAGCGGCGGAAGTTGTTCGCGCCGATCGCGCGCTGGAAATAGACACTCAGCGTTCCCGAAGTCATGCCCAGGCGCGCCTCGGGAATGGAGAAAAAGGCGCTGCGCGCGGCGAGCACCATGTCGCAGCAGGCGGCGATCGCCATGCCGCCGCCGACGCAGCCACCCTGGATGAGGGCGATGGTCGGGGCCGGGCAGGTGTCGATGAGTTCGCAGATCTCGAAACTGTTGCGCACCTTCCCCGATGCCGGCACCGCGGAGGGTTCGCCGATCGCCGCACCTGCGGAAAAATGCCTGCCGGCCCCGCGCAGCACGATGGCGCGCACCTGCGGATCGCCACCCCATTTTTCAATGTGATCGGCGAGCTCGTTGAACATGCCCATGGTGTAGCTGTTGGCCTTGTCCGGGCGGTTGATGGTCAGCGTGGCGATGCCGCGCTCGTCGATGCCGGCAAGAATGGATGGCTCGCTCATAAGGACCACCGCGCGGCCAAAAGCTCGCCGCGCTGCTTCCAACAGCCGGCGCGAGATTTAAGCGCCGGCGGTCTTATCCAGGACCACCGCGCGGCCAGAAGCTCGCCGCGCTGCTTGGAACAGCCGGCGCGAGACTTGTGCGATGGTGATCTCATCAGGGCAGGTCCAGTACGCGTTTTGAAATGATGTTGCGCTGAATTTCGGTGGTGCCACCGCCCACCACGCTGATGCGCGAGGCGAACAGGTCGCCGGCGATGTCGTGCAGGTCATTGCCGATCTGCACGCGCTGCAGCGACGGCCCGAGGGCGCCGGAGACCTGCATCACCAGTTCGGCCGCGCGGTGGGACAGGTCGCCGCCGAAAACCTTCATCACCGGTCCCATCGATTGCGGCGCTTTTCCCGCGGCATGCAGCGCGGCGCCATGGTGGTAGAACGCGGAAAAGGCGAGCAGCTCGATTTCCATATGGGCCAGTTGCTGCCGGAACAGCGCATCGTCGTAGGCGCCGGACAGGCGCGCCACCTCGCGCGCCTTGTTCAGGCGCAGCGCCGCGGCGCGCGGGCTGCCGGTGGTGAAGCGCTCGTTGCCAAGGACGATATTGGCCAGCTTCCAGCCGCCGTTGAGCGTGCCCACCAGATTCTCGCGCGGAACTTTCACGTTGTCGAAGAATTCCTGCGCGAATTCCGCGTGGCCGGTGAGGCTCTTGATCGGTTGCACCGTGAGGCCCGGTGATTTCATGTCGATGAGCAGCATGCTGATGCCGGCCTGCCGCGGCCCCTCGGTGTCGGTGCGCACCAGCGCGAACATCCAGTCGGCCCACGGTCCGTTGGTGGTCCACATCTTGTGGCCGTTGACGACGAAATGGTCGCCCTCGAGAACCGCGCGCGTTTTCAGGCTGGCCAGGTCGGATCCCGCGCCGGTTTCCGAATAACCCTGGCACCAGACCACATCGCCCGAGAGTATTCCCGGCAGGTGCCGCGCTTGCTGCGCGGGGGTGCCGGCCTGCATGATGATCGGGCCGGCCAGATTCAGTCCGTGCTGGAACGGTGTCGGCGCGCCGGCGCGATTGATTTCCTCGTAGAGGATGATCTGTTGCTTGAGCGTGGCACCCATGCCGCCGTGCTCGCGCGGCCAGTGCGGGGCGATCCAGCCGCGCTCGAACAACCTGCGATGCCACGGTTTTATTTCAACCGGATCGACGCGATCGGGGCGGTTGAGCAGGTCGGCCGGGCAGTGGTCGGCGATCCATCCGCGCACCTCGTGCCGGAACGCCGCATCTTCGGCGTTGTCGTCGGAGAACAGTGTGGTGTTGTCCCAGTTCATCGGTACCAGGCCGGATGCATGCGCCGCCTTTCAGCCTTTGGTGTTTTTGGCCTGCGGTTTCGCCGCGGGCGGTGCGGAGGTTTTGCGCGTGCCACGCGGCGCGGCGGCCTTCTGGCGTTTGGCCGGCGCGGCTTTGCGCTTCCAGGTGGATACGGCCACCTGCTGCTCGATGGTGAGTTTCTGGCCCGACTGCAGCCGTCCGACGTTATTCCAGCGCCGCAGATCGTCGATGGAAACCTTGTAGCGCGCCGCGACGGTGGCGAGCGTGTCACCGCGCTGCACGGTGTGGATGATCCTGCGCGTTTCATTGCGGGTGGCGCGCTCGTACAGGATGGGCGCGGCGTAGCCCACCGGCAGCGGTTCGGCAGCGGCATCGGAACCCTTCACCGGCAACAGTATCTGGAAGCCCGGCCCGACCCTGGTTCTTGGCGTTATGCCATTGGCCGCCTTGAGTTTTGCCACCGCGATGCCGCGCGCCGCAGCCAGTTTTTCGAGCTGGTCGCCTTGCTTGAACGTGTAGCTTTCCCAGGAGGTCAGCGGCTCGCTGTGATTTTCCAGATTCGCCAGGAATTTATTGGCGTGATCGGCGGGCAGCACCAGTTTCTGCGTCTGCGCGGCCGAGAGCACCAGGCGGTTGTGCGCGGGATTGAGCGCCACCAGTTCCTCCACCGACATCTCCGCCAGGCGCGCGGCCAGTTTGATATCGATATCGCGGTTTTTCTCGACAATCACGAAATAGGGCTGATTCGGGATCGGATCCAGGTTGATGCCGAACAGTTCCGGCTTGGCGATGATGTTTTTCAGGGCTTGCAGCTTGGGCACGTAGTAGCGCGTTTCTGTCGGCATGGTGAGGCTGGCGTAATCGGTGGGCAGGTTTTTGGCCTTGTTGCGCTCGATGGCCTTCGCCACGGCATTCTCGCCCCAGTTGTAGGAGGCCAGTGCCAGTTGCCAGTCGCCGTGCATGGCGTAGAGGAACTGCAGGTAATCCAGCGCCGCGGTGGTCGAGGCGAGAATGTCGCGGCGTCCGTCGTACCACCAGTTCTGCTGCAGTTCATAGCGCTTGCCGGTGGAGGGAATGAACTGCCACAGGCCCGAGGCCTTGGCACTGGACAGGGCCATGGGATTGAACGCCGATTCCACCATCGGCAGCAGCGCCAGTTCGGTGGGCATGCCGCGCTTTTCGAGTTCGTCGACGATGTGGTACAGGTAGCGGCGGCTGCGTTCGGCGAAAATTTTAATCATCTGCGGCCGGCTCGCATACCAGAGCTGCTGGCTGTCCACCAGCGGTCCGTACAATTGCTGCATGGAAAAGCCGGTGCGGATGCGATCCCAAAGGTCGTCCTGCGGCGTGGTCAGATCGATGGTCCGCGAAATTCTCAGCGGTTCCTTGATTTCGCGGATATCGTCGATCGGGTCACCGCTGGCGGCCGGAAGCTCAGGCGGCGCATCTGCGTTGGCCACGCCCCTGGATGTGACGGCCGTCTGCGGCGCGACGCGGACCGCTTCCACCACCGGCGCCGGCTGCCCGAATGCCGGCAACGCCCCGAGAAGCAAGACAATCAGGGCGGCATGGAGCGCATATTCTCGAAAAAGGGTCTGTATTGGGAAATCAGGCATCTCACATGGTAGCCAAGGCAGGCAGGGCGGGTCAAATAGGAGAGGTAAAACCGGAAAGCTTCAGAACAGGGGGAGAGGGGGTCCCCCTCCCCCCGTTACCCCCTACGCCCCGCGTGTGGATCAGAAACTATTTTTCCATTCGCGTATGGCGCCGAAGGTTTCGGCGGCGTTGGCAGGAGGATGGCCCAGACGCGAAGCGGCTGCGGCGATGACTTCGGGCTCCGAGCAGCGGAAAAAAGGGTTGGTGGCCAGTTCCCGGCCGATGGTGGAGGGCACGGTGGGAATATCTTGCGCGCGCAGCGCGGCCTCGCTTTGCGCGCGCTCCTGCAGCGCCCGGTTGCCCGGCTCGACCGCGCGCGCGAAGGCGATGTTGGCCAGGGTGTATTCGTGCGCGCAGTAGAACCTGGTGTCGACCGGCAAGGCGGCCAGTTTCTGCAGCGAAGCGTGCATTTGCGGCGCATCGCCTTCGAACATGCGTCCGCAGCCGCAGGCGAACAGCGTATCGCCACAGAACAGCACTTTTTCCCCATAATAGGCGATGTGAGCGCGCGTGTGCCCGGGAACTTCGATGACCCTGAACGAGGCGCTGATATCCGGCAATTCGACCCGGTCCTCCTGCGCAACGCGGCGGGTGGCCGCTTCGATGCGTTCGTCATTCGGCCCGAACACCGGGACAGGGAATCGTTTCAGCAATTCGGGCACGCCGCCGATATGATCGGCATGATGATGGGTGAGCAATATGGCCTTGAGCAGCAGCTTTTCCCGGTCGAGGTAGGCGAGCACCGGCGCGGCGTCACCGGGATCGACAACCACGGCGGCGGCGTCCTTGCGCAGCACCCAGAGGTAATTGTCCTTGAAGGCGGGCACGGGAACGATCTGATAGTCGGCGGAGTGGGTCATGGGACCTGGGGCTTTGCGGATGGCGGCGATGCATGCAGTGTATTGATTCGGAGCGGAGACGGCAATGTTGGCAAGATGGCTTGAGAGCGAGCAGGGCAGGTATGTGCTGGACTGGGAGTTGGCCCAGTTCGACAACGCCGTGGATGACATTTTTGGATACCACGCGCTGCAGATCGGTCTCCCGGAGCACGATTTCCTGCGCGAGAACCGCATCCCGCACAAGACCATCATCGGCAGCGATGTCGGCGTCGCGGTGCGCGCACGGGCCTGGGAACTGCCCATAGCCACCAACAGCGTGGATCTGGTGGTTCTGCCGCACGTGCTGGAATTCAGCGAGCACGCGCACCGCATCCTGCGCGAGGCCGATCGGGTGCTGATGCCCGACGGCTCCATTGTGATCTCCGGATTCAACCCCTTGTCCTTGTGGGGCGCCAAGCACGCCCTGGGATATGCCCGCGGCGAGTATCCCTGGGAGGGCAGGTTGATCGGGCTGTCGCGCCTGCGCGACTGGCTGTCGCTGCTCAGCTTCGAGCAGAACGGCGGCAAGTTCGGCTGCTATGCGCCTCCATTCAGGAGCGCGAAGTGGCTGGAGCGCTGGAGTTTCATGGAGAAAGCGGGCGACCGCTGGTGGCCGATTGCCGGCGGAGCTTACGTGGTACGTGCCATCAAGCGCACCGTGGGCATGCGCCTGGTGATGCCGCCCTGGCGCGAAAAACGCACCTCGGCCAAGGCGCTTGCTCCGGTGGCGCAGCGCGGCAATGCCAGCCGCGGACTGTCCGCGCGCAATTCCGGCGAGGTCAAGCTTGAGCGCTAGCGGGTTGCCTCAGGCGGGGGCAAAGCAGGTGGTGATTCATGCCGACGGCGCCTGCCGCGGCAATCCCGGCCCCGGCGGCTGGGGGGCGATCCTCAGTTGCGCCGGTCAGGACAAGGAAATCTTCGGCGGCGAACCCGCGACCACCAATAACCGCATGGAACTGACCGCCGTGATCCGCGCGCTGGAATCGCTCAAGGAGCGTTGCGAGGTCAACGTCTATACCGACTCGCAGTACGTGCAGAAGGGCATCAGCGAATGGGTGCTTTCCTGGAAACGCCGCGGCTGGCGCACCGCCGACAAGAAGCCGGTCAAGAACGTCGATCTATGGCAGCAGCTGGACGCGCTTGCCGCGGGGCACTCGGTGCGCTGGCACTGGGTGAAGGGACACGCCGGCCATGACGGCAACGAGCGTGCCGACGTGCTGGCCAATCGCGGCGTGGACAGCTTGCGCCCATGAGCCGCCAGGTCGTTCTCGATACCGAAACCACCGGGTTGAACGCACGCCTCGGGGATCGCGTCCTTGAAATCGGCTGCGTCGAGATTCTCGACCGGCGTGTCACCGACAACCATTTTCATCACTATGTGAATCCGGAGCGCGACAGTGACGAAGGCGCGCTCAAGATTCATGGCATCACCAGCGAGTTCCTTGCCGACAAGCCGAAATTCAGCGAGATCACGCAGGAACTCCTCGCTTACCTGGATGGCGCTCAAGTCATCATTCACAATGCGGCCTTCGACGTGGAATTCCTCAACGTGGAACTGGGCAGGCTCAAGTTGCCGCCGTTCGAGGAGCACTGCGCCAGCGTGTTCGACACGCTCAAATTCGCGCGCGAGCTGCATCCGGGCAAGCGCAATACACTGGATGCGCTGTGCGAGCGCTACGAGATCGACCACTCGCACCGCACGCTGCATGGTGCGCTGAGCGATGCGGCGCTGCTGGCCAATGTGTATCTGATGATGACGCGCGGCCAGGACAGCCTGGCCATTGAAATGGAAGCGCCTGCGGGCAGCGGGGGCGGCGGCGCAGATGACGACGCGGCGCGGCCGCAGCTGCGCGTGCTTGCGGCAAGCGCCGAAGAACTCGCCGCGCATGAAAAGGTGCTCGATGGAATCAGCAAGGAAAGCAAGGGCAAATGCCTGTGGCGGCAGAATGCCGCTTCGGCCCCACAGTGATCAACGGCGACGCGAAATGAAAGGCAATGCATGAGTTCACCCAAACGGCCCGATGCGCAGATCACCCATGTCGGCATTTTCGTGCGCGACATGGACCTGATGATCGAGTACTACATCCGCATGCTGGGCATGATGGTCACCGATCGCGGGCCGTATTACCGCGGCGGCGAAATCGCCTTCCTGAGCCGCAAGGCCGACGAGCACCACCAGATTGTGTTTGCCTCAGGGCGGCCGGCGGGCGAGAGATCCTCGATCAACCAGATCTCGTTTCTGGTTGCCGACCTGGAGACGCTGCGCAGCTTTTACGCGGCTTTCGCCGCCGAAGGCCAGCAGGGACTGGACCCGATCAATCACGGCAACGCCTGGAGCCTGTACTGGCCCGATCCGGAGGACAACCGCCTGGAGGTCTACACCTATACGCCCTGGTATGTGCAGCAGCCGTTTGCCGACTTGCTCGATCTGACCGATCCGGTCGATGTCATCCACGCCAAGACGCTGGCGATGATCAAGGAGGATCCGAGCCACCGCCCGCGTGACGTATGGGTCGACGGCCAGAGGGCGAAGCTCGCCAAATGAGCGGCGAGGCCAAAGCATGGCCTGCAATCTGCGTCTTCCCGGCGCGGCGCAGGGCATCGATGCCCTCCCGGGCAGGCGCAAGCCGCAAGGGCGCGGCTGAAGGGGCCTGCGGATCGGCGCGGCGTCAATCCCGCGCGTAAGGCCGGGTGACGGTCGCTCGCACCGTCAGATCCAGACGCTCGGCGATGTCCATCAGGCGTTCCAGGCTGAAATGCGTGGTGTCCGCGCGCAGCAATTGACTGACTTTTGACTGGGTCAGGCCGACCTCGTCGGCCAGTTCCTGCTGCTTGCGCTGTTCGTCATCCGCGGTGCGCAGATGCTCAAGCCGCGTGGCGATCGCCTGCGCGAGTTGTTTGCGGACGGTTTCGCTTGCTCGACGCGTGGCCATGTTTGTCTCCTGACAGAATAATTACCTCAATGATATACCGTGAATAGGATGGCAACTTGAGGAAATCGTAGGTTGATGCTTGATAAGTAAAGTGGGAAGACAGGAAATTGAATCCGTAATCAGGCGCGCCCCGCCCTGCTACTCGGGTTCGATTCCAGCGGCGCGCATCACCTTGGTCCAGACGGGGAGTTCCGAGCGGATGCGTTCGGTCATCTCCTCCGGGGTGCCGGGCAGGTACTCGTAGCTGGATGCGGCAAATTTCTCCTGGGTCGCCGCTGAGCGCAGGTAATCGCCGGTTTCGCGGTTCAGCCTGTCGATGATCGGGCGCGGCACCCCCGCGGGGGCGGACAGGCCGAACCAGGTCGCAATATCGAATCCCGGCACGCCGGATTCTGCGACAGTGGGCAAATCGGGCATTGCGCGGGAGCGCGTGCGGGCCGAGGTGGCGAGCGCCCTGACTTTGCCGCTCTTCACATGCGGCAGGATCGACGGGCCCTCGAGCATGACCTGCACCTGTCCTGCGAGCAGGTCTGTTTGCGCCTGGGCATTGCCCTTGAACGGGACATGCACCATGTCTATGCCGGTTCTGGTCTTGAACAGTTCCGTGGCCAGGTGGTGGCCGCTGCCGGTTCCGATCGACGCATAAAAAAGCCTGCCCGGCTGCGCTTTGGCCAGCGCGACCAGTTCCTGGATGGAACGCGCGGGGACCGATGGATGCACGGTGACGATGAAAGGCGTTGCGATCAACGTGGTGATGGAGATGATATCCCGCAGCGGGTCGTAAGGCAGCGTCTTGCGCGCCGCGGTCAGAAACACCAGTCCCGACTGCGTGCCCAGCACCAGCGTGTGTCCGTCAGGGGGCGATTTTGCCGCGGCATCCAGTGCGATGGCCTGGCTCGCGCCGACCCGGTTCTCGACCACCACCGGCTGGCCCAGGCGCTCCGTAAGATGCTGAGCGAGGCCGCGCGAAAACACGTCGAGGGCGCCTCCGGTGGTGTAGGGCACGATCAGGCGCACCGGGCGGCTCGGGTAGTTTTCCGCGGCACCTTGCGCCAGCACGGGACCGGCAGGCAGGAACAAGGCACAGCACAGCAACAAGGCGCAATGTCGGACTCGCATGCTACGCTCCGCGTCAGGATGAGGGGGTGCAGCGATGCTAGCACAGGGGAAAGCGGTTGATATTTGAACAACAAGATGGTGCCGCCGCCGCTGAGCCATGGCCAGATCTTTATCCATGATGCGACCACGGGGCGCGACTGACACGCCGTCCCGACAGTGGCTATGATACGGACCGCACCGTCAGGCACCGCCTGGCAGCGGCGCTAAATTTTCCAGGAGAATCACCATGGCTTCGATGTACCAGATTTCCATTCCCGTATACGTCCGCAAGCTCAACGGCCTGGCGGGCTGCCTGAAAAAGGCGCAGGCGCACTACGCCGAGAAGAAGTACGACGAGACCTCGCTCATGCACCAGCGCTTTTTCCCCGACATGTTCATGTTCGTCAAGCAGGTGCAGGCGGCGACCGATCACGCGCGCGCAAGCGGCGCGCGCCTGGCAGGGCTGGAGCCGCCGGTCTACGAAACGGACGAAAAAGGCCTTGCCGATCTGATCGCACGCGTCGAGAAGACCGTCGCCTTCCTGGAAACGCTCAAGCCCGCGCAGATCGACGGTTCCGAGGACAAGACCATCGCCTTCAAAATGCGCGGCAACGACATGAGCTACAAGGGCCTGGATTTTCTGATCAATTCCAACATGCCCAACTTTTACTTCCACCTGACCACCGCCTACGCGATCATGCGCTCCAACGGCGTCGAGATCGGCAAGCGCGATTTCATGGGACCGGCCTAGGTGAATTGCGCCAAGGCTTGATCGGGATTAATAAATTCGGCCGACGTTTGTGGGATCATGCTCCGGTGGCGGCCGGAATTCACGCTTGCCACGGAAATCAAGCCCTCATATCCGGGGGCGATAGGCCGCAAAGGCCTGCTGCCCGGGTTTTGTCGGCGCCCGCCGTTATGCAAGGCCTCTGCTGAATCCGGAAATGAACATGGCCGCGAACACCGCAGCGAACACACCCGCGACCGAAGACCTGAATGTCGCGGGCTTTGAGTGCATGCCCTCGCCGCGGCAAATCAAGGAACGGCTTCCGCTCGACGAGGGCGCAGCGCGGACCGTGCTCGATGCGCGCCGCACCGTCAGCCGCATCCTCGACCGGCAGGACAAGCGCCTGTTTGTCATCGTCGGGCCGTGCTCGATCCACGACCCGCAGGCGGGGCTCGAATATGCCCGCCGCCTGCAGGGACTTGCCGAGCGGGTGCGCGAGCGCCTGTACGTCATCATGCGCGTCTACTTCGAGAAGCCGCGCACCGTAAACGGATGGAAGGGTTTCATCAACGATCCGCGCATGGACGACTCGTTCCACATCGAGGAGGGCATCGGCCGCGCGCGCGAGTTCCTGCTCGACCTGGCGCGCATGGGAATGCCCACCGCCACCGAGGCGCTCGACCCGATCTCGCCGCAGTATCTGGGCGACCTGGTTGCCTGGTACGCCATCGGCGCGCGCACCAGCGAATCACAGACGCATCGCGAGATGGCGAGCGCGCTGTCCGCCCCGGTCGGTTTCAAGAACGGTACCCAGGGTGATATCGCGGTCGCGATCAACGGCATCCGCTCGGCGCGCGCCCCGCACAGTTTTCTCGGCATCGACCCGGAGGGCGCCACCGCGGTGGTGCGCTCGCGCGGCAACCGCTACGGCCATGTGGTGTTGCGCGGCGGGCAGGCACCCAACTACGATTCGGCGCAGGTTGCGCTGTGCGAGCAGGCGCTGGCCGCGGCGGGACTTACGGCGAATATCGTGATCGATTGCTCGCACGCCAACTCGTTGAAAAAACCCGAGCTCCAGCCGCTGGTGTTCCACGACTGCATCCACCAGGTGATCGAGGGCAACCGCTCGATCGTCGGCTTGATGCTGGAGAGCAATCTGGTTGCGGGCAATCAATCGATTCCCGAGGATCTGTCAAAGCTCGTCTATGGCTGTTCGGTCACCGATTCCTGCATCGGCTGGGAGGCGACCGAAAAAACCCTGCTGGAAGCGGTTGCCGCGCTGGACAAGAGGTAGCCGCGCCGCTGTTTTCACGGCCGGTTGCGCTTCACATTCAATTACGGAAGCCGTCGTTTCGCGTCCCAGTTGCGCTCGAGGTTGGCGATGAGCGCCGGGCTGAAGTGGCACCAGGCCTGCTCGCGGGCGTACACCGACATGTAGCGGCGGAAGGCATCGAGCGGTTCCTCGGCGATGCGCAAGGCGCGCCGGTTACCCGCAGCACTGACCACTCCTGATGAGGTGAGGCCGGCGATGGCTGCGTCGATTGCCGCATCTATTTCCGCAGGCGCCACGATCCGGTCGCAGATGAGGCGTCCCTCGGCGCTGTCGCAGTCGATGCGCCGCTCGAACAGAATCGCCTGGCGCGCCAGCCGATTGCCGACAAAGCGCGGCAGGCGCAGATTGGCCGCCCCGGGAATGATGCCCTCCTTGCGCGCGGGCAGCGTGAGATAGGCATCGGTGGCGGCGATGTTGTAGTCCGTGGTGAGCAGCAACTGGCAGGCACCGCCGATGGCGAAGGTGTCTACCGCCGCAATCCAGAGTTTGTCGAGCGACATTCCGGCAAGTTCGAGTTCGGGGTCGTCGGTCCCGGCCAGGCCCCGGTAGAGCTTGTTCACCAGCCCCAGGTCGCGCGTCAGGTACCACAGAAACGGGATCTTTCCCTGGTAGAGGTGCGTGAGATTGATGCCCGCGCCGAATACGCGGCGCTGCGCGTATTTTTCATGCGTGACGCGATCGCCGCGCAGCACGCAGATCTCGCTCGCCGGGTCGAGCAGGGCGAGGTCGATCGCCATCTCCAGGCCGTCGAGGGTGGAGCCGTCCTCGGCGTTCAGATAGCGGGGGTTGCAAAGCGTCACGAAGGCAGCCTTGCCGTGCCTCTCGATGCGTGCCCCGGCCAGTTCGGCGCGCCCTGAGCGCGCGAATTCCGCGGCCATTACAAGCGAATCGTCGCGGGCAAGCAGCATCGAGTGCAGCAGGTGCCGGCCGGCGGCCGGATCGGCAAGAACGTGGGCGATAAACAGGCCCTGGTCGATCTCCAAGCCTTCCTTGTCACGTTGCAGCAGGTGTTTTTCGGCGGCGACCTCGGCGCGTTGCGGCACCAGTCCGGGGAAGGATGCTGCCGCGGCGTAACACAGCTCCTCGGCCCGCACATGCCGCGTCATGCCCTCGGTGAGCGCGCCATAGATTGCGCTGAGGTGAGTCAACAGAAAGCGCTCGCGCGTCGCGCATGCCAGCCGGCACAGCCGGTTGGCCAGTTCGGTTTGGGCTGCGCTGCGCGCCGGCCTTTTCGGCAGCTGTTCGAGCAGCGCAGCGCTGCGCTTCCAGAATTCCCCGAAATGCAGGGTATCGCCGTGCAGATCGGCGACGCCTTCCGGACACGCGGCGCGCCAGGCATCTACCGTGCCGGACGCATAACCTGCGGCGCTCAAGACTTGTGCGAACTCGTTGACGGAGCGTGCTATTGATTGCATGTGTGCCTTGCGGGGAGGGGAGGGGCGGAGAGCGGATTTTGTTGCCGATGCGCAAAAGTGTACTGCTACGCTCTATGATTGACACTTCATATAGATCGAGGAGAACGGGCATGGCCCCAGTAGTGGACGTTCATACGCACATGTTGAGCCGGGAATGGATGAAGTTGCTCGAGAAGCACGGCATGCCGCGCTATACGGTGAAACCCGTGGAAGGCGGGTTGCGGGTGATCCATTTCGACGGCGCGCCGTTCATGTCGCCGATTCCCAACATGTTCGACTGGGAGGCGCGCATCGACAACATGAACAAGGCGCGCGTCGATATCGCCGTGGTCTCGCTCACCTGCCCGAGCGTCTACTGGGGCGGGGAGAAGGTCAGCGTTTCCACGGCCAGGCTGATGAACGACGATTTTGCGCAGGCGCAACGCGCCCATCCGGACCGCATCCGCTGGTTCGCCTCGCTGCCCTGGCAGTATCCGCAGGCGGCGGTCAAGGAATTGAAGCGCGCGGTCAAGGCCGGCGCGGTCGGCGTCATGGTGATCGCCAATGTCACCGGACGGCACCTGACCGACCCGCTTTTCGATCCGATCTGGAAGGCCATCGACGCTGCCGGATTGCCGGTGCTGGTGCATCCGGGCTCGCCGCCGGGATCCAAAGAGCTCGGGTTGGAAGAATTCTACCTGGCAGCCTCCATTGGCTTTACCTTCGACACCACGCTGGCCGTTAGCCGGATGATCCTGTCGGGTTTTTTCGACCGGCATACCAGGCTCAAAATCATTGCCGCGCACGGCGGCGGAGCGCTGCCGTTTCTCGCCGGACGCCTGGACATGTGCTGGGACAACATCCCGGCGGTGCGCACCAGGACGCTGGAAAAGCCGAGCAATTATCTGCGCCAGGTGTACGCCGATTCGGTGGTGTTCCGCCAGGACGCGCTCAACATGGCGGTGTCGACCTTCGGCACCGACAACGTCATGTACGGCTCTGACTACCCGCACAACATCGGCGACATGAAGGGTTGCCTGGCGCGCGTGGATGCGCTTCCCGACGGGGTGCGCGACAAGGTGCGCGGCGGTAACGCCGCGCGCATCTTCAAGCTGTGAGTGCAGCGGGCCGGACCGGCCCTTAGCGGGCAAGCGCTGCGGCGGACGCGGTGCTTGCCTGTTCGCCCAGCGCAAAGCCTGCGCCGAGTGCATCGAGGTTGATTTCGAGAAAACTCTTCGGGGTTTCCGCGCGCACCGCCTGCTCCAGGGTGTTGCGCGGGCACAGCCGGGCGAGGGCGACCAGCGCGCCCAGAGCCACCATGTTGGCGACGCGTTCACTGCCCAGATCAATCGCGGTCCGGCTAAGCGGCAGCGCGTAGGCCTGGATGTTGGCGTGTGGCGGCAATTCCGGACACAGCCGGGTGTCGTGGATCACCAGCGCCCCCGGTTTGAGCAACGCCCAGGAGGGTTTGATCGCGAGGCGGTCGAGCAGCACCAGGCAGTCGAGTTTTGTCGCCAGCGGGTAGTCGACTTCGGTTTCGGATACCACCAGGTCGGAGTTGCAGAATCCGCCGCGCGAGGTCGGTTCATAGGTCTGCGACTGCGCAATGTGCCTTCCCAGGGTGGCGAGTGCTTCGGCGAGCATCTTGCCCGAGAGGATCAGCCCCTGGCCGCCGGTTCCGGCGATGCGCAATTCAATACGGTCGCCGGGCTTCATTTGCGGCCTTTCTTCGCGGCGGCGGCCTTGATTGCAGCGGCGGCCTTGCGATACGCCGCGCCATACTCGGGACGCGCGTTTTTCGCCAGCACCCCGGTCGGCAGTTCGTTGGCGCGGAAGGGCGTGTCGACCGTGTCGCGGTACGCCTCCGGTCGCAGCTCGCTTTTCTGGCGCAGGATCATCTCCGACGAGGAGCCCATTTCATTTTTGCGACCGAAGATTTCGGTGCAGTCGGACAGCACTTCGATGAAGGAAAAACCAGGATGCTCCAGCCCCGCGAGCATCAGTTCGGCCAGCTTGGGCACGTGCCGGGTTCCCTCGCGCCCGACGAATCCGGCACCGGCTGCCGCTGCCAGCGCGCAGGCGTCGAAATGCGGCTCGGAGTTGCCCAGCGGTGTGGTGGTGGTCACCCGCATCTCCGAGGTCGTTGGCGAGACCTGTCCGCCGGTCATGCCGTAGACCTCGTTGTTGAGCATCAGGCAGGTGATCTTGAGGTTGCGCCGGCAGGCATGAATCAGGTGGTTGCCGCCGATGGCCAGGCAGTCGCCATCGCCGCTGATCACCACCACGCGCAGATCGGGTCGGGCGAGCGCGAGACCGGTGGCGTAGGCGAGCGGCCTGCCGTGGGTCACGTGAAAGGTGCTGGCATCGATATAGGCCGACAGGCGCCCGGCGCAGCCGATGCCCGATACCACCGCGAGCTTGTCCTTGTCGACCTTGAGTTCGTGCAAGGCCCACAACAGCGCGCGCAGCGCAATGCCGTGCCCGCAGCCCGGACACAGGAAATGCGGCATCATTTCCTTGCGCAGATATTCCCTGACGTCAAAGGCGGGGGCGGAGTCGACAATCATGGTGTTCCCTTTGCCAGCGATTCCGCACGCGCGGCAATCTGCTCCGGTGCGATAGGTTCGCCGTCGATGCGGTGCAGGCCTGCAACCCGATCCCTGCCGAGCAGGCGTTCGACTTCCAGGCGCAGTTGTCCGGTGTTCAATTCAGGAACCAGCACGCTGCGCGCATGCGCCGCGGCTGCCTGCAGGGCGTTTTCCGGAAACGGCCAGAGCGTAAGCGGTCGAAACAGGCCCACGCGCAGGCCGCGCGAGCGACACTGCTCGAGCGCACGCCGCGAGGCCCGGGCGCTGATGCCGATCGCCACGATGAGCACATCGGCATCCTCGCAGTCAATGCACTCCCACGAGGCGATCTCCTCGAGATGAGAGTCCAGTTTGGTGAGCAGGCGGCCCAGATTGCGCTCGACCGTTTCCGGATGTTGCGTCGGGAAGCCGTCTTCGGCGTGATTCAATCCGGTGGTATGGCTGCGATAGCCGTCGCCCGGACGCGCCATTGCCGGAACCGCGCCCGGTGCCGCAGCGTAGGGGCGGTAGGCCTCGCGTGCGCCGCTTGCCCAAAGGCGTTCGGCGCATGGCATGCCGTCGCCGAGTTGGACGGTTTCGGTGAGCTGGGCGATCGCCTGGTCATAGAGCAGGATCACCGGCGTGCGGAATTTCTCCGCGAGGGCGAAGGCGCGGATGGTTTCGGTGTAGATTTCGCGCACCGAGGCCGGTGTCAGCACGATGATCGGATAGTCGCCATGGCTGCCCCAGCGCGACTGCATGATGTCGGCCTGGGATGGGCGGGTGGGCATGCCGGTGGACGGACCGCCGCGCATCACGTTGACGATGACGCAGGGAATTTCGGCCCCGGCCGCGTAACCGAGGTTCTCCTGCTTGAGCGAGAAGCCCGGGCCGCTGGTTGCGGTCATTGCCTTGACGCCGCCCATCGAGGCGCCGATGACCGCCGCCATCGAGGCCAGTTCGTCTTCCATCTGCACGAACACCCCGTCGACTTCGGGCAGGGCGCGGCTGAGCCGCTCGGCAATCTCGGAGGAGGGCGTAATCGGATAACCGGCGAAGAACCGGCATCCGGCGGCCACCGCGCCCAGAGCGCAGGCGTGGTTGCCCGAGACCAGTTGCACGGCGGGCCGGGCGGCAAGCGGGCTGTCTGCTGCGTTCATGATCTGCTGCCCTCCAGCGCCACTTCGTCAAAATGCACGCGGATCGCGAAATCCGGGCACAACCATTCGCACAACCGGCAGCCGGTGCATGTTTCCGCGTCGGCGAGTTCGACGATGCGATCGGCGTTCAGCCGCAGGCAGCGTTCGGGACAGAGCTTGACGCAGATGTCGCAGCTCTTGCACCACTCCTCGGTGATCTCCAGGCGCACCTTGCCTGGCGCGTTCGTCAGGGGCTGTTGCGCCTCGACCGGCGCCTCGGCAACCGGGGTCATGAGACGGGCCTGCTCGATCCAGTCGCGACCGCTGCGGAACGCTTCCAGATTCACCGTCAGGGTCTTCTTCGGCACGAACTGCGCAACCGCCGCCTCCCAATCCGCGATGGGAAAGTCCAGCGCCGTCGACAGCGCGCCAAGCAGCACCACATTTGCCGCGCGTTCGTTGCCGAGTGCTTCGGCAATTTCCGTGGCGGCGATGGCGTAGCCTTCGCCGACATGCTCGCGGATCTCCGCCGGAGTCTCGCGGGAATAGCGCATCGGCGCGCCCGGATGCCGGTTCAGGCAGGCAAACGGCGGAACGATGCGCTTGGTGTCGCACAGGAACACCCCGGACTCGGGCCGCAGGTAGGGCAGCCAGCGCATGCCCTCTGCCCATTCGAGCGCAATCAATATGTCGGCCTCGCCCATCGCGATGGTGGGCGACCAGACCTGCGGTCCGAAGCGCACATGACTGAACACGGTGCCGCCGCGCTTGGCCATGCCGTGGACTTCGCTTTGCTTCACCTCAAAGCCCTTGGACTGGGCAAGCCAGGCCAGCGCCTTGGATACCATGATCACGCCCTGTCCGCCGACGCCGACGATGAGCACGTTCATCGGTTCGCGCGCCTTGGCGGCGGGTGCCGCGGGCACCGGGCCCGGCGCTGCGGTGCTGTGGGTGGCGCGGCGGCCGTTCATGCTTTCACCGGCACGTGGAGGCCGCCATCGATCGACTTGATGGCATCCGCGGTGCAGACCTGGGCGCACAGCGTGCAGCCGATGCACAGTGAGGTGTCGATTTTCACCTTGTGCCGCCCCTCGAACTGTGTGTCACCCCAGGTGAGCGCGGGGCAACCCAGGTTCATGCATGACTGGCAGGCATTGCAATGTTCGCTCTGGACCTGCAGGGCAGGCCCTTTGATCTTGACCGGATCGAGTACGCAGGGCCGGTTGGAGATGACTACGGAAACGCCGCGATGGGCAATCGCCTCGCGCAGCGTCTGGTACACCTGGGCGAGGTCGTAGGAGTCCACGGTGCGCACCCAGCTCACCCCGCAGGCGCGCACCAGGGCCTCGTAGTCGATCTTCGGTGCATCCTGTCCCCTGAGGGTCTTGCCGGTTCCGGGATGGTCCTGGCCGCCGGTCATCGCAGTGATGTGATTGTCGAGCAGGAATACCGTGATGTTGGCCTGGTTGTAGACCGCATCGATCAGGCCGGGTATTCCCGCGTGCAGGAAGGTCGAATCGCCGATGGTGGCCAGCACCGGCTTGGTGTCGCCAGCCTTGGACATGCCGATCGCATTGCCGATTGACGAGCCCATGGCCACGGTGGTGTCCATGCCGCGCAGGGGATCGAGGCAGGCGAGGGTGTAGCAACCGATATCCCCGGCGACACGCACTTGCGCGGCGCGCACTGCCATGAAGCAGGAGGTGTGCGGGCAGCCGGCGCACAGCACCGGCGGGCGGGCCAGCGGCTCCGGGGTCCAGACCGGTTTTTTCACGCGGGGCGCGAGCACTCCGGCCGCCTCGAAACCCGAACGCACCACCTCGGGGGAAAATTCACCTGCGCGCGGAAAGAATTCCTTTCCCGCGACCTTGAAGCCGAGCGCGCGCACTGCGCGTTCGATCACCGGTTCGAGTTCCTCGACCACGAAGACGCGCTCGACCGATTCGCAATAGCGGCGCAGCAGGTTCTCGGGCAGGGGCCAGGAGGCGCCCAGCTTGAGCACGCTCGCCTCGGGGAGCACTTCGCGCACATACGGGTAACAGGTGCCGGCGGTGATGATGCCGAATTTGGGCTCGCCCGTCTCCCAGCGGTTGATCGTCGCGGTTTCCAGGTAGGCCTGCAGTTTGGCCTCGCGCTCGAGCACCGCCAGATGGCGCAGCTTGGCGTGCGCCGGGATCATCACGTTTTTTTTCGGATTCTCGTTGAAGCCGCGCGACGGATGCTCCTTGCGCGGCCCCACCTTGACCGGGCTGCGGGTGTGCGACAGGCGCGTGGTGCAGCGCACGATGACCGCCGTGTCAAAGGTCTCGGACAGGTCGAACGCGAGCCTGGTGTAGTCCAGGGCCTCCTGGGCATCGCTGGGCTCGAGCACCGGGACGGTGGCGAGTTGCCCGTAGATGCGGGTGTCCTGCTCATTTTGCGAACTGTGAATGCCGGGGTCATCGCACACCGCCATGACCAGGCCGCCGTTGACGCCGATATAGGAATGCGACATGAAGGCATCGGCGGCGACATTGAGCCCCACGTGTTTCATCGCGGCCAGCGCGCGGCGCCCGGCGAAGGACGCGCCGATCGCCACGTCCAGGGCGACCTTTTCGTTGGTAGACCATTGGGCGTGCAGGTCTTCGACGGGATATTGCGCCAGCGACTCGAGGATCTCGGTGCTGGGCGTGCCCGGATAGGCGGCCGCGACCGCAACCCCGGCTTCCCAGGCGCCGCGCGCAATGGCCTCGTTTCCGGTCAAGGGCCGGGATTCCTGCGACTGACCCTGCTTTGGCTCCGTTTTTTCCGGCGTTGCATGCATCACGTTATTCCCCCAGCAATAAGAGCCGTTGTTGTTTGTGTTGGAGTATGTCGCGAGCGATCGTACGCAGAAGCATCGCCGGCTTCTTTGATCCGGATCAACGGTGTGCGGAACTCCGGCCCGCAGGCCCTGGAGGGGGCTATCGGCACAAAAGCTGATCTTGATCAAAGAAACGGCACTCAGTGCCATGAATAATCCACAGCGGCCTGTGCCGGGCTTGTACCGGAGCATTCATCTCAGTCAGGCAGGCATGCCTTTTGGATAGCAGTAGGGCCGCTCAATGCGCGACGATAGTCGCCGGCCGCGCCAACAACCATACTGGAGGGGACGATGATGTCAACGCTGGCAAGATACGGAATTACCCGCGGCCTGGCCGCAACAACCGCAGTTTTCCTGGCTTGTGCCGGCGCCGCCTTTGCGCAGGGGCAGGGGCCGATCAAGATCGGCTCGGTCCTGTCGATCACCGGGGCGGCGTCGTTCCTCGGCGACCCGGAGGCCAAGACAATCGAGTTCTACGTCGAAAAGATCAATGCCGCCGGCGGCGTGCTGGGCAGGAAGCTGCAGCTCATCACCTACGACGACGGTAGCGACGCCGAAAAGGCGCGCACTTTTTCCAAGCGCCTGATCGAGCAGGACAAGGTCGATGTGCTGCTGGGCGGTTCGAGCACCGGAACCAGCATGCCGGTGATGCCGCTGGCGGCCGAGGCGCAGATCCCGTTCATCTCCTTCGGGGGCGCGGTGGGGATCATCGAACCGGTGCAGAAATGGGTGTTCAAGACGCCGCATACCGACCGTATGGCCTGCGAAAAAATCTTCGTCGACATGCAGTCGCGCAAGCTCACCCGGCTGGCGCTGATCTCCGGTGCCGGCGGCTTTGACAAATCGATGCGCACCGAATGCCTGAACGTGGCCAAGAAAAGCGGCGTGGAAGTGATCGCCGATGAGAATTACGGCGCAGGCGACACCGATATGACCGCGCAACTCACCAAGATCAAGAATACGGCCGGTGTGCAGGCGGTGCTCAATGCGGGCTTTGGCCCGGGGCCCGCGATTGTCACCAGGAACTTCCGCCAGCTGGGCATGACCGTGCCGTTGTACCAGTCGCACGGTGTCGGCTCGAAGGAGTTCATCAAGCTGGCAGGCGCGGCAGCCGAGGGCGTGCGTCTTCCCGCCGCCGCCCTGCTGGTCGCCAAGGACCTGCCCGCCAAGGACCCGCAGCGGGCGGTGGTGGTGAATTACACGCGCGAGTACGAAGCCAAGTTCAAGTCCGAAGTGTCGACCTTCGGTGGCCATGCCTATGACGGCCTGATGCTGGTGGTCGGGGCATTGAAGAGCGCCAAGAGCAGCGACAAGGCCAAGGTGCGCGATGCTCTGGAGAACACCAAGGGTTACATGGGAACGGGGGGCGTGGTCAACATGTCTCCCACCGATCACCTGGGCCTCGACCTGAGCGCATTCCGCATGCTCGAAGTCAAAGGCGGCAACTGGACGCTGGTGAAGTAGCGGTACTCTGCTGCGCCGGGGAGGCCGGGCGACATGAGTGCGCAGTTCATGCCGCAGTTCATGCAATATCTGCTCAGCGGTCTGACCGTGGGCGCGATATACGCACTGGTGGCGTTGGGCTTCTCGATCATATTCAACGCCAGCCATGTCATCAACTTCGCGCAGGGGGAGTTCGTGATGATCGGCGGCATGGCCACGGTGTCGCTGAGCGCGGCGGAGGTGCCGCTCGGACTGGCCATCCCGCTCGCGGTCGCGGCGGTGGTTCTGGTCGGCCTTGCACTGGAGAAATTTGCGGTTGAACCCGCGCGCGGCGCCTCCGTGATCACGCTGATCATCATCACCATCGGGGCGTCGATATTCCTGCGCGGCCTGGCAACCCTGGTGTGGGACAAGCAGCTGCACGTGCTCAAGGCATTCTCCGGCGATGCCCCGATCGCAGTGGCGGGGGCGACGCTGTTGCCGCAGAGCCTGTGGGTGTTCGGCATTACGCTGGCGATCGTGCTGGCGCTGTCCTGGTTTTTCGGCCGCACCCTGCTCGGCAAGGCCATGCTCGCCACTTCGCATAACCGCCTGGCGGCGCAACTGGTCGGCATCAACGTGCGCCATGTCCTGTTGCTCTCCTACGGAATGTCGGCCGCGCTCGGCGCCATTGCCGGCATCCTGATCGCCCCGATCTCGTTTACCACCTACGACGTAGGTGTCATGCTCGGGCTGAAAGGGTTTGCCGCGGCGATCCTCGGCGGCCTGGGAAGCGGTGTCGGCGCGGTGGTGGGGGGCATCGTGCTCGGTGTCGCCGAGTCGATGAGTGCCGGCTATGTTTCCTCCGCCTACAAGGATGCCATCGCCCTTGTGATCACCCTGGCAGTGCTCTTTTTCATGCCCAGCGGACTGTTCGGCAAGCGCGGCGGAGAGCGGGTATAGATGAAGGCACCGTCGCATAAAGCTCGCGCCGGCCGTTCGAAGCAGCGCGGCGAGTTTTTGGCCGCGCGGTCGTTGATGAGACCGCCGTCGCATAAATCTCGCGCCGGCTGTTGGCAGCAGCGCGGCGAGCTTTTTGCCGCGCTGTCCTAGGCCTCCTCCCCCAACCATGCGCCAGAATTTCGCCTCGCCCCGGGTCGGTGGCATGGTCGCGCTGGCGCTGGTGATTGCGCTGCTCCCGGTCGGCCTCTCCAACAACTATTTTTACGACGTCGCAATCCTGGTGGGTCTCAACGCCATTGTCTGCGTCGGCCTCAACCTGCTGATCGGCTACGCGGGGCAGATCAGCCTGGGCCATGCGGGTTTCTACGGCCTGGGGGCCTACGGTTCGGCGATCCTGTCCTCGCGTTACGGATGGCCGCCGCTGCTATCGATGCTCAGCGCGACTCTGGTGGTTGCCGCGCTCGCCTTTGTCGTCGGCCGTCCGATTCTGCGGCTGAAGGGACATTATCTGGCCATGGCGACGCTCGGCCTGGGCGTCATCATCTTCATGGTCATCGCCACCGAGGACAAACTCACCGGCGGCCCTGACGGCATGTCGGTGGTGGCCTTCAAAATCGGTTCATTCGCACTGCGTGAGGCGCAACTCTGGTACTGGGTGGTCGGTGCCCTGCTGCTCGCGGCGGTGTGGCTGGCGCTCAACCTTATCGACTCGCCCGCCGGGCGCGCCCTGCGCGCACTGCACGGCTCCGAAGTGGGTGCGGAAGTGCTGGGCATCGATGCGGCGCGCCACAAACTCATG
Source organism: uncultured beta proteobacterium (assembly GCA_903859155.1). Classification (GTDB taxonomy): domain Bacteria; phylum Pseudomonadota; class Gammaproteobacteria; order Burkholderiales; family SG8-39; genus 2-02-FULL-62-17. The sequence continues at coordinate 29,908 of CAIOLO010000019.1, forward strand.
GTGTTCGTAATTTCGGCCGTGTTCGCCTCGGTGGCCGGGAGCCTGAATGCCCACTTTTCCGGTTTCATCACCCCGTCCAAGGTGACCTTTCTGCATTCGATAGAACTGGTCACCATGGTGGTGTTCGGCGGCATGGCATCCACTTTCGGCGCAGTCGTCGGTGCCGCGGCGCTGACGGTGCTGCCGCAATTCCTGACCGTGCTGAAGGATTACGAGATGATGGTGTTCGGCGCCCTGATGATGGGCACCATGATCTTCATGCCGCGCGGCGTCGTGCCCAGCCTGGCAAGGCTGTTCGCGCCGCGCCGGCGGCCCGAAGGCGAGCGCAAGCCGGGCAGCGAGGGGGCGGCATGAGCCTGTTGCGCGTCGAGAATCTCAGCAAGGAATTCGGCGGCGTGCATGCGGTCGAGGGTCTGAACTACGAAATCCAGCCGGGTGCGGTGCATTCGATCATCGGCCCCAACGGTGCCGGCAAGACCACGCTCCTCAACATGCTCACCGGGGTTTACATCCCGTCGGATGGGCGCATCATTTTCGAGGAGCACGACCTGACCGGCCTGGCACCCTTTGAATATGCCGCCCACGGTATTGCGCGCACCTTCCAGAATCTGCAGGTGTTCTTCAACATGAGCGCGCTCGAGAATGTCATGGTGGGCCGTTACCTGCACGAACGCTGCGGCCTGGCCTCGGCGCTGCTGCGCTTTCCGCGCCTGGCGCGCGCAGAACGCGCCTGCCGCGACGAAGCGGCCGAATTGATGCGTTATGTCGGCCTGCAGGATTACCTCTCCACGGCTTCGACGGCGATGCCCTACGGCGCGCTGAAGCGCCTGGAGATCGCCCGGGCGCTGGCGACGCAACCCAGGTTGATCCTGCTCGACGAGCCGGCCGCGGGCCTGAATCCGACCGAAGCGCTCGATCTGGATGTGCTGATCGGCAGGCTCACCGAGCGCGGCATTACCGTGGTGCTGGTCGAGCACAACATGCGCCTGGTGATGGGGGTGTCGGATCACATTCTGGTGCTTGACTACGGACGCAAACTGGCCGAAGGCGCGGCCGCCGCGGTGCGCAATGATCCCCGTGTGATCGAGGCCTATCTGGGCAGCAGCGTCGCAAGCGATGGCGCCGCGGCAAGTGCCGGCTCCGCGGCAAGTGCCGCCTCCGCGGCAAGTGCCGCCTCGGGCGGCGGCCAGGCGGACCTGCGCGGGACCTCACACTGATGATGCTCGAAGTCCAGGGACTCGCCAGCCGCTACGGACGCATCCCGGCGCTCAAGGGGGTGGACATCCAGGTCCGCCAGGGCGAACTGGTGGCGCTCGTTGGTGCCAATGGCGCCGGAAAAACCACCTTGCTGCGCGCTCTCTCCGGGGTGCAGCCGGTCAGTGCCGGACGGGTGCTGTTCGAGGGCAGGGACATCACCGCTGCGGCCCCTGACAAGCGCGTGCGCCTTGGCATCGTCCAGGTGCCCGAGGGGCGGCAGGTGTTCGCGCCGCTCACGGTGGAGGACAATCTGCGCCTGGGTGCCTACCTGCGCAGCAAGTCCCAGGCGGCGCAGACCTGCGAGCGGGTCTACGCGATGTTCCCGGTGCTCAAGAGCAAGCGTCGCGAGGCCGCGGGCATGCTCTCGGGCGGGCAGCAGCAGATGCTCGCCATCGGCAGGGCGCTGATGGCCGAACCCAGGTTGTTGTTGCTCGACGAACCGAGCATGGGTCTCGCCCCCAGGCTGGTGGAGGAAATTTTTGCCTGCGTGTGCGCGCTCAAAGAGGCCTCGACAACAATATTCCTGGTCGATCAAAATGCCCGTGCCGCGCTGGCCGTGGCCGACCGCGCCTACGTGCTGGAGACCGGCCGCGTGGTGCTCACCGGCAGCGGTGCGGAACTGATGGAGAACGAGCAGGTGAAGGAGGCCTACCTCGGGCTGTGAGGCAAGGCAAAAACCAAGAGGATGAAAAATGGGCAAAGCGAAAGTGAAAGTGAAAGTGAAAGTTAAAGTGAAAGTGGAAGCCAAGAAAGCACCCCGCCGGTCGACGCGCGCGTCGCGCGCGTACAAGTTCGACCCTGCGGCGGAAACCATGCCGCTTGAGAAAATCCGCGCACTGCAACTGCGACGGCTGCGGGCGAGCGTGAAAAGCGCCTACGAGAACGTGCCTTTTTACCGAAAACGGATGACGGCACTGGGCTTCGAGCCCGGCGACCTGAAACGGCTGGAGGATCTGGCCGCGCTGGAGTTCACGGTGAAGGCCGACATGGCAAGGAATTACCCGTTCGGTCTGCTCGCCAGGCCGCGTACCGAACTGGTGCGGCTGCACGCCTCTTCGGGCACCACCGGCAAACCGACGGTGGTGGGTTATACCGCGAAAGACATCGCCACCTGGTCCGACCTCATGGCACGATCGCTCGCCTGTGCCGGGGTGCGGCCTGGGGATGTGGTGCACAACGCCTACGGCTACGGCCTGTTCACCGGGGGGCTGGGCGCGCACTACGGCGCCGAACGGCTGGGCGCGACCGTCGTGCCGATGTCCGGCGGCGGGACCGAACGCCAGATCCTGCTCATCCAGGATTGCGGCGCGCGCGTGCTCGCGTGCACCCCGTCTTATGCGCTTGCGATCGCCGAGGCTGCCGAACGAGAGGGCGTGGACCTTCGCAAGTCCAAGCTCGAGATCGGTACTTTCGGTGCCGAGCCCTGGAGCGAGGCGATGCGGCGCGAAATCCAGGTGCGCCTGGGGCTGAAAGCGGTGGACCTCTACGGCCTGTCGGAAATCATGGGCCCGGGCGTCGCCTGCGAATGCGAGGAAGCGCAGGCGGGACTGCACGGCTGGGAGGATCATTTCCTGTTCGAGATCATCGACCCGGACAGTGGCAAACCGGTGGCCGAGGGCGAGGCGGGCGAGATGGTCATCACCACGCTCACCAAGGAGGCGCTGCCGATGATCCGCTACCGCACCCGCGACATCACGCGTCTGAGCCGGGAGCGCTGCGACTGCGGCCGCACGCACGCCCGCATCATGCGCATCACCGGGCGCAATGACGACATGCTCATTATCCGCGGGGTCAACGTCTACCCCTCACAAGTCGAGGCGGCGCTGGTGGGCCTTCCCAACGTGTCGCCGCACTATCAGCTGGTGGTTGAGAGGCAGGGCACGCTCGATCATTTGACGGTGGAAGTCGAAGCGCTTCCCAGTGTGGCCTCGACTCCCGAATTGCGCAGCGCCGTGGGCGACTCGGTGCGCCATCACATCAAGTCGATGGTCGGCGTGACCGCCGATGTGGTGGTGAAGGAACCCGGGGAAATTCCGCGTTCCATGGGCAAGGCGGTGCGCGTGCGGGATCTGCGGCCGAAACTCCTGTAGGCGGGGGGGCTGGCCGCTGATGTGGCGGACCAGTGCTAATATATGACCATCTAAATGACTATTTAGACAGGAACTCTCGGGAGATAAACATGGGCGCCTACAGCATTGCCGAAGCCAAGGCTCATTTGAGCGCGTTGCTGGATCAGGTGGCGCGCGGTGAGGTGATCACACTGACCAAACGTGGCAAGCCGGTTGCACGCATCGTGCCCGCTGATCAGTTTCCCAGCAAGCCCAAGCTCGATCTGCGCGCCCTGGAACAATTCCGCTCCAAACTGCCCAGGTCCCCCATCAGTTCCGCGACGATGGTGCGAAAGATGCGCGATGAAGAGACGGGTTGGTGATCTACGCGGATACCAATGTTCTGCTTTCGATGTTCTGCCCGGACAGTTTGTCCGCCGTGGCGGCGAAGTGGTATGCGAATAGCAGCGGACCGGTGTGCATCAGTGCATGGACGGTCATTGAATTCCGGGCGAACATCGGCTTGCGCGTGCGCAAAGGCTTGCTTTCGCGCCCCATCGGCTTGGCGGTAATGAAGCAATTCGATGCGGCAGCCATGGCCAATTTGCATTTGCTTGCGCCCGCGCAAGAGCATTTTCTTCAGGCAGGTGAGTGGTTGGCGAAAACGGAATGTGCCTTGCGCGCGGGCGATGCGCTTCACCTTGCCATAGCGTTCGGGCATCGCTGCGAACAATTTGTCAGTTTTGATCAGCCCCTGGGGGCCGCGGCGAAAAAGCTGGGCTTGCCTTTCCTGACACTGAAGACAAGATAATCGGGAGCACGCCGATCAACGTTGCGGGGAATGGCGTTGCGCATCAAGCGTTCGCTGGCGTTCTGGGTAATAAACCCCGCCTGCACGCCGCTGTTGAATACCATATCGAGAATGCCAATGGTCTTTTTATGTACGCCAAGTAATGCGATAGAAAAAATAATTTAACCAATTGGCGTTTTTGAAAGAGCGATGCGATGATGAGTGATGCAACCAGCGTGAGCGAGCGCATGAAACGCCTCGCCGCGCGCGACCCCTTCCCGGCGAGCCTCGGCATCGAATGCCTGGAGGGCGCGCCGGGGCGCGCGGTGGTGCGCATGCAGGTGGGCGAGCGCCACCTCAACCTCAACGGATCCTGCCATGGAGGCGCGATATTTTCTCTGGCCGACACGGCGTTCGGCCTGGCTTCGAACGCGTACGGAGTGGTGGCCGCCGGCATCGACGTGCACATCACCTACATCGCCGCCGCGAAATTAGGCGACGTGCTGACCGCGACGGCAACCGAGGTTTCGCGCAATCGCAAGCTCGGCGTCTACAGAATCGATGTGAGCAATGCGGATAATGTTCTGATCGCCGGCTTCACCGGCACGGCGTACATCACCAGCCGGTCCAACGACGGCGCGGTCGCAGGCGGCCAGGAATAGCGCCTGAGGTTAAAGGAATTTTCAAGCGCCATATTTTCGTGCCGCCGCGAACATGGTCCGCACGTTTTCCGGTTTGGATTCATCGGGGATCCCGATTGCGCCATCGAGCATGAAGCCGCCGTTGCGGCCAACCTTTTCGATGAGCATGCGGCAATAGGCATCCACTTCCTCCGGCGTGCCGGTGGTCAGGAGCGATGAGGGCACGTTGCCGCGCAAGCACACGGTATCGCCGAGAACCTCCTTTGCGCGCACCAGGTCTGTGCGTTCGAACCAGTAAACAGCTTTTCCTCTCGGGATGTCGCCGATGACCTCGAGCCGCGTGCCGCAATCGCCCTCCCATAGCGGCACGGGAATGAGACCGGCATCGATAATTGCCAGCAGAACCTTGCGGAACGGCGGCCAGTACACGGTTTTGAACAGTTCCGGCGACATGAAGCCGTCGAAGCACCAATGGCAGGGGATGAATACGAATTTGCTCGGGCTGGCCTTGCCGATCTGGATCGCCTGCCGGGTGATGAAAATGGCAGCGCGATCCATCGCCTCCAGCAGTTTGTCCCGGCGGCGGAACAGGTCCAGCATGATGCCGCGCGACCCGCGCAGGTAATCGCCGAAAAAATCGTAAGGCGAAATCGATACCGCCCCGTGGGCGGGCGGGAAGCCCAGGCGCGCAGCCTCCTGCATGAATGCGATCGAGTGCTGCATGAGTTGCCGTGCTGCTTCCCCCGCTTTTTGCATGGCGGCAAATGCTTTCACCACACCGGGACTGGCGAACTGGCCCGCGGCCATCATGAGCCGCGTGTAATGAAGGGCAGGGAATTCCGGTAACTCCTCCAGGCCCTCGAACGCTCCACTGACGCGGGGCAGATATTTCGAGAGGAAGAAACCGGTGGGATCTAGCAGGTAGTCGTCGTACTCCTCCGGCTTCATGTATTCGCGGTCAAGGTACTGGTAGGAGGCATTGTCATCGACACCATGCCCAGGCCATTGCTGCTGCTTGTAGTCGAGGGCATCCTGGATCGGCCCGAGCAGCACCAGCTGATGCGGTGGCGCGTACAGATCAGGCTGCAACTCCAGCAGTAACCGCCGCGTTACCTCTGCCACGCGATCGTAGTCGTACATCGCGTCCCGGTATGTCATTTTCCCTTCCCGGGCAAGCCAGAAGCGCGAGAAAAACACCGTCGGCACGCGGTCCGGCTGACGCAATTCGACCGCGTCCATCACGCGCTTCATGCGGGCGGCGAAAAGGCTCGCGCCATCGATCGATGTCATGCTGATTTCTCCAGTTTCAACCATTTTTCAAGCCGGCCGCACGATCTGCGGGAGGCTGGCGTGCGACCAGATCAGGCGGTCGGGTTCGCACAGCGACAACTGTGCGCTGTCGGCGGCGCCGCTGAGCACGGCGACCGCATGCATGCCGGCTGAGCGGCTGGCCTGGATGTCCACCTGCGTATCGCCGACGTAGGCAGCCTGACCGGCATCGATGTGCAATTTGGCGAGGCATTTCAGCAACCCTTCGGGGTCGGGTTTGCGCCGCGCGACGTCTTCACCGAGTACTACGGCATCGAAACGATCCAGAACGCCATCCTCGCGCAGCAGTTCGAGCACTTCAGCGCGGGCGCCACTGACGATGCCGAGCAGCATTCCCGACTGTTTCAGCGTGTCGAGAGTCTGCGCGAGTCCGGCGAATACCCTGGCGTGTTCACGAAGTATCTTCGGCCACGCGCGCGCGGCATGCGCGGACATCTGCCGCATCGCCGCTTCTCGCTTGGGAAAATCCTCCGGCAGCACCTGGTCCCAGAAGCGGCCATTACCGCCGAGAGAACTGCGCACCTGTTGCGCGCTGATTTCGACACCGAATGGAGCGCTTGCCAGGCGCGCCACTTCGAGATACGCACCGAGCGAGTCCACCATGGTGCCGTCGATGTCGAATATCACCGCCCTGGCCGGGTACGGTCGGCACAGCTCGACGCTGACCAGGCCTCCCTCGGCAAGCGCCAGGTGGCTGCGCACCGCAAGGGCGGCAACCAGCTCGAGTTTGTCATGCGGGTAGCCAGGCACCTGCGGAACCACCACGGCGGCCGGAATTCGAGAACCGATGCGCACCGGATAACAGCGGGCGCTGCAGAAGTCTGCTTCCCCGGGGGCGAGCGCGATGCCCGTGGTGCTGCACCAGTCGCGCCAGTTCTCCAGACTCGCGGAATCCTCGAGGCGCAGATTGACCGTGCCCGGATGCGGATCTATCCCGGTCTTCTGGTGCAACTGGCGTCGCACCCATTCGATGCTGGTGAAGTCGGCAGCCTTGCCCAGGCCGGCGAAGAGGCTTCCTTCGATTAGCGACATGGAGTCCATGTTTAGTGCCGAGTGCTGGATCGGTGACGGTGTGCGCTCATGCCGCAATCCCCTGTGCAGGATTCGCGCGGTCGTCGCGATACCCGATGCGCCGCGACACGCTCTCTGCGGTTTCGCGCAGCACCCGGGCCACCTTGCCCTGGGGTGAGGCATCGAAGCGGCGTGCGTCGCCGATTGCGGTGATGGCCAGCACCACCCGGCCGCGATGGTCGAACACCGGGGCGCTGATTGCATTGACCCCGGTGAGGAGGTCGCCCGAGACGCTCGCAAGACGCGCCCGCCGCACCTCGGCCAGCATGGCATCGATTTGCGTGCGCGAGCCCAGGTCGCCCGCCCGGGCGCTGCGCGTGCTTCGTTTGAGTTCCTGGTCGATGAACGGGTTCACCATCTCGGGCGCAAGAAACGCGGCAAAGATGCGACCGCTCGCGGAGCTCAATACCGGGACGACCGAGCCCACGCGCACGTTGGTGGCAACCGGATGCGGTGCTTCTTCCCAGCGCACGAAGACCGGTCCCTGATTGCCCCAGACCGCCAGCACGACGGTCTCGTCCACGCGCTGGCACAGTTCTTCAAGCGCACCGCTGGCCACGCGCACGTGATCGAGCCGCGCCAGGCAGGCGAGGGCGAGATCGAGGGCATACGGGCCGAGGTCGTAGCGTCCTCCGGTGCTCTCCTGCTCGACCAGCCCTTCTCGAGCGAGGCTCACCAGATAGCGGTGCGCCTTGGCCGCCGGCATGCGCGCGCTGGCGGCAAGGTCGCGAAGCATCATGGACTTTCCCGCATCCACCAGCACCCGCAGCAATCCCAGCGCGACCTCCGCGGATTGCACGCCGCGCTGGCTTTTTACCGGTCTTTTCGCTTTGACCATGACTGGCTATCTCCGCTTTGATCCTGATCAAGAAAGTGTTTAATAAACCGCGGTTACGAAATTGACAATCAAGTTACGTATATTGTAACTTGCATCGTCCCGCCGCGGAGTCGCTGCGGGCGAAAGTTATCCTGACAGGAGGAGAAACCGATGTCGAGAAAAGGCTTGCTGATCGATTACGACCAGTGCTCCGGATGCCATAGCTGCGCCGTGGCCTGCAAGCAGGAGCACAAGTACCCAGAAGGCAAGTGGGGCATCAAGGTCGAGGAGAAGGTTTTCGTCGATCCCAAGCGGCCCAACAGCAGCGTGCGCATCGACTACATTCCGTTTCCGACGGAGTATTGCGATCTGTGCGCCGCACGCGCCAAGCGAGGCGAGCGGCCCGCTTGCGTGAAAGCCTGCCAGTCCTGGTGCATGTACCAGGGCACGCTGGCGGAGATGACGGTACTGATGGAAAAAATGCCGCGCGCAGTGCTGTATTCGCGCTGATCGACCCGGGGCTTGCGTTGAGCTGACGGGTGGGCGGGTGTAATGCCCGCACAGATATACACATGGGCCGCTGGCTGGCCGGCACGCGCGAATGATCGCGCAAACGATTGAGGAGCGGGAAATGGACCAAAAAGTATCGGACGTCAAGGTTCACAAAATGGGCGCCTGGTCGCCGGGACCCGGTTGCCATGGCGGTTGCGGCGTCGAAGTGAGCGTGAAGGACGGCAAGGTTGTCAACGTGGAGGGGATGGACGACCATCCCTGGTATCAGGGCAGAGCCTGCGCACGCGTGCTCGCCATGACGCAGTACATGTATCACCCGGACCGCCTGAAATGGCCGCAGAAGCGGGTCGGCAACCGGGGCGAAGACAAGTGGCAGCGCATCAGCTGGGACGAGGCCTTCGACATCTGCGAAAAACGCATGAAGGAAATCGCCGAAAAGTCCGGCCCCGAATCGATTATCTTCACCCAGGGCACCGGCCGCGATGTGGGCGGCATGATCTCTTTTCTTGCCTATGCCTACGGCAGCCCGAACTGGACCATGCTGGGCCTGTCAGGGCACTCGTGCTTCACCCCGCAACTCGCGGCGGGCTATGTCATGCAGGGCGACTTCAGCTTTCCCGACGCGGCGCAGTTCTTGCCCGATCGCTATGACGATCCGGAATGGAAGGCCCCCGAAATCGCCATCAGCTGGGGGTCGACCCTTAACCGCGGTTGCGTCGATCATTACTGGTCGGGGCACTGGTTTCAGGACCTGATGAAACGCGGCACCAAACTGATCGTCATCGATCCGCGCTGCACCTGGGAGGCCACGCGCGCGGTGCTGTGGCTGCAACCGCGGCCGGGTACCGACGGCGCGCTGGCGCTGGCGTTCCTCAATGTGGTGACCAGCGAAGGGCTGGTCGACAAGGCATTTATCGACAAGTGGTGTTCGGGCTACGACCAGCTCGCCGAGCGCGTCAAGGAATTTACTCCGGAATGGGCCGAAAAGATTTCCTGGGTACCCAAGGAAAAGATCATCCAGTGCGCCCGCATGTACGCCAAGGCCAAACCGGCGTCGATCGAGATCGGCCGCCCGGTGGAGGGCAACCCCGAGGGTAATCAGGTGATCATGAACATACACCGCCTGATCGCCATCACCGGCAACCTCGACATACCCGGGGGCAATGTGATCTGCCGTCCGGCCTACCAGGTCACCACCTACCCGTACTCGACCGAGGAGGTGATACAGCTCTATGGTGCCGACCTGCACCGCAAGCTCAGCGAAAAGCGCATCGGCGCGGACAAGTACCCGCTGGTGAAGCAGTTCCGCGCCTGGGCGCAGGAGGACTGCATCATCGACCAGATGGAGACGGGCAAACCCTATCCGATCAAGGGGCTGTGGATCCAGGCGAACAACTTCCTTGCCAACCAGGCGCAGGACACCCGCAGACACTACGAAGCCAGCAAAAACCTCGATTTTGTCTGCGTGGTGGACACCTTCATGACGCCGACGGCGCAACTGCTCGCCGACATCGTGCTGCCGGCCGCGAGCTTTCCGGAAAAGGATTCGATCTATTGCATCGGCGGGCCGCTCAATGTCATCCACAAGGTGGTGGAGGTGGAGGAGTGCAAGTCCGATTGGGAAATCAACTTCACCCTGGCCAAGCGCCTGAACCCGAAGGCGGTACCCTGGGGCAGTGTGCGCGAGATGCTCACCGACCGCATGCAGCCCTCGGGATACACCTTCGAGCAGATGGTCGACAAGGTCTGGGACCTCGCTCCCAAGGGACACAAGTGCGGCAGCCGGCCCTACCGGCGCTTCGAGAAAGGGGAATTGCGCAAGGACGGCAAGGAGGGCTTCCGCACACCCACCGGCAAAGTCGAGCTGTTCAATACCAGCTACGAGGGTTGGGGCCTTGATCCGCTGCCCTATTACAAGGAGATCACCCCGCAGGGGCCGATCACCACGCCGGAACTGTACAAGGAATACCCGCTCATCATGATGACCGGGCGGCGTTCTCCGGTGTTGTTCCACAGCGAGCACCGGCAGATTCCGTGGTTGCGCGAATGCGATCCGGATCCGGTGGTTGAACTCAATCCCGAGACCGCCAAGGAGAAAGGCATTTCCAACGGCGACCTGGTGTGGATCGAGGGCACCATGGGTCGGTTCAGACGCAAGGCCAAGGTGACGCCCATTGTTCATCCCAAGATGATCATGGTGCCGCACGCCTGGTGGTTGCCCGAGACCGAGGGCAAATCGCCCAACAGCTACGGCATCTGGGATCTGAACTGCAACCAGACCATCCCGATGGGGCATCAGGATTCCGCCGGTTTCGGCGGTGGTCCGATCTCGGGAATGCTCTGCAAGGTCTACAAGGCCTAGAGATAAAATCTCAAGAAGGGACCGGGGCAGTTCTCCGGTCCCTTTTTTCGGGCTTGTTTTCCCGGTGGCCTCAGTCAATCAGTGTCGGTCGCCCGAAGTTGAACTAAATCAGCTTAGAGCAACAGGTCATTGCCAAGCCTGTGATGCAATCCATTTGAGAAATTCAGATACCAGTGTTTTTGAATTCTGGCAAGGGCCAGCGTTGTCCAATTGGGTTTGAGTCTGAGCGGAGGGCGTGATTCCAACGGGGTTTGAGTCTGAACGGGCAACTGCGGTCGATCATGATGCGGAGCATGGCGATCGAAATGAACGACGAACAGTTGCAGACCTTGGCGTGCTCCTGCTCGCCCAGACCGATAGCCTGCACGGCATCCTGTCGGCGTTGGCTACCAGGAAGCTCATGGAACGTGCCTTCGATCTGTACAGGGACCTTGCTCGACTGCGTTTTCGCGGCAAAGCCGCCCGAGGCCTTCGGGCGGCATCCCGACGTGGTGCGGCTATTTCCAGGCACTACTCGGGTGATGGACGAGTCATTCTGGCCTAGCGCCGAGCCCACCCGATCATGCACGTCAATGCCGTGCGTTAGGATCTTTTGCGAGCTAATCCCTGGATCGTCCGGAACCTTTATCTCGCTTTCGACGAGGCAAAAAATGCAGCCTCGTGCGCATCAAAGCAGGTCTCGATTTCCCCGTTCCCTGGTTCGCGCAACGCGCAGCGATGCTTGCTGGCAAATTCAGCGGCGACTTTTTTAGCTACGGGATCGAAGCCAACCGGCCGCCGCTTTCGCTGTTCATGCGTTACGCCTACGAGCAGGGTGTCGCTCACCAGCTGGCAGCGACCGTAGACCTATTTCCCAAGGGCATTGTGATCGCCGTCAGGATCTGAACGGCGGTATCAGAAAGCCGCATCGCTCGACTCCCCGGAAGCACCAGCCACGCGCGGGCTGCACCCGACTTGATCTGCATCAATACATTTTTCATATTTCTGCATCATGGTGTCGGGCGCGCAAACAGCTCTTCCAAGGGGGAAACCGTGGATACATGGCCTTTCGCAATGAATCTCTTTTCATTTGCCGGCGCGGGACTAGCCATGTATTTATTTTTCCGACCGTCTTGCATCGGGCGCCTGATATGCGGTGCCCGAGCGTGTCAAAGCTCGCGCAAGTCGCTGGTAATAATGACCGCCCGCGGGAATATGGGGTTCGTAATCGGAGTTCTCGCCCTCCTGGCGTCGTTCGTATTGCCGCTCGCAGCCACAGCCCAGCAACAGCCCTGGCCAAGTCGCGCGGTGCGTATTGTCTCGACCAGCCCGCCTGGAGGATCGGTTGATCTGTTTGCCCGAATCGTCGCGGAGGAATGCAGCCGAAGTTTCGGCCAGGCCTTCGTGGTGGAGGCGCGTCCGGGGGCCAACGGCAACATCGGTGTGGAACTGGTGCTGCGCTCTCCTTCTGACGGGGGCATGTTCTTCGTGGCACCGGCCGGGCCGTTCAGCATCAACGCGACCATGATGAGTTCGATGTCCTTTAATCCGGAAACGGATATCGCTCCGGTCGCCATGCTCGGGGTGTCACCTATGCTGCTGGTGATTCACCCTTCGGTGCCGGCAAAAGATCTGCGCGAATTGCTCGAGTGGATGCGCGCCCAGCAAGGTAAAGCAAACTACGCCTCTCAGGCCATCGCTTCGACTGGTCATCTCGCCATGGAGTTGTTCAAATCGCTCTCCGGAGTCGAAGCGACGCATATTCCCTACAAGGGTTCGGCGGCGGCGGCGACCGCGGACCTCATTGCCGGGCGCGTCGCCCTGAGCTTCGTCAACACCAGCACCACACTGCCATATGTTCGCAACGGGCAACTGCGGGCGATTGCTGTCGCGGAAAGCAGGCGCATCGCGGCAGCCTCGGACGTTCCGACAGTCGCGGAATCGGGTGTGCCGGGATTCGAGGCGACCTCCTGGTACGGGATAGGTGCCCGCGCCGGGACCCCGCGTGACATTGTCCAGCGCATGAGCGATGCCGCCGCGCGCGGCTCAAGCCGGCCGGAGGTTCTCGCGCGGCTTTCCGAGATTGGCATCGAGCCGCGGCCGATGGGCCCCGATCAGTTTGCCCGGTTTGTGCGCAGCGAATCCATTAAGTGGGGGGACATCATTCGCCGCACCGGAGCGAAAGCGGATTGAGGAAAGCGCGCTTCTCGATCCAGTTTGCCATATCCGGATTTGAACAATTCAATATCAACAGGAAAACCCAATGCCTTATGCTGATTTGCGGGAATTTATGGCCAAGCTCGAAGCCGTGGGCAAGCTCCACCGTATCAAAACACAGGTGGACAAAGACTGGGAGATCTCTGCGGTGTCGCGCATAGCCTTCGAATCCATTCCGGAATCCAAGCGGCCCGCCGTATTATTCGAGAATGTGAAGGGCTTTGATATCCCGGTGGTGCTGGGCGTCAACGGTGCCTCACGTGCGGTCTATTGTCTGGCGCTGGAATGCGGGATCGGCGACGTGCAAAATAAATGGAGCAACGCCGAACTCGATCCTATTCCCCCGGTTCTGGTACCCGGTGGTCCGGTGCAGGAGAATATTTTCAAAGGGAACGACATCGATGTCACCCGCCTGCCGATGCCGACCTGGACGGTCGGCGAAGACCCTTCGCCATATATTACCGCCGGTTGCGTCGTCACCAAGGACCCGGAGTCAGGCGTGCGTAACGTGGGCACCTACCGCCTTCAGGTGAAGGGACCGAGAAAACTTGGCCTGTTCATCAATTACCTGCAGGGAGGCAGGGATCACATCGAAAAGAACAACAAAGCGGGCAAGCCGACGCATGTGGCGATCGTCCAGGGCACCGACCCGGTGATCGGATTGGTTTCGGTAAGCAGAGTGCAGGCGGACATGGACGAATACGCGGTCGCCGGAAGGCTGCGGGGCGAGGCGGTGCAACTGGTGCGCTGCCAGACCGTCGATCTGGAGGTGCCTGCGACCGCCGAGATCGTGATCGAAGGCATCGTCAGGGCAAACGAACTGGAAGACGAAGGCCCGTTCGGTGAATACACGGGTTACATGGGCCCGGCGGCAATGTCTTATGTGGTCGACATCACTTGTATCACGCACCGCAACAAGCCGATTCTCCAGGCCTTTCTTTCGCAGATGCCGCCCAGCGAATCCAGCTGCATCCGCGGCATCGGCAGGGAATCGACGCTGTACAAGCACCTGGTGGAAGACCTCAGGCTGCCAGTTCGCGACGTGCATCTGCTGGAGCACGGCGGCGCCGCGGCCTATCTGGTGGTTTCGATCAAGAAGACGCATCCGGCACAGCCGCGCACCGTCATGTTCGCCTGCTGGGCCTATGCGCCGCAGTTCGGGAAAATCACCGTCATCGTCGATGACGACATTGACGTGCGCGACCCTTATGACGTCAACTGGGCTTTGTCCTTCCGGGTCCAGCCGGAAAACGACGCGTTTATCATTTCGGGCACCGCGGCGGTGTCCCTGGATCCCTCGCAAGCGGCAGCCGATGTGCGCCAGGAGGAATCCACGCGCCGCCTGTCCTCCAAGATAGGCATCGATGCGACACGCAAGCACAAGTTTCCGCCGATCGCGCTCCCGCCGAAAGAGCACCTGGCGCGGGTGCGCCAGGATTGGAAAAAGTACGGATTCCATGACTAGCTTTTACCGGGGCAAAACGAGCAACGCAGCCGATTCCCGCCACTCCAGGAGACACAGTTCATGACCGACATCGATCCCATCACCCTTTCCACGGTCTGGCATTCGTTTCAGACGCTGGTGAGGGAAATGCGCCACATGGTTACGCGCACCTCGCAAAGCTACCTGATGTCGCAACTGAAGGATGTGTCAGTAGGGCTGTGGCTTGCGGACGGATCGACGGTCGCGATGCCGCAGGGCCTCTTGTGCCAGTTCATGGGTACCAAGTTTGCGATCCAGGCCGTCAAGGAGCAATTCGGTGACGACCTGCATCCGGGCGATGTCATCCTCACCAATGATCCCTACAAGGGTATGACCGTGCACCTGCCGGACTGGGGGTTCATCCGCCCGATCTTTTTCGAGGGGGAACTGCTGTTTTTCACCCTGGTGCGCGGCCACCAGCAGGACACCGGCGGGTCATTTCCCGGGGGTTATTTCCCGAACTCCATCGATATTCACGCCGAAGGCCTGTGCATTCCGCCCACCAAGGTGTTCGAGAACGACAAGGAACGCACGGATGTCATGAAGCTTATCTGGAACAACGTGCGCTGGCCCGAGGCGGTGCGAGTGGACAACTACGCGATGGTGGCCACCACCCGCTTTGCCGAGAAACGGGTGCATGAGGTGCTGCGGCGATATGGAAAAGAGACAGTGATGGCCTGCATCAAGGAGATGCTGGACCGCTCGGAGCGCGCCGTGCGGGCAGAGATTTCCGCCATCCCCGATGGCACCTATTCGGGCCAGGCTGCGACCGATGACGATGGCACGATCCTCGATGAACCGGTCTGGGTGCGCGTCGATATCACCGTCAAGGGCGACGCCATTACCGTGGACTTCTCTCGCAGCGATGCGCAGCGCAAGGGCTTCGTGAACTGCCCATTTGCGGCGTCGTACGCGATTGCAGTGGGGTCGATGATGCTGCTGTTCGACCCCGCTCTGGCCGATTACCACAACGAGGGATCATTACGGCCCATCACCGTTATCACCCCGCCGGGCAGTGTGGTCCACCCCTTGTACCCGGCCACCGTGGGTGCCGCGCCGGTCAATGTCGGCCACCAGATCGCCACCTCCGTGCACGATGCGCTGGCCAAGGCGAGACCCAACCGGGCCATGGCCGCTTGGGGCAAGCGGCGCGGCGATTACGTGTCTTCGATCGATCCGCGCAGCGGCCGGCCCTATGTGCGCACCACCTTCGACTATGACGGATCCGCCGGCGCCGTGACCGGCCACGACGGACCGACCGGGCCGCTGTCGATAGGCTCGCTTGCGACCGTTATGCGCAGCAATGCCGAGGAAATGGAAATCCGCTTTCCGTGGCGCTTGCTGAAGTGGGAGGCGGCCACAGACCTGATGGGTGCGGGTCGCTGGCGCGGCGGTGGTGGCATCGAATGGCGCGCCACCAACGAAGGCAGCGACGGCCGCATGGCGACCGGCAGTTCCGATGGCGACATGACACCCGGGGACGGCATCCAGGGCGGTTATCCTTCACCTTTTTCGCGCACCTTCGTATTGCGCGATGGCAAGCCGATTCGGGTCAAGCCGCATCGCATGGTCGAGATCAAAACAGGCGATACGGTGGTGAAAATCAGCGGCGGCGGCGGCGGCGTGGGCAACCCCACCGATCGGTCGCCCGAACTGGTGGCGCTGGACGTGAAAAACGAGATGGTCTCAGTGGACAGCGCGCGCAAAGTTTATGGCGTGGCCGTCGATCCGGTCAGTTTCGCCGTAAATGAAACCGAAACCAAACGGCTGCGCGCGCAGCCCCCCGGCGCATGGGAAGTCAGTATCGACGAGCAGAAGCTCACCGTCGAAGTGATTCCGGCACATTCGCATTGAGCGATACAGCAGTTATTTATCAGGGAGGAGATACCTTGAAAAACTTGGGCGTCGCTGATCGCGTGCTGGCCATGCTGCGCATCCGCCGGTTTGAAGAGCAGTGCATCCGGCTGTCCGCGGAAAAGAAGCTGGTCGGGCATTACCACGTGTACATCGGCCAGGAAGCGACCGCTGTGGCCGCTTGCACCCTGCTGGATAAAGACGATTTTATTTTCAGCACCTGGCGCAATCACGGGCACCTACTCGCACGCGGCGCGGACCCCCGCCGCATGATGGCGGAGATCCTCGGCAAGTCCGGTGGCTATGCGGGCGGCCGCAGCGGCACACTGCATCTTTCCGTCGCGGCGCTCGGCGCTCCGGCCACCTCAGCGCTGGTGGGCGGGAACCTGCCCCTAGCTAACGGCGCCGCGCTGGCGTGCAAGCAGCGCGGCTCGGGAATGGTGGTGAATTTCTTCGGCGACGCCGGCATGGAAGAAGGCGCATTTTACGAGGCAATGATCCTGGCCTCTGTGTGGAAGGTGCCCATTCTGTTCCTGTGCGAAAACAACAGCATTCCGCCGGCGCTGCGCAAGCGAGGCCAATTCACTTCGTCCACGTTGCCGGCAAAACAGCTGGTGGATGTGCCGAAATCGTTGAATATTGTCACCGAGATCGTCGATGGCGCCGACGCCGATGCGCTGGTCGAATGTTTCACCCGACTCACGGCCGAAATACGCAGTGGCGCGGGGCCGCGTTTTGTCGAGGTGCGCTGCACCCGCTGGCCGGGTAGTTTTCCCTTGTTTCCAGAACTGCCCGATGGCGAGTGGCAGGTGGCATGGGCGTTCGGCCAGAAACCCGACCGCCAGGACCTGGCGGTGTGGCTCGAGCACAGCGATCCGCTGCTGCTGCACATACGCAAGGCGGTGGCCTCGGGAGAACTGGATCGGAGCCAGGTGGAAGCCATAGACGCGCAAGTGCGGGCGGAAATGGCTGCAGCGGTGCGTTTTGCGCTGGACAGTCCCTACCCGGACCCGCAGGAAGCGTATCGGCACGTTTTGGCACAAGGAGGACAGACCCGATGAAGATCACTTTTGCCGAAGGTCTCGCCAGGGCGATTCACGAGTGCCTGGCTGCCGACGAGCGGGTCATGCTCATCGGCAGCGGTTTCATGGGCCTGAACCCTGTGGCACAGAAAACCATGGAACCGGTGCTGAAGGATTTTGCCGCACGCATTTCCGTCACGCCGATCTCGGAACTGGGGCTTGCCGGCGCCGGCATCGGCGCGGCGGTGGCGGGGATGCGGCCGTTGGTGGATCTCTCCACGGGAAGCTTCATCTTTCAGGCGTTCCCTCAAGTGGTCAACGAGGCCGCCAATATCCATTACATGAGTGGCGGCCAGACCACCGTTCCGGTGACCTTCTATTCACTGGCGGGAATGCGCGGGAGCGGCGCGGCCCAGCACTCGCATCGTCCCCAGGCGATGCTCGGCCAAGTGCCGGGGCTGCAGATCCTGATGCCCGGCGGCGCCGAGGATGCCTATTACCTGATGAAGTGGGCGCTGCGCGAAAGCCGGAACCCGACGGTGTTCATCAGTCATGGACTACTGCTCGGAGAAACCGCAGAACTGGACGCCGATGCGCCGATGATTCCGGTGGGCAGGGCCCGCATCCGCCGCGACGGCGGTGACGTGAGCCTCATCGCCAATTCCATCACGGTGCCACGCGCGCTGGCGGCAGCCGGCATCCTTGAAAAGGAGCACGGGATCTCCGCGGAAGTCGTGGATCTGCGCAGCATCGCTCCGTTGGACCGGGAAACGGTGTTGCGCTCGGTGGCCAAGACCGGGCGGGCAGTGATTGCCGATGAATGCCATCGCAGCTTCGGCGTCGCCGCGGAAATAGCCGCGACACTGGCGGAGGAGGGACTGGCGTCGCTGAAGGCTCCGGTGTGTCGGGTGAACACCCCGGACGTGCCGATTCCCTTCAGCACGCAGCTAGAGGCAGAGTTGACAGTGACTGCCGACAAGATCGTCGCCGGCGCGTTGAGGACGTTGGGCCGTTGAACCGTGCCGGATAGCCGGGCAGCGGAACTCGATGCCCCGGCGCTAACCGCAGCGAGCCGGATACACGCAACCAGCATGCAGATTTAACGGAGAAAGACAGATGAAGCAGTTGACCATAGACGTGGGCGGTACCTTCACCGATTGCCTGGTTCTGGAGGAATCGGGACAGTTGCAGCGCTTCAAGGCATCCACCACGCCGGACGATCCGACCCAGGGGTTTTTCGCCTCCGTGGGCAAGGCGGCGGCGCATTTTGGCCAGAGCCTGAACGGATTCCTGAGCGAGGTGGAGCAGATTGTTCACGGCACCACCCTCGGCACCAATACCCTGATCACCGAACGCGGTGCCAAGGTCGGCATGATCACCACCAAGGGGTTTCGCGATTCTGTCGAGATGCGCCGCGGCATCAAGAATC
Organism: uncultured beta proteobacterium; assembly: GCA_903859155.1. Classification (GTDB taxonomy): domain Bacteria; phylum Pseudomonadota; class Gammaproteobacteria; order Burkholderiales; family SG8-39; genus 2-02-FULL-62-17. The sequence goes on from CAIOLO010000019.1 coordinate 48,720, forward strand.
TTCACGGCTCGATGTTCGACGTGTTCATCCCGCCCTACAAGCCGCTGGTGCCGCGCTACCTGCGGCTGGGCGTGGAAGAACGAACCCTGTACACCGGTGAACTGCTCACGCCGCTGGACGAGCAGGAACTGCGCACCGCGGCGAAAAAACTGCTCGATGACGGTTGCACCGCCATCGCGGTCTGCTTCCTGCACTCCTACGCCAACGGCGCGAATGAACTCCAGGCCAAGCGCCTGGTGCAGCAGATGGCACCGCAGGTGTATGTCACCGCCTCGCACGAGATACTGCCTGTCTGGCGCGAGTTCGAGCGTTTCTCCACGGCCGTGGTGAGCGCCTATATCGGCCCGGTGCTGACGCGCTATGCGAGCCGGCTCCAGTCGGGGCTTGCCGATCACGGGTTTCACGGCCGCTTGTTGATGATGCTCGCCAATGGCCTGGTTCAGGTGGTGGACGAATGTGTCGACAGGGCGGTGTACCTGCTCAATTCGGGACCCGCCGCAGCGCCTTCCGCGGCCACCTATCTGGGCGCGTTGCATGGCAGGACCAACTTGCTGTCGGTGGACATGGGGGGCACCAGTTTCGATGTGTGCGTCATCAAGGACGGCGAAATTCCGACGACCTCCGAATCCTGGGTCGGCGAGCACCGGGTGGCCATCAAGATGGTGGACGTACCCACCGTGGGGGCGGGCGGCGGGTCGCTCGCCTGGGTTGACTCATTGGGACTGTTGCGGGTCGGGCCGCAGAGCGCCGGCGCCGATCCCGGTCCCGCAGCCTACGGCAAGGGCGAGCAGGCCGCGGTCACCGACGCCGATCTGGTGCTGGGTTACATACCGGCAGATTATTTTCTGGGCGGGGACATCAAACTCGATGCGGCGCGCGCGCATCAGGCAGTGGCGGCGGTGGGAGCCAAGCTCAAGATGAGCGTGGAGAATTCAGCGCAGGCGATCTACACCACCATCAATACGGTGATGGCCAATCTGGTCACGGAGGTATGTACCAAGCAGGGCCATGACGTGCGCGACTTCACGCTGGTGGCCGGCGGCGGCGCGGGGGGCATACACGCGGCGTCGATCGCGCGGCAGTTGTCCATCCCGATGGTGATCGTGCCGCGAGTGGCGGCGCTGATGAGCGCTTTTGGCATGTTCGCCAAGGACCTCGGTTTCGAATATGCACGCTCGTGCTTCCGCAGCCAGGACCGGCTGGATTTTGCCGAGGTGACCGGCCTGTACGCGGACATGCGCGCCCAGGCGCTGCGTGATTTTGCGCGCATCGGATTTACCGAATCGCAATTGTCCTTCCAGCCCACGGTCGAGATGCGCTACGCCGACCAGTTTCACGAAGTGGAAATCGACATGCCCTCGGAAACGCTGAATGCGCAATCCATGCAGGAACTGCTGCGGATATTCCACGCACGCTACGAAAAAATGTACACCTACTCGATGAACTGGCGCCCGGTGGAGTTCCTGACCTTCCGGCTCAAGGTCACCGCGCCACGGCGACCGGTGCAGATGGCCGCAAGCCAGAGCACCTCGGCCGGCGTGGAGACGGCGCGGCGCGGTTCCCGCTCCTGCCTGTTCCAGGGCGGCAGCCTGCGCGTGGACACGCCGGTGTACGACTGGGACCGCATGGAACCGGGCCACAAGGTGGCCGGGCCGGCGCTTGTCGATGACAAGACGACCACCGTGCTGGTGCCGCCGGGTTTCAACTGCGAAGTCGACCCCTACCGCAATCTGGTCCTGCTGGCGACTTGACATCCGCAAGGCAGGCGAGCGGCGCGAAGTCAAATAACAAGGAGCGAGGAAACCATGGACAGGAAAGCAATTCCCGGATTGCGGATGCTCAAGGCATGCGCCGCTGCGTTTGTGTTCTCTCTGGGCTGTGCCGCAAATCATTCGATGGCGCAGGATTTTCCCTCCAGGCCGATCAGGTTGCTGGTGGGATTTCCGCCGGGGGGCAATGCGGATGTCGGGGCGCGCATCGTCGCCCAGAAGATGTCCGACGGATTGGGCCGCCAGGTGCTGGTGGAAAATCGCGCCGGCGCCGGCGGTGTGGTGGCGAATTCCACCGTCGCGAAGTCCCCGCCGGACGGCTACACGCTGCTGCTGGTGATCGGGGGATTTGTCACGCAGGCGGCGACCATGAAGAAGCTGCCCTACGATTCGATACGGGATTTTTCGCCGATCTCACTGTTGATGACCTACCCGATCGTCATCGCAGTGAGCGCGGATTCCCAGTACCGCACGCTCGCCGATCTGATCGGCTACGCCAAGAGCAATCCGTCCAAGCTCAACTACGGCGCGCCGATCGGCACGCTGTATCACCTGGTTGCGGAGATGTTCAATTCGATGGCGGGCGTCGAACTGACATTTGTTCCCTATCGCGGCGGCGCGGAACCGCTGGCTGAGGTGATCGCCGGACGCATGAACGTGGCATTCGAGGCGATCACCACCGCTTCGCCGCAAATCCAGGGCGGCAGGCTGCGCGCCCTCGCCGTCACCTCGGCGCAACCGTCGCCCTCGCTGCCGGGCGTGGCGACCGCCACCCAGACGTTGCCAGGCTTCGAGACCATTTCGTTCCTCGCGATCTCCGCGCCGCCGGGTGTGCCGCGCCCGATCGTCAACCGGCTGAATGCGGAGGTGCGTCGGGTACTGGCCTTGCCGGATGTGGCCCAGCGCTTTGCCGAATGGGGCGGACAAACCGCGCCCACCAGCCCGGAGGAGATGCAGCGTTTCATGGAGGCGGAGATCGCCAAGTGGACCCGGGTGGTCCAGCAGCGAAACATCGTGCTCGATTAGTTTGCCTGGCGTGATCAGGTTGCGGATGCGCCTTTGGGAAGGGCAGGGGAAGGTTCGGACCATCCGTGCCAGAATCGCGGCAGGATCGCGGGAAACTGAAAGGAGCAAACGATGACAATCATCACCAGGTGCGCTGCAGTCGCACTCGCCGGCTTTGCGCTGACGCTGTCGGTGCCGCCGGCGTATGCCCAGGGTTACCCCTCCAAGATGGTGCGCATCACCTCGCCGTTTCCCTCAGGATTGACGCCGGATGTGGTGATCAGGGTGGTGGCCGACAAGCTTGCGCGCGCCTGGGGACAGCAGGTGCTGATCGATGCGCGCCCTGGAGCAAACGGCTTCATTGCCATCGGCGCGGTCAAGAAGGCCGCACCCGACGGGTATGACCTGCTGCTGGTGTCCAACGCGCAGCTCACGCTCAATCCGCATCTCATCAAGTCGATTCCCTATGACCCGGAAGTCGATTTCGTGCCGGTGACCATGGTGTACCGGACGGCATTCCTGGTGGCGGTGTCGGCTGCGGGACCGTATCGTTCGATGCCCGAGCTTGTCGCGGCGGCACGCAACAATCCCGATCGCATCACCTATAGCTCGCCGTTTGTCGGCAGCGCGCCTCACCTTGGCGGCGCGATGCTGGCGTATCTCACGGGGACGAGAATGGTTCCGGTGCATTTCAAGGAAGCGGCGCAGATGTTCACCTCGATAGTCAATGGCGACGTCGCCTTCATCGTCTCCACATCGGGGTCGGCGGCCTCGCTGGTCAAGGCCGGGCGCATCCGCTATCTCGCCGTGGCCGGACCCTCGCGCCTGGAGTCCGACCCCGACGTGCCCACGAGCAGGGAGGTTGGCGGGCCGGCGGATTTCGAAATCGATGCCTGGGGGGGCATACTAGCGCCGCGAGGCACGCCACCCGAACTGGCGCGCCGCATCGCGGCCGACATCGCCAGGGCGATGGCCGAGCCCGATGTGCGCGAGCGCTACCGCGCCGTCGGTTTCGAGGCGAAGTCAAGCACCCCTGCGGAAATGGGCGATCTGACCAGAACCGAATTGCGCCGTTACGGCGACATGGTCAAGCGCATCGGGATCACGCCGGAATAGCAAAGGAAAGACATGGAACGCGAACAAGTAAAAGACGGGGAACCGGATCAGCTCTCGGGCTACGAGAAGATGATCCGCCATTACCAGACCTGGTCGGACCAGATGAAAAACGGCAAGCTCCTGATTCGCGGCGACGAGCGCGAATACCAGGTGTCACGCCAGGGATACCTGAAGTACTACCTCAATCCGCTGGTCACCGACACCGCGATCAGCAGCTGGGCGGTGTTCGAGCAGCTCATCAAGCGCCAGTCGGGCAGGCACAAGCATCAGGGCGGGGTGATCATCTACGTGCTCGAGGGCGAGGGCTATACCGAGACCAACGGCGAAGTGCTGGAATGGCAGTCGGGCGACCTGCTGCTCCTGCCGATTCAGCCCGGAGGATGCAACCATCAGCACTGGAACAAGGACGCCTCGAAGGGTTGCCGCTGGGTCGCGTTTCGCGACCTGATGGTGGCGCGCTACATTGCCAACGCGATCGACCAGGTGTCCGAGATGCCGGACATGCGCGGTGCGGCGGCCAGCGGACCCGAGGGTCACCGGCGCGGGGAATGGAGGGCCACGGTGGGCGTGGAGCAGGTGCCGCTGGTGTCGAATCCGGACGAACTGGCGAATGTGAACCTGATGGACCGGCTGATCAAATTGCGTGATCTGCAGCGGCAGCGCCTGGCGCAGGCGACGTTTCTGATCCGTGGCGCGGAGTTGCCCTGGGAGCTCAATGCGCACGGCCGGATGCAGTGGTATCTGCACCCGTGCATTGCCTACACGGCGGTGCAGACCAATCTTTTTTATCGCCAGGAAATTGCACCGGGCAGCCGCAGCGGCGTGCAGCGCCACGCCGGCGATGTGATCTTCTACATGCTCGAGGGCGAGGGCTACACCGAACTGGATGGGGTGCGTCATGTCTGGAAGGCGGGCGATGTCATGACCTTGCCGATTTTTCCCACTGGCGTGGTTTATCGGCACGTAAACACCGGCGCCGTGCCGGTGCGGCTCATCTGCATGGAGCGCAATCTGGTTCACACCACGGGCGTGGACCGGCAGTCCGGATTCGAGCAATTGCAGCCCTGCCCCGAGTACCGTGAGGCGCAGGGGGGCTGAGCGTCAGAGCCTGACTTCGCTGACACCCGAGCGGCGCGCAAGCCCGATTGAATCAAGGCAGGATTCTTGGAGGAGAGCCATGATGGGTAAGGCAAGGAAATGCAATGCGGCACGCCGGTCGCTTCCAATTGCGGCTGTGCTCGCCGGACTGGCGCTCGGGGGCCTGTTTCCCCAGGCGGCTTGTGCCCAGTATCCGACACGGGCGGTCAGGGTGGTGGTGACCGTATCCCCTGGCGGTGCGCCGGACACGGTTGCACGCGTGCTCGGCGACCGCCTCTCGCCGCTGCTGGGCCAGCCGGTGGTGATCGAGAACCGTGCCGGGTCGAACGGCAACATCGCCATGGAACTGGTCGCGAAATCCGCGCCTGACGGTCATACCCTGGTGATGTGCGCCGACAGCATGATCGTCATCAATCCGCACATGTACGCGAAAATGCCGCTTGACGTGCTCAAGGACCTCGCGCCGGTTGCTCCGGTGGCCGAGCAAAGCAATTTCTTCCTGTCGGTGCATCCTTCGCTGCAGGTGAAGAACTTTCAGGAGTTTCTCGAGTTCGCGAAAACCGCCAATCCTCCCATGGCCTACGCCTCAGCCGGCAACGGCAGCCAGCACCAGATGGCCATGGAAATGCTCAAGTCGCGCGCCGGCATCAACCTTATACATGTGCCCTACAAGGGTGGCGCCCCGGCCACCGCGGCGACATTGGCGGGGGAGGTGTTGGCGATGTTTTCCGCGGCCTCGAGCGTGCCGCAGATCCAGGCCGGAAAATTGCGGGGCCTCGCGGTGACCGGACGCAAGCGTTCGCTGCTGCTTCCCGACCTGCCGATGGTCGGGGAGTTCTATCCGGGCTATGAGTTGTCCACCTGGATCGCCCTGTTTTCACCCGCCGGCGTGCCTGACGCAACGCTGATGCGCCTGCGCAGCGAGATCGGCAAGGCACTGGCGGTACCGGATGTCGCCAAGCGATTCACAGCGGCCGGCGGTCTCGATCCTGCCAACGCAACCCCGCAGGAATTCGCCGAGCGTATCCGCGCTGATTACGAGAAATACGCCAAGCTGGTGAAACTGATCGGGGCGACGGTCGACAATTGACCCGGTACGGTTTCGGCGGCTGCATGTCGCCGCCGACGTGCAGTGAGCCATATCAACCCTGGCGACCCGCTAACGGAGGAGCGTCCATGCTGCAGCACGATTTCGAATACCGTTTTCGCGGGCCGCTTTCCGAGCCCGAAGAACTGGGCGGGCGCGCGCCGCAATATCGGCGCAGCGTGGACCAGGGCGCGATCATCGAGCACGACCTCGCCGTGACCATGCGCGACGGGGTGAAGCTCTACGTCGATCTGTTTCGGCCGGCTGATGAAAAACCGGCGGCGCCCCTCATTGCCTGGGGGCCTTACGGCAAGCACAGCCCGACAAATTACGCCAGGCAGTTTCCGGCATCCGGCGTGGATACTGCCAGGCTCTCGCGGTACACGGCCTTCGAGGCTCCCGACCCGATCTACTGGGTGTCGCGCGGCTATGCGGTAATCAATGTGGACACGCGCGGCATGTGGTTTTCCGAAGGAACGGCGACGTTCCTTTCGCCCGAAGAGGCGCTCGACCAGTACGACATGATCGAATGGGCGGGCACGCAGGCCTGGAGCAACGCCAGGGTGGGGCTCGCCGGTGTTTCTTATCTTGCCAGTTCGCAATACCAGGTTGCGGCGCTCAATCCGCCCCACCTTGCGGCTATCAATCCCTGGGAAGGCTGGAGCGATTTTTATCGGGAGGTCGCCCGCCACGGCGGTATTCCCGAAACTGAATTCTGGGGCTATCTGCCAACCCGCTGGGGGCGCAGCAAGACCCGCATCGAAGACCTGCGCAAAGAAACCGAAGAGCACCCGTTCCATGACGCCTTCTGGGCCTCCAAGGTCGCCGATTTCTCGAAGATCACGGTTCCCTCCTATGTGGTCGCGAGCTGGAGCGACCAGGGTCTGCACACGCGCGGCACGCTCGAGGCTTACAAGAAGATCGGCGCGGCGCACAAGTGGCTCGAAGTGCATGGCCGAAAAAAATGGGCTTACTACTATGAACCGCAGAGCGTGCAGCGGCAGCAGGCATTTTTCGACCATTTCCTCAAAGGAATGCCGAGCGAGATCGCGACCTGGCCGAAAGTGCGCCTGGAGGTGCGGCAGAAATATTATGCTGGTGTCACGCGCGATGAACGGGAATGGCCGCTCGAGCGCACCCGCTACACCAGGCTTTATCTCGACGCCGGGTCGGCCGCGATGCGGCGCGAACCGGCGGAGGTTGAGACCTCCTGCCGCTACGCCTCCGGGGAAAAGGATTCGCGCGCCGTGTTTGATTTCCGCTTCCCGCGGCAAGCCGATCTCATCGGCCACACCAAGCTCAGGGTCTGGATGGCAACGACCGACTCGGACGACATGGATATCTTCGTCGGGCTGCACAAGCTCGACGCTTCGGGTCATGTCATGCCGTTTCCGTATTTCGCGCAGTTCGAGGACGGACCGGTCGCGCTGGGATGGCTGCGCGCGTCACATCGAGAGCTCGATGCAGAGAAATCCACCGACTACCAGCCGGTGCTGGCGCATCGCCGCGAGCACAAACTCTCCCCTGGCGAGATCGTGCCGCTCGATATAGAAATCTGGCCCTCCGGTACGCGCTTTGAAGCAGGCGAATCGTTGCGACTGGTGGTGCAGGGCGGTGACATCTGTCCGCATCCGCGACCTTGTGTGCAGGACCTGCACGAGCAGACGGTGAACCGCGGCGAACACCGCCTGTTCACGGGAGGGCGCTACGATTCCCACCTGCTGGTGCCGGTGGTCGAGGATTGACGCGGGTGACTGCGGCGGGGTGTTTCCCCGCGCCGCGTCACATCGGCTAAGGGCTGACGCGCTTGGCCAGGATTATCCGCGCGTCAACCGCGATGCCGCCATCGTCGTCCGGAAGAAACGGGTTCAGGTCAACCTGTTCGACCAGAGGTTGCTCCTCGAACAGCCGGCCCAGTGATACCAGCGCGGCGGCGATGGCATCGACGTTCAGTTTCTTTCTGCCGCGCGTACCCTCGAGCAGCGCGGTGGGCAGTGTTTCGCGAATCAGGGCCGCGGCATCGTTGATCGCCAGCGGCGCCAGGCGGAAGTTGACGCGTTTGAGGACCTCGATGTAGATGCCACCGAGGCCGAACATGATGGCCGGCCCGAACAGCTTGTCGCGCAATCCGCCCAGCACCAGTTCTGTCGTGGGCGGCAGCATCTTCTGCACCAGCACATTCGGCCGGGTAATCTGCGGCGCGGCCTTGCGTATGTTTTCGACGAGCCTGCCCCAGGAATGCTCCAGAACGCTGTCGGAGATGACCCCGAGCATCACGCCGCCCATATCGGTCTTGTGCAGAATTTCGGCCGACACGACCTTGAGAACGACCGGGTATCCGATCTCGTTGGCGGCGCTTTTGGCGGCCTCGAGCGCATCCACCATCCTGAAGGGCGGCACGCGGATGCCATATTGCTTGCAGACTTCATAGGCCTCGGGCTCGAGCAGGCTGATGCGTCCCTGGTCGGCTGCCGTGGCGATGATCTTGGCCGTGGGGCCACGGGTTGGCGTGGATGTATCCGCGGTCGACTTTGCCGCCTGGGCCGCAGCCGATTTCCTTGCCGATCCGTAGGCCGCGAGGTTGGCCGCGACCTTGGCCACCATGTCCGGAAAATCAAAGGTCGGCAGTCCCGCATCTTCAAGCGGGTCGCGCAGCTTGTCGGCGAAGTCGCCGAAGGTCACCACATTGAGCAGCGGCTTTTTGAGGGCACCCTGGGATTCGTAGGCGCTGATGATCTCCTTGGCGAGCAGCGGCTGGTCAAGAAATGCGCTCGGTGCCAGTATCTGGATTACGGTGTCGACGTTGTCGTCCTTGAACAGCAGGCGCAGCACCTGGTTGTGCAGTGTTTCCCAATGTGCGGCGGTCAGGTCGACGTAGCCGGGAGGGTGGCCGATGTTCGCCGACGGAGAGAGAATCTTCTTCAATTCGTCGTGGGTTTGCGGAGCCAGCTGCGCCATGGTCAGGCCCGGAAGGGTGGAAATTTCGTCGATGCACATGGTGCCCGGGCCGCCCATGTGGGTCAGCACGCTGACACGGTTTCCCCGGGGAATCGGTTGCTTGGCGAATGCCCGCAGCGTTTCGTAGAAATCCGCGACGGATTTGGCGCGAAACAGGCCGGCCTGCCGGCAGGCGCCATCGTAGATGTTGTCGGCCCCGGCCACCGATCCGGTGTGTGACAACGCCGCCGTCGATCCCATCTCGCTTCTGCCGCTCTTGAGGATCACGATGGGCTTGGCCAGCGCGACGTCGCGGGCGACCGCGAAAAATTCCCTCGGGTCGGCGAGGCCTTCCAGGTAGATGCCGATAACCCGTGTCGAGTCATCGGTCTTCAAAAAAGTGAGCAGTTCGGACATCTGCACATCGGCCGAGTTGCCGATGGAGAGGTATTTGTTGAGTCCCAGCCTGCCTTTGGTGCCCGAACCGAGCAGCAACGAGTTCCCGAATGCGCCACTTTGGGTGAGAACGCTGATACCTCCGCGCGGATAGGTGGGAATGTCGAAATTCGTGTTGAGTCCGCTCACCGTATCCATGACACCCAGGCAGTTCGGCCCGACCAGCCGGATCGAGGCTGAGCGCAGCGTTTCCACCAGATCGTGCTCGCGTGCTTTGGCTTCGCTGGTGTTCAGTTCTCCGAAACCCGCGGACATGCACACCACCGCCGAGACATCGTTGAGGCGCCGTTTTCTTTCGGCGAGTTCTTTGGCGACCGCCACCGTGTAATCAGCGGCCACCAGCAGCACGCACAGATCCAGGGGGGCGGGAATGTCCAGCACGCTTTTGAAGCATGGCAGCCCGAGAATCGAATCCTCGCGCGGGTTGATCGGATATACCTTCCCCTTGTAGCCGAAGGAAGCCATGTTGCGCAGGGCTATGTTGCCGGGCTTCTTGGGGTCCGTGGATGCACCGACCACCGCGACGCTTCGCGGGTTGAAAAATGTGCTGAGGCTGGAGGCGTTCTGCATGCTTTTCCCTGGTGTGAACTGACTGCGGTGCCTGCCGAATGCGGGGCGGCGGGTCAGTATAGGTAAGCAGCAATGACGGGATTTTGGGCTAGATCAAGGAAATTCCAATTCGCCGCTGATCCGAGGTTCGCCATGCCCAGGCAATACAGGTTTCCTGTATTTCTCGAACGGCCCAGCGCGACGCCGATGCTCAAATGGACCCCGATCGTCAAGGCGGCGGGACTGAAGCCGGATCAGGCTGCCGGGTCATGGCGGTTGCGGGAGTCAATTCATGGCGATCGATGGCGATCGCCGCTGTTGCGGCGGCGGGGCACTTGCCCCTACACTGTTCCCGACCCATTCGATCTGGAGCAACCGCGATGATTTCAGCGAACTTGTTTTCCTTGAGAACGATCCTTGGCTTTCTGGCGGGGCTGGCGCTGCTGTCGGCTCCCTTGCACCAGGGTTTTGCGCAGTCTTATCCCAAGGGCGCGATCACGCTGGTCATTTCTCAGGCCACGGGGGATGCGACCGACATCGCCGGGCGCGCGATGGCAGAGGAACTCTCGAAGCTTCTCAGGGTGTCTGTGGTGCCGATAAACCGGGCTGGAGCCGGCGGGGCGGTGGGTACCGAAAGCGTGGTCAAGGCGCCCAAGGACGGCCAGACGATCCTGCTCGCGAACAACGCATCGCTCACCTACCGGCGCGTGCTCGAGCCGGAGAATGTCAGTTACGATCCCGCCAGGGATTTGACCCCGCTGGGGGTTTCGACCCGCATCCCGAGCATTGTCGCGGTGCGCGGCGATGCGCCGTTCAAGACGCTCGGCGAAGCGCTGGCGTATTCGAAGGCCAACCCAGGCATGCTGCGCGTGGGCACCGTTGGTGCCGGATCGGTGGGCGACTTCACCGTGCAGATGATCAATACGCTCACCGGCGCGAATTTCATCATGGTGCCTTTCAAGGGAGCGGCGCCCGGCGTCGCCGCCCTGCTCGGCGGACATGTGGAGGGCGTGGCAGTGGCCCTTGGTGCGATCGCGGGCCAACTCAAGAGCGGCGCTTTGAGGGGCATCGCCATTTCGACCCGCTTTCCGGACTTTCCGGCGGTTCCCACCATGTTCGAGATGGGGCATGCGCAAAACATCCCCGGGGTCTGGTTCGCTTTTTTCGCCCCCGCCGCGATTTCGCCCGAGGTCAACTACACGCTGGTGAGCGCCCTCGAGCGCGTGATCAAGGATCCGGCTATTGCCGCCAAACTGCTGACACTCGGGATGGTGCAGGACTATGGGTCGCCGGAGAAGCTTCTCGCCGAACTGCGCGACGAACATCTGGCCGTGGAGCAGCTTGCCAGGCGCGCGGGGCTGGTGAAGTAAGTCAGGTTCCCGGATTGATTTGCTTACTATGTCGCCGACTTGCAAGCCGCTCGAAAACCGCGGTCGCAATCAGATGCAACTGATTGCCTCCGGGCTCGACAAGTCCGCCTGCGCAGGCGAGCGCGAACCCGCGCATCTGATGCGAGAACACCTGTCATGAAGCGCCTGCTCGTCGCCAACGCCAAGGGGGGCAGCGGCAAGTCCACGCTCGCCACCAATCTTGCCGGGATGTTCGCGGCCAGGCGCCTGCGCGTCGTGCTGGCCGACATGGACCGTCAGCAATCGGCCGCGCGCTGGCTGGCGCGGCGTCCGGCAGGCTTTCCCGCGATCCATGGCTGGCTGCCGGATTCGGATCGCGATGCGCTCAAGGCATACGATCCGCAGTGGGTGGTCTACGATTCCCCCGCAGGACTGCACGGCAACAAGCTGGAAGAACTCATCAAGCGCGCCGACCTGGTGCTGGTGCCGGTGGTGCCTTCGGTGCTCGACATGGATGCATCGGTCGACTTCATCGAAGCGCTCGCGGCGCAAAAGGCGGTCAGGCGCGGCGATAGCAGCATTGCATTGGTGGCCAATCGCGTCGCCCCGCAGACGCTGGCTGCGCGCGAACTGGAGAATTTTCTCGCGGCCTGGGACCTGCCGGTACTGACCCAGCTGCATGACGCGCAGGTGTATGTGCAGTGCGCGGCCAGCGGCGCCAGTCTCTTCGACCTGCCGCGTTCACGCGCGGCGCCCGAGATCGAGCGCTGGGATCCGCTCCAGCACTGGATTGCGCAGCACCTTTGAGCGCACGCAACGCTGTAAGATCGCGCCGTTATCGAGGCAGCACCATTGCCGATGGGGAATCCCATTAACGGAATTTAAAATAACCAGAAACGTCCGTCAACGCTATATTCTGTCGGTAGAATTATCATGATGTTGTTTTATTGGCGCGCCGCTCAAGGGGCCGGTGGGTGCTGGCGGAACTTCCTGTCCATGCGGCCCTTCGCGCCACGCGCTTCGGTCAGGGCGCGTATTTGCCGTCATGCGAGGCCACCGACACGATTGCCGGTTTGTCGGAGCGGTTGCTCCATGCATGATTGGTGCCGCGCTGGACCACGATGTCGCCGGCCTCGAGACTGACTTCCTGCGTATCGAGCACCAGAGTGATTTTGCCTTCCAGCACCACGCAGATGTCCAGCGAGCGAACCTTCTGCATATACGGATGCGGCGCCTGCGGCGACCAGGTCGATGCGCCGGGCGAACCCATGGCCCTGAAGTAGGCCTCCACTTCAGCTTTTCCCACCTTGCCCTGCCAGGTTTTGTCGGGCGGAAAGTTGTAGACGCGCAGCACCGAACCCTTGGGCGGCGGCTCGATGGTGTGTGGCAGGTGCAGTGTTTCGCAGACGATCTTCGCGGGCGTCGAATCGGTCACCCACAGGCGTGACACCATGAATCCCGGCCGCGCCGGGTCGCTGCGGATGTCGGGGGCGGGGCCGTCGCAGAGGCGTATGCCCTTGCAGGCTTCGCGATCGATGGTCACCAGCCGCCGTGCCGGCTTGGCGCCGGGAGGCAGGGCGCGACCGTCGTATTGCATCACCGGGTCGTTGCCCTGTGCGAGGCCAGACGGCCCGTCGACGAATTCCGCGTCGAACATGTCGTACATCATGGTCGAGACATCGCCCTCGCGCACCCACTGATGCCACGCGCCCACCTGCACCACGATGTCGCCGGGCCTGATGGTGTATTGGCCGTCGTCCAGACCAAGGTCGCGGCTGCCCTGGATTTCGATGGCGTAGTCGATCGACTGGGTCTTGTGCATGTCGGTGGTGTAGGCGTTGCGCCCGCCGCGATCCCAGGTGCGGCCCGAGGGCAGGGGTTTGGGCGCGTGCCGGGGAACCGCATGGGTGTCCTTGGCCGGGTCGTAGTTCGCCGGCTTGCCGACGCTGCGTATGGTGCGCACGTGGCCGCCGCCAGGCGGGCAGGGAAATTCATAGGGGATGAAGCTGTCGTCAGCGTCGCCGCTCAAGGGAGCGGGCATTTCCTTCCACACCCAGATGTCCGAGAGCAGGCTGGGATTGTCGGGGTCCATCCGGCGACTGTTCGGCGCGGGGCCGTCCCATACGACCCTGGAGCGTCCCTGTGCGTCGATGCCGGTGACGACGCGCCTCAATGCCGGTGCATCACTTGTTGCCACGTTCACTCCTTCGAATCGATTCGACAAGGGGGACGAAACACTCGAAGCATCCCCGGAATAGCAGACGATGTGCTGGAGATGCCCATTGCGCGGGAACCTCCAGCCAATTGGCGGGCGTTGCCGTTATTTCTTCGCGCCTTCCCATTTCGAATGCAGGCTGCCCGCTGCGCGGCTGGTGATCACTTCGAGCACATAGAAGGAGCCGCCCTTTACTTCCGCGATGGCGGTTTTCAAGGCTTCACGCAGTTCCGCAGGATTTTCCACCCGCGCCGATTTTGCACCGAGAGCACGCGCCACCAGGTGCGGGACCACGCCGTTGCCTTTGAAGCGTGTCTTCGCAAGATGGGGGCTGATGCCGGCATCGGTGGCCGGTATGGCACGGTTGTTCTTGACCACCAGCAGCACCGCCACCTCTGAGCGGATGGCGGTTTCGATGTCGATGGCGGTCTCCGCAAACGCTTCCTCGCCGATGACGCTCACCACGGTTTTTTCGGGCGCCGCCTTTTTCGCGCCGATGGCCGCGCCTATCGACCAGCCCATGGCGCTTTGCACGCCAAAGCCCAGGAACGAGCGGGGCTTGGTGGCGATGTAATGCTGGCAGGTGGTGCCGCGCACCGAACCGGCATCGTGCAGCACGATGCTCTCGTCGGGATTCAGTGCCTGCGTCAGCTCATAGGTCACGCGGTAGGGGTTGATCGGCGTGCTGTCGGCATGAAGCAGGGGAGTGGATATCTCAACCCAGCGTGCGCGCAGGCCCGCGAGTTCTTCGATTCGCGCTTTTACCGGCGCGAGGCGCTCTTTGCCCAGACGCGCGCGCGCCGCGTCGATCAGCTGGCGCAGCACCACCGAAGCATCGCCGCAGATGCCCACATCGGCGATCTGCTCCTTGTGCAATTCGTCAGCGTCCACGTCCACCTGAATATGTTTGGCACCCTTGGGCAGGGCCTCGGTGGTGGCATGCTGCTTGAAGCCCGCGCCCACGGTAAGCACCACATCGGCGTTGGAAGCGGTAATGGTGGCGGCGAGCGAACTGTAGACCGCGCGGCTGAAACCGCCGATGCCCAGCGACAGCGCATGGTTTTCGGGGAAGGCGCTTTTGCCGTTCAGCGTGGTCGCCACCGGCAGGGTGAGCAGTTCTGCGAGTTCCAGCAGTTCGGCGCTCGCCTGGCTGCCGAGAACGCCCGAGCCGACGTACACATAGGGGTGCTTGGCGTTGCCGAGCATATCGATCGCCGCCTGCACCGCCGCCGGGTCGCCGCCTGAACGAATGCGCGGACGCGAACTCACCGGCTCATAGTGAAAATTCTCGATGGGCATCGAGGTCACGTCGTAGGGCACGCCGATCACCACCGGTCCCGGGCGTCCGGAGCGCAGCTTCACGTAGGCGCGGCGAATGATATCGGCCACCTGGGAAGGGTCTTCGATCATCGCCACCCATTTGCTCACCGGGCCGAACACCTCGGCCAGCGGAATCTCCTTGGTCTGACGCCGCGGCGAGGAATAGCGGTTGTTGTGGCCGGCGAAGAACAGCACCGGTGTCGAGTCGCCCCAGCTGTTGACCCATCCACCCAGAAGATTGGTGGCGGCCGGGCCTGCGTCGGTAAAGACAATGCCGGGGTTGCCGGTGACACGCGCGTAGCCGTCGCAGATGTCCACGGCGACGCGCTCCTGGCGCACGTAGATCATCGACATGTTGGGATTCATCGACAGTGCGTCGGCGATGTGGCCGACTGACTGCCCGGTAATGCCGGCGGCGAGCTTCGCGCCTTCCGCGACGACGGCCTGGCTGATGGCTTCTGCGACGTTCATTGGAACCTGCTCCTCGGAGTTGTTGATGCTGGCTGTATTAAAGACGGGTGACCGGCCGCGGTCGGGGCGCCGGGAATTCGGGTGGCGGTGATTTCCTATTCTGCCTTGATGCCGGTGGCGCGTATGACCTTACCCCAGCGTTCGGTTTCCTGCTTGATGAAGGCTGTCATCTCTGCGGGAGAATTGCCGACGCCCTCGATGCTCAGTTCGGCAAGGATCTTCGTGACATCGGGTTGCAACATGAACTCGCGGATTGCGCCGGAGAGTTTTTCGGCAATTGCCACAGGTGTCTTCGGCGGCGCCACCATGCCGAACCAGCTGGTCGCGGCGAAGCCGGGGATGCTCTCGGCGATGGTCGGCGCATCGGGCAGCAGCGCCATGCGACGCTCGCTGGCTGCCGCGATGACGCGCAGTTTGCCGGCTTTGAGCAACTGCTGCACCGTGCCCAGGCCCACGAAAATCAGATCCACCTGCCCGCCGACCAGGTCGGTCAACGCAGGCGGTATGCCCTTGTACGGCACGTGCGTAATCTTCACGCCGGTGGCGAGTTTCAGCATCTCCAGGGTCAGGTGCATGTTGCTGCCGCTGCCGTTGGAGGCGAGATTGAGCTTGTCGGGATTGGCCTTGGCATAGGCGAGCAGTTGCTGCAGGTTTTGCGCCGGCAGGACGGGATTGGACACCAGAATGAGCGATTGGGCAATGAGCACCGATACCGGCACGAAGGCTTCCGGATCATAGGACAGCTTCGGGTCCAGCGCCTTGTTGATCACCAGCGGCCCTTCGCCGGTGACCAGCAGCGTGTAGCCATCCGGGGCCGCCTTGGCGACATAGTCCGCGCCGATGTTGGCATTGGCGCCGGCGCGGTTCTCCACGATCAGCGGCTGGCCAAAGCGCTCACGCAACTTGTCCGACACCAGCCTTGCTATGCGGTCGCCCATGCCGCCACCGGGCGGGAACGGCACCACCACCTTGATGGGCCTGGAGGGATACTCCTGCGCGATCGCCGGCAGTCCGAGTGTCCCTGCAACAAAAATTGAAACCGCGATGGCCAGGTTAAGCATGAGACCGTTCCTTCCATGGTTGCAAAAGGGTAGCGTGATGATTCACCGCCTGCAAGCATCCTGGATTTCCATGCCGCTCAGACCAGCGCAGCGCGGGATGCGGAGAAACGATTGGCGCCGCGACGGCCAATAGCTTCGGTTCGGTACAGGTGACCGTCGGCGGCGCTCAGGTAAAGGCTTTCGCCTTCGCCGAACGCCACCCGCATCGGCAGGTCGCAAGGCGCGGGATGCGTCTCGATCACTGCGCCCGACGGTGAGAACACGTAGACGAGCGGTCCCGGACCACTCTGCCGCCATCCGGCGCAAGCGATGATATCGCCCTGGTCATCGACGCACAGGCCCTCGATGCCGCGATGCGCGCCGCGATGGTCGGCGCCGAATGTGTGCAGCACCCGGTAAGCGGCTGCGAGCGTGCCGTCCTCCTCAATCGCATAAGCCCGCAGCTCGCGCAACTTCGCCCGCGTATCGCCGTCGGCGACATAGAGGGTCTTTTCGTCGGGTGACAGGGCGATGGCGCGCGGCCCCTGCGTATCGTAGGTCATGCGTTGCAGGGTCCAGCCCCGATCCTGCTGCATGCGCAGCACCGACTGGTGCTCGAGCAGCGGATACATCTGCGGGCCGGCTGCAGGGACCGGGTTGTAAGGGTCGGAGAACCACACGCGGCCTTTGCGGTCGACGGCAAGATCGCAAGGAAAATTGTGATAGCACCCATCCAACTGCAGCGCCGTCGGCGTGGTGATGCCCCCGGGCAGAAACTGCACCACGCGCCGCCCTGCTTCCTGGCCGCCGTAGAGTTCGCCGTTCGGCCCCGTCGCGAGGCCGTTGACGCGGTAGGTCCACTTGCGGTATTCCTCGGTCGCGTTTTTCTTCGGGTCGAAGCGCAGCACGCGCTCCTCCCCGACCGCGGTGAAATACATTGCTTTGCCATCCCAGGCCAGGCCGCCTGTCGGTCCCTTGCAGGGGCCGGCCACTTTTTCGAAATTCCAGTTCATGTTTTTTCCCCGCCCCTGATATTTTTTCTCACCACACCGGCACGCCGGCAACTTTGACCCGCGTCCGGTAGACCAGATGGTGGTCGGTGATGAAAAGGATCTTCCAGTCGTCCTCGCCCCAGCACATATTGGAGACATGCGCCGGAAAACGGATGCGGCCGAGGAGTTTCGCCGACGCATCCAGGATGTGGATGCCGCCCGGGCCGGAGGTATAGACATTGCCTTCGCTGTCGACTTTCATCCCGTCGGCGGCACCGGCCTCGTTGCCCTGCAGTTGCACCCATTCGCGGGTTTCGCTCAGGCTGCCGTCGGGCCGCACATCGTGCACGTAGAGCTTGTTGACGCGCGTATCGTTGACGTAGAGCAGCTTTTCGTCGGGGGAAAATGCCAGGCCGTTGGGGTAGCTGATCGCGCCGGTGACCAGAGAGACCTCTTTGCCGTCCGGCGAAATGCGGTACACGCCCTGCACCTCGGCCTGCCGCTGGATATCGGTGCCCGCTGCAACCATGCCGACGTTGACCAGGCCGCCGGCGGAGTCGGTGAAATAAATGCTGCCGTCTGAGCGCATCACAATGTCGTTGGGGCTGTTGTATTTCCTGCCCTCGCAGCGCTCGCTGAGGATGGTGATGCCGCCGTCTTTTTCCAGGCGCCAGACATTGCGCGAGGACCAGCCGCACACCAGCAGGCGGCCTTCCTTGTCGAAAGTCATGCCGTTGGCGAAGCCGGTGGGATGCATGACCAGTTCCTTGCCGACACCGGCCTTCCATTTCCAGATGCTGCTGCCGATGATGTCGACCCAGTAAAGCTGGCGGGTGCGGCGGTCCCACACCGGGCCTTCGCCGAACGCCATGCCGTGCGCCACCGCGTCGAGCGTTCCCATCGGGTCGATCAGGCGCTCCAGGCCCGCTGCGATCCTGTCCATATCCATGCGAAGCTTCCCTTCAATAAGTTGCGTCGTGCGAGGAGAACGCGATAACGCAAGGTTGGTTGGAGCGGTTGCTCCAGGCGTGATTGGTGCCGCGCTGCACCACGGTGTCCCCCACCTCGAGGTGCACCTCCTGGGTGTCGAGGATCAGCGTGATCCTGCCTTCAAGGACAAGGCAGAAATCCAGTGTCCGGGTTTTTTGCATGTACGGATGCGGCGACTTGGCGTGATGGGTCGAGGCGGCGGGAGAACCCATGGACTCGAAATAGTCCTGCACATCTTTTGCGCCCACCTTGCGGATGAACCCGTCATCGGGCGGGAAGCTCACGATGCGGCACACCGACCCTTGCGGCGGCGGTTCCAGCGTATGCGGCATGTCCAGGGACTCGCTAACGCCCTGCAAGCGCGCCGGGGTCCGGTCGGTCACCCAGATCCGGGTCGAGGCGAAACCGGGCCGCGCCGGATCGGTGCGCACGTCGGGCGAGGGCCCATCATGGATCGCGGTGGAGGTGCCGTTTTCCTGGTCTACGGTGACCAGGCGTCGTACCGGTCTGGCTTTTTCAGGCATCAAAGTCGCCTCCCATCATCACGAAGGCCATCAGGCTGGCGCCGGTCCGGTTGCTCCATCCGTGCCAGTTGCCGATCTGTACCACGACATCGCCCGGATTCATCACCCGCTCGCCGTCATCGAGCTGGAGGATGCGCTGGCCTTCGAGCACGATGCCGTAGTCGAGGGTCTCGGATTTGTGCACGGGGGAACAGAAGTAGTTCTGGCCGCCGCGGTACCACGCGCCGCCCGGGGCATTTTGTTTCGGCGCATGCGGCGCAACGGCGCTCTTGTCCGTTGCCGGGTCGAAATCCGCCGGTTTTCCCGCCGACTGCACGATGCGCAGGTGCCCGCCGCTGTGCGGTGGCTCGAAATGGTAGGGCAGGGCGCCATCGTCGCGGTCGAGCGAAATGTTCACCGGGCACGAAGGGTAGACCCACAGGTCGGTCATGCCCGAGGGCTTGCCAGGCTGCGGGTTTGCATTGGGTGCCGCGCTGTCCCACAGCACGCAGGAGCGACCCTGGGCATCGTTGCCGGTGACGACGCGGCGTATCGGCTTGAGTCCGTCTGCCATTGGCTTCTCCGTGATTTTTATTGGTGTCACGAAGGCGCAGCTCCCTGGCATGCTTCGCGAACGCGTTAATATAGCCGAATGCGCCGACCGCGACTTTTGGTCTGCGCGCTTTGCCAATCGACTATCGGGGACATCTTGGCCAAATATCTTTGCAGACTTCTCGCGGCGCTCGCATCCTGCGGCGCACTCAGCGTTGCCGCACAGCAGCCCTATCCCGTCAAGCCGGTGCGGATGCTCGTCAATCTTCCGCCGGGCACTCCGCCCGATCAGATTTCACGCGCCATCGCGCCGCGCCTGGGCGATACGCTCGGCCAGCCGGTGGTGGTCGAGAACCGGGTCGGCGCAGCCGGGGTCATTGCGCTCGAGCAGACTGCCAAGGCCGCGCCGGATGGCTACCTTCTGCTGTATACGCCGGGTTTCCCTGTGGTGGTCGGCCCGCACCTGTTCAAAATGAGCATCGATGTGGCAAAGGACCTCGAGGCGATCGCCCCGACCGCGCGGGTTTCGTCGTTTCTGGTGGTGCGGCCGAGCCTGCCTGTCAACACTGTCACCGAATTGATCGCCTATGCGCGTGCAAATCCGGGCAAGCTCAACTACGGGACCGGGGGCGGCGGCAGTGCGCCGCATCTGGCTGCGGTGATGTTGTCGCGCGCGGCGAAGATCGAGGCCACTCATATTCCCTACAAGGGCTCAACCGAAACACTGGTGGCGCTGCTTGGCGGCCAGATTGATTTCACCTTCGACGTGGGCGTGGCCATCGCGCAGATCAAGGCCGGCAAGCTGCGCCTGCTGGCGGTGGCGAGCCCGACGCGTTCCTCGGTATTTCCGGATACCCCCACCATGGCCGAAACCGGTACCGAACTGAACGCGAGCACGGTGCACGGTGTCTACGGTCCGGCCGGAATGCCGCGCGATATCGTCAATCGCCTCAATCGCGAGATCGTGCGCATCATGCAGTCGGCCGAAGTGCGCGGGGTGCTGGTCTCGCTCGGGGCAGACCTTCTCACCGGCTCTGCCGAGGAGTTCTCGGAACGGCAGCGGCGCGACCGGGAGGCCTATGGCATCCTGGTGCGCGAGGCGGGGATTCGCGCCGATTGAGCAGGGGCGGCGTCCCCGCGGCATCGGGTCACGCGGAGGATTGCTCGCCGAGGCTGAGGTTATAAGCAGCGTTCGACGGCGGAAAAATCCATGCGCCTTGGTTTCAATTGGCGGCGGCTCAGTCGGACCATGGCGGTGGTGCGCGCAAACGACTGCCCACCGCGCACCGCGATCTCGAACAGACGCAGCCTGGCGGCGACGCAGGCCTCATCATCGGTAATGATGTTCAGCGAGGTCAGGCGGTCTTCGGTCCTGGCGAACATGATGATGTCGGCGGGCCGGGCGAGCACCTGTGCCGCGCGCTCCAACTGTTCTTCCAGCGTGTCGGTGTGGTGGCGCAGCGAAGCCAGTTGGCCGGCGTTTTCCACCAGTTGTTGCCGCAGGGAACGAAAGGTCGATTCATCGGCCAGCGGCGGTTGTTGCAGGGCCGCCAGTCCGGCGCGCGAGCGTTGCAGCAAATGCAGACGCTCGCGCAGCAGCGCATTGACCCGTTCGCCCGGCTGTTCGGTCGCGCCTGAGCGGAACAGGCAGCCCAGTGCTTCGACCACCAGTTGTTCGTAGGCGCGCCATTCGATTTCGCGCCGCAATTCGGCCTCGCTCTCGCTCGGAACGAGCAGGCGATGGCGGGAAAAGCTGACCGTGCGCTGGACCACATCCTTTTGCAGTGTGTCGCCCTGACAGGCCCAACCCAGCACATTTTGCTCGGTGCGCAGCAGCGAAATCACCGCGCATATTTCTTCCGTGCCGATATGCGCAGGCTGTTCGGCGAAGGCGTGCAGTTCCAGTGAACGACCGAGCAACTCGTCGATCTCGCCCGGCTGCACGAACAGAGCTCTCAGACTGGAATCGCGGTTCCAGGCATCGGGCAGCAGGTCGATCGGGTCGGGTATGGCGGCAGCCAGGCAACTGCAATGGGCCAGCGCGGCTTCCACCGCCGGGAGCAGGCGCCGGGCATAGCCTTTGACCAGCCGCAGTCGGGTATCAATGCCCAGGACAGCCAGTTCGATCGCGGTTGCAACACGGGTCTTGCTCGCCGCGGGGGTGTGTTGCGATCCTTCGCTGCGGATCAACCAGTTCAGTATGCTCATGGGGATTCCGAGGGGCGCCAGTCGCTCCGAGGTTGCCAATGTCCGGATTCCCGCGCGCCGCCGTGGCGGCCGGCGGGAAGGCGGCCCAACAGAGTTATCGGCAGTACGGGCTAAAGCTTGAGTCCGGGTGACGCTGGCGGAACTTGCCGAGGACTTTATCGCGCAGCCTGCGCTGCTGCTTGAGCGGCTGCAGGGCCTCGGGCAGCAGGCGCGGACGCAGTGCCTGTACGAATTGGGGGAAAACGGCGCATGACCTTGATGCAGAAAACAGCGGCAAGTCCGCGCCTTCGGCCCGGCGAAGGGGGGGTGTAAAGGCGGCTCAGGCGTCTTCGTCCTCGAGGTCCTTGTCTGAGCCCGGAGGCAGAGCCTCCATCGCGTTCTTAATCAAGCGCTTGTGTTCGGTCTCTTCGTCGCGGAGTTCCGCGAACAACTCGAGCACAGTAGTGTCCTTCACGTGCTTGATGGCCTCGTCGTAGAATTGATAGGCCTTTTCCTCCGAAGCCAGCGCCAGCTGAAATGCCTTCAGCGGCGACATGTTCCAGCTCGGTGCGCCAAACTCCGGCGCCTCCACGTCGAAGATGGCAGCACTGCTGACGCGTTTGGGCTTGTCGCCGAATAGCGCCTGCCTTCGATCATTGAGCTGACGTCCGTGTTTTTCTTCGTTCATCGCCATAGTTTCAAAGATGGACGCGGCATCGACATCGTAGCGGCGACCGATCTGCTCGACAAAGAACTTGTAGCGCTCATGTGCTTCGGCTTCGACCAGAATGGCGAGATCGAGAGCATCCATGAGATTCAGAGTGGAGAAGTCAAGTTTGACAGACATTGGGCCTCCTGTTGATCATAGCGGATTGTTACCAATTTACCGCAGTTTGGACGAAAGTTTGCATGTTAATCATAGCGACGGTGAAGCTGAATGATCTATATCAAGGTCGAAGTAATGGCGAGTGTGTCTGGATGGATTCCGTGCGATTTGATGTCGGCACGTTACGCCAGCGCACAGAGTGTGGAAGAATCTTCTTCCTGATCTGATTCAATTCCGATAATGGGTGCGCGCGGATGACCGCTGCTGGCGGAAGCAGCCTTTCGGATCATCGAAAATCACCGCGTCGGCTCCGGGTCGTTCCCGCCCACTGGGTTTTCCCGATAGCGGTGGTACCCGGCGCGGATGGAAGGTTCTGCAACCCTCACCACAATTCCACCATGAGAAATTTGTCCGCATGCCCAACCAGCGGTCGGCAGGGCGCGGTGAGGTGGTGGTTGTAGAGGTATTCCTTGCCCTTGAAAAAAGTCACAGCATCGATGCAATAAACCAATACTAGGATTAAAAACACATAAAAACATACGCCAGTTATTATTAATATAATTAAAAAGTTACAAAAATTACTGTTATCCCACTGCGGGTAACCTGGCTGTGGTCCTAGCGCGCCGTCGGTTTGGGTTGTCCCTTGCCGGTGTAGCGCAGGATGAACACGCCCCACTTGTCGTCGCAGATGTAAATGTTGCCGCGCGTGTCGACCAGGACCTCCTCGGTCCAGTTGACCGGCGAGCCGTGCGCGCCGCCGTGCTCGGGCAGACCTTCGCGCTCCGGCGGCATGAAAAAGCCGACTTCGGTGGGGATGCGCGGATTGGCGATGTCGAAAATCCGCAGACCGGCGTTGAAGTACGCGGCATAGATCAGGTTGCCGGGTTTCTCGACCTCCGGCAGGTGGAACTCCTGGTTGACGTTATGCACGCCGAAGCGGCCGCCTTTGGCGCAGAAATCCTTGTACTTGGCGTTTTTCGGCGGGCGCGGCTCGGGAAAGAATGACATCAGTTTCGGATTCTTGGGGTCCTTGTTGTCCACCAGCACCGCGAAGTGCATGCCGTCGTCCTTGCAGTCGGGGTCGCGCGCCTCGGAGCTGGCGAACAGCAGCTGCCGGTCCCACAGCGGCATCACGGTGTGTATCGACTGTATGCCAACCTTGGCGAAGGGCGGCGTCATCTGCAGCGCGCCGATGCGTTTGGGATTGGCGATGTCGCTGATGTCGAGGTTCAGAATATAAGGCGTGTAAGGCATGGTCGCCCACTTGCCGTCGGGGCTCAGGTGCACCGGACCGTGAAATCCGGGCGGATACTCGGTCGACTTAGCTTCACCGTCTTTCTGTCCGGGCACCCACCAGCGGCCCGCTTCCTTCGGATTGGCCGGATCGCTCACGTCGAGCGCCACCATGATGTTGCCGCTGAATCCGGGCATGCTGGTGGAGAGGTAGGCGTATTTGCCGCCGGGATAAACGTTGCGGTGCGATCCCCTGAAACCGCCTTTCCACTCACTCACTTTTCTTGGATTTTCCGGATCGCTGATATCCCACAGATAGATCAACGCCTGCGGCTCCTTGGACAGCGTGCGGGAATCCAGCGAAGTGATCATCAGGTTGTCGTGCAGCGTGAGCTGGCTGGTGATCTTGCCCTCGGGGCCGGGGATGAACTTCACATAACGCGGCCGGCGCGCGTCGGTGACGTCGAGGATGCTCCAGCCCGCATCGAAGGTGTGGCCCATGTACAGATACCAGTGGCCGTTGCCGGCCTTCTTGAGGGCAAGCTTGAACGCACCGTAGCGGCCCTCCAGGCCCGAGAAGCCGATCGGGCGCAGATTTTGCGCTTCCCAGCCCTTGGGTATCGGATCGGCATGCGCGGCACTGGCGCACAGCAAGGCGATGCCCAGCATGAACGATCGTGTCGGTGAAAGCGTAAAACGGAACCTGCTCCTCCAGCCCTCCGTGGTACCTGCGAACATTGTCTCCTCCCCGAAACCTGCGGCGCTGATCGCCCTGTGGAAACCCGCGAATTCGATGGCGCCGGGTGCGTTTATCGATTGACCCCCTCGGGAGTATCTTCGCGACTTCCGGCGCGGTCAATCGATGTTTTTATAGGCGTTTCCCGATGGCTTGCCCGGGCCAGTTGATGTGGATCAATGAAGCGCAACGGCACGGCATTTAGACTGGGCCCATCCTCAAAATAGTGTCTGCCATGCCCATGAGCCGCACCAGATGAATGTCGCGAAGTCGATCATCGACATTCATGCCCATGTCGTCGACCGCCGCTACGTCCGGGAGCTGGTCGCCGACGCGGGCCTGACGGCGCAGAGCACCGCGGACGGGCAAACACTGTTGCGCAAGGACGGACACACGGTGCTCTGGTACCGCGAGGCCATGTTCGATGTCGATGCCCGGCTGCGCGACATGGACGAGAAGTCCATCGACATGCGGGCGCTCAGTTACAGCACGCCCAATGTCTACGAGTGGCGCGGCGCTCGCCAGATCGAGATGGCGCGTTACATGAACGACGTTACGGCGCAAATGGTCGGGCGCCATCCGGAGCGTTTTGCCGGGTTGGGCAGCCTGCCGCTGGATGACGTGCCCGCCTCGCTGTCGGAACTGGACCGGATCACCGGCGAACTGGGTTTGCACGGGGTGATGATCGGCTCAAACATAGCCGGTCAGCCGCTCAATCATCCGCGCTTCGAGCCGGTGTGGGCGCGTATCGATGCGCTGCGCCTGGCGGTGTTCGAGCATCCGATGTTCCCGGCGCACACTGAGGACATGGAGGAGTTCGAACTGCCGCTGCGCGTCGGGTTCGTTTTCGACACCACGCTGGCGGCGGCGCGCATGATCTATTCAGGGATTTTCGAGCGCTACCCGAATTTCCCCTACATCATGGCGCATACCGGCGGCGCGCTGCTGATGATCCTGGAGCGCCTGGACAACGGTTATCGCCTGTTTCCCGACTGCCGGGCACGCATCAACCGGCTGCCCAGCGAGTACGCGAAACGCCTGTACTACGACACCGCATCTTTTTACGGGCCGGCGCTTGCCATGGCGCATGGCATTGTCGGCGCCGATCATCTGCTGTGGGGGTCGGATGACCCCTTCATCGGCGCCGATACCCGTCATGTCGATACAATGAAAATATCGGCCTCCGACAGGAAAAAAATCCTCGGCGGCAATGCAGCTCGTCTGCTGGGTATCCAGGTCAATAAGAAGAAAAGGACACGGACCCCGCGAGGTGCCGATGCGGAGTCCCCGCCGGGTCATGCTGCAGCCTGCGGAGATGGCCAATGACCCGCCGCACAATGCCATGGTGGCGCAAAGGGCTGGTGTTGTGCTCCATGCTTGCCGCCTCCGCATCTGCCGTGGCGCAGAGCTATCCCTCCAAACCGGTGCGTATCGTCGTCGGGTTTGCTGCGGGCGGTTCGGTGGATGTGCTGGCGCGCATCGTCGGGCAGAAGCTGGGCGAGATCTGGGGCCAGTCGGTGATCGTGGAAAACCGCGTCGGTGCCGGCGGCAACATCGCCACCGAAGTCGTGGCGAAATCAGCCGCCGACGGCTATACGCTGCTGCTGCACACATCTGCAATCGCGGTGAACGTCAGCCTGTACAAGAACCTGCCCTTCGATACGCAGAAGGACCTGACGCCAGTCATGACCGTCGGTTCGACCAACGGCGTTTTCCTGGTTCCGTCGTCCGTGCCGGCCCAATCGATCAAGGAAATGATTGCGCTGGCAAAGACCCAGTCTGGCAAGGTTTCCTATGCCACCACGGGCAACGGGTCATCCGGGCACCTGTTCATGGCGCTGTTCATGACCCTCGCCGGAGTGGAGGCCGTGCACGTTCCCTACAAGAACATTTCGCAGATGTATACCGATCTCATCTCCGGCCGCATTCAGATGTCGATCAACACCCTGCCGGGCGCGATACCCCACATCAATTCCGGCAAACTGCGGGCCCTGGCGGTCACCGGCAGCAGACGCGCGGAACTGTACCCGGACCTGCCCACCATGCAGGAGGCGGGCGTGTCAGGCTACGAGGCAAGCACCTGGTATGGTGCTTTCGCGCCGGCGGGAACCCCTGGTGCGGTGATATCCCGAGTTCACGGCGACATCCAGCGCCTGCTCGGAATGGCGGATGTCCGGCAGCGCTTCGCCGCTGCGGGCCTCGATCCCCAGGGCGATACGCCAGAGCAGTTCGCGAAGTATTTCCGCAATGAAATTGCAAAGTGGGCCAATGTCATCAAGGCCACCGGCATGCAGGTGGATTGATCGCGGCGCTGTGCCGCGGTACAGGGTTATGCGCAGTGAGGTACCGGTGGCGCGCAGGTTCGCCTGTCGTTTCTCTCGTTAATCGTCAGTGGGGTCAGCGATGAAAAAAATTTCGTTCGAAGAGCACTTCTTTACCAACAGCCATCTCGATGCCCTGCGCGCGCACAAGGGCTATCCGCGGCTCGAAAAATTCACCGACCAGAATGGCAACACCGCAGATCGTTTGATGCGCATGCCCGGCAGCTTCCAGGACATGTCTGCGACCATCGTCGGCCGCCTCCTCGATTTGGGCGAAGGTCGCGTGGCGGCGATGGACGCGGCGGGCATCGACATGCAGGTGCTCAGCATGGCAGGGCCGGGAATTGAAGAACTGGACCTGCCAACCGGGCGGGCGCTGGCAAAAGACATCAATGACGAACTGGCCGAAGCCATCGCGCGCCGGCCGGATCGATTCACCGGCCTTGCAACGCTGGCCTATGGCGACCCTGAAGGCGCTGCGGCCGAACTCGAACGCGCCGTAACCAAGCTCGGTTTGAAAGGGGGCAAGCTCAACTCGCACCTTGCCGGGGAGTATTTGGACCACCGCAAATACCGGGTGCTCTGGGAGACCGCCGAGCGGCTTGGGGTGCCGATGATGCTGCACCCTAAGGATCCGCCCGCCGGCGTACTGACCGCCCTGGCGGATTATCCGGGGCTTACGCAGGCGGCCTGGGGTTTCGCCTTCGACGCGGCCACGCACTCTCTGCGGCTCATCGCCAGCGGACTTTTCGATGCCTGTCCAAAGCTGAAGATCGTGCTCGGACACCTGGGCGAATCGATTCCATTCTGGCTGTGGCGCATCGACAACCATTGGACCCGGTCGCCGATGACCGTCGCGCTGCAGCGCCGGCCGAGTGAATATTTCCTCGACAACTTTCTGGTCAGCACCAGCGGGATGTTTCACGACCCGCAGTTTCAGTGCGTCTACCAGACGCTCGGGGCGGACCGGATCATGTTTGCAGTGGACTACCCCTACGAGGCCATGGAGCAGGGCGCGCGCTTCATCGAAGGCATCGTCATCCCGGAGGGCGACAAGCGCAAGATCTGCAGCGGTAACGCGGAGAAATTGCTGGGCCTGAAGTCCGTTGAGTAGCAGCCCGCCCAGGGGCCGCTGATTTTCGGGATCAAGGCATATTTTTATTGATTGGAGATGAGAAATGGCGTTCAAGGATTTGCGGGACTTTGTCGCGCGGCTGGAAAAAGAAGGCGAACTGAAAACATTCAAGGAGGAAGTGGACTGGAACCTGGAAGCAGGTGCCATTACGCGCCGCGCCCTTGAGACCGGATTGCCGGCGCCGTTTTTCGAAAAGGTCACCGGCTATCCGCAGGGCTACCGGCTGACAAGCTCGGTGCTTGCCAACGTCAAGCGCATTGCGATCGCGATGGACATGAACGTGGAAACGCCGATGCGGGAACTCATCGAAGAGTATCTGCGCCGCCAGAAAAAGCCGATCAAGCCCGTGACGGTCAAGACCGGTGCGTGCAAGGAAAACATTCTTCTTGGCGACAAGGCCGACCTGCTGAAGTTTCCGGTGCCATTCATCCATGACGGCGACGGCGGCCGGTATCTGGGCACCTGGCACCTGACTGTCACCAAGGACCTGGACAGCGACTGGCAGAACTGGGGCATGTATCGCCACATGCTGCACGACAGCCACTCCTTCGGCGTGCTCGCGCCTTCACCGAAGCACCTGGGCATCATGGCCGACCAGAAGTACGGCGCCAAGAACATCGGCATGCCGGTGGCCGTGGTCATCGGTACCGAGCCGATCTGCACCTTCTGCGCCGCTACGCCGCTTCCCTACGGCGTCTCGGAGGTGGACGTGGCCGGCGGACTGCGCGGCCAACCGGTGGAGATGGTGAAGTGCGAAACCAGCGACCTGATGGTGCCCGCCCATGCGGAGATAGTTGTCGAAGGCGAAATCATGCCCGGTGACAGCAAGGACGAGGGGCCCTTTGGCGAGTACACCGGCTATCGCTCCGGCGCGGCCAGCCCCAAACCGGTCATCCGCGTCAAGGCGATCACCCACCGCAACAACCCGATTTTCACTTTCTCCTGCCCCGGGGTTCCGCTGGACGATTCGGCGTCGGTGTTCTCGGTCAACAAGAGCGCCCAGTTCCTCGACGAGCTGCGCTCCAAGGGCCTGCCGGTCACCGGAGCCTACCTGATCGTCGAAGGCGCGAGCCATGCGATCGCCGTGTCGGTGAAGAACGCCTACTACGGCATCGCCGGAGAAATTGCGCACGTCATCTGGAGCGCGCGCCACGGGCTTCTGACCCCGAGCGTGATCGTGGTGGAAGACGACGTCGATCCGTGCAACCTGCAGCAGGTGTTCCACGCGCTGATGACCAAGTGCCACCCCGGGCGCGGCATCAACAAGATCGATCATGCCACCGCCTGGCCGCTGATTCCCTGGCTGAGCGAGTACGAGCGCGAGCATCGCATCGGCGCACGCGTGTATTACGACTGCACCTGGCCGGTGGAATGGCCCCTCGCGGACCGGCCGGTACGCCAGTCATTCAGCGAGTGCTATTCGAAGGAAGTGCAGGAGAAGGCGCTGGCGAAGTGGCGCGCGCAGGGTTATTGATCACTTCATCAACCGCAAACGCGATTCGGGAGCGAAACCGGACGATTTAAAACTCTCAGGACGCGGAACGTCGCGTCCTCAATCGGCGACGAGCACGAACTTGCAACGCGCGCCGCGATGCAGTTCGCCGTAGGTTTCGACCCCTCGTACCAAGGGGCGTTCCTCCATGCCGCTCGGTGGCGTGAGCTGTCCGGCGTCGAACGCCGGCTGCAGGCGCGACAGGATTGCGGCGCAGTCGGTCGCGCTCAAGAGCAGTGAATTGATGCCGACGATGCTGCCCGCGCGCCGGTACAGATCGCGCGTCGGCACGTTGACCATGCCGTCGCCGTGCGCGACGATGATGGCGACGCGCCCGTAGGGTGCCAGGACCGCAATGGCTTCGGCCAGGCAGGAGCCGGTGGTGTCGAACACCACGTCAAAGCCGCTGCCCAGGGTCGCTTTTGCGGAATTGGCGAGGCTTTCGCCCGGAGCCATCAGCACCGTCGGCACTCCCTGCGCCTGGAGCGCGGAGGCCTGGCCGGGTTTTCTTACCGCAGCGGTAACTTCGGCGCCCAGCCACCGGGCCAGGGTGAGCGCAGCGCTGCCGACGCCGCCGGCTGCGCCGATGACGAGCAGGCGGCACTCCTTGCCCACACCGCAGCGCTGGAGGGCGCTCCAGGCGGTCGTATAGGGCACCCCGCAAGCCGCCGCCTGGGAAAACGACAGTGACTCTGGTTTGAGTGCGACCCCGCCTGTCGGGGCGGTGATGAACTCCGCGTGGCTGCCGTTGCGGGTGAAGCCGAATTCCTTGCCGGTGCCCCACACGGCGCGGCCGGCGAACTCAGGCGGCCCCTCGATGACGATGCCGGAGAAATCCCTGCCGGGCGTGCGCGGCAGCGTGGTGTAGGGATGCTTGCCCAGGACATTGGATACATCGCTGGTGTTCAGCCCCGCAGCAGCGACGCGCACCAGCACTTCGTCTGTGCCTGCCTTCGGCCGCGGGCGCTCGATCAGTTCGAGCTCGGCGAGCGTACCCGTGACATTGAACTGCAGTGCCTTCACTGCGGCCTACTTCTGCCGCCGCAGCGGGGGAATGGGGGGTTTGTCGCTCATCTGGCGAATTCTCTCATCGTTGAGTTTGAAGTCGGGGTCATAGAGATCCGGCCGGATGACTTCTTCTTCCTCGGTACTGCGCCAGACGAAGAAGCAGCGCGGGCAGCGGTACAACTCCCAGGCGCCCTTTTCGGGCGACTCGAAGAACTGAAAGGCCGTGGCATCGTCGCAGCGGGGGCATATCATGGCTTGGCCATCCTTTTCTGGATCTCTTCTATCCAGAACGGCACGCCGGTGGGGATCACCACGCTGGCCGCGTCGGACAGGGGGATATCGGGATAGGCGGGTCTGGCGGCATCGATGATGATCTTGGTGCCCAGACCACGCACCAGGTGCGCCGGGTCGAGCGTCGAGGCGGGTGCGTTGGGAATGATCACCAGATCGCGTTCGGGCCGGAAACGCACCGTCATCGCCCAGATCACCTGGTTGAGATCGAACGGATCGACATCTTCGTCAACGATGATGATGATCTTGGGATAGGTGACCCCGTGCGGCGTGGAGAGCAGCCTGCATCCGAGCGTCTTGGCGAAGCCGCCAAAGCGCATCTTCGCCGAGATGATGGTGCAATAGCCGTGCGTGTACATGGCGTTGACCGCCTCGACCTCGGCAAAGTCCGCCTTCATCTGCTTGTAGATGGTGGCGCAGGTGTTCAGGCCCTGCAGGTAGTCGATTTCGGTCCAGGGTTCGCCGGTGTAGAGATTTTCGAAAATCAGCGTGTCGCGCCGCCGCGTGATGGTATCGACCTCGATTTCCACCTGCATCATGGAAGTGGAATAGGAGCCCGGATACTCGGCAAACGGCCCTTCGATAAAGCGCTTGCGCGGCGTGATGGCGCCTTCGATGACGATCTCGGCATGGGCCGGAACGTCGAGGTCGCCATGTTCGGAGGCGACCGTCTCCAGGGCCTCGCCGCGGATTGCGCCCATCATCGAGTATTCGTCCTCGTTGTACTTGAGCGGCGAGACGGCGACGAAAGGCACTGACGGGTCGTTCGAGATCGACACCGCGACGCGCAGCGGCTGATTGATCTCCTCGGCCTTGCGCAGGAATATCGCGAGGTCGTGCTGCGCCGAGATCTGGATGCCCAGGCGCTTGTGGTCTTTCACCTGCATGCGGTACATGCCGACGTTCTGGTTCGAAGGATCTTCGGGGTCGCGGGCGGCGACGCAGGCCTTGGACAGGTAAAACCCGCCGTCCATGGGATTGACGCGGAACAGCGGCAGTTCCTTGAACAGGCTGAAGTCATCCTTGAGAATGACCTGCTTCACCGGCGCATTGGTGATGCGCTTCGGTTTCAAGGGGTAGCGGTCCCAGCGGCGCAGAATCTCGAAGAACTGCGCTTTCACCGGGGTGTGCTTGGGCATCTCCAGCGATAGCGCGTGATTCGCCCAGGAACCATGCACGTTCATCGCAATCTGCTTGTCGGGATAACCGCGCAGCTTTTCAAACAGTATCGCCGGACCTGTGGCGGATTTGGTTGCAGCGCAGGCGATGGTGCGCACATCGGGTTCGAGGCTGACCTCTTCCTTGATGCGCAGCAGTTGTCCCTCTTCCTCGAGGCGGCGCAGGAAGTCTCTCAGGCTGTTGTAGGCCATGTCAGATGGGGGTGAAAAGCGCGGCGTGCGGCCGGCTTTCCATCAGTTCTGCAAGCTTTTTGACGCTGCCGTAGTGGATGCAACTCGCCTGGCAATGCTTGACGCAGGACGGGGATTCCCCGTCGTTCGTCCGGGACTTGCACAGGTTGCAGTACATGGTGGGAAACGGCAGGTAATCGATGCGCAGGGACTTGTCGGGCCGCTCGGTGAGGAACTCGGTGAGTTTGAGGCCGCCGCGCCCTACCGGGTAATTATGTTCCTGCTTGCAGGCGATTTCGCAGGAATGGCAGCCGGTGCAGTATTCATAATCGATCAGCAGGCCCATGCGTTTCACAGGTTTTTTGGCTGTGGCGTTCATACGGTGGCTTCCTCATCCTTGACCTTGTAGACCTTGCACAACATCGTCTTGGTGGCCGCGCCGCCGAAGCCGGAAGTGCTCTGTTCGCCCATTGGGATGAGCTGGTTCACGTTGAGATCCCATACGCCGTAGAAATTGGGCGAGGTGCCGTCAGTCTCCGGCAGCCACCAGCCATGCAGGGCGTGGATCATCTGGCGGTGCATGGTCGGTGTGAGCCTGGCGCGGCGCTTGACCTTGCCGCGCACGCCTTCAATCCACACCATGTCGCCGTCCTTGATGCCCAGTGGCGCGGCGGTCTCGGGATGCATTTCCATTTCCGGAAAAGGCGACAGTTCGCGCAGCCAGGGAATCTGCCGGTGCTCGCTGTGGAAGAACGCGCTGTTGCGCCGGCCCGTGATCATGATCAGAGGGTATTTCTCCCAAATCTCGGGTGTGCTCAGCGGACTCTCGATGGGTTCGCGGTGATAGGGCAGCGGATCCAGGCCGTACTTCTCGTAGTTGGTGCAGTACAACTCGACCTTGCCGGTGTTGGTTCTGAAGCCGGGCTGGCCGTCGGGCCGCAACTGCCCCTTCTCATGGCGGCGGTATGGCACGGTGCCGGACTTGTGGTTCTTCGGCGCCATCGTCCAGGACTGCTCGGCAAGCTGCTCGAAAGTGAGACCCGTAGCCTTGAGCCGGAGTGTCATCAGCTCGCGCACGTTGGCCCAGGGGACGGCTTGGGGATTAAGGCGCTTGGCCAGTTCGAAGTTGATTTCCCAGTCGGAGCGGCACTCGCCGACTTGAATGACTTTCTGGATCGCGTTGATCGGCACGCCGGTGGTGAACACCGAATCCTTCTCCGGGAAACTGCCCGCCGGAAGGATGATGTCGGCAATTGCCTGCGCCGTTGGCGTCATGAAGGTGTCGACCACCACGTTGAACTCGAGCTTGCGCACCGCTTCGTAGTGGCGCTTGGGGTCCTGGGCTGTGTTGGCGAGAAAATTGTTCGTCTGGCACCACAGGCCCTTGATCGGGTAAGGCTTCTGCGTTTCCATCTGCTCGAGCACCATGTCCGAGAGGGCCCAGGCACGGAAGTTCTTGACCAGCGGAAAGCGGTCCGCGCCGATGCGTTTCTTGGTGAGGTTGGCAACGAACTCCTCGCCGTAGAGATCGATAACCTCCTGCGTCGAGTACGGGTAGATGGTGACCCCGAAAGGCGGGCGGGTGATGACGTTGCCGCCGGGGATGTCGATGTTGCCGGTAATGGCCCACAGGCAGTTGAGCGCGTGTATGGTGCTGGTCGCTTCGCGGTTGCTGTCAAGGGGCTGGCCGAAGCGCATCCCCGCCGGCTTGGCCGTGGCATACATGCGCGCGGCCTTGACGATCTTTTCCGCCGGCACCCAGGTGATCGCGGCGGCCTTTTCCGGTGTGTATTCCTGCACGCGCTGCTTCAGTTCCTCGAAGCCGTGCGTCCACTTGGTGACGAACTCCTTGTCGTAGAGGTTCTCGTTGATGATGACGTTGAGCATGGCCAGCGCCAGCGCGCCGTCGGTGCCCGGGCGGATCTGCAGCCACAGCTCGGCGCGCGAGGCTTCCCAGGAGCACACCGGGTCGATGACGATGAGCTTGGTGCCGCGCTTCATCATGTCCACGGCCCAGTGGCCGGAGAAGTAATGGTCGGTGCAGCCGCTGCCCGCAAGATTGCGCGCCCAGGACACCAGCACCTCCGGTGCCTTCCATTCCGGATCGTCGTAGCGCTGCGGCGAGAACTGCGCGGCATCGGGGAAGGTGAAATCACCCATCACCATCGACATCGCCGCCAGGCGCGGCGTGAAACAGGAAATGCCCGACAGTCCGAACAGCGTCCAGTTCGGGCTGCCATAGGCATACGCCAGGAAAATGATGTAGCCGCCGGCGTCACGCCCGGTACCCTGCCCGAATACCATGGATTCAGGGCCGTATTTGTCGCGGATGGTGCGCATCTTGTCCTCGCAGGTATCGAGCGCCTCGTCCCAGGAGATGCGTGCCCACTTGCCTTCACCGCGCGCCCCGACCCGTTTCATCGGGTACTGCAGGCGATCCGGGTGATAGATGTACTGCGTGAGCGCCAGCGCTCGAGGGCACAAGCGTCCCTGCAAATAGGGATGATCCTCATCGCCCTCGCATTTGGTCAGCTTGCCATCCTTGATGGTCACTTTGACCCCGCAACCGCCGTGACAGCCCGGACCGGCGGACCAGGCCCCCATCCTGACAACGCGTTCGCCCATTTCGCCCATAGCTTTGCCTCCCTCTGATATTGCCCTGCGGTTCGCCGCATCATCGGCGAACAGGGGGCGGGCTACCTTGATCCATGTCAACGAAGCGGGAGGCGCCCGCGGCGCGGTGTGCGTACACTGTGGCGCTTGCCACAGGTGAGGACGAATACCATGGGTGCAACCGGTCCCGGTGATGCATGGACTGTGCCCGCTCTGCGGGCCGAGATCGAGGCTTTTCTGGCCGCCTGGCACACGCTGGCGCTGGCCACCGTGGCCGAGGACGGCAGCGCGCATGCCGCGTCGCTGCTCTATGCGCCGGATGGTTTGGGCCTGGTCTGGACATCGGATCCGCGCAGCCGGCACTCGCAGTATCTCGATGCGCGTCCCCGGGTTACGGCAACCGTTGCGCCGGATTACAGCGACTTCGCAGCGATTCGCGGCCTGCAGATGGCAGGTGAGGCCGTCCGCCTTAGCGGCCCCATGGAAATGGCGCGCGCCGGTGCGTTGCTGACGACACGCTATCTGTTTCTTGCGAAGCTCTCAGGCGCACCCGCGGTATTGCGCGCAGCCTGGGACAAGGCGAGCTTTTACCGTTTCAAGCCATCGCGCATCACGCTGATCGACAATACCCGCGGGTTCGGGCACAAGGCGACTTTGCTGGTCGCCGCCGACGGTACCCTGGCCCTGGGGTAAGTTGTCCTGGGCGGTCAGGCGTACCGATGCATTGCAACTGCCCTTAACCCGCTGCGCCCCCGCCGATTGCGGCCTTCGGCTTTTCCTTCAATGCGACCAGCAGAAACATCGCCAGTTGCAGCGCCACCAGCACGGCAAAGATCGCCTGGTAGCCCTCGGCCGCGTATCGTCCGTTGACCGCAGGCCACTGGTCTAGCGTCGCGCCGACGCTCCACTGGAACAGGAACGCAAGTGAAAAGATCAGCAGGTTGGCGGCCGTATTGACCCGCCCGGCGAATTCCGGAGGAAACTGGCGCGAGAGCATGGCCAGCACCATCGGGCTGCCCGAACCCATTAAGAAATAAGCGAACCAGATCGGCGTTGCTTTGTCTCCGAGCAGCACGATGAGGGCAAACAGGATGGTGATGATGCCGCTCTGTATTTTGTAGAGTGTCAGGGCGCGCACGCCGCGACGGATCAGCCGGTCGCAGATGGCTCCGCTCACGACCAATCCGGTTACCGCGGTGCCGGCATACCAGGTCATCAGTGCAAGTGCCTGCGGCCGCTGGTATCCGCCCACGTCGCGCAACCAGGGGCCGATCCACAGGCTTTGCAGGGCCCAATTGGTGCCGGCGATCATCGCCATCAGCATCGACAGGCGCCAGAACGTGCCGTTTGCGGCAATTCTGCCGAATCCCGCCGCCAGTGCGGTGAGCGACTGTTCCGGGTCGGCGTCGCGGTGCTCGGGCACAACCAGGTAGAGCAGGGCCGAGGCAAATATCAGCAGCCCTGCAGCCACCGAGAAGACAACGCGCCAGGATACGTATTCCAGCGACCATCCCACCGGGCCGGCGGCCATGATCGCGCCCAGGCCGCCGAACGCCATCAGCAGGTTCAGTGACAGAGGCACGCGCGGCAAAGCGAACCATTGGGTGAACGCTTTCGCCGCCCCCATCAACCCCACCGCCAGTCCCAGTCCGATCAGCGCACGCCCTGTGGCGATGGCAATGAAGCTGCTGCCGATGGCATGCAGCGCGCAGCCCAGTGCCGCGAGCAGCAGCAGCGATGCATGCACCCGCCGCGATCCGTAGCGGTCCAGCAGGATGCCCGCCGGCAGTTGGGTAAGCGAGAAACCGACGAAAAAGACGCTGGTCAGCAGCCCCAGATCCGAGGCGCTCAGCACGAATTCCGCCGTCAGCTCCGGCACCAGGACGGCATTGATATTGCGCAGGGCATTGGAGAGAAAATAGCCCAGCGCATAGGGCAGCCAGATCGAAGCCACCAGCCGCGGCCCCTTCGCGCCTGCCGAGGGCGGTTGCGGCGGCCCATAGGCGGAGGACTTCATGCGGCGTGTCCGCCGTGCCGGCGCTGCGCTGCTTCAGGCGTCACCGCGGGCGCCGCTGGCATGGGCGGGCGGCCAGTTGCCGCAAACGCGCGATTCTGTCGCAGGCGGAAGTGGTCAAGCGGATGGCCCGCCCGGCAATCTATGCCGCCTTCGCAGCTTTGGGTTCGAGCGCGATGGCACCCAGATGGCAGCTTTTTTTCAAAGCGAACTCCAGCGTTTTGCTGCTGAAACGCGGATCGCTCACCTCGATGCGGTAGCTGGCGCCGTCTGCATCCAGCCGGCGGAAACGGAAATCCCCGTAGGTGTCGCTCACCGTTTCGGCCAGCTTCTGCGTACCCTTCCACAGAACGATGTGAGCATCCGCGATGCATTCGATTGCCCCGTTGAGCATTCCTTCCAGTGTACCGCCGACGAAGGACTTGAAATAGCTGTCGAGGTTCTTGTAATACACGCGCGGCTTGTTGCCGAATTCGGGGTGAAGCACCTCGAGCTTCTCGTCGCGCACCATGCGCTGCATTTCCTCGTCTTCCAGATGCAATGTCTGGAAGGCATTGGTCGGACACACCTGCGAGGCGCGCGTCTGCGTCCACCCCTTGTCGAGCAGGTGCGCGTCGAACGGCCAGGTCTGCGGCAGCTGTTTTTCTTCGTTCCACCAGATCATGCCGTAGGGGCAGGACTTGACCAGTTCCGGGTGCCCCTTGGAGCGCACCGGGTCGAAAATCACGATGCCGTCGGCGCGCTTGCTGATCGCGCCCTCGGGTGCGCCCTTCATGCAGCTGGGTTCGTCGCAGTGGTTGCAGGTTACCGGCAGATAGGCCACCTCCACCATGGGATATTCGCCCTGTTCGCGCTGCCGGATCTCGATCCAGCGATGTCCCTGACGCGGCATCTCTTCGGCATAGCCGGGGAATGAATTGCCGCAGTACTCGTCGTGTACGGCGAGCGCGCAGTTGTTGCAGTTAAAGCACTTCGCTACGTCGATGAGCAGGTTCCACTTTTTCATGACGGCATCGCCTCCTTGGCTGCGGCTGCATTGGCCGCCACTTTTTCGCTGGTACCAGCGCGCGCGCCCAGGGCCGTCGAGCCGTCCCAGAGTTCCACCTCCACCAGGCAGGAATTGGGCGCCATCCCCAGCACCTTGCTGGCGATGGAGCGCTTGGGCGTGAGATTGTTGATGCAACCGCCGCGGTCGACCGAATTCCCCGGTTCGCCCAGAGGGTCGTACACCGCCGAGGAAGAGTAGGAGTGCGCCGTCCCTTGCCCCAGCCGGCTGGTTACATGCGCAGCGCACAGGACCGCGCCGCGATCATTGTGCACTTTGACCAGGTCGTGGTGTTTGATGCCGCGCGCCCGGGCGTCCTGGGCGTTGATCCGCACCACCCAGTAGTAGTAGCCCTTCACCAGTACGCGGTGTTCGGCGATGTCGTTGGTCGAGCATTGCTTGCCGTCGGCGAAGGTGTGAAAACTGAAGCGCGAGTGCGGCGAGAGCAGTTGCAGCGGAAAACGCCCGAACAGCTCCTTGGTCTGCGGGCCTTCCCAGGACTGCAGGTATCTTACGATCGGCGGGCGCTCCGGATCGTTTGCATCGAAATGCTTGAGACTGGAGCACTCGAACTCGAACTTGCCGCTCTGGGTCTGCAGCCCCATCAGGAACTGCTTGCGGTAGTCGCCCGGCAGGGGAGAGGGCTCGGGCACGTCCTTCTTGCGGCCCTCGTAGAACCAGCGCATCGCCACCGGGTCGCGCTTGCCCTCTTCGAGCGGCGGCACGACGTAATAGCCCTTTTTCAGGAACTCCTTCCACGAGATGACTTTGGGCAGATCGGAGGCGTCGAACACGCGCTTCACCCAGTCGAGCTCGTTCATGCCTTCGCAGAAATAAGTGCCCAGGCCCAGCCGGCTGCAGATCTCGGTGAAAATCCGGATGTCGGACTTCGATTCGCCCAGCGGCTCTATGCATTTGTGCTGCAGCATGATGACGCGGTGGTTCATCTGCGTCTGATAGTGCATCCCATAGCCGCCCGCGTGGGCCAGATCGCTGATGTCCCAGCGCTCGAACTGGGTGCAGGCGGGCAGCAGAACGTCGGCGAACTTCGCTTCGCCTTCGAACCAGATTGATTGATTTACGACGAACTCGAGCTTGTCGGTACGGTACATGTTCACGTAGCGGTTGGTCTCGGTCATGGTGCCGATGGACGCACCGCCGTACTTGTAGAGCATCTTGATGGGCGAATGGCCGGGCGCCGGATAGGAAAACTTCATGAACTGGCCTTCGATGGTGAAGCCGTTCCATGGATAGCCCTCGGCCTTGCCATCCATGATGGCCTCCGGAATGCGCAGGCGCGGCACTTTCTGCATCGAAGGGCCGTAGCTGGGCAGCTGCGGCATGCGCTGATAGAGGCTGACCGGGATGCCCGTGTTCTGGATGTCGCCCGACATACCGCCCTCGGCGTAGCCGGGGAAATAGAAGCGGATGTCGATAGGCCCGCCGTACTGCAGGTTGCCGTAGTTCACGCCGGGCTTGCCCATGCCCTGCATGCCCATGAGGCAGGCCAGCGCGCGAGCAAACTGGATGCCGTTGGCGGCGCGGCAGGCGCCGCCGTGCCCGTTGCCCGGGCCTCCGGCCGCGAGGTAGGTCTTTGTCTTGCCCCACTTGCGCGCAAGGGCTCGCACTTCCTTCGCCGGGACCCCCGTTTCCGCCTGTTGCCATTCAGGGGTTTTCGGCACACCGTCTTCCTTGCCCAGGACGTAGTCGCTCCAGACATCGAAGCCCACGCAGCGGTCGGCGACGAATTTCTTGTCGTACAGCCCCTCGGTCATCCAGACGTGCGCGATTGCCAGGGCGAGCGCGGTGTCGGTGCCGGGTTTGGGCGCCATCCATTTCCCGCCCAGCAGCGCCGCCGTGTGGTTGAAGTAGGGATCGATGTGCACCAGCTCGATGCCCAGGTCCTTGAGCCACTGCCTGCGGATGGTGGCCTCGAACCCGCCGTAAGCGCCATTGGTGGCTTCCGGGTCGGACGACCAGAACACCATCATTTCGCATTCCTTCATGCAGTCTTCGATGGTGTTGTAGAACTCCACCTGCCCCAGGCGCATGCTGTAGCCGTAATGATGCGTGGCGCCCCAGTACCAGCCCTCCCAGCTGTCGGGGTTGTGCGCCACGCGCGAGGCGCCGATGGTGTTGAAGAACTTGTAGGCCGCGCTGATGTAGTAGCCGATGTTGCCCCACATGTGGTGCGAGCCGTGGTTGCCCAGGATGGCGCCCTGTCCATGCTCCGTCTTGACGCGGGTGATCTCGCCGGCGACGATGTCGAGGGCCTCTTCCCAGCTGATCCGCTCATACCCGGAGATGCCGCGATTCTGGGGGTTGCGTTCGCCTTTCGGATCGAAATCGACGCGTTTCATGGGGTAGAGCAGCCGGTCCGGCGAGTAGAGCGTCGATTTCACGCTGACGCCGTGGGGCGAAAGCGTGGTCTTGTGCGGAGGGGTGAAGCTCTTGCCGCGCGCCTTGATGGTCCACGCCGGGGCATCCTGGTCGGTGAATTCCATCGGTGTGGTGCGAATGACCTTGCCGTCCTTCACGTAGACGAACAAGGGGCCGCCATTGGTATTGGTGACATAGCGTTTGGTCCCGTCGCCCATGTCGATGCCGTACTCGACCTCCGGGTTCTGCATCAGCATCATGGTCTGGGTGAACCAGACGATCAGTTCGTCCGAGCCGTCGGCGCCGAACTGATAGTTCTTCATCGCCTCGATGCGCTCCAGTTGGTCCACCCAGGGCACGAACAGCCGCGCGCCGATCTTCGCCGAGGCGACGCTGATGGTGATGTCCGGTTTCGGGTGGAGGCCGCTCTCTGAGCTGACCCGCCCGTCATTGAAGGTGTAGTACCGGGCTATCGACTTATCCGCCGTCGCGATCTGGCAGGTGAAGTTCTTTTCCTTGAGCCTTTTTGCGAACTCGGGGAAGCGGCTCGCCTGGAAATTGAGCGCATGGGTCATGCCGTACAGGATCACGGAAAACTTGGTGGCCGCGAGACTCATGGTCGCCTCTTTCATCTGGGTTGAGCATAGGTGAGGAACTGATGCGCGCGAACTTTATGGCAATATTGGCAAATTGTCAATATAAGACAATATTGCAATATTTTATGGGATAATAATTGGCATTAATGTATTTAAATTATCCATATTGGATAAAGAAATCAATTGAGCCGTTCGAAAATGCTCTCGATTCTGGATCTGTTTGACAAGGCTTCGCCGGCCTGGTCAGCGGATGCCATTTGTGCGCGCCTGGGCTGCTCAACCTCGAGCGGCTATCGCTACATCCGCGAGTTGTGCGCGGTTGGACTGCTGACCCGCATCTCGGGTGGGACCTATGTGCTGGGGCCGAGAATCGTGCAGCTGGAACTGGTCATGAGGGAAATCGATCCGGTGTCAAAAACCGGCCTGCCGCTCATCGCCGACCTGGTGCGCCAGACCGGCTGCGACGTGTTGCTGGCCAATATGTACGGCGACCATATCGTCAATGTGCTGCACGAACGCGGCGCAGAACAGCTGCCCCTCAGCTATGAGCGCGGCCGCCCGCACCCCTTGTTTCGCGGCGCCATGTCGAAAGCCATCCTTGCGTTTCTGCCGCGCGCGCGCGCGCTGCGCCTGTACAACGCGCATGCGGCCCTGGCCGCAGAGAGCGGCATGGGCCACAGCTGGCGCGAGTTCTGGCAGGCGCTGCAGCAGATCCGTAAGAAAGGCTTCAGCGAGAGCGACGGCGAGCTCGATGCGGGCGTGATCGGCATAGGCGCCCCGGTGCTCAACGGTGACGAAATCATGGGCAGCATCTCGATCGGCTGCTCGCGCGCCCGGCTGGCCTTGCTGAACAAGGCGAATCTGACCGAGTTGCTGCTGTCAACCGCAAGGCAGATCAGCCAGGAGGTGGAACGGATTTCGCATGCGGAGCCCACGCCAGGCGCGGTGTAGTCGCTTGTCCGCCAAATGTCGACAAATCTGGCGCAGAACCCGGGTGTATTCACATCCCGTGAATTTCATAAGTTGCGTTTTTGCAACTTCTGAAATTCATGGGAAAAGCGGATGCCAAAACAAGGCAAGCTGTTTGATTGCGGGTCATCCGCCCCAGGTGAATCCGGCGCAGTTCAGTCTGGCTGTATGCCCGCTTCCTTGATCGACTGCGCCCAAACCTTGCGCTGCGCCGTGAGGAAGGCAGCGAATGCCTCTGGCGTTGAACCTTCGGCATGGAAGCCGGTGCGATCGGAACCTTCGCGCACCTCCGCGCGCTTCAGGATGACATTGAGCTCGCGTGCCAGCCGGTCAATGATGGGCTTGGGCAATTGCGCCGGTCCGAACAAGCCCACAAACGAGGTGATCGAAGCAGG
Source organism: uncultured beta proteobacterium (assembly GCA_903859155.1). Classification (GTDB taxonomy): domain Bacteria; phylum Pseudomonadota; class Gammaproteobacteria; order Burkholderiales; family SG8-39; genus 2-02-FULL-62-17. The sequence continues at coordinate 90,758 of CAIOLO010000019.1, forward strand.
CGGTATCCCGGCTTCTGCCGCGGTGGGAATATCCGGGGCGAGTGAACTGCGCTGGTCGAGCATCACGGCAAGTCCTCTGAGTTTGCCTTCCTTGACCAGCGGAAGCGCGGCGCCGCTGGAAAAATTGGCATGCACGCGACCGGTCATGAGTTCGGTGAAGGTCTGCACTTCGCTCTTGAAGGGTATCTGCACCATGTTGATGCCCGCCCCCTTGTTCAGTGCCTCGGCCAGAACGATGCCGCTGATATTGGCGCCTGCATAGTTGATCTTGCCGGCGTTGGTGCGCGCATAGGCGACGAAATCAGCGGCTGTCTTGACCGGCAGGTCCGGCGCGACCACCAGGAACACCGGGAATTTGGCCAGCAGCATGATCGAGGTGAGATCTTTCGATGGCTCGTAGGGCGGATTCTTGCGCAGCAGCGGCGCCGAGAGCACGGCGGTCGGTGTAGACAGGAACAGGGTGAGGCCGTCGGGCGGGGATTTGATCACCACGTCGGCGCCGATTGCCCCGTCGGCCCCCGGGCGATTGTCGATGATCACCGGCTGGCCCAGTTCCCTGGCCAGCGGCGGCGCGATCACGCGCGCGAAGTTGTCGCTGGAGGAGCCGCCCGGGAACGGAATCACCATGCGGATGGGCTTGCTCGGATACTGCGCGGCTGCGCCGGCTGATAGCGCAGCCGCGCATATGACGAGGACGGATCGGGTTATTGCAAGCATGTTTTGCCTTCCTGGAAAATGGGAACCGGCCGCAGCGGGGAACGCACCGTTATTTCGGGCGAGGCCGCGTCCGCGTTTGGACGGTTATAGTTAGCCGAATCGCACTTGCGTATCTTGATGCAGGTCAACACTTTTCGGAGGCGGACTTCACTTTTCCCGCCCGCCGCCGCTACCGGCGCGCTTTCCCGGTTAGCAAGCCGGGGGTGATCAGGCGCGCCACAAAGCGCGTCACGCGGCCAGCACCGACTTCAGGATAGCCTCGAACGCGTCGTCGGCGAGCTTGCGCAGTTCCGCGTCGGTGCGGTCCTGGATCGGGGGCGGGATGAACACCACCGCCGGCTCGAAGGCGAGCGTTTTGCACTGTGCCACGGCACCGTCTCGGAATAGTTCCGTCACCACGCCCACGCTCACCACGCCGCGCGCCTCCAGGTCTGTGATGTCGTGCATACAGCACGACGTGCAGGACCCTCAATCGGCCAGGCCTTCGACAACGATATCGCACTCCGCGGCGATGGTCTGCTTCAGCTCGGTCGGGGCTTCCCAGGAGAAATGCGGCTTGGCGTAGCGCTTCACCTTGACGCCGCGCTCTGTGAATAATTCGTCCAGCCGGTCGAGGAATATCTCCCCCGGATCTTTTCTGATGTCCATGATGCCCACCGTGAGCCCTTCGAGTGATTGCGGCCGCTGCAGACGGTCGCGGAATTCGCGGTGCAGTTCGCTCGTCGGGTCGACCAGTACCAGATCCTGAAGTTCTTCGTTCATGCGGTGATTTCCTTCCACTTGATAGCCGAAAACTATGGTTTTATTTCTGCCCAATCCATGCCGATGTCCAGGCTCAACCCGGCGATGACAGCCGCCATCATTCCCGCCTCGCCGCCCGCGGCCACGATGTTCAGTCCATCGGGCAGGAACTTCGGGATGGTGAGCGTGGGGTCGTCGAGCCGCGCGCGCTGCTCGGGCGTGATGCGGCGCAGCCCCTCGTCGTCGTCGTTGTAACCGGGCATCAGCTCGCGCACCGGAATCTGCAGCCGCTCGAGAATCGCCGCCTTGAGCCGCTGCTTCGACCAGCCCGCCTCGCGAAAGTGGACGGTGTGCTCAGGCGCGATCAGCAGCAGCGCGGTGGAGTAGGTGATCTTCGGGTGGTGCACTACCCGCAGGCACTGCGCGTAGGTCGCCACCAGGCCTTCGGGTGTGCGCGAGCGGTGATCGTGCAGGCCCTGCACGCCATTGCCGGTGAAGATGTGCACCACGTTCTGATCGGGTCGGAAGCCGCGCTCGACCGCGAGCGATTCCCACGGGCTGCCCAGTTCATCCTCGGCGAAGCACATGGTGTACTTGCCCTGGTGCCCGATGGTGCAGCGGTCGATGCCCCCGGGGCCCGGCCGGCCGCCGCCGACGTTGCGGATGATCAGTTGCAGCGCGCGCCCGATGGATGCATTCGCCCGGTTGGCCTGGCCCAGCACATTGCGTCCGGAGTTCATGCCGATCGCCCGGCTGATCGGGCCGCTCACCACGATCATCGGCGTCGCGAAGGAAGTCGTGCACAGCACCCCATGCATGCCGAATTTCGGACCGCAGGCCGTCTCGATAGCCGCCAGCACCACCGGAAAGTATTCGGGTTTGCAGCCGGCCATGACGGCATTGACCGCCGCTTTTTCCACCGTGCATGCGGCGCGGTCCGGCGGAACGATGGCAATCACTTCGTCGGGCCTGCGGCGCGTGCCCTTCAACATGCGCAGCACCCGCGCCTCCGTCGGCGGGGTGACCGGCAGGCCATCGGTCCAGCCGCGATCGAACATCGCCTCCATGGGATCGACGTGGGCCGGCACGTGCACGCGGCGCGAGACGATGCCGGTGTCGCCAAAGCGCGCGGCCAGTTCCTCGGCCATGCCCGGCTCGATGTTGATCGCGCCGCAGCCCGGGCGGTTCTCCGGGAGCTTGTCGCCCAGGCCTTTGACGCCGGTGATCGCCTGCCATTCGCCACGGTTCCAGCCGATCACACGTTCGACCTCGCGGCCCTGCTCGAAGCGGATCAGCGTGGGGACGATCTCGATTTTCTGCCGGTAGGAAAACGCAAGCCCGCGGTCGTCGATGACTCCGGGCACGCCTTCGGGAAAGGCGGGATCGTCCTGGGTGTACACCGACAGCGGCCCACCCTTATCCGTCAACTCGCGCAATATCGGTTGCACCAGTTCGCAGGTGGGGCAGTCGCGCTTGACGACGGCGACCAGTCCATTGACGATTTCATTCATGCGGGGTCCTTGACAAGTTCTTCTCTGCCCAGATAGGCGCCATCGGTTTCCAGTTGCCGCTGCAGCTTGTTCACCTCGATCCGGCGGGGCTGGACGCCCGACTGCAACGCAAGGTGTGCGGCGGTACCCGCGGCCTGTCCCATGACGAAGCAGGGGCCCGAGACCCGCGCCGAAGCCTGGCCGTCGTGCGTCATCGAGGCGCAGCGGCCGGCGACAAACAGGTTGTCCACATTCCTGGGTACGATCATCCGGTAGGGCAGATGGTTGAAGCCGCGTGATTCGGGGATCTTCGGGAACTTGATGACGACGGTGTCCGCCACATGCGCCTCCACCGGCCAGCCGTTGACACCGATGCTGTCCTCGAAGCTGGCGCACTCGAGGATGTCCCGCTCCGAGAGCATGTAATCGCCGACCACGCGCCGCGTTTCGCGGATGCCCAGTTGCGGAGCGATCTCGACGATGTAGGAATTCTCGAATCCGGGGGCCATGCGGCGTACGAACTCGAACACCTCCATGCACTGGCGGCGCCCCTCGACCTCGCCGTAACTCAATTGCTCCGCGTCGATGCCGCTGACAGCCGAACCGTCGGGGTTCTTGATAAGCGTGGCATTGGCGCTCCACTCCATGGGATTCATCTGCGGCCTGAAGATTGCGCCGCGGCGCGGGAAGCGGCGTCCCTGCCGTTCGGCCTCCTCCATCAGCCTGGGGATCTCCTCCCGGGCATTGCGGGCCCTGACCGGATCGACGTTGTTGATGCGGATTTTTGCCGATGGATAGTAGCCGCTGCCGGCGCCATCGCCGACTTCAAAGGGCGCCCCGGCCCACGCGGCGAGATCGCCGTCGCCCGAGCAGTCGATGAACATCCGCCCGCGGATGGCGCCACGCCCGGATTTGCTCTCGACCAGCAGCGCATCGATGCTGCGATCGGCACCCATGCACACGCCCACGCCGAAAGCGTGAAACAGCACCTTGACGCGCGTGGCCGCCATCAACTGGTCGGCTACGACCTTGTAGGCCGAGATGTCATACAGCTGCGCATTGATCTTGCCGCCCAGTGACAGGTGCGGGGGATTGAGGCCACCGAGGCGATCGAGCCGCGCGAGGATTTCGTCGGCCAGGCCGTGCACGACCTGTTTGATTTCTCCGTGAACATTGGCATGCAGTCCGCAGAAATTGGAAATGCTTGCCGCCGTGCCGCCGCCGCCCAGAAATCCGTAACGCTCGACCAGCACGGTGGAACGTCCGCTTTTGCCGGCGGCCGCGGCGGCCGCAATCCCGGCCGGCCCGCCGCCGAGGACTACAACGTCGAATTCCCCCAATACCGGTGTCTGCCGGCCGGGCTCCGCAATCGTGCTGTTGACCATGTTGATGCCTCCGAGTGGCTTGTCTTCAGGGGGAGGTGCGCCTAGTCGGCCGTGATTCCCGCGGCTTTCACGACCTTTGCCCATTTTTCGAGTTCTGTGCGGATGAAGGCATCGAATTGCTCCGGCGAATTGCCGACCGACTCCAGGCCCAGCTCGGCCATGCGTGATTTGACTTCAGGCGCCTGCACCGTGGCGACGAACGCCGCATTGATCCGGTTGACGATGGCGCGAGGCGTCGCACTGGGCACCACTGTGCCGTTGATGCTGAGCACGCTGAATCCGGGCAGGAGTTCGCCGACCGTCGGAATGTTCGGCGCAATCGCGGCGCGCTGCGGACTGGCTGTCGCAATGGCCTTGAGCTTGCCCGACTTGATATAGGCCATGGCCGAGTGCAGCGGGTCTATCATGATTTGAACGCGCCCGGCCATGACGTCGGGGTATGCCGGTCCGCTTCCCTTGTAGGGGATGTGGACCATGTCGATGCCGGTGTTGATCTTCAGCAACTCCCCGGTGAGGTGCATGGAACTGCCGGCCCCGGCTGTCGCGTAGCTCAATTTGCCCGGCATCTTTTTCGCCAGGGCGATCAGCTCGGCAAGCGTGTTTGCCTCCAGCGCGTGGTTCGCAGTGATCACCACGTGCGAAATCGTATTCATGGTGACGCCCGACAGATCCTTGACCGTGTCGAAAGGCATGTCCGGGCGCACGCTCGGGTTGATGACATGGGGCATCGCCACCTGACCAATGGTGTAACCGTCGGGTGCGGACTTGGCGACATAATTGGTGCCCACGACCATGCCGGCACCGGGCTTGTATTCGAGGACGACCGGTTGTCCCCAGATCTCCTGCAGCTTTTGCGCGAGCAGGCGCGCCATCACGTCGGACCCGCCGCCGGGCGCATTGGCCACCACGAGAGTGACCCGTTTGTTGGGAAAATCCTGCGCGTGCCCGAGAGGCACGAGCACCGTGCCAAGTATCAGTGCAGCGCAGATTGCTTTGCCGGGACAGGTCATAATAGTCTCCTCGCGGTGCGGCCGATTCCGTCACCAGGGGGCGGAAGGCAGGTTGCAGTCTGCCACACCTGGCGACATGGCGTAGTTCAATGCCGGCGCGGCGAATAACCATTCTGGAGTGAAGATGAATTTCAAACTATCGTTGCTATCGACAGCTATCGTAACGGCCAGCCTGCTGGCAGGCGGCGCGCTCGCGCAGGGCGTGTATCCCTCCAAGCCGGTGCGCTGGATCGTTCCTTTTCCGCCCGGCGGTCCGACCGACGTGGTGGCGCGCGTGGTGGGCCCCAAGCTCGGCGAGCGGCTGGGCCAGCCTGTCATCATCGAGAACCGCGCCGGCGCCGGTGGCAATGTCGGCAATGATGCGGTGGCGAAATCCGCCCCCGACGGCTACAACATCGCCTTCGTCATTCCGGGGCTGATCACCAATCCGTTCTTCATGAAGTCGAGCATGGATCCGGCCGAGTTGATCTCGATTACGCAATTGACGCGTGTGTCCCTGGTGATGCTGGCCAATCCGGGCGTGCCGGCAAACTCCACGCGCGAAGTGGTCGATCTGATCAGGGCGAAGCCGGGCACGGTGAGCTGCGGGTCATCGGGATCCTTGCCCACGGTGGGCTGCGCGCTGCTCCAGTCCTACGCGAAGAGCGACATGATCATGGTGAATTACAAGGGCAATGCGCCGGCCCTGACCGGCCTGATGGGCGGCGAGATCAACCTCCTGTTCGACGTGGTCAACACCGCGTTATCGCAAGTCAAGAGCGGGCGGGTGCGCGCCATCGCCTCGACCAATCCGAAGCGCGGCAGCCCGCCCTTTGCCGATCTTCCGGTGGTTGCCGAAACCATTCCCGGATTTGATCTGGTGAGCTGGCAGGCCGCCATGGTGGCCCGCGCCACGCCACGGCAGCTGGTACAGCGCCTCAATCGCGATTTTCTGGCGGTGCTCGACATGCCCGATGTGCGGCAGCGGATGATCGATACCGGATTGGAGTCGGCAGGGAGCACTCCCGAGGCTTTCGACGAATTCCTGGCGCGCGAATACGCCAAGTACGGCCAGGTGCTCAAGGAAGCGGGCATCAAGCCCGAATGAACGAGCGGCGAATGTTCCGGAGGACGTGGAATGAGTGACAGAAGTGGTGCGCCCGATTGCGAGCGGTTTCGCCTGAGGCGCTTTCTCGAACTGCTCGGCCCTGAGGAGTTGGAGCGGCGCGATGCGCCGGTCGAGCTTGCCGATGTTGCCGCGGCGCTGGAGGGCAATCCCAGGGCCGTTCTGTTTGCGAGCGCCGGGCCCGAAGGCGCACAGCTTTGCGCCAACGTGCTGGCAAGCCGCAGTCGCATGGCACGCGCCTTCGGCACCACGCGCGAGGGCCTGCTGCCCGAATTGCTGCGGCGGCTTAAGACGCCTCCCCGGATTGAGGAGGTTTCGCGCGATGCCGCGCCGGTGCAAAGCGTGGTGCTCGAGGGCGACGCTGCCGATCTGACGGCGCTGCCGGCGCATCTGCAGCACCGGCTCGACGGCGCGCCCTATATTTCGGCATCAGTGGATTACAGCATTGATCCGTCCACCGGCTGGACCAATGTGGGCATACGGCGCCTGATGCTGCGCGGGCGCCGCAAGGCGGGCGTGGACTGCACCGTGCCCTCGGACCTGCGCGCCATCATGGAGGCGCACACCCGGCGCGGCGAGCCGGTACCGATCGCCTTTGTCATCGGCTCGTATCCGACCGACTACGTCGCCGCCACCATGCGCATTCCCGTCGATGAACTGGGCCTGGTGGCCTCGCTGCGGGGGGCGCCTTTGCCGGTGGTCAAGTGCATCACCAGCGAAATCCGCGTGCCCGCGGATGCGGAGATGGTGCTCGAGGGTTTTATCGACACCGTATCGCCGGTGGAACCCGAAGGGCCCTATGGTGAATTCCTCGGCTATTACGGCGAGGTGAAGCGCAACCCGTTTTTCCGCCTGACCGCGATCACCCGCCGCAGGGACGCGCTGTTCCAGACGGCGACCATCAGCGGGCGCACGCTCGCGTGCACCGACACCGCGCAGCTGAATGCGCTGCGCGTCGAGGCCGTGGCCTGGTCGGCTCTCGAGACCGCGGTGCGCGGGGTCAAAGCCGTATATGCCACTGCGGCCAGCGGTGGCTCGTTTCACCTTCGCATCGCCATGACCCAGCACGTGCCCGGCGAGGCGCGCAACGCCATCGCCGCAGTGATGGGCTGTCTTGCCAACGTCAAGCACGTGTTCGTCGTCGATCCGGACATCGACATCTATTCGGACCAGCAGGTCGAGTGGGCGATGGCCACGCGCTTCCAGGCCGACCGCGACCTGATGGTGCAAGCGGGCATGCGTTCGATGCCGCTGGACCCCTCGGTGGCCGGAGGACGTTCCTGGGCGAAGGCAGGTTTCGATCTGACGCTTCCGTTCATGCCGCTGGGGCAGGCGCGGCCGATCGCGTTGCGGGTTCCCGAACCGCCGCGTTACGAGGGTGCCCGCCATGCGTCGCTTGCCGCGGCGCTGGCCGAGGGACCCAAGTACTTCGAAGAACTGATGGCGGCCACCGGCAGCCGTGACGGCCGCGAAATCGTTCTCGCCCTGGAAATTCTGGAGGAGGGCGGCAGCGTGACGCGCGACGCCGAAGGCCGGTATTTCCGCCAATGACGAGCTACATCGGACGATCGATTCCGCGCGTCGAGGACCTGCGCTTTATCACCGGGCGCGGCTGCTACAGCGACGATGTGTTCCTCGAGGGCCAGGCGTACTGCGCTTTCGTGCGTTCGCCGCACGCGCACGCGCGCATCGCGGGGATCGAGATCGCGGCGGCGGCGGAATCCCCCGGCGTATTCGCGGTGCTCACCGGCGCGGACTCCACCGCGGACGGACTGCTCGGCATGGCGCACCTGCCCAATCCCGCTGACGCCCTCGATGTGTCGCTGCGTGCCTTCACCGCATCGCCAACTGTCAGATCGAGCCGCGCGCGGCTGTCGGCGATTAGGACAAGGCAAGCGGACTGCACACGCTGATCTCGGGCAGGCCAGGGCGCTTTTTTGCACAAGATGACGCTCGCACGCGTTTTCAGTGTCGAGATGGAAAAAGTGCGCGTGATCTGCCCCGATGTCGGCGGCGGTTTCGGGCCGCGCACCAACATGTATCCGGAGCAGGTGGTGGTGCTGTGGGCGGCCAAGAGGCTCGGCAGGCCGGTCAAATGGACCGGCGATCGCAGCGAAGCGTTCGTCTCGGACTATCAGGGACGCGACGGTGCGATGCGCACCGCGTTTGCGCTCGATAGCGAGGGCCGCATCCTTGCCTACGACATGCAATGGTTGGGCAATGTCGGCGCGCACACGGTGTCGTTTGTGACCATGTCCAACGGGCGTCGCATGCTGCCCACGGTGTATCACGTCCCGATGGCGCATTTCCAGGTGCAGGCGGTGTTCACCAACAGCGTGCCGACCGCACCGTACCGCGGCGCGGGCAGGCCCGAGGCCACGCACATGATCGAGCGCCTGCTCGACATGGCGGCTGCGCGCCTCAATATCGACAGGGTGGATATCCGCAGGCGCAATCTGGTGGGATTGGACAGGCTGCCGTATCGCTCGGTGTCAGGGCTCTTGTACGACAGCGGTGATTTCGCCGGCTACGTGGAGAGCGCGCCTTGCGGGCACGCTGCTGGTGCAGGGATGCGGCGAAGTGATCGAGCAGGGTCGTGCGGCCGCGGGCGCACTGCTGGAGGTGGCCTCGGGCGATATCGTCTATGCAGAGGGTGTCTACCGCGTCAACGGCACCGATCGTTCTCTCGGGCTTTTCGAGGTGGCGCGCGCGCTGCAGGCGGGCAAACCCGGCGCAGGCTCTCGCCAGTCGCTCGCCGCCACCTGCGATTTCAAAGGCCGCACGCCCGCCTATCCGGCGGGCTGCGCGGTCTGCGAACTTGAAATCGATGCGCAGACCGGCCAGGTGCTCTCGGGTTCCTTCCTCGATTACGGCATCAGCCGTGCCGACGACCTGCCTTCTTTGCGCGTCGAACACGCCGAACATCCCACCGCGGGCAATCCGCTGCGGATCAAGGGAGGCGGCGAAGGCGGCATCGTTCCCGCAACCGCAGCGGTGCTCAACGCCCTGTGCGACGCGCTAGTGCGGGCGCGGGTGAACGATCTTCCGATGCCCGCGACTGCGGCGGCGGTGTGGCAGAAGACGCGTGGGATCGACACTCCCTAGCACTGCGGTGCGGGCGGCACAGCACGCCCCGTGGCGCATCTTGCGCCGCCACGGGCATACCAGATCGGGATGTAAATTTTGCATTTAGTCAGGTGTAATGGTTATTTGTATTACATAATCTTTGAGATTATGGCGTTTCTATTCCGGCTGTATGCCGAGCGCCTTGACCGCCTGCTGGAAGCGCGGCACGTCGCGCTTGACGATTTCGTTCATCTCCTCGGGAGTGCTGCCAAAGGGTTCAAGGCCGGCTTCAATCAGGCGCTGCGCCGTTTCTTTGGAATTCACGATGCGATGGATTTCGCTGCTCAGCTTGGCGACGATGGGTTTGGGGGTGCCGGCCGGCAGCGCGAAGGCGAAAAAGGTGGGCGGCAGCAGGTCCTCGCCCAAGCCGGCCTCGAGCAGCGTCGGGACATTCGGCAATAGCGGCGAGCGCCGCGGTGAGCCGATGGCAATCGGCACCAGTTTTCCGGCGCGTATCTGTCCGATGACGCCGGCCGCCGACGAGGCCGTGACGCTCACCTCGCCGGCAAGCGCGCCGGTCACCGCCAGTGAGGCTCCCTTGTACGGGATATGCAACAGGTCGATGCCCATTTTCGCGTTGAGCGCCTCGAAACCGATCTGCGGAAAGCTGCCCGCGCCAAAGCTGCCGTAGGTGAGTTCGCGGGGTTTTGCCTTGGCCAGCGCGACCAGTTCTTTCAGGCTGGTGACCGGCACTTTGGGGTTCACCACGATCACATAGGGTCCCCACGCCGCAACGCCCACGAAATCAAAACTGGTGAGCGAATCGTAGACCAGTTTCTTGTACAGGCTGGGGTTGACGCCCAGCGTGTCGCGGGCGGTCAGCAGCAGGGTGTAACCGTCGGGTGCCGAGCGCATCGCGGTCTCGGAACCGAGGATGCCGTTGGCGCCGGGACGATTCTCCACCACCACCGGCTGCGCAAACGTTTCGGACAATTTCTGTCCGACCGTACGCGCGGTCAGATCGGCGCCGGCGCCCGGTGCGAAGGGCACGATCAAGCGTATCGCGCGGCTGGGGTAGGCGTCCTGCGACTTCGCGGGGGCCTGCGCCTGGCAGGTGGCCGCCAGCAGCAGACCGGCTGTTATCGAGAATGCGTGAATACCGAGAATCTTCATGGCCGCTCCAAAATTTGAAAGCCGAGGTTGTGGCGCATTGCCGGATGCACTAGATCAATCCGGCAAGCACTGTTTTCCATTTCTGCAGCGTTTTGTCCCGCAATTCGTTGCTCATCCTGGCCACCGGATACCAATCCTCCTTCCAGGACAAATCCCTGCAGGCGTCGATGACCACCCGCGCCGAGGTGAGCATTTTCTTTTTTCCATCCTGCATTTTTTCGTCGGGAGGAATGGCCGGATTCACGCTGTTGGTGTGGCAGTGCGGGATGACATGCATCTGCCGGTCCAGGCGCGTGCGGGTCACCATCGCCCAGAGCACCTGGTCCATGTTGGAGGGGTCGATGTCGTCGTCGACCACCACGGTGAAGGCGCCCATTTCGGCCGAATACTGCGAGGCGAGGATGCCCGCCTGCAGCGCGTGGCCGGAATACAGTTGCTCCAGCGCAATCACATTGAACAGCCCGCCGCTGCCGCTGAAGTTCGACCACACGCCCTTGACGCCGGGCAGGCCGTATTCCTCCAGGCGGCGCCTGATGCCCACCGAATCGGCCATGGCCAGCATCAGGGTGAAGGTGTGCGGCGGCACCGAGGGCATGGAGCAGGTCAGTATCGGGTCGTTGCGATAATGGATCGCCTTGACCCGGATGACCGGTTCGGGAACCGGTTTCAATCCGCGGTTGGCGTAGTAGCCGGACCACTCGCCGAACGGACCCTCGTCGGTTTCTTCGTTCGGATGGCATTCGCCCTCGATGACGATCTCCGCATGCGCGGGGAAGGGCAGGCCGCTGAAAGGCCCGTTGATCAGTTGCAGCGGCTCGCCGCTGATGCCGCCGGCCGCTTCGTATTCGGACATGCCCCAGGGCGTATCGGGCTGGCAGGCGAGCCACCACAGCACCGGATCCATGCCGATGACGATGGCAATGGGCATCACCTGTCCCTTGGCAAAGTACTTGTTCGAGATGATGTTGCCGTGCTTGCCCGGCGTTGCGTGCAGCGCGAGCCGGTCTTTGCCCGCCACCATGACGCGGTAGGTGCCGACGTTGACCCAGCCGGTATCCGGGTCCTTCTGTATCACCGCATGCGCGGTGCCGATGTAGCGGCCGCCGTCCATCTCGTGAAAACGCGGCACGGGAAATTTCAGCAGATCGATGTCGGCGCCGCTCACCGTGTTTTCCATGACCGGTCCGGTGGAAACAATTCGCGGTGCAAGCGGCCGGATCTCCTTCTGCCGGCGGTACCAGTTGTGATGCAGTTGCATCGGCGCGATCTCGTCTTCGGGCAGGCCGAGCGTTTTCGCCAGCCGCCAGGTCGAGGCGAGCATGCCGAATGCCGTCCGGAAGCCGCGCGGAAAGCCGGGAATATCGTCGAACACCATCACCGGCTTCGGGTCCTTGGCCTCGCGATAGACCAGTTCCACGATGGCGCCCATTTCCAGGTCCCAGTGAGCACCGCTCACGTGACGCAATTCGCCGTGGCTTTCCACCGCCGCCAGGTACTGTCGCAGGTCGAGAAAATTCGTCATTACTGTTTCATTCATGATTGTGTTGGCAGACCCGCAAAGTGGCGCACATGGACCGGCAACACATTGATCTACGTCAATCCGCTACGCTTATTTGAACGCCCGCCCGATGGGCCAGGCTGCGATCGATGCGCCTGACCGGAGCACCCCGTGTTTGTTATAGTTCGCGACCACGGCCCGCCGTCCGAATGACGTGTTTGCGTCCTTCCGCGAGACGCGGGTCAGCCAGGAAATCGAAATGGAAAATCAGATCAGTTTTGAATCATCGGGAATCGCGCTGCGCGGCACGCTGCATGTGCCTGACGGGCCGGCGCTGTCGCGTCCGGGGTTGATTCTTTGTCACGGCTTTGGCGGCACCAGCAACGGCGCCGGCCATCCGGAGCTGGCGCGCCGGCTCGAGCAGGCCGGCTACGCGGTGCTGCGCTTCGATTTTCGCGGCTGCGGCGCCAGCGACGGCGAGCGCGGCCGGGTCATCTGCATGGAAGAGGTCGACGACGTGCGCACGGCGATTGGCTTTCTGCAGGTGCAGGCGGGTATCGACCCGGCGAAGATCGGGCTGATAGGCGCGAGCCTGGGCGGTTCGGTGGTGTTGGTCGCGGCGGCGCAGGACGAGCGCGTGCGCGTGTGCGCGGCCAATGGGTCCATCGGCAATGGCGAGCGGCGCTTCCGCTACCAGTACCGGGACGATGCGGACTGGAAAAAATTCCTCGGGCGGCTGGACCAAGCCAGACGCGTGCGGCGTGAAACCGGGCGCTCGGTGATGATCAACCGTTTCGAGATCGTGCAGATTCCACAGTACCTGCGCACCGGACTGCCGCCCGGGGCAAGCATGGATTTTCCGGCGGAGACCGCGATCAGCATGCTTGAATTTTCACCCGAGACCGTGGTGCGGCAGATCTCCCCGCGGCCGCTGCTGCTGGTGCATCCGCGCGGCGACGACGTGGTGCCGGCCTCGGAATCCGAACATCTGGCCGCGGCCGCGGGCGAACCTTGCGAATTGCACCTCATTGACATCAACGATCATTTCGCGTCGGGGGATCCCGGGCTGCAAAAAATCACGCTCGACTGGCTCGCGCGCCACCTTCCCGCCCCGCTTGCCGCCGGAAAATGAAGCGGCGCAAAATCGCGTGAACTGCGGCGCCAGCTTGCTCTCGATGCGACATGTTTGACACAGGTCAATTGCCCAATTGCAGCGTCCTTTTACCCTGCCTTGTCCGCTGCCAGGACCCACGGGGCATTCCGGCCGCGAAGGCGAGGCGACCGAAGTCACGCCGCGGCGGGCTTCCCGGCAGTCAATTTTGTACGTGAACATCCGATCTGGAAGGTGGTGATATGGATTTGATCAAGCAGGTGTGCACCGCGTTGGCTGCCGTGATGGCTTTTTTCATGGCCTCAGAACGTGTGGATGCACAGACCTGGCCGGTCAAACCGGTCACCGTGGTGGTTGCCACCACTCCAGGCTCGGGTCTGGACGTGATCACCCGATTCCTCAATGAGGGACTGCATGAGCGCCTGGGCCAGCCCTTCATCGTGGAGAACCGCGCGGGCGCCAACGGCGCCATTGGCGCGCAGGCGGTGGCGCGCGCCGCCCCCGACGGCTACACGCTGCTGGTGGGCACGGCTTCATCGCACGGCATCAACCCGTATTTCATCAAGGGCCTGGGCTACGATCCGGTGAAGGATTTCCAGCCGATCACGACGATTTTCGCCATCGGACTGGTGCTGGTGGTCAATCCGCAGACGACGCCGGTATCCACGCTGGCCGAACTGAGCGCCTACATGAAGGCGCGTCCGGGCAAGATCTCCTATGCCAGCGGCAATGCATTCGGGCGCATCACGGCGGAGTGGTACAAGCAACGCGCGGATTTTGACGCATTGAATATTCCCTATCCGGGCGTGCCGCAGGCCCTCAACGACCTTCTGGGAGGCCGGGTGCACTTCCTGTTCGCCGATGCCACCGCCGGGCTGGCCGCCGCCGCCTCGGGGAAGGTGCGCGCCATCGCCGTCACCAATCCGAAGCGTGTCGGCAGCGCGCCCACGGTGCCGACGATGGTGGAATCGGGCCTTGCCGAATTCGTCTCCTATTCCTGGGTCGGGCTTTTCTATCCGGCGAAGACCCCTATCGCCATCGCGCGGCGTTTGTCCGACGCCGCCAACGCGGTCATGACCAGTGAAAAGGGCAGCACCTACCTTGCCAAGATGGGCGCGGAGCCCTATCCGAGTTCGCCGGAAATGCTGGGCAGGTTTGTGGTGGAAGAACTCGATCGCTGGGGGAAGATCGCCGAGCGCGCCCGCATCCAGCCGGAATGACGCAGGTTCTGAAGTTCTTCGGCGTCTCCGGGCCTCATGCTGACCGGTGAAATCCTTGCCGGCAACGCCCGGCGCTTTCCGCTGCGGACGGCCTGGTTCTTCCAGGGCGAATCCTGGACCTGGCGCCAGGTAAACGAGCGCGTCAACCGGCTCGCCAACGCGCTGCTCGCGTGCGGTCTCAAAGCGCAGGATCGCGTTGCATTTCTGGCGGAGAATTCGCACCGGCTCGCAGAAATCTATTTCGCCATCGCCAAGGCCGGCCTGATTGCGGTGCCGATCAATGCGCGTTCGGTGGCGCGTGAAATCGATTTTCTGCTCAAGGATGTGGAGGCGCGCGGCCTGCTCGTTTCAGCGGTGCTGGTCCCCCGGCTCAAGGGCATTGCGAGCGATCTTTCGCAGTATGCCGCGGTGATCGGAATGGGCGAAAATCATGGACTGTCATGCGACTACGAGACGCTGCTGGCCGGCGCCAGTGCCGCCGAGCCCGTTGCCGCGACATCGGGCGATGCCATCCGCGCGATCAAATACACCAGCGGCACCACCGGGGCGCCCAAAGGCGTCATCAGCACCCATTACCAGTACCATCTGAGCACCCTCAACTACCTTCTGCACAGCCCCTTCACCGAAGATGACCGCTGCCTGCTCGCGCTGCCGATGACTTCAGGCGTGGGCATACAGATGCTCACCGCGTATGCCTACCGCACCTGCGTCACCACCATATTGTCGCGTTTCGACGCGGCCCAGGTGCTCGAAGCGATCGAACGCGAGAGGATTACCCGCCTGTATGTTGTGCCCACCATGCTGGCCGCCATCACCGATGCGCAAAGCGCCGGGGCGCGCGACCTTTCGTCGCTGCGCATGATCGAATATGCCGGCGGGCCGGCGCCGCTCTCGCTGGTGCGCCGCGCCGCGGAAATGCTGCGCGCACCGCTCGCACAGACTTACGGATCGAGTGAGTCCGGCGGTCAACTGGCCTTTCTTCCTCCCCAGGACCACCAGCGGCTGCTTGCCGCCTCCGGCTCACGCCGCGCCAGCGAATCGCTTCCGTTCGGGCGCGAGATGCCCGGTTATCACATCCGCATCGTCGATGAACAGGGGCGCGATGTGGCAGAGGGCGAGAGCGGCGAGATGATCATCCGTTCGGAGTCGCTGATGTCCGGATACTGGAATCAGCCGGCCCAGACCGCCGATGCGATTCGCGACGGCTGGTTGTTTACCGGCGACCTGGTGAGCCGGGACGCCGAGGGCTGGCTCACGATTCTCGACCGCAAGCGCGATACCATCGCCTCGGGTGGATTCAAGGTCTACTCGGCGGAAGTCGAAGGCGTGCTTGGCGAGCACCCGGCGGTGCGCGAGGCCGCGGTCATCGGCGAAAAGGACGACTATTGGGGCGAGGTCATCGTCGCATGCGTGGTGCTCCATGAGCACGCCGTCTGCGATGCGGAGGAACTGGCGCGGTTTTGCGAGCAGAATCTCTCCAGCTACAAGCGGCCGAAGCGCTATCGCTTCGTCGGCGACCTGCCCAAGACCAGCACCGGCAAGGTGCGCAAGGTGGAACTGAGGAGATGACGTTATGGAAACATTTATTAATTGCCTAGACTGAGGTGATCCAAATTGTTTCCCCTGAATTGGGGGAGTTACGAGGGGGCGTAGCCCCCTTGTTCAGCAATAAAATGAGAGGAGCTTAACCCTTGGAAAGAAAAAGCAAGGTCAAATCGCTGCAGGAAGCATTTGCAGTGTTGAAGGACGGAATGTCCCTGTCGATGACCACGACCCACTACAACAGCACGCCTCTGGCGGCCATGCGCCAGATCGCCCGGCAAGGCGTCAAAAACCTGACCATCATGCCCACGCCGAGCGCGGGTATCGCCATCGATCTGTTGATCGCAGCCGGGTGTGTGGAGACTGTGTTCGCGTCCTACGTCGGCCTGGAGTTCCTCGGCCTTGCCCCCAATTTCCGTCGCGCGGTGCTGGAGAAGAAAGTCCGGTTGCGCGAATCCGACGAGGCATCGCTGGTGATGGGTTACCGCGCCGGGGCCTCCGGGATTCCCTTCATGGCGATGCCCAAATACTACGAACTGACCGATCTGCCGCGCGCCAATCCGGAGAGTTTCAAGAAGATCATCGATCCTTACACGGGCGAGCCCTGTTATGCCGTGCCGGCATTGCAGCCTGACGTCGCGGTCATCCATGTGCAGGAGTGCGATCCCTATGGCAACGCGCGGCAGCTGGGCGGCAACCATATGGAAGGCATCATCGCCAAGGCGGCAAAGCACCTCATCATCACCACCGAGCAGGTGCGCCCGGTCGAGGAAACGCGCGCCCAGCCGACGCGCACCACCATCCCGGGCATCATAGTGAACTCGGTGGTGGAGCTGCCCTTTGGCGCCCATCCCGGCGCCTGCCCGGCGCGTTACAGCTATGACCGGGAGCATCTGGAAAAATATGCGGAGCTGGCCAGGGAGGGCCGCAGCGAAGAGTACTTGCGGGAGTTCGTCTTCGGCCCGAAGGACCATGGCGCCTATCTGGACATGATAGGTGCGGCCCGGTTGATGGCACTGCGCACAGAGTACTGAGGAGTGAAAACAATGAATATGCAGCAAAAGAGCTCAGTGAGTAGCGATGACGTGGCGCCGGCGGAATTGATCGCCTGCGTGCTGGCGAGGCAACTCGAGGATGATGAAATCGCGGCGCTGGGCGCTGCATCGCAGCTGGCCATGGCGGCGGTGAAGCTGGCGCGCAGAATGCACGCGCCCAACCTGTCCTGGCTGTGCGGCGGTTCGGGCGCGATCAACTCGCAACTGCCGCTGCTGCTGGAGTCGGCGGCCGACCCGCGCAACCTGTTCGGCGCGGAGTACCGCTACAGCATGGAGGACGCCGTCGACCTGCAGATGCGCGGCCGGGTCGGCACCGTGTTCCTCGGCGGCATCCAGGTGGACAAGTTCGGCAACCTCAACATGGTTTGCGTGGGCGACTACGACAAGCCGAAGATGCGCGGCCCGGGCTCGGTGGGTCTGCCTTTCGCGGCCAGTTTTCGCCGCACCATCATTTATATCCAGCACCATGATCCGCGCGTGCTGGTCGACAAGGTCGATTTTGTCAGTGGGCCCGGCCATTCGCCTGAGCGCGCCAAATGGGCCGTTCCCACTTCACAAGGGCCTTTTCTGCTGGTGACGCCGCTCGCGGTGTTCGACTTCGACACGCCGGACAAGCGCGCCAGGCTGGTGTCGGTGCATCCTGGCGTGAGCGTCGATGAGGTGCTCGCCAAGACCGGCTTCAAACCGGTGCTGGCGGACTCGGTCGCCGAAACGCAATCACCGGGCGCGGAGGAGTTGCGCATCCTGCGCGAGGAGATCGACATCAACGGCGTGCTGCGCCGGCTGATTCCGCATTGAGGCGAAGACATGATACGCAGCAGCGAGCGGATTTTGACCACGCACGCGGGTGCATTGCCGCGCAGCGAGGATCTGCGCCAGGGCGTGTTTGCCCGCGCCGCGGGCGAACCGCATGATCAGGCGGAACTCGCGCAGAAACTCAAGCGCGAAGTTGCCGCAGTGGTGCGCAAGCAGGCCGATTGCGGCGTGGACATCGTCAACGACGGCGAGTTCGGCAAGACCACCTTCACCACCTATGTTCGGGAGCGTCTGAGCGGCTTCGAGGTGCGCCAGTTCAAGCCGGGTGATCCGCCGCCGCTGTTCATCGCCAGCCGCGAATTGAAAAAATTTCCCGAATATTTCACCGGAGGCCGTGGCTTCAGCGCTTTCGCCGGCACCGGGACAGGCAAGCCGCGCATGATCTGCGTCGCGCCGCTGCAATACATCGGGCAGGCGGCGCTCGAGGAGGACCTCGCCAATTTCCGCGCCGCGCTGGATGGTGTCAGCGTACAGGGCGCGTTCCTGCCGGCGAACACTCCCGGGACCATCGAGCACTGGCTGCACAACGCCCATTATCCGGGCGAGGAGGCGTTTCTTCAGGCGATAGCCGAGGTGATGCGGGTGGAATACCGGGCCATTGTCGAGGCCGGCTTCACGCTGCAGATCGACGACCCGGACCTGCCTGATGCCTGGCAGATGTACCCCGATATGAGCCTCGCCGACTATCGCCGTTATGCCACGCTCAGGGTGGAGGCGCTGAATTACGCCTTGCAGGATATCCCGCGGGAGAAGATCCGGTTGCACGTGTGCTGGGGCAGCTTCCACGGGCCGCACCAGTTCGACATTCCGCTCAAGGACATCGTCGACATCGTCTTTCGCGTGCGCGCGGGCAGCTACTCGATCGAGGCTTCCAATCCCTGCCACGAGCACGAATGGCAGGTATTCGAGACGGCAAAGATCCCCGAGGGCGCCGTGCTGATTCCCGGTGTCATCGGGCACTGCAGCGATTTCATCGAGCATCCTGAACTGGTGGCACAGCGCCTGGTGCGCTACGCCAATCTGGTGGGCCGCGAAAACGTGGTGGCGGGCACCGATTGCGGCCTGGGGCCGCGGGTCGGGCACGCGAATATCGCCTGGGCCAAGCTCGAGGCGATGGCCGAAGGGGCGCGCATCGCCACCCGGCAGTTGTGGGGTGGGCGTTGAAGATAAGTCGTTCAATGGAGGAGGCGAAATGAATACGATCCTGAAACTTGTTGCGGCAGGCGTGATGCTCTCTGCGGCTTGCGCGTTTGCGCAGGAATGGCCCGCAGCCAGGCCGATCCGGTTCCTCAATCCGAATGCCGCCGGCGGTCTGGGCGAGTTGGTTACCCGTTTCATTGCGCCTGTTGTGGAGCCGCGGCTGGGCCAGCGGCTGATCGTCGAGAGCAAACCGGGAGCAGACGGCGCCATCGGCGCGACGGAAATCGCCCGCGCCGCCCCCGACGGCTATAACTTTCTGATTGCGCCCACCAACGTCTACGTCGTCATACCCCACATCCGCAAGAGCGTCCCTTACGAACCTATCGACGGCTTTGCTCATGTCAGCATGATCGTCGACGCGCCGCTGATCGCGGTTGTCAACAATGCGCTGCCGGTGAAAACACTCAGGGAACTGGCCGCCTACATCCGTGCCAATCCGGGCAAGCTCAATGTCGGTTCGCCGGGCGCGGGATCGCCGGCCCATATCCTCGGTGAGTTCTTCGGCAAGATGAACGGCGGCATGACGCATGTGCCGTATAAGGGAGCGCAACCGGTCGGGCTTGCACTCCAGACCAACGAGGTGCAGGTGTTGTTCCCGACCGTTGCCGCCATCCAGGCGCAGTTAAAGGGCACCAGCGTTCGCGTGATCGGCTCCCTCACTCGAGCGCGCATGCCCGAGTTTCCCGAGGCGCCTACCGCCGTGGAATCCGGGTTTTCAGAGCTTGGAGAAGCCGGTAACTGGTGGGGTCTCTCGGCGCCCAAGGGAACCGATGCGCGCATCATCGATCGCATGGCCATGGAAATCCGCAATGCCCTTGCGGACCCCTCGGTCAAAAAACGCTTCGCCGACGTGGGCATGGTGACCATCGGTTCCACTCCCGCAGAATTCGCTCAATTCATCCGTTCCGAGTCGGCACGCTGGAAGGGCATTGTCGAACGCACCGGCATCACGCCCGATTGAAATCTTTACCGGAAAGTGTCGCGGGCCAGTTGCGTCGGGCGTGGCAACTACGGCGACGATCACAGTAGCCATTACAGCGGCGATTACAGCAATGAATACAACGCCGAATCCCGGCAAGGTCGTGCTGATTACCGGCGCTTCAAAAGGGTTGGGGCGAGTCATGGCCCTGGGGCTTGCCGCAGCCGGCGCCAATGTCGCTATAACCGCCAGGCCCGGCAGCGAGGCCGCACTTGCTGGCGTCGTCGATGCCGCAGTTGCGGCAGGATCGGGGGGGCGCGTGGCGGCATTTATCGGGGATATCACCGACCCTGCGGCATGCGCGTCCATCGTCGCTAAAACCCTGGAGCGATTCGGTGCTCTGCATGTTTTGTTCAACAACGCCGCGCTGGGCATGGGTGAAGTCGGCCCGCATGTCTCGAAAAACATTCCCTTCTACGAGGTTCCTGTCGACACCTGGCACAGGATTGTCGACACCAATGTCAACGGAACCTTTCACATGGCGTTGGCCGTAGTGCCGCTGCTGCTCAAGCAGAAGTGGGGTCGCATCATCAATCTGTCGACGGGCATGCGCACCATGGTGCACTCCGGGTTTTCTCCCTACGGGCCGTCCAAGGCCGCCGTGGAGTCGATGACCGCAATCTGGGCGCAGGATCTTGCCGGCAGCGGCGTCAGCGTCAACGCGCTGCTGCCGGGTTGGGCATCGGATACCGGCATGGTTCTGCCAGAGGATTATCCGGATCGCTCCCGCCTGGTGCCGCCAGCGGCGATGGTGCCGCCGGCCGTGTGGCTCGCATCCGGGGATTCGGATGGCGTGACCGGGATGCGCATCCTTGCCAGGGACTGGAATGCAGCGCTGCCGCCGGCAGAGGCGTACCGGGGAGCTTCTGCCAAGGCGGCGTGGTGAGAGGCGTTGTTGCTATTGCATCGCTTTGCGTAAATCAGAGAAATACGGCCGACGAAACCTTGAAGCGCCTGGCCAATGCTTTCACCTGGCGGGTGTTGAGTTCGCGTTTGCCGTTCAGGACTGCGGAGACGACGCCTTGCCCGCCCAATTCCACAGTAAGATCAGATTGCTTTAGTCCGTGCTCCCGCATCAGGTACGCAAGGACCGACGCAGGCGGTGCTTCCCGCAGCGCATGATGCTCTGATTCGGGATCATGTCTCGGTATTGGCGGCATGATTATCGGGATCTTCGGCGTCAGGCGCCGTCCGCCCTGGCTGTCGTATGCCCTGCCCATGCGCTTCGCGATTGACCTTCAAGGAAAACACATCGAAGCGCTGATAGTGCCCGGTCACGTCTTGAAGGATCCTGCCGCGCGCCACCTGTTCGAAATCCAGATCGGCATAGAGAATGGTCTCGCCTTCGTCCTGCGGCCCCGCGATGTAATCCCCCATGGGGTTGAGGATGCCCGAATGGCCTCCCTGCCCGAAGAAGCGGGCGCGGGCGCTGGCGTCCAGTTCCAGCACGTCCTTCATCGCCTCGGTCCATACCGCTGCGGATGAGATGACAAATATGCGCCCCTCGAAAGCGTAGTAGCGCATGCGTATGTCGATGCTGTGGGCCAGTTGTTCCATGCCGCGGATGCCAAAGGCAGGCCAGCTGGCCACGTGCAGGACTTCCCCATCCAATAGCAGAGAGGTGCGCGCCAGGCTGTTGATGTTTTCGCCGCAGATCAGACCCGACAGGCCGCCAAACGGCGTGTCGTAGGTGGCAAGCGTGCTGCCA
This sequence comes from uncultured beta proteobacterium, assembly GCA_903859155.1. GTDB lineage: Bacteria > Pseudomonadota > Gammaproteobacteria > Burkholderiales > SG8-39 > 2-02-FULL-62-17. The sequence continues at coordinate 112,574 of CAIOLO010000019.1, forward strand.
TCGCCGGCGCTGTGAATCAGGCGTTCGCCGGCAGTCGGTTGCAGCTTGCGGTGTTTGCCGAGGACGGTTCCATCCGGCCCGAAAATGATCTGGGTGTTGTACAGGGTGGCGAAACTGCCGGCGTCCTTTTCGGCACAACCCATCACCACATAGGCCTTGGCGCGCTTTGCCGCTATTCCCAAGGCGTCGGTGGCGGGGCCGGGGACGACTATCGCGTTTTTGAAAAGCTCGACGTTGAAGCGTGCGCAGATCGGATCGTTGATCCGGTAGAAGTCATACCAGTAGGGATGGGCCGGGATATAGCCCTCGGGGAAACCGATGACCCGTGCGCCGGCGTCACCGGCTTCTTCAATGAGGCGACAAGCCTTGGCGACTGTCGCCTCCCGATCCAGCAGCACCGGTGCTGCCTGTACCGCGGCGGCCTTGATCTTTGCGAATGTATCGCCCATGGAACACCTCCCGGGCAGACTATGCCTTAAACCGGCAGGCGCAGCAGCTTCCTTGCATTGCCCTCAAAAATCATTTTCTTTTCCGCATCCGAAATGTTCATGTCTTTCACCGCCTGTATGGTGCGCTTGGTGCCGTAATCGCCCATCTGCGCGTCAAACGGCGAATCGGTGCCAAACAGCATCTTTTCCGCACCGTAGAATTCGTGGGCGCACATCAGCGCCGAGGTGTTGCCGATCAGCGCGGTGTCGGTATAGAACCTGCGGAAGTAATCGACCGGCATTTCGGTGAGGCCGACGGTGAATTTGGTCTTGTTGCGCATTTCGGACTGGTTGTAATGATTGGTGATCCGTTCGCCGAAATACGGGACCATCGCACCGCAGTGGTGGATGATGATTTTCAGTTTCGGATATTTTTCCATGATGCCGCTGAACACCAGGCGCGTCATGGCGTAGGTCGATTCCACCATCAGGCCCCAGGTGTGCCAGATCAGGTACTTGGATTCGGTCTCGTCCGGATAGTCAGGCACATTGGGATTCCTGTGCGGGTGAAACCAGATCGGCAGGTTCAGTTCGCACATTTTCTGGTAGATGGGCAGGAACTCCGGCCGGTCCACCGGTTTGCCGTTGATGGGAGTGCGCAGCAGGATGCCTCGCAGTTTCAGGTCATTGACCGCCCGGTCTATTTCCCGCAGTGACGCGTCGATGTCGCTGGTGGGCAGAACCGCCACGGCGCCCGCGAAGCGCCAGGGATAGCGGTCGACCAGTTCGGCCAGTTCGTCATTGGTTCGTCTGGCGAGGTCGACCGCCCCCGCGGGGCCGGCCAGTTCGTCCGGGGTGGCCCCCGGCACGGTCAGCACCTGAATCAGTTCCGGATACCGGTCCATGAAGCGGAAGCGCTCATCGAGGTTATACAAACACACATTGGTCTGCAGTTCCTTGATTGTCTTTTGCTTCTCGAACATCAGTTCTTTGAGCTTGGGCGGGATGAGATGGCAGTAGATGTCGATCATCATGGTCGTGCTCCTTGAAGGCGTGATTGCTTGTATCTTTTGTGGCAATGCGCTTGCTTGTCCGTCGCTTGCTTGTCCGACGCTAGCGGACACGCGACCGCAGCCCATGCTTCGCCGCCTGACGCGGTCAATGCGCCGCAGAAGCGGGCCGCAGTTATGCTAGAAACGGCTACTCACCCTTGATGTTTGCCGCCCTGGCGACCGCGGTCCAACGGGCGATGTCCTCGGCAATGAATTTGGCAAACTGATCCGGCTGGCTGGCCGACAAGGCCAGACCAAGGGCGTTCAGGCGCTCGCGTGCATCCGGTTCTGCAATGCCTTTGGCAACTTCATCGCGCAGTCGTTGCACGATCGGTCGCGGTGTCGCCGCCGGAAGAAACAGACCCATGAAGATGGTAACCACCATGTCGGGCACGCCGGCTTCAGCCATGGTCGGGACGTCCGGCCAGAACGGATGGCGCGTTGCCGAGGTGACCGCAAGTCCGCGGATCTTGCCCGATTTGATCAGTCCGATTGCCGGGGGCGGATCGGCAAAAGCAATGGTGATTTCACCGGTCATGGCCGCGGTGGTGAAGTCCGAGCTGCTCTTGTACGGGATATGCTCGAAATGGGTTCCGGTTTTCAGGTTGAACAGTTCGGAGGTCAACTGGAAGGTGGCTGCGGTCGATCCGTAGTTGACCTGGGTCGGCCGCGCCTTGGCGTATTGCACCAGTTCCGCGACGTTGCGAGCCGGCAGCGATGAACTCACCACCAGAATCAAGGGGTAGGAACCGATCATGGTGACCGGCGCCAGATCCTTCAGAGGGGAATAGGGCATTTTCTCGAAAATCGCCGGGCTGATGGATATCGGTCCGCTCGGTCCCATCAGTATGGTGTAGCCATCCGGTGCGGCATCGACCGCCAGCTTTGCGCCGATGAATCCGTTGTTCCCCGGGCGATTCTCCGCGATCACCGGTTGTCCGAAAGTTTGTGCCAGTTTTCCCGCAACCACGCGTCCGACCACGTCGTTGCCGCCGCCCGCGGCGAACGGGATGATCATGCGCATGGGCTTGCCCGGGTAGCCGCGCAGCACGTCGGTCTGCGCCTGGGATGCCGCGCAGCCCAGCAGCAGAATCAGAAAGCTTGTCAAACGAATCGGGAATCGCATGGTCCCTCCTTGCTTACGGATGGTTTGGTTGAATTGGCCTGCGCACGACAGGGCACAGCGGATATGCGACTGTCTGGGACAGTCGCGCTTACGCTGCATTGGCGAATGATGGGCGCAAGCGGCGCGCAGGCATTGATCTTGGTCAAAGGCACGGAAATCGCCTTGCAGTGAATGCGAAGCTCGCGTGCGAGTGCGATACGTTTTTCTGAAACAGGCCCGCATTCACTGCTGCCGAATCTGCGGCGACCAGTCCTGCTAATTCAGGCAATCCGGTGCCACTGCCCATCCATCTCGCTGGCGCGTCCGTCTGCCTTTAGCTTGATGAGATGCGCATGCAGCGAGCGTATCGCCACCGGATGCATCCGGCTCGGGACGTCCTTGTAGACGGTCGGCAACAAGCCATCCAGCGTCGCTGGCCCGAGTTCGCGCAACGCCTTGAGCACCTTGTTTTCCCGTTCCATGCGGTGCAGCAGGAGTCGCTCGAGCATTTCCTGCGGCTTGTCCATGAGAAAGCCGTGTCCCGGCGCCAGATAGGCAATATCTTCCTGCTGCAGCAGGCGCAGCGACGCAAAGTAGGCCGCCATGTCGCCCTGGGGCGGGCTGATCACGACGGTCGATCCCTGCATGATGTGGTCGCCCGTGAACAGCAGTTTTTCGTCCTCCAGCAGGTAGCAAAGGTGGTTGGATGCGTGTCCCGGTGTGTTAATGACCCGCAGGGTGCAACCTGCCACGCTGATGCGATCGCCATGGGCGAGCACCCGGTCGGGCCGAAAACTCTGGTCATAGCGGGCATCGTCCGGCGAGGGCAGACCGAGCAGTTGCGCGCCGGTTTTTTGCCTTAGCAGGTCGGCCGCAGGCGAGTGGTCCATGTGGGTGTGGGTGACCAGGATCCAGCGAATGCGCCCCTTTGTTTCCTCAAGCAGCACCTGCACGTGGCCGTCGTTCGGCGGCCCGGGATCGATCAATGCAATATCGTCGCCCGCTCCCAGCAGGTAGGTGTTCGTTCCGGGGCCGGTCATGAATCCGGGATTGGGCGCGGTAATGCGCCGCACCTTGGCGGAGAGCCGTGTGACCACCCCGGGCAGTATTTCGTAGGCAATGTTCCCGGCGTTCTCCGGATCGAGTTTGCCGACTTCGGCATAGGCAAAATCGCCGGCGAAAAGCAGGCGCGGGCCGTCGCGGCCGCTGGCAGAGCGTGGCGACATCCACGGCGTGGGGCGCGGCGCGCGCGCGTATGCCATCGCGGCGCCTGCGCTATCGAAACCGGCGAGCATCTCCAGTGATTTGAAGGTGGGGAAGATGAGCTCGATTTCACCGGCGCGGTAACGCGCCAGCGCCTCAGCGGGGCGGATCCAGATATTGCTCACGGTTTCGCCGTCGTCATGCGAGGGGCTCTGGGCGTCAGGGGCCACGGCAATGAAAAAGCGCGTGTCATAGCGGCGCGGACGCCCCGCCCCGGTTATCCAGTGATCCCAATAGGCCATGCGATCGGTGGCCAGGCGCAGATTGTGGGTCCGGCACAGGTCGGCAAAAAGGGTCTCGCCGGCATTCAGCCGCTTGCGCAAGTCGGCATAGCGGCTGCCGCTGTCGGTGTTGTCGAGATCCAGGAGTGCGTCATGTTCATCATAGGCAAGCAGCAGGCCCGCCTCTTCGAAGCACTCGCGAAGTGCCGCGATCCAGTAGGCAATTCCGCCGCGCTCCAGATTGATCAGGCGGCTGGCGGTCGCGTCGGAAATGCCGACACAGCGTGAGACGAGGGATTCGTCCTGGTCGGATGGGTCAAGCACGCCGCCGGGAAAGACGAAAGCGCCGCCGCCTACCGCCGCGTCCATGCCGCGCTGCATCAGCAATACTTCGATTCCCTGCGCCGCGTCCCGCACGAGAATCAAGGTTGCGGCAGGCCTTGGGATAAGCACTGTCTTGGCCATTTAACACCACCCGCTGAGGCGCCGATTATGCGAAGTCGGCTATCGCCTGGTACGCGGAGAATAACATCCCGGATGCATTTCCCGCGGCGCCCCTGCCGGAAAATTCAGGCTGGTTCGAGCCGGATTTCTCCCAGCCAGCGGCTGTTGCCCACTTCAATGTCCAGAACCTGTTCGCGGTAACCCGGCGCCGTTATTCTGATGCGCAGGTCGGTCGAACGCGGGATCAGGTCGTCGAAGCGGAAGTCGCCGAAGTCGTCGCTGGAGGCCTCGGCGACGCGCTCGGTGCCTCGCGTGAGGGTTACGCTGGCGCCGACCACACAGTCTTCGATGCCGTTCTTCGTGACGGTCAGTGTGCCGGCGACAAAGGCGCGCATGTAGCGGTAAAGGTTGCGCATGTGAACGCGGCTCTTGGTCATGCTGCCCGGTTCGATGTGTTCGAGTTTCTCGTCGGCAATGATGCGCTGCATTTCTTCGTCTTCGACTTTAAGCGAGCGCAGCGCGCCGGTCGGGCAGGACTGTACCGGGCGGGGTTCGGTCCAGCCCGCGTCGAGCAGATGCGAATCGAAGGTCCAGTGCTGCGGCAGCTGCAATTCCTCGTTCCAGTATGCCGCCCGGAAAGGGCAGGCTTCGACGATGGCCTTCTGGCCTTTGGCGCGCTCGGGATGAAACTGCACCAGTCCGTCGGGGCGCTTGGTGATGGCGCCGTTCTTGGCCGCCTGCATGCAGGGCGCGTCGTCGCAGTGCTGGCAGCTGTGGAACAGGTTGGTCACGTCGACCGCTGGAAACTGGCCGCGCTCGCGCGCGCGGATCTGCACCCAGCCGGGGCCGTGGCGCGGCATTTCCGCGGTGTATCCGGCATGGGTATTGCCGACGTATTCGTCCTTGACCGCCATCTCGCAGTTGCGGCAACCGGTGCACAGTGCGACATCGAAAATCAGGTTCCATTTTTTCATGCTCGGTTCTCCCTTGGCGCGCTCGCCGCAGACTTGGTGGCCAGATATTTCGCGTGCATGTCATCCGCGCCATCCCAGGGTTCCACCTCCACCAGGCAATTGCTGTTGCCCATGGCGTCGCCCTTTTCAAACTGACTCTTTTTGGGCGTGATCAGGTTGAGCATGCCGCCACGGTCTGGCGATTTGCCGGGTTCGCCCAGGGGTTCGTAGGTTGCCGAGGATTCATAGCCGTGCACCACGCCGGGTCGCGCGCACTCGGTGAGCCGCGCCGCGCAGATCACCGAGCCCAGTTCGTTGAAAACACGCACCAGCATGCCCTCCTCGATGCCGCGCTTCTCCGCATCCGAGGGATGCAGTCGCATGATCAGGTAATAGTGCCCGTCTATCAGCAGGCGGTGGTCGGCAATGTCGTTCAAGAAGCTGTCCTTGCGGTCGCCCTGGGTGTGGAAGGTGAAGCGCGGATGCGGTGTCAGCATCTGCAGCGGATAGCGGCTGGCGCGTTCGGTCTCGATGCTTTCGCTGGAGCGCCGGTATTTGAGGATCGGGGGGCGCTCCTGGTCATTGGCGTCAAAGCGCTTGAGGGTTTCGCAATCGAATTCGAATTTGCCCGAGGGCGTCTGCATGCCCTCGAGGTAGTTCTCCTTGTATTCCGAGGGCAGGGGGTGCGGCTCGGGAAGATCCTTCTTGCGCCCTTCGTAGAACCAGCGGTAGGCGGTCTTGGCGCGCAGCCGTTCCGAGGGCGCCGGCACCACGTAATAGCCCTTGTGAAGGAACTCCTTCCAGGACATGCGTGCCGATACATCCGAGGCGAGGAACATGCGCTGCACCCAGTCGAGCTCGCTCATGCCTTCGGAGAAATAGACGCCCAGGCCCAGCTTGTGGCCCAGTTCACGGAAGATGGTGTAATCGGACTTGGATTCGCCCAGCGGTTCGATGACCTTGTGCTGCATGGTGATGACCCGATGGTTCAACTGCACCTGGCAGTTGGTCATGAAGCCCGAGACATTGCTCCATTCGCTGATGTCCCAGCGCTCGAAGTTGGTGCAGGCGGGCAGGATGACGTCGGCGAACTTGGCCTCGCCTTCGAACCAGATCGACTGGTTGACCACGAATTCGAGTTTGTCCGACTGGTACATGTCGATGTAGCGCTTGCTGTCGGGCATGGTGCCGATGTTCGAGCCGCCATAGCGGTAGAACATCTTGACTGGAGAGTGTGCCGGCGCCGGGTAGCGGATTTTGAAGAACTGGCCTTCGATGGAGCGCGAGTCGCGCGGATAGCCCTCGGCGTGGCCCTCCAGGATCGCCTCGGGCAGCTTGGTTCGCGGGACGCCCTGCAGGTGCGTGTTGACGCTGGGGAAGTGCGGCATGCGCTGGTACAGGGAGATCGACGAAGCGGTGAAGTTGATGTCGCCCGACATGCCGCCTTCGCCGTAGCCGGGGAAGTAGAACGAGGTATCGATCGGTGTTCCCCACTGCAAATTGCCAAAATTGACACCGGGACGCCCCAGGCCCTGCATGGCTGTAAGGCACACCATGGCGCGCGACCATTCGACGCCGGTCGGTCCGCGGCAGGCGCCGCCCCAGCCGGTTCCCAGGCCGCCCGCACCGAGGTAGGTGCGCTTCTTGCCCCAGGCGCGCGCCAGCGCACGCACTTCGCGTGCGGCTACGCCGGTTTCGGCGAATTGCCATTCGGGCGTCTTGGCCACGCCATCGGAGACACCGTTAATGTAGTCTTTCCAGACGTCGAAGCCGACGGTGCGCTTTTCAACGAAGCTCTTGTCGTAAAGCCCTTCGGCGATCCACACCCAGGCAATGGCCAGCGCCAGCGCCGCGTCGGTGCCCGGCCGCGGTGCGATCCACTTGCCGTCCATGAACGAGGCGGAGGCGTTGCGGTAGGGTTCGATATGTACTGTGGGTATGCCAAGCCGCTTGAGCCAGCTGCGCCGCAGCGAGCCTTCGTAGCCGGCGTAGATGCCGCTGGTTGCTTCCGGGTCGCTGGACCAGAACACCACCATTTCCGCCTCTTTGAGCAGATCTTCGACGGTGCCGTAGGGTTCGGCACAACCCAGGCGCATGCTGTTGCCCCAGTGGTGCATGGCGCCCCAGTACCAGCCTTCCCAGCTGTCAGGATTGTGGTTGACCCGCGTCGCGCCGACGGCGTTGATGAAGCGATAGAGAGCCGAGGTCCAGTAGCCGATGTTGCCCCACTGATGGTGGGACGGATGATTGAATAGGATGCCTCCCGGGCCGTGCTTGGACTTGACGCGTTTGATTTCGTTGGCCACCAGGTCAAGTGCCTCGTCCCAGCTGATGCGCACATATCCGGATTTGCCGCGGTTCTCCGGGTGGCGCTCCCCTTTCGGGTCGAAATCGACGCGCTTCATCGGGTAGAGCATCCGGTCGGGCGAGTAAATCATCGATTTGGTTGCCAGGCCGTGCACGGCGATGGTGGTTTTGCGCGGCGGGGTGAAACTCTGGCCGCGCGCCTCGATGGTCCAGGGTTGGGCATCGGTGGTGTCGAAATCGATGGGGGTGATGCGAACGACCTTTCCATCCTTCACATAGACAAAGCACGGGCCGCCGTTGGTCATGCTGACATAGCGGCGTTCGCCATTGCTGGCGGGGATGCCGAAGGTCCATCCCAGGCGTCGCGTGCCGAGCATCGCCTGGGTGAAGTGGTACACCAGTTCATCCGGGCCGTCGACGCGCAGCATGAAGGACTTCGCCGCTTCCACCTGTGCCTGCCAGTCGATGGGGGGCATCATCAGCTTAACCGCCGCCTTCGCGGTTTCGTAGGAAAGCGTGATGTCCGGGTTCGGATGAAGCCCGGCACCGGAGCGCACGCGTCCGCCCCTGAGTTCGAACCACCTGCCGCTGTCCGAATCAATGAGGCGGATCTGCGCGATCACATCGTACACGGCCAGTTGTGCGCGGTACTCGGGGTTGCGCCAGATGCCGAAGCGCATCAGCGCGTAAAGCCCGGTCAGCATGGTGCAGAATAATGCGTTCACGGCGGTGACTCCTGTTCCAGGGTGATATTCCTGCCATTAAACGGAAAGCGGTTCATGGCAGTGTCGGTGTAACTCGGCGTCCGCGTGCAGCGAATCTATTTCATCGTTTCCGGCAGCCACAGCGCAATCTGCGGAAAAAACATCAGCAGGATGGTGGTGGCCAGGATGGCGAACATCAGCACGCTGGTGCCCTTGTACACGCTGGTCAGGGGAACTTTGCCGGCAGCGCTTACGACGAACGCGATCATTCCCACGGGTGGGAACACCAGCCCCATCGATACCATCAGCATGGAGATGACGCCGAACCAGACCGCGTCGAAACCCAGAGAAGTGATCAAGGGGAACGTCAGTTGAAGGGTGAGCAGCAGCAGCGGGATTTCGTCCATGAACATGCTGATGATGAAATACGCCACTACGATCGCGATAATCACCACCCAGCGGTTGAGGTTCATTGCGGCCACCACTTCCACGGCGTGCTGCGGAATGCGGCTGAGCGCCATGAAATAGCCGAAGATGGTCGCGCCGATCAGGATAAGAAAGATCATGGCGGAGGTGGCGAGCGTGTCCTTCACCGCTTTCAGCGCGCTATCGAGGTTCAATCTGCCGGTGACGAAGCCGATCAAACCGGCGGCAAAAGCGCCGATGGCCCCGGTCTCGGTCGGCGTGGCGACACCCGAATAGAGCAGGCCTATCACCACCAGGATCAGCAGCAGGCTTGGCCACACGCGCCAGGTTGATGCCCATTTTTCACTGGAGGACACCTTGGGTGTGCGCGGCGCATCCTGCGGTCTGAGTACCGCCCACCCGTAAATGATCACTGCAAGCAGAATGCCCACGACGATGCCCGGGATGATGCCGGCGATCAGCAGTTTGCCGATCGAGGTCTGAGTCGCGACGGCGTAGATCACCATCGCGATGCTGGGGGGGATCAGTATGTCGAGGGTTGCCCCGACGCCGATGGCGCCGGCGGCCAGCGCGTCGGAATAGCCGTGGCGCCGCATCTCTGGCATGGCGATCTGTGACATGGCCGAAGCTGCCGCGGTACTCGCGCCAGACATGGCGCCGAAGATGCCGCAGGCGAATACCGTGGCGATGGCCAGGCCGCCGCGTATCGGCGACATCCAGCTTGCCGCCGCCGCATACAGGTCGCGGGCGAGGCCGCCACCGGCAGACAGGTAGGCCATCAGTATGAACGTCGGAATCGTCGACAGCGAATAGTCGGCAACGCTGCTGAAAGGGGTCATGCTGACAATGCCCATCACCCGGGTGATGTCACCGCTGACAAGGAAGATGCCCAGCATGCCGGAGACGGCAAGCGATACCGCTATGGGCACGCCGAACAGCATCAACGCCAGCAGCAGTATGAAGGGCATAAGGGCCATGGTGTTGCTCACAAGGCGGCCTCTTCAGACTGGAACATGGGAGTCTCGCCGCTGTAGGCGTGGCGCAGGTCGATGAGCATCAGCAAACTGAGAAAACCAAGGCCCAGCGGCGCCAGCCAGTAGCCGGGAGCGAGCAGCCAGGGCAGGGTCGACAGTGTGGTGGCGTCGGCGGTGACCCGCATTGATTGCTGCGCCGTGGCATAGACCAGCAGCGCACAGAAGGCGAGCGACAACCCCTGCGCGAGCACATAGGTCCACGCCTTCACGGCGTCGGGCAGCATGTCCACGCAAAACGTGACACGAATGAATGCGCCGCCGCGGTAGGCCGCCGCGAAGCCTGGAAAGATCGCGGCTGCCATCAGGTACTTCTCGGTGATTTCGTAGGCGCCGGCAATGGGACTGTTGAGGAGATAGCGGCTCGCCGCATCCACCGTGCCCAGGCAGGTCATGGCGACAACCGCCACGACCCCCAGGTATGTCAGTCCGGTTTCAAAACGTTCGAGCCACTTGGTCACGCGTTTCTACCGCTGTTTGAGCAGTTCGAGCGCCGTATCGAGAATCTGTTGCGCCTCGGGCCGACCTTTGCTCTTCTGGGTATTCACCCATTCGCTCCACAGCGGGTCGCCCGCCACTTTGCGCCAGCGTGCCAGTTCATCGGGCGGCAGGGTGTAGCTGTCCATGGGGTGCTTGCCCTTCTTGATAAGCTCCAGCACCGCGCCCTCGGCCTCATCGAACCACTGCTTGCCGAATTCCTTGGAACCTTCCAGCCCGCTCACGCTCATGAGGCTGTCGCGGACTTCCTTGGGCAGGCTGTCCCATTTCGGTTTGTTGGCGCACATGGAGAAATACACCGCCGAGAGCGGCACGCGTGTGTAGTATTTCAGCACTTCGTAGAGGCGGAAGCCGTGCAGCGCCTCCCAGGGTGCGGCCATGCCGTCGATGGTGCCTTTGTCCAGGGCCAGGTAGTTGTCTGGCATCGGAACGGCTGTCGGTACGGCGCCCAGCGCGCGCATCTGCGCGGTGGGTGGTCCGCCGGTCACGCGGATCTTCATGCCCTTCAGGTCCTCGATCGTTTTGACCTGTTTCTTGGTGGTGACCAGCATGTAGGGATTGCTGGTCCAGAGCATCAGGATCTGCGCATCCTTGTATTCGCGTTGGATTGAGGGAAACTTCTCGTACAGTTTCCAAAGCACTTCGCTGCCTTTTTCGGCAGTGTTATAGGGCAGGAATGGCAGGGTGATCACGTCTGACAGCGGTGTCATCTCCGGCCAGTAACCGTGGAAGCACCAGCCGAAGTCGGCGACGCCGCTCTTGACTGCGTTCCACATGTCGGGGCCCTTGGCGAGCGTCTGGGTCGGGTAGACGTCGAACTTCACCCGTCCCTTGGTCGCCGCTTCGGCTTTTTTCACCCAGCCCAACATGGCATGCTGGTGGCCCCAGGACGTGGGCGGGTTCTGGTCGGCGATGGTGAGTTTGATCGCCTGGGCGACCGATGCCTGAGGCGCGCACAGCGCTGCGGCGGAGACTGCTAGGATTGCTAGTGCATTGCGCGTGACCATCTCGTCCTCCTCTGGGCATAAGATTCGGCGATGCTAGAAGAACGCCCCGCCAAGTGATTTGACCTGAGTCAACAAATATCGGGATAGACTCCGGATGGCCTGAAAGGCGTTGCCCGCTGATATTTTTCGAGTCGCGTCGGGAGTCCGGTGCTGGTGTTCCGGAACGGCCCAGCGTCGCGGCAAAGCCTCAGGGCTCCGGGCGTGATTCTGCGTCGTGCCGGCGTGACAACAAGCCAGGCTGCGTTCCGAAATGCCGTGACCGGCACCCGCTTGATCCAGGTCAAAGCCGCCTGGCGGGGGCAGGCGCACTCTCGGGGGCAGGAGGGTTTACCATCATGCCGGTCCAATACCCGACGCAGCTCGAGGAAGCTCGTCTGCCGCGCGGCGCGTTGCCCGATATCCGCTTTACGCTCGCCGCCTGCCAGTTTCCGGACACGCTGAATGTCGCCGATCACCTGCTCGAGCGCAATCTGTCGATTGCGCAGGCCGGGCGCAGCGCATTTTTCTGCGGCGCGCGCGCCATTACCTATGCCCAACTGAACGAATCGGTAAATCGCATCGGCAGCGCGCTGCGCGGCCTCGATATCGGCCCCGGCGATCGCGTGGTGCTGCGTCTGCCCAATTCGATCGAGTTTGCGGTGTGTGCCCTGGCGCTGCACCGGTTGGGCGCGGTGGTGGTGCCCACCAACGTGCTGCTGCGCGAGCCGATAGTCACCCATATAGTCAACCGCACCGCGGCAAAAGCGATCATCGTTCACCATGAATTCCTCGACGCCGTGGAGCGCGGGCGTGCCGCGCAACCGGCACTTCAGTGGTGCATCGTGGCCGGTGGCGGGCCGTTGCCGGCGGGCGGCGCCGCTACCCTTTCCTACGAGCGTCTGCTCGAATCCGGCAGCCCCTCGCTGTCGAGCGCTGCGGTGCGGCGCGATGCGCTCGCCGCGATTTTTTTTACCTCAGGCACCACCGGTTTGCCCAAAGGCTGCATGCATCTTGCCGGCACGCTGCTCGCCGGTGCGCATGCCGGCTTGGCCATGTATGACACCATCCGGCCGGACGACGTGGTCAGCGGCACGCCGCCGCTCGCCTTCACCTTCGGCTACGGTCATGTGATGCTGCTGCCGTTGCTGGCCGGGGTGCCGGGGGCGTTCATCGAGGGGCGCGCAACGCCGCAGAACGTGTTCCGCACCATCGAGCAGCACCGCGTGACGCTGTTTCACAGTGTTCCCTCGGCTTATATTCAGATGCTGGGCGCTGCAGAGGATGCCAACCGCCACGACTTGTCGTCGCTGCGCGCCACGCTCGCCGCCGGCGCGCCTACTCCACCGACAGTGTTTCGCTCCTGGCAGGAGCGCTTTGGCACGCCCATCGCCAACGCCATGGGATCGAGCGAGTCGTTCGTGAGCATATTCAGCCGCTCGATGGCAGATCCGCCGCCGGGTGCCATGGGTCTGCCCCTGCCCGGGTGGGAGGTGCGTGTGCTGGACGAAAGCGGCCGCGACGCGGCGCCCGGCGTCATCGGCCGCCTTGCGGTTCGCGGACCGGCCGGTACGCTCTACTGGTGCGATCCGGAAAAGCAGGCCGAAGCGGTTATTGATGGCTGGAGCCTGACCGGTGATCTGGTGCGGCAGGATGGTGATGGCTGCTACTGGCACGAATGCCGCAACGATGACGTGATCAAGAGTCGCGGCTACCGCATTTCTCCCGGGGAGGTCGAGGACGCGTTGCTCGCGCACGCGGCGGTGCTGGAGCCGGCCGTGGTTGGCGCACCCGATGCGGTGCACGGCCAGAAAGTCAAGGCATTCATCACGCTGCACGGCGGTTACCAGGCTTCGGCTGCGCTGGCCGAGGAATTGCGCAGCTTTGCGCGCGAACGTCTTGCGCCCTACCAGGTGCCGGCCGAAATCGAATTCATCGACGCAATGCCCAAGACCGAGACCGGCAAGATCCTGCGCCGCGAATTGCGCGACCGCACCCGCAGCGAGACCTCGATGCGCGAAGCCGTCCTGCAAACCCCGGTTGCTGCGGAGAATTCATGAGCCTGCCGCAATTCACCCACCTGCGTCCTGCGGACTTGCGCGAAGCCTCGGCCATGCTGCTCGAGCTGCCCGGTGAATCCCGGGTGCTGGCAGGCGGCACCGACATGCTTGTAAAGATGAAGCTGCGCCGGCAGGTGCCGCGCTACCTGATCAACTTGAAGAAGATCGCGGGACTGGAAGGGTTGCGCGACGAGCCCGGCGGCGGGCTGAGCATAGGCCCGCTCACCACCCTCGAGGCCTTGAAAACCTCGGTCGTGGTGCGGAAAAAATATCCGCTGTTGCACGACGCCGTCGCGCGCATGGGAACGCTGGAGATCCGCAACTGCGGCACGGTGGGCGGCAACCTGTGCAATGCCTCGCCTGCCGCCGAGACCGTTCCGGCGCTGCTGCTGCTCGGGGCGACTCTCCACCTGGTGAGCCGCGACACGCAGCGCAGCGTGGCGCTTGAAGCGTTCATCCAGGGGCCGGGCCGCACGCAGCTGGCGCGCGGCGAATTGCTCGCCACCATCCACGTTCCGGAGCCTGTACAGGGCAGTTTCGGCGCCTACGAAAAGCACAGCCTGCGGCGCATGGATCTCGCGGTTGTCGGCGCCGCCGTCCTCCTCGGCACGGAGGGTCCGCTATGCCGCTGGGCGAAGATCGCGCTGAGTGCCGTCGGTCCGACTGCTCTGCGCGCGCACCATGCCGAGTCGCTGCTTGCGGGCCGCGAGGTGGACGAGGCGTGCATGCAGTCGGCTGCGCGCGCCGCCGCCGCCGAGGTTCAGCCGCAGGCGGATCTTCACGGCACCGTCGAACAGAAGCGCGAGATGGCCGCGGCGCTCACCGCACGAGTCATCGCGCGCGCGCTAGAGCGCGCCGGTTTGCACCCGGGGAGGGCCTGATATGGCCTGGCGCACGCACACGGCCGAACGCCCGGATGCCCCGGCGAAGCAGCGCGTCCAGATCACGGTCAACGGCCGGCGCCACCGGTTCACACTCGATCCGGGCACCACGCTCATAGAAGTCCTGCGCGACAAGCTGAAGTTCACCAATACCAAGGAAGGCTGCGGCGTGGGCGAATGCGGCACCTGCGCGGTGGTCATGAACGGCCGCGCGGTTAATTCCTGCCTGGTGCTGGCGCTCGATGCGGACGGCGCGGACATCGTCACGCTCGAGGGCATGGCCACTTCGCTCGGACCACAGCCGGCGCAGGAATCGTTTGTCGACCAGGAGGCGCTGCATGCGCGCGTCGATGGCGGCGCGCCCGCGGAACGTCGCGAAACGCTGACCTTCTGCCACATTTGTGCGGGCCGCTGCGCGGTGCGCGTCACTTCGGCCGACGGTGTCATCGTCGACATGGCGCCCGAAACCGAGAGCGGCCTGCCCAATGAGCAGTGCGTGGTGCGCAAGGGCCGCATGTCCATCCCAGAAATCCACAGCCACCGCGACCGGCTGCTGTATCCGCAGAAGCGCATCGGCGAGCGCGGCGAAGGCAAGTGGCAGCGCATCTCCTGGGACGAGGCGCTCGATACCATCGCCGAGCGCTTTCGTGAGGTCAAGGAACAGCACGGTCCGGAGTATGTCGTCATGGGGCTGGGCGAGCCCAAGGGCATGGAGTTCGCCTTCGGCCAGCGCTTTGCCTCGGTGTTCGGCACGCCCAATGTCATCACGCCGGCATGGATGTGCGGCATCAGCTTCGGCCTGGCACAGGCCTACACGTTTGGCAAGGGCGCGGTGCCCGAGGAGGAGCACGATCCGGCGCTCATCGTGTGCTGGGGCATCAACCCTAATCACACCAGCGGCAGCCTGCGGCGCCAGACCTTCAGCCGCGACATGAAGGCGGGCGCGAAGCTCGTCACCATCGATCCCAAAAAGACCGACATGGCGGCGCTTGCCGATCTGTGGATCAAGCCGCGCCCGGGCGCCGATGGCGCGCTGGCGCTGGGGGTGCTCAAAGTCATCGTCGAGGAGCGCCTCTACGACAAGGCTTTCGTGGAGCGCTGGACCGTCGGATTCGCGGAACTGGAGGCGGAACTGCGCACCTTCACGCTGGAGGAGGTCGAGCGCATCACCTGGGTGCCCCGCGAGCAGGTGCGCAAATTTGCGCGCCTGTTTGGCGAATTGCGTCCGGCGTGCGTGCAATGGGGCAACGCGCTCGACCAGGGTTTGAACGGCTTCCAGTTGCACCGCACCATTTCGATCATCGTCGCCATCACCGGCAATCTCAACGTGCCCGGCGGCCTGGTATTTGTCGACTCGCGCCACAACCATGTTCGGCCGGGCAAGTTCTACATCCCTTCGCGGGAACTCAGAAATTCCGAGCGCGCCATCGGCGCGCGGGAGTATCCGCTGTCGATCCGCTCGGCGGTGCTGCCTTCGCGACTGTTCGTCAAGGCGATGCTCGAGGGCGTTCCCTACCGGCCGAAGGCTGCGCTGTTCATCCTCACCAATCCGGTGGTCAGCTATCCGGGGTCGCAGAATGCCGTTGCCGCGCTCAAGAAGCTGGAATTCATCGCCGTGGCGGAGATTTTCATGACGCCGACGGCGGCGCTCGCAGACATCGTGCTGCCGGCGGCCACCGGCATGGAGCATGACGAGATCGGCTACTGGCCGGGCTGGTACGGAGAAGTGCGCGCGCATCCGAAAATTGTCGAGCCGCCGGGAGAGTGCCGCGGCGACACCGACATGTTGAATGACCTGGCGGGGCGATTGGGCCTGAAGCACTTCTGGAAAAAGGACGAAGACGCGCTCGACGAGTGGCTCGGGCCGAGCGGCCTCAGCTTCGAGGACCTGAAGCGCCGCCGCACCCTGCTGCCGAAAATCAGCTATGGCTGGTCGGATTTTTCCACGCCGTCGGGCAAGGTCGAGATCCTTGCCGAACGGCTCACCGAGCACGGCGTCGCCACGCTGCCGCGCTGGCGCGATTTGTGCCAGTTGCCGGTCATTCCCGCGGAGTACCCGCTGTTGATGACCAACGGCAAGGAAGAAGTGTTCATGAACACCGGCTTCAAGAACATCGGCGCACTGCGCGCGATGAAGCCCGAACCAGTGGTGCAGATGAACCCGCAGACCGCACGCGCAGCCGGCCTGGCTGACGGCGACATGGTGAACATCGAGAGCAAGAGCGGCTGCATCCGGCAGCGCCTTCAGTTCGAGGCCAGCCTCGACCCGCGCGTGGTGATCGCCTCGTTCGGCTGGTGGTTCCCCGAGGACCGCGACGATAAATTCGGCTGGGACCGGGCCAACATCAACATGCTCACCTGCGACGAAGGTCCGTACGACCCGGTATCCGGATGCATGGTGTTGAAAGGCGTTCCCTGCCGAGTGACACGGGCCTGAATCGGCGCGCATCGCTCCGGAGGCGCTACTCCCGGCGCATCAGCGTCAGGGCCGGCAGTTCGTCTTCGACCACGTAGCCGAAGCGCTGCCGGAAATCCGCCGGGGACAGGCCCGCGGCCTGCGCCAGCCGGGCGAGCTTCTGCGGATTGTCGAAATCGTCGCGCCGCAACCGCACCATGTAGCGCCGGGCGATCGCATAACGCGTTGAACCGATATCGACGGTGCGCACCCGCGTCCTTCCGGTTGCGGGGTCGAGCATGCTCGAGAACGGCACCGGCACGAATTGCCCGCCCTGCAAAGTAACCATGGCGTTCGCGCCGCCTTCGATGAGAAATTTAGCCGCGCAGTAACCGAGGTCGCGCGTGTACTCGATATCGTAGGGTATCGGGTCCGCGCAGCGCAGTTCGTAGCCGATGTCTTTGGCGGTGATGGTGATCTTGAGGCCGAGGCCGGTGACGCGGTCCTGCACCACTTTTTTGATTCCGCGTCCCAGGTCGATCTCGGAGATGCGGATGTGGTCGTGCTCGTCGCGTTCGATGGCCCCCAGGCGATCGAGTTCCGCTTCGGGAATGCTCTCGGCCAGGCCCTCGGCGAGGATCGCCACGCCGTCGACGCGGCCCCCGGAGGCGCGCTTGACGATCGCGCCGGTCAGAATGTCGGCGATCTTGTCCAGGGTTGCCTTGCCGCCGGCAAACTCCTCCGGGATGACCGCAAGCGTGGCCCCCGAGGCCTTGGCGATGCCCAGGGCGAGGTGGCCCGCCTTGCGGCCCATGGCGACGACAAAATACCAGCGACCCGCGGACTGCGCATCGACCATCAGGTTCTTCACCAGTGCGACACCCAGGTGCCGCGCTGTCTGGAATCCGAAGGTGTCGATGTGGGAGGGAAGCGCAAGATCGTTGTCGATGGTCTTGGGCACATGCACCACGCGCAGCGCGGCTGCGGCCCGTTCGGCGACTTTCATCGCCGCGAAGGCCGTGTCGTCCCCGCCGATGGTGATCAGTTGTCCCACGCCGAGTTCGTGCAGGGACTTCACCACCTGATCCAGATGCCCGGATTGCTTGGTCGGATTCGCCCTTGATGTGCCCAGGCAGGTTCCGCCGAGGAAATGAATGCGGCTCACTTCGTCGATGTCCAGGCTGCGCGCGCAATCCAGCCGGCCCTGCATGAGTTCGGAGAATCCGTTGCGTATGCCAAGGACCTCGATGCCCTGGAGCCGGGCGCGGATGGTGGCCGCGCTGATCACACTGTTGATTCCGGGCGCCGGTCCGCCGCCTACCAGGATCGCGAGCTTCTGGGGATTTGTCATGCCTTGCCTCCAAATGTTGTATGGGTTCGACCATTCCTTCGCATGTCAGGTCAGGAGCGGTGCCGCCAGTGGCCGTTCCTTGGTACGCAGCTTCTTGCAAGACCTCGTGCCGTGATTGCGCACCAATCGGTATTTGGGTAGATTGACGCGTCCTGCTGCCGCTCCGTTCATCTCCGATCGCTTCACCGTACATATGGAAACATTATCTGGTGGCGCACCGCAAGTCTTGCAACTCAAATGCAACTCAAATGGTGGGGCTTTTATTCCCCAGTATAAATGTAGCCTTGCTTAGAATTTTCTGTCCGCTATTGCGTTGCTGAGGTAATGAATAATGGGCGCGGAGTCAAATCAGTACAATGCGCTGCTTTAGCGCTGGTTTCACCGGGCATGCCGCACTCTTGCCAGGTACACACGAGGAATCCTTCTCATGAAGCGGGCGTTGTTCATTCTGTTCGGAGCCGGCATGGCGTTTTGCGTCATGTCACCGCTTCCCGTGCTGTCGCAGGCTTATCCGACCAAACCGGTGCGGGTGGTCGTTCCCTATCCTCCTGGCGGCGCACCGGACCTTGTGACCAGGCTTATTGCGCAGAAAATCAGTGTTCCGCTGG
The DNA here is from genome assembly GCA_903859155.1 of uncultured beta proteobacterium. Classification (GTDB taxonomy): domain Bacteria; phylum Pseudomonadota; class Gammaproteobacteria; order Burkholderiales; family SG8-39; genus 2-02-FULL-62-17. Next base: position 131,284 of record CAIOLO010000019.1, read on the forward strand.
GGCAGTCCGTGGTGGTGGAGAATCGCGCTGGCGCCAGCAGCATCATCGGTGCTGAAAATGTCGCGCGCTCGGCCCCGGATGGCTACTCCATATTGCTTGGGACCACCACCACGCATGTGACCAACATGCTGTTGATAAAAAAACTTCCCTACGATGCATTCAAGGACTTTACGCCCATCAGTGCGGTCCTGGAGCCGATTACGAGTCTGGTGGTGCATCCGTCCCTTCCCGCGAATTCCGTGCTGGAACTCATCGAATATGCCAGGCGCAATCCGGGAAAGATTTCCTACAGCAGCACCGGCGTCGGGTCAGTATTCCACCTGGCGGGCGAAATTTTCAATCTGGTTACCGGGGTGGATATGGTCCATGTGCCCTACAAGGGGGCGGTGCCCGCGCTCGTGGACAATATCGCCGGTCGCATCGATGTCAGCTATGCGGCCTTGGGAAATGTATTGCCGCATGTGCGCGCCGGAAAATTGAAGATGCTCGCTGTGCTGGAGGGCACGCGCGTCGCCAGTTTGCCCGAGGTGCCGACGGTGAAGGAATCCGTCCCAAGCTTCGAGAAGCCCTCCGGCTGGTACGCTTTTTTCGGGCCCGCCGGGCTGCCCCTGCCGATCGTCTCCCGGCTTAATGCGGAGATCGTGAAGGTTCTCCATACGCCGGATGTTCGCTCCGGACTTGAGGCAAATGCACAGCTTGTTATCGCTAGCAGCCCCGCAGAGTTGGCTGCACTGATGAAAAGAACCTACGAAACCTTTGTCAAAGCAATAGAGGTGGCCGGTCTCAAACCGGAATAGCCGCCTGCCTCCCGGCGCTACTGAGGCGCCGCTCAATTAGCGATCCCTATAGTCAACAGTGAAAGGAATCATCCCATGTCAGCGAGTTTGCCGGCCGGTTGGCCAAAAGATCGTCCCATGGCAGTTTGCATCAACATCCCCCTCGAGTGGCAGGACGAGGGCGTGTCTCCCGGCGTTACGCCCATGGGCAATCCGATCAAACCCGGCTATGTGGATACGGCTGCGCTGCAGTGGGCAGAGTACGCCTTGAAAAAAGGCATCTACAAGATGCTCGACGTTGCCGAGGGGTGTGGTGTCAAAGTGACCTGCGCCGCCAGCGGGGTCATCACCGAGAAGTACCCGGAGGCGATACAGCGTGTCCATCGGGGTGGACACGAACTCCAGGCGCATGCCTGGGTTCAGAATCAGTTGCCGGCTTACATGTCGCGCGAGGAAGAAGACGCCAATATCAAGAAATGCATTGCCGGTTTCGAAAAGTGCATCGGCACTCGCCCGATCGGCTTCGGCACCCCGCGCGGCACCGTCAGCCCGAACACGGTCGAGTTGCTTGTCCGCAACGGCTTCAAGTACTTCAACGACGACATGAGCACAGACATGCCTTACTTGCAGCAGACGCCCTGGGGGGCGTTTGTGGTGGTGCCCTATGGAATGGAAATCAACGATCTTCCCTTTCACATGCGCCACGGCAATCCGCTTCATGGGATGACCGATATGGTTGCCGATATGATCAAGGGCTACCCGGAAATCGGGTCTCCCCCGACCTTGATGGATATCGTATTTCACGCCCAGGTTTGCGGCCGCGTCACCGGCTTGATCCAATTCAAGCGTGTGCTCGAGATGGTGCGCAAGGTTGACTGGATGTGGGTCACGACGCGCGGGGAAGTAGCCAAACTGATGATGTAGCCTGCTGCAATTGCGCGGCACGCTGCCGCGCTTCCATGGCGCTATTGGCGCCGGGTCGCAACGACTGTTTTACCAACCTTAGCGGGAATCGTATCCATGACACGCCTTGCGCCTTTGCCGAGGAACACAATGAACCAGGATCAGGCCGCGGTGTTCGATGACATCGTGGCCAAAGGGGGGAGGCTGGGAGGGCCTTACGAGGCCTATATTAGGATCCCGCGGTTCATGCGCCTGAATCAACAGATGGGCGACTATCTGCGCAGCACTTCTCTCACGCCGCGTCTTCGCCTGCTTGCGGCGCTGCTGGTCATCAGGCACTGGGGGGCGCGTTTCGCTTGGGCGACCAACGCCAAGGAAGCCATAGGCGCGGGGTTGGGGCAACAAATTGTCGATGCCATAAATCACAAGGTGCGACCGGTGATGGAAAATGCCACCGACCAGCTTGTCTGCGACCTGTTGACAGAACTGCTCGACAAGAAAAAAATCGGTGACGAGGTCTACTGGCAAGCGGCCGGTGCCCTCGGTGAAACCGTACTGACCGACTTGGTTGTCACAGTCGGGTTCTACGGAATGGTCTGTGCCACCCTGGTAAGCTTTGACATTGACCCGCCGGCAAACGCCGAACAGTGTCTGATAACCTGACTGCTGTCGGGGCAGCAGGGGTAACGCGGCGCTAATCCAGCTTCATCCCGATGCTTCGAATATCCCTGTCGTATCGCTCCGCCTCTGTTTCCATCAGGCGTCGAAATTCGGCAGGCGACTTTTCCGAGGACACGTAGTCGTTTCTTTGATAAAAGGTTTTCATGTCCGGCTCGCGCAATGCGGCGACAAGCGAGCGATTCAATCTGTCGACAATAGCCGCTGACACGCCCGCATGAGTGACAAAACCTACCCACGAATCGGTAACGAAGCCCGGCGGCCCCCCCGCTTCCTCAACGGTTGGTACGTCCGGCGCATTGGGTGAGCGTGTCCTGGCTCCCACGGCAATAATCTTCAACTCTCCGGCGGCCGCCAGCGGGCTTACCGCCAACAGGTCGGCATTTATCAGGTGAATCTGCCCGGTTCGCAGCGCGGTAATGGCGTCCACCTGAGCCTTGTAGGGTATGTAGGCGAGATCAAGGGACAATTGTTTCTTGAACATCTCGACCCCGAGCCGCTGGCCAAGCGAAACAACCGCCAGGCCATAATTGAATTTGCCAGGATTGGCCTTTGCTACTTTGATCAGTTCGGCAACCGAACTGAAGGGCCCACCCGCCTTTACCGCTAGAAAAAAATTGTTCGAGAAGGCCAGCGCGACCGGCTCGAAATCTTTCCTGTAGTCGTACGGGAGGGGGCCGGCGAGGCTATCGAGGGCGCCGAGAATCGGATTGATCACCAGCAAAGAGTGTCCGTCTGCAGGCAATGCTTTGAACGCCTGAACGCCGATGACCCCGTTTGCGCCGGGTCTGTTTTCGACGACGACTTGCCGGCCCCAGGCAGTACTAAGTTTTTGTGCAAACATGCGGGATACGATGTCCATGCCGCCACCCTGGCCGGTGGTGACCACGATTCGCACCAGTCGGTTGGGGAAATCCTGCGCAAAGCAGGCGGAGGAGGTCCCCAAGATGCCAAGCGCAACCGGGACCAGGCATGCGAGCAATGCGCGATACGAGGTTTTAAGTGCCATGTTTCTGCCTTTCCTTTTTTGATGCGAACCTGGCGCGCAAGAACCCGCGCTCAAGCTCGAGCGAAACCAAGCGTGTTGCCGATCTTAAAAAAACCTGCGCCGCTTTCAAATGAAATGAATGCTTTTTTCAATATTTTCAGTTGCGCTGCCGCGCCACCTCTGCAACGGGGTGCTTCTTACTTGCCTGATGATTGAAAGGCCTTTCGGTTGCATTAAGCGCTCGGACAGCGTTGGACATTTGATGCAGATCAAATAGGTGGTGGCCCCTTTAAATGCATAGTTGTCCTTTGAGTCGGTTGGGCCGGGCAAGACCCGGCTCGCGCATGCGCGACAGGCTTGCGGACCAGTGAAAAGGGAAAATATCCGTGGAACAAACCGTGAACGCCGGGACCCGATATTCAACATCGGACGAACAAAGGTTCGTCAACTGCACGCTCAGCGGGCCGGTGGAGGTGTATGTGAAGGCCGGGCGCATCGTGCGCATCGTTCCCCTCACCTATGGTCAGGACGATGCCGCGGCCTGGACCATGGAAGCGCGCGGACAGACTTTCACCCGTCCGACCAAGGCGTCGGTTTCCTGCTGGGTGCAGGGATCGAAGCAATATGTCTATACCAAGCAGCGTCTGCTCACACCGCTCAAGCGCGTCGACTTCGATCCGGATGGCAAACGCAACCCGCAGAACCGCGGCATATCGGGCTATGAGCCGATCAGCTGGGACGACGCGCTGGGGATCGTCTCCAAGGAAATCATCCGGCTCAAGCGCGAGCATGGCCCCTCATCTATCGCCGTGACCGGCTCCTCGCACGACTCCTGGGGCAACATCGGCTACCGCATGAGCGCGCTGGACCGCTTCTGGAATCTGGTGGGATGCACCTGGATAGACCACAACCCTGAAAGCTGGGAGGGGTTTTTCTGGGGTGCCATCCACCAGTGGGGCTTTTACTGGCGGCTCGGCCAGCCACCGGCCTACGATCTGTTGCACGATACCTTCCAGAACACCGACATGATCGTGTTCTGGAGCTCGGATCCGACCACCACTTCCGGCGATTACGCCTGGAACGAGACCGATACCTGGCGCTTCCACATGAAGAAGCTGGGGATCAAGTTCGTGTTCATCGACCCCTACTGCAACTTCACCGCGGTGATCGGCGCGGACAAATGGCTTTCCCCGAAGCCCGGCACGGATACCGCCCTGGCGCTGGCGATCGCATTCATCTGGATGACCGAGCACCGTTACGACCAGGACTACGTCAGGACCCACACCGAAGGGTTCGACAAATGGAAGGCCTATGTGCTGGGCGAGGACGATGGCGTGCCCAAGACGCCGCAATGGGCCGAGCAGATATCGGGCGTCGATGCCCGGGACATTATCGCGCTGGCCCGCGAATGGGCCGGCAAGAGGACCACCTTGGCCGCCGGCGGACGCTCAGGGATGGGGCACGCCGGACGCGCCGCCTACGGCCACGAATGGGCGCGCATGATGGTGCTGTTGGTGGCCATGCAGGGTCTGGGCAAGCCCGGGGTCAATATGTATTCCACCACCGGCGGTGCGCCGGCGGACTGGAGTTTTTACTTCCCCGGCTATGCCGACGGCGGCATCAGCGGTGGCAGTTCCGGCCCCCGGGAACTCGGGCCGCGCGGCTTTCCCGACAAGGCGGTCCACGGCACCGTCCGCCAGCGGGTCAATCGCTCGGTGTTTCCCGAGGCGGTGATGAATCCCCCGGTGAGCTGGACCGGCGTGTACGGCTTCTACGGCCAGAGTACCGAGCAGCAGTTCATGAAATGCACCTTCCCGTTCGAAGGCTACTCGCCCATCAAGATGCTGTTTCGCCAGGGTTCTTCGTATATCGGCACCATGATGAACACCAATCGCTGGGTGAACATGTACCGGCATCCGAACCTGGAGTTCACGGTCAACCAGACCATTTTCAACGAGCCCGAGGCGCGCTTCTCCGACATCGTGTTTCCGGTGTGCACCAACTTCGAGCGCGTCGACATCGGCGAATGGGCAAGGATCTCCGGCTACTCGCGCCACTTGAACCCGGTGAACGCGCGCGTGATCGTGCTGCAGCAAAAGTGCATCGAACCGCTGGGCGAATCGAAATCCGATTACAAGATCTTCTCGCTGCTGGCCGAACGGCTGGGAATCAAGCAGCAATTCACCGAGGGCAGGGACGAACTGCAGTGGGCGCACCGCATGTATGAGGTGAGCGACCTGCCCAAGGTCATGACCTGGGAGGAGTTCCAGAAGAAGGGCTACTACGTTGTCCCGGTGCCCAAGGACTACAAATACAAGCCGGCCTTCCGCGCCTATTACGAGGGCCGGGCCAAGGAGAACGACGAGTGGGGCCCGAGCCTGCAGGACCAGCCGGTCAACGAAGGCAAGGGGATGGCGACGCCAAGCGGAAAAATCGAATTCGAATCGCAGAGCCTGAAGCGCTTCGATCCGAACGACCCGGAGCGGCCGCTGGTGCCGCACTACATTCCCTCATGGGAAGGGCACACCACCACCGAACTGCTCGGCAAATATCCGTTGCAGCTGATCACGCCGCACCCGCGTTTTACCTTCCATTCGCAATTCGACGGCAAGGATCTGTGGAACGACGAGATCCCGCATCAGCGGCGCACCAAGGATGGCTATCGCTACTGGGTGATCCGCCTGCATCCCAAAGACGCCGAGGAGCGCGGTCTAAAGGACGGCGATCTGGTGAAAGTCTTCAATGACCGGGGCACGGTCATCCTGATTGTCACGGTGACATTGCGCATGATGGCCGGGGTGGTGCATTCCTACAGTTCCGGCGGCGGCTACGATCCCATGGGGGAACCGGGCAATCCCAAGACGCCGGACAAGGGCGGCACCATCAACCAGCTGACTTCTTCGCGCTTCAATTCCAAACATGCCTCGGGAATGGGGCCGGGGTCGTGCCTGGTCGAAGTGCAGAAATGGGAAGGGGCGCACTGACATGGCACGCTATGGAATGGTGGTGAACCTGGACCGCTGCGTCGGCTGTTACAACTGCCAGATCGCCTGCAAGGACGAGCATGTGGGCAATGATTTCCTGCCGGTGGCCAAATCCCAGCCGGCCTTCGGCCAGTTCTGGATGGCCATCCAGGAAGTCGAGCGGGTGGTTTCGCCCTCGCATATCCGCGTCAATTACACCCCGGTGTTCTGCCAGCAGTGCCGCGATGCGCCCTGCATCAGCGCGGCAAAGGACGGCGCGGTCTATCGCCGCGGCGACGGCATCGTGATCATCGATCCGGTCAAGGCGGTCGGGCAGAAGCAGCTGGCGGCCTCTTGTCCCTACGGGGTGATTTTCTGGAACGAGGAGCAGCAGCTCGCGCAGAAATGCACCTTCTGCGCGCACCTGCTCGATGACGGCTGGAAGGAACCGCGCTGCGTGCAGACCTGTCCGGCGGGCTGCCTGAACTTCGGCGATCTGGATGACCCGGCAAGTCCCGCGGCAAAACTGCTGGAGGAAACCCGGGCCGAAACCTGGCATCCGGAGTTCAAGGCGAAGCCTAATGTCTATTACGCCGGTTTGCCCAAGCCCATGCTCTCGGGGAGGGTGCTGCTCGCGGACAAGAACGAATGGGCCGAGAACGTCAGCGTCACGCTGACCGACAAAGCGGGCTTAAAGCGGGATTGCATAACCGACGCGTTCGGGGATTTCGCCTTCGACGGCCTGGAACAGAAGACCTATACGCTGAAACTGGAGGCCCCCGGTTATGCGGGGCAGAGCAACGAGATCGCGGTGAATCCCGACATCAGTTACCTTGGGAACATCGTGTTGCGCAGGTAGATGATCGCAATGAATGCCGGAAAATGCCGCCCTGCGGCTGGCTGACCGGCCGCGCATCGCTGTGCCATGGCTTATACTTTCCATTCCCTTAACAGACAGATAGGTTCGCGGTGAAAATTCTAGTCGCAGTCAAGCGCGTTGTTGATTACAACGTCAAGGTGCGGGTAAAGACCGATGGCACCGGCGTGGAAACCGCCAATGTGAAAATGTCCATGAACCCCTTCGACGAAATCGCGCTGGAGGAAGCGCTGCGCATGAAGGAGGCGGGCATTGCCACGGAAATCGTCGCGATTTCCTGCGGCGCCGCCACCTGTCAGGAGACATTGCGCACGGCGCTGGCGTTCGGAGCCGATCGCGCCATTCTGGTCGAGAGCGACACCGAACTTCAGCCGCTGGCGGTGGCCAAGCTGCTGGCGGCGATCGTGAAGAAGGAATCACCCGGCATGGTGATACTGGGCAAGCAGGCCATCGACGACGATTGCAACCAGACCGGCCAGATGCTGGCGGCGCTGCTCGGATGGCCCCAGGGAGCGTTTGCCTCCAAGCTCGCGCGCGATGGCGACAAGCTCGCGGTAACGCGCGAGGTCGACGGCGGGCTCGAGACGGTGAGCCTTTCCCTGCCCGCGGTGGTTACCGCCGACCTGCGCCTGAACGAACCGCGCTACGTGACGCTGCCCAATATCATGAAGGCGAAGAAGAAGCCGCTCGAAACGATAAAACCCGATGCGCTGGGCGTGGATGCCACGCCGCGCCTCAAGACATTGAAGGTGCAGGAGCCGCCGACGCGCAAGGCCGGCATCAAGGTGCCCGATGCGAAAACGCTGGTCGACAAACTGCGCAACGAAGCCAAGGTGATTTCATGAGCATTCTCGTCATTGCCGAACACGATAATCAGAAGGTTTTTACATCGACGCGCAACACCGTGGCCGCGGCCGCGAAGCTGGGCGGCGATGTCTGTGTGCTGGTCGCGGGCAGCAGTTGCGCCGCGGCTGTTAAGGGCGCCGCAGCGATCGCGGGCGTGGCCAAAGTGCTGGTTGCCGACGCGCCGCACTACGGCGATCATCTGGCCGAGAACCTCGCGGCGCTGGTGGTGGGAATGGCGCCGGGCTACAGCCATATCCTCGCGCCTGCCACCAGCTTCGGCAAGAACGTCGCGCCGCGGATTGCCGCCTTGCTGGATGTGGCGCAGGTCTCGGACATCATAGAAGTCGTGAGCGCCGATACCTTCGTGCGGCCGATATATGCCGGCAATGCTCTGGCAACGGTGCAGTCGGGCGACAAGATCAAGGTCATCACCGTGCGTACCACCGGATTCGACGCCGTGGCAGAAAGCGGTGGTGCCGCCACGGTGGAAACCATCGCGGCGGCGGCCGATGCCGGATTGTCGAGTTTCGTCGCTCGTGATGTGACCAAGTCCGAGCGCCCCGAACTGACTGCGGCCAAAGCGATCGTCTCCGGCGGGCGCGGCATGGGTTCGGGGGAGAATTTCAAACTCCTGGAACCCCTTGCCGACAAGCTCAATGCGGCCATGGGTGCGTCGCGCGCGGCGGTGGACGCCGGCTTCGTCCCCAACGACTGGCAGGTTGGACAGACCGGCAAGATTGTCGCGCCCGACCTGTATATCGCGGTCGGCATCTCGGGCGCCATCCAGCATCTGGCGGGCATGAAGGACAGCAGGGTGATCGTCGCCATCAACAAAGACGAGGAAGCGCCGATATTCCAGGTGGCCGATTACGGCATCGTCGGTGATTTGTTCCAGATCGTGCCGGAGCTGATCAAAGAACTGGGATAGACGCAGCGGCGCTCGGGTCGGGCAGCGCTTGGCGGCGCCCGACAGGCCGCCAAATTGCAAAATGCTTCTGGCTTCGCTACGCTTGTGCGACCGGCGCCTTTTGGCGCCTCTGGAGAGGCCCTGTGAGCGAATACAAAGCACCCCTCAATGACATGCTGTTCGTTCTCCGGGAGCTTGCCGGCCTCGATCAGGTCGCGAAACTTCCCGGTTGCGAAGATGTCAGCGACGACCTGGTGCAGCAGATTCTGGAGGAAAACGGACGCTTTTCTTCCGAGGTTCTTGCGCCGCTGAACCAGAGCGGTGACAAGGAGGGCTCGGTACTCAAGGACGGCGCCGTCGTCACGCCAAGGGGGTTCAAGGAGGCCTACCGCCAGTTCGTCGAGGGTGGCTGGAACGCCCTTCAGTTCCCGGCCGAATACGGCGGACAGGGCCTGCCGAAGCTGGTTTCCACGCCGGTCATGGAAATGTGGAAATCGGCCAATATGGCGTTTTCACTGTGTCCCCTGCTGACCACCGGCGCCATCGAGGCGCTGATGCTGCGCGGCACCGAGGCGCAGAAGAAAACCTATTTGCCGAAGATGGTCGAGGGCACCTGGACTGGCACCATGAACCTGACCGAGTCGCAGGCGGGTTCCGACCTGGGGCTGATCAAGACCCGCGCCGAGCGCCAGCCCGACGGCACCTACCGGATCCGCGGCGAGAAGATATTCATCACCTGGGGCGAGCAGGATTTCACCGCGAACATCGTGCACCTGGTTCTGGCGCGTACGCCCGACGCCCCCGAAGGCGTGCGCGGCATTTCGCTGTTCATCGTGCCGAAATTCCTGGTGAACGCCGATGGGTCCGCGGGTGAGCGCAATGACGCCCGTTGCGCCTCGCTGGAACACAAGCTGGGCATCCATGCCAGTCCCACCGCGGTGATGATCTACGGCGAGAAGGGCGGGGCCATCGGCACTCTGGTGGGCGAGGAGAACCGCGGGCTCGAATACATGTTCATCATGATGAATGCGGCGCGCTTTGCCGTGGGTCTCGAAGGCGTGGCGATCGCCGAACGCGCCTACCAGCGGGCGCTTGCCTATGCGCGTGAGCGCATCCAGAGCCGCGATCTGGCCGGCGGCGCGGCATCGGTACCCATCATCCGCCAGCCCGACGTGCGGCGCATGCTGATGAGCATGAAAGCGCAGACCGAGGCGATGCGCGCGCTCGCCTACGTGGTGGCCGCGGCGATGGATGCGGCGCACCGGCATCCGGATAAAACCGAGCGCGCGAAGCAACAGGCGTTCGTCGACCTGATGATTCCGGTGGTCAAGGGCTGGAGTACCGAGACCGGCATCGAAGTGGCCTCGACCGGGCTGCAGGTTCACGGCGGCATGGGATTCATCGAGGAGACCGGCGCCGCGCAGCATCTGCGCGACGCGCGCATCACCTCCATCTACGAAGGCACCACCGGCATCCAGGCCAACGACCTCATCGGCCGCAAGATCGCGCGCGATGGCGGCGCCGCCGCCCGTGCCCTGATCGGCATGATGCGCGGCACCGAAGCCGACCTGGCAAGTACGGCCGGCGAGGACTTCACCGCCATCCGCGAGTCGCTCGGTGAGGGCATCACCGCCGTGGCCGAATGCGCCGACTGGATGGCGGCAGCGTACACCGCCGATATCAAGGCCGCACATGCCGGCGCGGTGCCGTTCCTGAAACTCACGGGGTTGGTTTGCGGCGGCTGGCAGATGGCGCGCGCCGCGCTCGCTGCGAAAAAACGCCTGTCTTCGGGCGTGGCGGACAGGGCATTCTGCGAGGCCAAGATCATATCCGCGCGCTTCTACGCCGACCATGTGCTCAGCCAGGCGTGCGGCTTGCGCGATACCGTGGTGAACGGCGCCAGGGGCGTGATGGCGCTCTCCGAGGAGCAGTTCTAGCGGTCCCCGACGACCGCGTCGCATCGCCCTCGAGGGCGCCAGGCGAGCGACCGGGGTCGGATAGGTTTGATGCAAGTCAATACAGGCGCAAATTTGTGCGTTTGGTCCGTTTATCCGCGGATTGATTGGCGCTCGATGCGAGTACCGTCATTGGAATCATTGCTCGACGAGGCCCGTCAAGTCTCTTTGTTGCCTTGGAGATTTTTCACGGGGCAGCGTGATAGACGGGAAAGGTCCATATGAACTGGATGCTTTTTAGGTGGCGGTCGCTGCATGCCGGGTCGACCGCTTATGCACCGGCCAATCCCGATATTGGCAGGCCCAGGATGACCGCCTGCGCATGCCGCCGCCGTATTGTTCGCCTGCTGGCCGTTGGCGCATTTTTTGCGATGCCCTGTTCCTCGTGTGGTGTGGCGCTGCCGTTGATGCAGGAGGCGTCATGACGCGAAATGCGCTTGGCAGCCTGTCCGCGCTGAAGCATGAACCGGCGCTAGCCCAATGGCTGATCCTCGCGCTTGCGCTGCTGGTCATCGGCGGCATTATCGGCTTGGGGCTTTACAACGAACATCGAGCCATTGATGCGATGGAGCGACAGCGGCTGGGAGTCGAGGCCAGGATCATCGATGAAAATCTCTCGCGGCAACTGCATGCAATAAATCTTGCACTGGACTCGATTCGCAGCGAACTGCCGGACCTGAAGGCGCATAAGGACGGCAAGGCGATGCTCAATCGGCGTCTGCGGGCAATGAGCGGCGCCATGCCGGGCCTGCGCACCCTGGGAATACTGGATGCCGGCGGCACGATGAGCATGGCGAACCGGGAGGAACTTGTCGGGCGCAATTTCCGTGAGCGGGAATATTTTCAAGGCACCCGGCAGAGCCTCGATCCGGCCCTGCTGCATGTGTCGGGGCCCTTCAGGACGATACTCGGGGTCCTCGGCGTCAATCTGAGCAAGGTGATCCTTGATGAACGCGGCGAGTTCGGCGGTGTCGTCACCGCCACTTTGGACCCGGAATATTTGAATCAACTGCTGGGGTCGGTTCGCTATGCGCCGGACGTCTGGAGCCATCTGGTCCACGGCAACGGCAAGTTGTTCCTGACGGTACCTGCGCAGCCTGGCATGGAGGGGGCCGATGTGGACAAGCCCGGCAGTTTCCGCAATCGCCATCTTGAAAGCGGGCAATCTGCCACGGTGATGAGCGGTATTACCCTGACCACGGGCGAGGAGCGCCTGATGGCCCAGCGGACCATCAACCCTGCCTATCTGCGCCAGGACAAACCCATGACGCTGGCGGTTTCGCGCGATCTTGCCAGCATCTTTGCCGTTTGGCGCCGGGATTCGGCCATCCGGGCGGGTTTGTTCGCGTTGCTGGTGCTCGCCTCCGCCCTGGGACTTTTTTTCTATCAGCAGCGACAGCGCGCCTACGCCCGGCTTGTGGCAGACCAGGCGGCCGAGCGCAAGCGCGCGCAGACGGAATTGCAGGCAAGCGAATTGCGCTTTCGCACCGTGCTGCAGGAAATTGCCTCGGTGGCGGTGCAGGGCTACGGCCCTGACGGCACCACTCTCTACTGGAACAAGGCCTCGGCGCTGCTGTACGGCTACGGCGCCGAGGAGGCGATTGGAAAAAATCTGCTCGATCTCATCATCCCCCCGGAAATGCGAGTGGGCGTCGGCGAGGCCATAGCGCAGATGTTCGCAAGCGGGCGGCCCATCCCGGCGGGAGAACTCTCGCTCATGCGCAAGGACGGCTCGCGAGTGAGTGTTTTTTCCAGCCACGCCTATGTGCAGGTTCCCGGAAAAGCAGCCGAAATGTTCTGCGTGGATATCGATCTCACCGAGCAAAAGCAGGCCGAGCAACGGCTCGAGCGCCTGCTGGCCGAACAAAGGGCCATGCTCGACAATGAGCTCATCGGCATCGTTACGTTACGGGATCTCAAGTTCGTCTGGGCCAATCCGGCAGCTGAAAAGATGCTCGGTTGGGGGCACGGAGAACTGGCGGGAATCAGTATCCGCCAATGCTATTCGAGCGATGCGGACTATCAGGCCTTGGTCGCCGCCGCGTATCCGGTTTTCGAAAAAGGCGGACTGTTCCGTTCGCGTGTGGAATTTGTCCGCAAGGACGGCGGGCGCATCTGGGTGGATGTGAGCGGCGGCCTGCTGGACCGCAGCACCGGGGAAACCCTGTGGGGAATTTCCAATGTTACCGACCAGGTCAAGGCGCTGAAAGCGCTCGAACGCTCCAATGCCGAACTGCAGCAGTTCACCTATACCGTCTCGCACGACCTGCGCCAGCCCCTGCGCATGATCTCGAGCTACCTGCAGTTGCTCGAGAGGGCGCTGGCCGACAAACTCGACGCGGAAAAGCGCGAATACCTCAATTTCGCCGTTGATGGCGCGAAGCGTCTTGACCAGATGCTGGTGTCACTGCTCGAGTACTCGCGCGTCGGGCGCAGCGGCGAACCGTCAGTCTCGGTGGAGTGCCGCGCGGTGCTTGACGAGGCGCTGTTGTTCCTGCAACCGGTGGTTGCCGAGGCGCAAGCCGAGATACGTATCGAGGGCGAGTGGCCGCGCATTGTCGTCAGCCGCGACGAAATCCTGCGCCTGCTGCAGAACCTGATCGGCAACGCCGTCAAGTTCCGCATCCCCGGGCGCGCACCGGAAATTGTCGTCACCGGCGAAATTGTCGGCCGCGAGTGGCGCGTGTGCGTAACCGATAACGGCGCCGGTATCGACCCCGACCAGATTGGTCGTTTGTTTCAGGTGTTCCAGCGTCTTCACAGCCGCGCCGACTATGAAGGCAGCGGCGTAGGCCTGGCGCTTTGCCGCAAGATTGCCGAGCGCCACCACGGGCGCATCTGGGTGGAGTCGGCGGGTAAAGGTCAGGGCAGCCGTTTTTGCGTGGCGCTGCCGCTGACGCAGGAGGCGCCGTGACCGGTGCAGCTGCCAGCGGCAATGAGAATCCGGATAGTTCCTGGAAAACCTGGCCTGCATGGGTAATGCTCGGCCTAGGACTGCTGGTTACGGTCATTTCCGGCCTGCAGATCAGGCAAAACATCGATCAGGACGCACTGCGTCAGTTTGCTTTCGCCTGCGACCAAGTCACGCTCGAAATCAGGGAGCGCCTTGGTGCCCATGCATTGATTCTGCGAGGCGCTGCCGGCCTTTTTGCCGCCTCAAAGGCCGTGGATCGTCAGCAATGGAGCGCCTATGTCGAGACCTTGCGCGCGGAACAAAGCGTACCCGGCGCGCAGGGCATCGGTTTTGCCCAGGTGATCGCGCCGGGTCAGCTGGCTGCCCATGTGAGCCGTGTCCGCGGAGAAGGATTCCCGCAATACGAAGTGCGTCCGGCCGGAGTGCGCGAACTCTACACCTCGATTGTCTACCTCGAACCGTTTCGCGACCGCAATCTGCGCGCGTTCGGATTCGACATGCACTCCGAGCCGGTCCGGCGCGCCGCGATGGAACGGGCGCGCGACAGCGGCGAAGCGGCGCTGTCGGGGAAGGTGGTGCTGGTGCAGGAGACCGGCAGCGATGTCCAGGCCGGGACCCTCATGTACGTTCCCGTCTATCGCAATGGCATGCCGCGCGACAGTGTCGCGCAGAGGCGGGCGGCGCTGTTCGGCTGGACCTACAGCCCTTACCGCATGAACGACCTGATGGCCGGCATTCTGGGCCAATGGGAAAGGGACGAGGGCCGAGCAGTAGTCCTGCAAATTTACGATGGCCTTCAGGCAACGGCCGCCACACTGATGTTCTCCAACAAAGCCGCCGAAGCGGACGGAACGCAGTCATTGTTCAGGCGCCAGCGGATGTTGAGCATCAACGGCCAGCAGTGGTTGCTGGTTTTCGATCGCACCCGCGCGGCAGCCGGGGGCGGCTATGCGGACCTTTGGTCAGCGCTGCTCGGCGGTCTGGCGATCAGCGGCCTGCTGTTCGGGCTGATGCGATCGGTGATCAATACGCGCGCCAATGCCGCCCGCATCGCCACCGGGCTGACCGAAAAAATGAGAAATCGCGAAGAGTCCTTTCAGGCGGCCGCGCAGTACGCGCGCAGCCTGCTCGAAGCGAGCCTGGACCCACTGGTGACCATCAGCGCAGCCGGCAAGATCATCGATGTCAACGTGGCCACGGAACAGGCGACGGGCCTCGACAGGGAGCAACTGATCGGCAGCGATTTCGCCGACTATTTCACCGATCCGGCGAAAGCGCATGAAGGCTATCTGAGGGTATTTTCACAGGGGTCCGTGACCGATTACCCGTTGGCCATCCGCCATGTGTCCGGCCGGATTACCGAGGTGCTCTACAACGCCAGCCTGTACCGCGACGCGGGCGGCAAGGTTCAGGGCGTTTTTGCCGCGGCGCGTGATATTACCCAGCGCAAACTCGCCGAAGATGCGCTGCGGCGTTCCAATGCCGATCTGCAGCGCTTTGCCGAAGTCACCGCGCATCACCTGCAGGAACCGGCGCGGCGCATAGCCACTTACGCCGCGCGGCTGAGAGAACAACTGGGCGACCTGCGCGACGATTCCGAAGCCCGGTTGTCACTCGAATTCATCGGGCAGCAGGCGCACCGCCAGCAGCAACTGTTGCTCGATGTCGAGCGCTACCTGGCCTCCGCCCACCCGCGCGGCGAGGTCGGATTGGCCGACGCGAACCGTGCGCTCGCCGCAATCCTGGCAAGATCGCAACAGCGGATCAGCGCTGCCGGCGCCCAAATCACGCTGGGCCATCTGCCGCCCGCCCGCATCGACATGCCGCGCCTGGATGAGGTATTTTCGGTGGCACTGGACAACGCCCTTGCCCACGGTTGTGGCGGCCAGTCCTTGCGGATCATCATCGAGGGCGAGCGCCAGGCAGACAAAGTGCGCTACAGCGTGAGCGACAACGGTCCCGGCATCGAAGAGCAGTATCGCGACCGGGTGTTCCGAATCTTCGAACGCTTGTCCTCAAGCCAGGCAGCCACCGGCATCGGGCTCGCGATCCTGCGTCGCGTCACGGAAAGTTGCGGCGGTCGCGCCTGGCTGGAAGAAGCACCGGGTGGCGGCTGCCGCCTGTTGTTTGAATTGCCCGCCGTTGATATAGGAGAACCCCATTGAATGCCACGGCACAATTGTTTGCCATACTGCTGGTCGAGGATGAAGCGGCGGATGCCCATCTGGTCAAAGCCGCGTTGGCTGAAAACCATATTCTGGCGGACCTGCACCATGTGCTGGACGGCCGCGAGGCGCTCGAATACCTGCGACGCCAGGGGCCGCGCTACGCGACGGCGCGGCGCCCGAACCTGATCCTGCTCGATCTCAACATGCCGCGCATGGACGGGCGCGAATGTCTCGTCGCACTAAAGTCGGATCCGGATCTGGCCGATATACCAGTGGTGGTACTGACTACTTCCGCGGTTGAACGTGACGTGCTCGCCTCCTACAAGCTTGGCGCCGCGGGATTCATTACCAAGCCGCTGGATGCGCTCCAGTTTATTGCCGCCATCCGCGAACTTGGCGAGTACTGGTTCGACCTGGTGCGACTGCCGCAACGAAAGTAGGCCTGGCCATGAGCGAGCAGAGGGACCTGCGTGTACTGATAGTGGAGGACGAGGCGGGGGACGCACGCCTGACGCAGCTGGCGCTGCAGAAATGCGGCTTTGCCGTCGACACGAGCGTTGCCCTCGAGGGCCTTGAGGCGCTGCAGTTGTTGCGCCGCCAGGGTGAGCGCTTTCGCCACGCGCAGCGCCCCGACCTGATCCTGCTCGATCTCAAGATGACCGGCCTGGGCGGCCTGGGTTTCCTGGTCGCGGTGAAAGAGGACGATCAGCTGTGCTCCATTCCGGTTGTCATCGTCACCAGCTCGCAGCTCGACGCCGACGTGCTCGACGCCTATCGTTGCGGTGCTGCGGGCTATGTGCGCAAGTCGGCGGACTTCGGCGAATTCCTGGCAGGCATCAGGATCCTGGGGCAGTACTGGTTCCATCTGGCGCGATTGCCGGTGAATCTGGGGTGAACGCAGTGAGCCGTGCAGCTCGCATCAACACAGTCGAGCCCCTCAGATATGGCGCGGTGTTGTACCTCACCCTGATCGCCGCCGGCCTGGCCGGAAATTATTTCAAGTATCCGATTTTTCTCAATATCGATTTCCTGTTCGGCAGCCTGTTTGCCATGCTGGCGCTGCAATGCTTCGGCACCGGTCGGGGCGTTGCGGCGGGAGCGCTGATCGCCAGCTATACCTATGTTCTCTGGAATGAACCCTACGCCTTCGTCATCATGACCGCCGAGGTGGCAATGGTCGGCTGGCTGGTGATTCACCGCAAAACGGGTCTGGTGCTGGCCGATGCGCTCTACTGGCTCTTCATCGGCATGCCGCTGGGGTACTTTTTCTACAATATCGTGCTGGATGTTTCACCCGGCAGCGAATACATCATCATGACCAAGCAGGCGGTCAACGGCATCGCCAATGCTTTGCTTGCGCGGCTGATCTTTACCGGATTCGCGCTTCGATCACGCACCACCCTGATCGGATATCGGGATGTCATCTACAACCTGCTTGCCTTTTTCGCGCTGTGCCCGGCGCTGATCCTGCTGGTGATTGCGAGCCGGGTGGATTTCAATGAAACCGACCACAATATTCGCGCCAATCTTCACCAGGCCAATCACAGCGTGGCAAGCCGCATCGATGTCTGGGTGCAAAACAGGACAGCCTCCATTGTCAACCTGGCCGGGCTGGCGGCGACGCTCACGCCGCGCGAAATGCAACCCAGGCTGGAGCAGGCACTCAATAGCGATGTCAATTTTCAGCGTATCGGCATGCGCGACGCGGAGTCGACCATCATCGCCTATGCGCCGCCTATCGACGAATTCGGCCAGTCCAATATTGGCAAGAAATTCGCGGAACGGCCCTATATCGCGGAGCTCAGGCGCACCCGCAAACCGATGCTCGCGGAAGTGGTGATGGGAAGAATAGGCACGCCGGAGCCGGTTGCCATTCTGCTGACGGCGGTTATCAAGCAAGGAGAATTCGCCGGCTATGTCAACTCCGTCCTGAGGCTTGAACAGGTGCGCGACTATCTGGAGAAGAGCGCCGAGGGCAGCGCCATGCAATACACCCTGCTCGACAAGATCGGCAACACCATCCTGAGCAATCGCAAGGAGCAGAAGGTGATGAGCCCGCTGCTTCGCGGCGAGGGGAATCTGAATCTCCTGGATAAAGACATTTCACAATGGATTCCATCATTGCCGCCCCAGACTTCCATATCGGAGCGCTGGAAATCGTCCTTTTATGTTACCGAGAGCCCGGTCGGCAGTCCGGGCGGATGGACGCTGGTTCTGGAGCAGCCGGTGGCGCCGTTTCAGAAAATACTTTATGCGCGTTATACCGAAGCGCTGGCGCTGGTGCTGCTGATTTTGTTCGCCGCGCTGGTGCTGGCCGAATTGCTTAGCCGCCGGGTGGTGGCGAGCAACGAGCAGTTGAGCGAGTTGACGCAGAGTCTGCCGGCTGCTCTGGGCGCGGGCGAAGATTCTGTCTGGCCGGTCAGCGCCATCGCCGAATCAAACAGGCTGATCGGCAGTTTCAAGGAAATGTCGCGTTCGCTGGAGGCCCAGTTCAGCGCCAACCGGCAGTTGAATGCAACGCTGGAGCGGCGAGTCGAGGAGAGGACCCGCGCGCTTGCATTGAGCAACACCGAGCTCAAGCGCTCCAACGCCGACCTGGAGCAGTTCGCCTACGCCGCCTCGCACGATATGAGCCAGCCGCTGCGCATGATTTCCAGTTACCTGCAATTGCTGGAGGTGGAACTGGCGCCAACGCTCAACGCCGAAATGCGCCAGCACTTTCAATTTGCCACCGAAGGCGCGCTACGCATGGACCAGATGCTGAACGCGCTGCTCGAATATTCCCGAATCGGCCGCGTGAACGAAGGAATGGCATTGATCGAAAGTCGTGAAGTCGTGAACGAAGCGTTGCACTTTCTGGGCACCGAGATTGCGCAGGCGGCGGCCGAAGTGCGCATCGATGGCGAGTGGCCGCCGATCTTCGCCTGTCGCGACGAAATCCTGCGCTTGTTGCAGAACCTGATCGAGAATGCGCTGAAATTCCGCCTGGAAGGTCGCAACCCGGATATTGTCCTGAATTCCCAAGCCAGCGACGGCGAATGGCGTGTTGCGGTGCGCGACAACGGCGTGGGCCTGTTGCCGGGCCAGGAGGAGCGCCTGTTCAAGGTATTCGAGCGGCTGCAGTCGCGCTCGCGCTATCCCGGAACCGGCATCGGACTGGCCTTGTGCCGCAGGATTGTCGAGCATCATAATGGGCACATTCGGGTAGAGTCGCCAGGCGAGAATCTGGGCTGTGTGTTTATTTTCAGCCTGCCGGTATTAGGCAAAACGGGTGCTGCGGAGGCCTCCGGCGAAACCGGCAGCCCCGGCGGCAATGGGGATACTCCATGAGCGACCTGTTAGAGCAATCGATGTCGATACTGGTGGTCGAGGACGATCCGGGCGATTTCGGCCTGATCCGGGTTCACCTGGGCGCTCCGGGGTGGCGGCATGAGGGCGCCGGGAAAGCCGTGCTCTGGGCAACGTCGCTGGCCGAAGGCGTGGCCATGGCCCGGCGCGACAAGCCCGATGTGATGATCCTCGATCTGACTTTGCCGGACTCTTCGGGCCTCGCCACGGTGAGGGCCATGCGCGCCGCGCTGCCGGATGTGCCCGTGGTGGTGCTCACCGGGCGGGATGACAACGAGCTTGCACTGGCCGCCTTGCAGGCGGGAGCGCAGGATTATCTGATCAAGGGACAGTTCGAGCACGATGCGCTGGGCCGCGCCGTGCGCCATGCGCTGGTGCGCGCCAGGCTCGAGGGGCAGCTGCGCGAATCGCAGAAGATGCAGGCCATCGGCACGCTGGCCGGCGGAATAGCACGGGAATTCAACAACGCGGTGGCGACCATACTGGGTAATGTCGAACTGGCGCGCGAGGATGTGGGCAGCAATACCCTGGCGCTGGAGAGCCTGGAGGAAATCCGCAAAGCCGGCACCCGTGCGCGCGACCTGGTGCAGCAGATACTTGCCGTCAGCCGCAGGCAACCTACCGAACGCAAGCTGACGGCGCTCGGCCCTGTCCTAGAGGAGACGGCGCAACTGCTGCGCGCGGCGTTGCCCTCGCGCCTGGCGCTGGAGGTGCGCTGTGCCCCCGGGGTGCCAGCAGTGCTGGCCGATGCCTCGCAGATAAAGCAAATCCTCCTCAATCTTGCTACCAACGCCATGCAGGCGATCCAGGGCGGCCCCGGGCACATCGCCATTCGGCTCGACACCGTGGTGCTCGATGCTGCCGCGGTGAAATCCAATCCCGCGTTGCATGATTTGCAGTCCCGGCATGCGAGGCACCTGGCGCGAGCCGCGCGGATTACCATGAGCGACGACGGGCCGGGCATCGATCCGGCCACTGTGGGGCGCCTGTTCGAGCCGTTTTTCAGCACCAAAAAAGGGGATCACGCCACCGGGCTGGGTTTGGCCGTGGTGCGTGGCATCGTGCTGGGACACGATGGCGCAATTGCGGTGGAGAGCACGCCCGGCAAGGGCGCGACCTTCACGATTTACCTGCCCGAAGGCGAGGCGCTCGCGGGCGCGCAGGCCTCCGCAAAAGGCACACCGATTGCGGCGCCGGTATCGTCACCGGGTGCCAGCGCGCGCATCCTATATATTGACGACGATGATTCGCTGGTACTGCTGGTCAAGCGCCTGCTGGAGCGGCGCGGTTTGCGCGTTACGGGCTACACCGAACCGGCTGACGCACTGGCCGCGCTGCGCGCAGATCCTGCGGGATTCGACCTGGTGGTGAGCGACTACAATATGCCGGGCATGTCGGGCCTGGACGTGGCTCGCGAAGTGCGCGCGATCCGTGCCGATCTGGCGGTGGCGATAGCCTCGGGATTCATCGACGAGGATTTGCGGGCCCAGGCCTTCGGAGTGGGCGTGCGGGAACTGGTCTTTAAGGCCGATACGGCGGAAGATTTGTGCGAAGCGCTCGTCCGGCTGGCGCAGATGGTCGGGGTAGCATCGGGGTCTCATTGAAAATATTTGCCTTTTAAGTTCTGCCGATGAAATTCAACTACCGCAGCCTGTCGGTCCGGGCGTACTTGTTGATACTGGTGCTCTCGGTCATCCTGCCGTCGGTCGGGGTTTTCGCCTGGCACGTGGCTCAGGAACAGCAGGCTGCGCTCAAGGGGGCCGCCGACAGGTTGAAGGATCTGGCCGACCAGGCGGCAGGTGAACTCGGCGACCTTATTCGCGACAATGAGAGGGTGCTCGGTCGGCTGGCCGCACGGCCCCAGGTCAGGGCGCTGGACGCGAAAAAATGCGACCCGATTCTTCCCGATTACGTCAGCCTGCACCCGGAGTTCAGCACGCTCGCGATACGCGACGTGCATGCCAATATTGTCTGCACCCTGCTGAACAATCCCCCCACCGCGGAACAGATCAGGCAAACCGCCTGGTTCCAGGATGCCACGCGCAGCGGCAAATTTACGCTGGGCGATGCGACGCAGAACCTCAGGACGAACCGCTGGGTGTCCATTTCCGCGTTTCCGGTATTGGACAGCAGGGAGAGGCTGTCCGGGTTTGTTTTCTTTTCCATGGATTTGCTCAAACTGGGCCAGCAGTTGTTCCGCGCCGTCCCCAGAAACATCCTCATCGATGTCGTCGATCGCCAGGGCAATTTCCTGCTGCGCTCGGGCGGTCCCGGAAACTGGCTCGGCCACGCCGTGGCCCCGGGGGATGCCGCCGCGATCAAGGGGCAACGCGAAGGCTTCTTTGCCTCGAGCGGCGTCGACGGCGTGCTCAGCCAGGTCGCTTTTGCCGCCGTTCCCGACACCGAGTGGCATGTGCTGGCCAGGCTGCCCGAGGCGGAAATTTTCGCCGCGACACGGGCGCGGCTGTTTGGCAGCATCGTTGTCGGAATCGCCGTTCTGGGGCTGGTGCTGGCGCTCGCGTTCTGGATCGGCACGGCGATTGTCAATCCGGTAATTCAACTGGCGGGCGCCGCCGAAAGAATCGCCCTGGGTGACAGCCATACTCGGGCTCCGGTCACCGGACCGGTGGAAGTGGCCGCGGTCGCGCAGCAATTCAACCATATGCTCAATGTGCGCGAGCGCGCCGAAGTCGCGCGTGCCTCGCTCGAGGAGCAATTGCGCGAATCGCAAAAAATGCAGGCCATCGGCACGCTGGCCGGGGGCATCGCGCACGATTTCAACAATATCATTGCCACCATCCTGGGCAATGTGGAACTCGCGCGCCAGGACGCGCAGGCCAATCCACTGGCGCTGCAGAGCATTGAAGAAATAGAAAAGGCCGGCGGGCGCGCGCGCGATCTGGTGCGGCAGATCCTGTCCTTCAGCCGACGCCAGCCCACCGAGCGCAAGCCGACCGCGCTTGGCCCTGTTGTCAAGGAATCCGCGCGCCTGTTGCAATCCGCGCTGCCGGCGCGCGTGGTCCTCGAGGTACAGTGCGGCACCGACGTGCCCGCGGTTCTCGCCGATGTCACGCAGATCGAGCAGGTGCTGATCAACCTGGCCACCAATGCCATGCAGGCGATGGCCGGCGCGCCCGGGCGCATCGTCATACGGCTGGACACGGTGATGCTTGACCAGCCCCAGGCGGGTTCGGGTGCCGGACTTCCGGGTTCCTCCGGGAGAGCGGCGGCACCCACGGTGCGCCTGTCGGTCAGTGACGACGGACCGGGTATGGATGCGGCCACGGCCGATCGGATCTTCGAGCCGTTTTTCACCACCAAGCCGGTCAATGAGGGTACCGGCCTGGGTCTATCGGTGGTGCACGGCATAGCGCAGAGTCACGATGGCTCGATTGAAGTCGACACCGCGCCGGGCAAAGGGGCAACCTTTACACTTTATCTGCCAGCGGCCAAGGCGGAGGAAATTCGGTTCGGCATACCAGAGCGCCAGCAGCGCGAATTGGCCGCGGTCGGGGATCCGGCTGCGGCACCGCGTTCGGCTACCGGAGTGCGCATCCTCTGCATCGACGATGATGAATCGCTGGTGCTGTTGGTCAAGCGCATGCTGGAGCGGCGCGGCTTCCAGGTCAGCGGTTACACCGACCAGGGCGAAGCGCTGGCCGCGCTGCGCGCCGACCCCGATTCGATCGATCTGGTGGTGAGCGACTACAACATGCCGGGCATGTCGGGGTTGGACGTGGCGCGTGAAGTGCACGCGATCCGTGCCGACCTGCCGGTGGCTATCGCCTCGGGGTTCATCGACGAGGCCTTGAGCACCCAGGCCAGTGGAGCCGGCGTGCGGGAACTGATTTTCAAGGCGGATGCGGCGGAAGACCTGTGCGACGCGTTCGAGCGCCTGGCCAGTGCAATCGGTAGAAAAATGTGAACGACCTCTTCAAGCAGGCGATCAAAATACTGGTGCTCGAGGACGATCCCGGGGACTTCGGCTTGATCCATGCCCACTTGCGCCGCGCGGGTTTTGATCACGAGGAGGCTGAGAGTGACGCTGGCGGCCGCGGGGAAACGGTTGTCTGGGCCAAGACGCTGGCACAGGGCCTGGACCTTGCCAGGGGCGGCAAGCCCGATGTGGTGCTGCTCGACCTTTCTTTGCCGGATTCAACCGGGCTTGCCACGGTGCGGGCAATGCGTGCTGCGCTTCCCGATGCGCCATTGGTGGTGCTTACCGGGAACGATGACAACAACCAGGCCCTGGCCGCGCTCCAGGCGGGCGCCCAGGATTATCTGATCAAGGGACGCTTCGATCACGATGCGCTGGGGCGCGCGGTTCGCCACGCGCTGGTGCGCGCGAGTCTGGAGGCCCGGTTGCGCCTGTTCGAGGTGGCCTTGAATTCCGCGGCCAACGCGATACTGATTACCGACATCGATGCCCGCATTGAATGGGCCAACCCGGCGTTCGTGCAGTTGACGGGATACTCGCTGGAGGAGTCGCTGGGCCTCAGTCCGGGATTTTTGATGAATTCCGGCAGGCAGAGTCCGCCGTTCTTCCGGGAAATGTGGGAAGCCATACTGTCCGGCCGGGTCTGGCGCGGCGAACTGGTCAACCAGCGCAAGGACGGATCTCTCTATGACGCTTCGCTGATCATCTCCCCGGTTATCGACGGCGACGGCGCCACCCGTCATTTCGTCGCCATCCTGCAGGACATCACCGAACGCAAGCAGATTGAAGACCAGATTCACCAGATGGCGTTTTCCGATCCGCTCACCCGGCTGCCCAACCGCCGCCTGCTCATAGACCGCCTGAGCCAGGTCATGGCGGCGAGCCAGCGAAGCGGTTTGCATGGCGCGCTGATGTTTCTCGACCTGGACAATTTCAAGGCGCTGAATGACGCCCATGGGCATGATGTCGGCGATCTGCTGCTGATCGTCGCGGCGGACCGGCTGAAAAAATGCGTGCGCGCGATGGATACCGTGGCGCGCTTCGGTGGCGATGAATTCGTGGTGATGCTCAGCGAGCTGGATGTGAACCGGGACGAATCGGTCAACCAGGCGGGCCTCGTGGCCGAGAAGATACGCGTGGCCCTGGCCGATCCCTATCAGCTGACCATCAGGCGCGAGGGCAAGTCGGAAGTACTGGTCGAACACCGCTGCACGGCCAGCATCGGCGTGACTTTGTTCTTGGATCATGAGGCCGGTCAGGAGGACATCCTCAAATGGGCGGACACGGCGATGTATCGGGCCAAAGAGGCCGGCCGCGATACCATCCGTTTTCATGAACCCGGACCATGACGGCGGGGGCTCTTCGAGCATCGGCCGGCCGGCTACGACATTTCCTGGATCGGAAAAATCATCATGGTGGTGCTGCCATGCGCGTACAGCCTGCCCGAGGCGTCCGTGATGCGCCCGTCGGCGGTGGCGATGCGTTTGCCGGGATGGATCACCCTGCCTTCACAGCGCAATTTCCCGGTTTCCACGGTGATGGCGCGCACGTAGTTGATTTTCAGCTCCAGCGTGGCCGCGCCATAGCCGGCGGGCATGGTCACCTGCACCGCGCCGCCCATGCAGGTATCGAGCAGGGTGCTGGCCAGCCCGCCATGGGTGGAGCCGAGCACGTTGTAATGCTGTTCTCCGGGCATGCATTCGACCACGATGGAGCCGTCGCCGATCTCGGTGGTGACGAATCCCATCAGCCGGGACATCGGCGAGGCCTGGATCTTGCCCGACATGGTGGCCTCGATGTACTCGCGGCCGCTCATGTGCTGGACTGTCTGGCGGTTGGTGGAGGCGTCCCAGGATATTGTCAGACTGCGTGTTGCCAAGCGGATTCCTTTCGGTGACGGGTCACACTCTTACATGTTCGGGTAATTGGGTCCGCCGCCGCCTTCCGGCGCCACCCACACGATGTTCTGTGTCGGGTCCTTGATGTCGCAGGTCTTGCAATGCACGCAGTTCTGCGAATTGATCTGCAGCCGATCCGTATTGTCGTCGTTCTTCACGAATTCATAGACGCCGGCGGGACAATAGCGCGCTTCCGGCCCGGCGTATTTCGCCAGGTTGATCGCTACCGGCACCGAGGCATCGCGCAGTGTCAGGTGGATGGGCTGGTCTTCCTCGTGGTTGGTATTGGAGATGAACACCGAGGACAGGCGGTCGAAGGTGAGTTTGCCGTCGGGCTTGGGGTATTCGATGGGCGTGCATTCCGCGGCGGGACGAAGTGTTTCGTTGTCGGTATGCTGGTGGTGCAGGGTCCACGGGAATTTGCCACCCAGCAGGAACTGCTCGATCCCCACCATCAGCGACCCGGCATACAGGCCTTTGGCCATCCACTGCTTGAAATTGCGCGCGCGCCACAATTCGTCGAACAGCCACGACTTGCGGAAGGCATCCGGATAGGCGGCCAGTTCGTCGCGCGCACGGCCTGCGCCGAGTGCGTCGACGGCCGCCGCCGCGGCCAGCATGCCCGACTTGATCGCGGCGTGCGCGCCCTTGATGCGCGAGGCGTTGAGGAAGCCGGCATCGTCCCCGACCAGGCAGCCTCCTGGAAAAGCGAGTTTGGGCAGCGAAAGCACGCCGCCCGAAGCAATCGCCCGCGCACCGTAACTGACGCGCTTGCCGCCTTCGAAAAAGGTGCGAATGGCCGGATGGGTCTTGTAGCGCTGAAACTCCTCGAAAGGACTCAGATAGGGATTGGTGTAGCCAAGGCCGACCACGAATCCGACCGAAACCAGGTTGTTGTCCATGTGGTACAGAAATGATCCGCCATAGGTGTCCGATTTCATCGGCCAGCCGGCCGAGTGGACCACCAGTCCGGGCTGGTGCCTTGCCGGATCGATTTCCCACAGTTCCTTCAGGCCGATGCCGTGGACCTGGGGGTCGCTACCCTCGCGCAGCTTGAACCGGTCCAACAGCTGCCGGCCCAGTTGGCCGCGGCAGCCTTCGGCGAAAATGGTGTACTTGGCGTGCAGTTCGATGCCCTGCTGGTGACGGGCGGCCGGCTTGCCGTCGCGGCCTATGCCCATATCGCCGGTGGCTACGCCGCGCACTGCGCCAGACTCGTCGAACAGCAGTTCGGCCGCCGCGAAACCCGGATACAGTTCCACGCCCAGTTCTTCGGCCTTCTTTCCCAGCCAGCGGCAGACGTTGCCGACGCTCACCACATAGTTGCCGTGGTTCTGGAAGCAGGCGGGGAGCAGGGCATTGGGGATGCGCGTGGAGCCGCTCTCGCTCAGGATCAGGAAGCGGTCCTCGGATACCGCCACATCGAGCGGCGCGCCCAGGGCCTTCCAGTCGGGAAACAGTTCGTCGATGGCGCGCGGGTCCATGACCGCGCCGGAGAGGATGTGCGCGCCGATTTCGGATCCCTTTTCAAGCACGCAGACACTGAGTTCGCGGCCGTCACGTGCCGCCAGTTGCCGGGCGTGGATGGCGGTGGCAAGCCCTGCCGGTCCGCCACCGACGATGACGAGGTCGTACTCCATTACGTCACGATCAGCCATGGTCTGTCCGTTCGAGGATTTGGAAAACGCTAACTTTGCCCTTGCGAGCGGCTGTTCTTTTGATTTGGATCACGTGCCTGGCGGAAAAGCTTTGCGCTGCGGCCGGTTCATGGGGGATTATATAATGCGCTTCGATTTGCAGCCGCTGCCCGGACGGGCCGTGACAGCTGCGCCGGCACACTGCAACCGAGTCCATGACCGCGGACAGTTTTCGTTTCCACTCATTTTTAGGTGATGCTCCGATGAAAAAAGTTTATCCAGACGCCAAGGCAGCGCTAAACGGCTTGCTCAAGGACGGAATGACCATTGCGGCCGGCGGCTTCGGCCTTTGCGGGATCCCGGAGAACCTTATCAATGCGCTGGTGGACAGCGGTGTCAAGGGGCTCACCATTGTCGGCAACAACGCCGGCGTGGATGACTTCGGCATGGGTCTTCTGCTGCAGACGCGGCAGGTGAAAAAGGTGATCGCGTCCTATGTGGGTGAGAACAAGGAGTTCGAGCGCCAGGTGCTGGCCGGCGAACTCGATCTCACCCTCACGCCACAGGGCACACTCGCGGAAAAATTGCGCGCCGGCGGTGCGGGCATCCCGGCGTTCTTTACGCGCACCGGCTTCGGCACCAAGCTCACCGAGGGCAAGGACACCCGCCAGTTCAACGGAGAGGACTATGTGATGGAGGAGGCGATCACCGCCGACCTGTCCATTGTCAAGGCATGGAAGGGCGACAAGGCAGGCAATCTCGTCTACAACAAGACCGGGATGAACTTCAACCCGATGATCGCCACCTGCGGCAAGATAACCGTGGCCGAAGTGGAAGAACTGGTGGAAATCGGCGAACTCGATCCTGATGGCATCGATACCCCCGGCGTGTACGTCGATCGCATCGTGCAGGGAGCCAAGTACGAGAAGCGCATCGAGTTCCGCACCATTTCAGGACAGACGGCCTCGAAGAAGGAGTCGCCCACGCGCGCGCTCATGGCGCAGCGCGCCGCCAGGGAACTGCAGGACGGTTACTACGTCAACCTGGGCATCGGCATACCCACGCTGGTGGCCAATTACATTCCCGAGGGTGTCAACGTGACCCTGCAGTCCGAGAACGGCCTGCTCGGCATCGGCCCTTTCCCGACCGAGGACAAGCTCGATCCCGACCTGATCAACGCGGGCAAGCAGACGGTGACCACCATTCCCGGGTCGAGCTTTTTCTCCAGTGCCGACTCTTTCGCGATGATCCGCGGCGGTCACATCGACCTGGCAATTCTCGGCGGACTCGAGGTCGCCGACAACGGCGATCTGGCCAACTGGATGGTGCCCGGCGCGATGGTCAAGGGCCCCGGCGGCGCCATGGACCTGGTGGCGGGGGTGAGGCGCGTGATTGTGCTGATGGAGCACACCGCCAAGGATGGCAGCCCCAAGATCCTCAAGGCCTGCAAGTTGCCGATAACCGCCAAGGGTGTGGTCTCGATGATCGTCACCGATCTGTGCGTGTTCGAGGTCGTAAAGGGCAAGGGGCTGGTGCTGAAGGAACTGCACCCCGGGGTGACGCTGGAGCAGGTCAAGGCGAAAACCGGTTGCGAGTTCGCGGTCGCGTTGTAGATGGCATTTTGCAGGGCGGTCGTCGCATGCCCGGGGTGAGCGCTGCGAACCCCGGGGTTCGCTGATCGCAGGCCCGGGGGGGCGGCGTCGGTGCAGGCGCCCGGCGGTCGCCGGGTTGCGAGTGCCGGCGCAATCCTCGCCCGAAATGTCCTCAGGCGAGCAGCAGCTTCTGGACCTTGCGGAAACGCGATTCGACGTCGGCTTCATGGTGGTGCCGTTTTTCGCGCACCACCCATTTCCCGGCCACCATGACGTTTTTCACAGCGCAACTGGCGCTGTTGAATATAAGCGCGTCCATCATCGATTCACCGTGGCGGTCGGCCAGATCGAGATGCGTGTCATCGAGCACCACCAGGTCTGCGCGCAGTCCCGGCGCAATCGCGCCCATGCGCCGCCCCAGCGCCTGCGCGCCGCCGCTGGCCGCTTCGCGCCATAAATTGGTTCCCACCGAGGGCTGCGAAGGCGTGGCGCTGATATTGCGCCGGCGCAAGGTCAGGCGCTGCACGTATTCCAGCCAGCGCAGTTCCTCCACCGGCGAGCGCGAGACATTGCTGTCGGTGCCGATGCCGAAGCGGCCGCCTTTTTCACGGTAGCGCAAAAACGGAAAAATACCATCGCCGAGGTTGCCTTCGGTGGTCGGACACAATCCCGTGATCGCGCCCGATTGCGCCAGGCGCTCGGCTTCGGTCATCGATACATGGGTGCAATGCACCAGGCACCAGCGTGAATTGACCGGCATGTTGTCCAGCAGCCATTGCACCGGCCGCTGGTCGCCCCAGGACAGGCAGTCGTTGACTTCCTTGACCTGTTCGGAGACATGCATGTGGACCGGGGCGCCGGGATCCAGCACATCCAGGCCGGCGAGCAGATCGCGCAGCATCGCCGGACTGACTGCGCGCAGCGAATGCGGCGCAACTCCCAGGCGCAGGTCGTGATTGTCGGGATAGGCGGCACGAATTTCGCCCAGCATCGACAGGATCATGTCCGGAGTGGAGGCAAACCTTTTCTGGCCGGATTCCAGCGGCACTTCGCCGAAATTGGCGTAGGCATACAGGGAGGGCAGCACGGTAAGCGCGATCCCGGTGCTGCGCGCGGCCTGCACCATGGCCAGCGCCATTTCTGCGCGGTGCGCATAGGGCTTGCCGTCCGGTTTGTGGTGCAGGTAGTGGAACTCGGCCACCGCGGTATAGCCGTTCTTGAGCATTTCGACGTAGAGCTGCGCGGCGATTGCCTCGACCTCTTCCGGGCCGACGCGCTTCAAGAACGAATACATGACCTCGCGCCAGGTCCAGAAACTGTCGTCGGGCGATCCCATGCGCTCTGCCAGGCCCGCCATGGCGCGCTGGAAAGAGTGGGTGTGCACGCTTGCCATGCCGGGCAGGACGGGGCCGCCCAACGGTTCGGCGTCGGCCGGTGCCTTGCCGCTGCTTACCTTGGCGATATTTCCGTCGTCGCCGACTTCAATCAGCACGTCGCGTGCCCAGCCGTCGGGGAGCAGGGCGTCAGGCGAAAAATAGGTTTTCATGAATTCATCAGTTGCGCCCGGCCGGAGCGGCCGGGCGCACCATTTTAGTACCTATCATCGGCATGGCATTTTTTTAGGCGCGCGCTAACGGCGTGCTAACTGCGTTGAGATCGTTCGCCAATTACTGTAACATCGCTTATCCCAGCCCCATAAATGCCAATGACCAAGTATGTGTTCGTATCGGGCGGCGTAGTTTCCTCTCTGGGGAAGGGGATCGCCGCCGCGTCCCTTGCCGCCATCCTCGAATCGCGCGGCATCGGAGTCACCCTACTCAAGCTTGACCCCTACATCAACGTCGACCCCGGCACCATGAGCCCTTTCCAGCACGGCGAGGTGTTCGTTACCGAGGACGGCGCGGAAACGGACCTGGACCTCGGCCACTACGAGCGTTTCCAGTCCGGGCGGATGAAGAAGACCAACAACTTCACCACCGGCCAGATCTATGAATCGGTGATCCGCAAAGAGCGGCGCGGCGATTATCTGGGCCGCACCGTGCAGGTGATCCCGCACATCACCGACGAAATCAAGTCCTGCATAGTGCGCGGAGCCAACGGCGCCGATGTCGCCATCATCGAAATCGGCGGCACCGTAGGCGACATCGAGTCGCTGCCTTTCCTCGAGGCGGTGCGGCAGATGCGCCTGGAACTGGGGCAGCAGAACACCTGTTATCTGCACCTGACGCTGGTGCCCTACATCAAGTCGGCCGGCGAGATCAAGACCAAACCGACGCAGCACTCGGTCAAGGAGCTGCGCGAGATCGGGATTCAGCCCGATGCGGTGCTGTGCCGCTCCGACGCCCCGCTGCCCTCGGAAGAGAAGAAGAAGATCGCCCTGTTCACCAATCTTCCGCCGGAGGCGGTGATTTCGGTGTGGGACGCCGACTCGATCTACAAAATACCCTCCATGCTGCATCAGCAGATGCTCGATGAAATCGTCTGCCACAAGCTCAACATCCTTGCCCGCGCCGCGGATCTGTCCGTCTGGGAAAAGCTGGTCTATGCGCTCGAGCATCCGCAGTTCGAGGTCACCATCGCCCTGGTGGGCAAGTACGTCGACCTGACCGAATCCTACAAATCGCTCTCCGAGGCGCTGATACACGCCGGAATTCACACGCGCAGCAAGGTCAATATCCGCTACGTGGATTCCGAAACCATTGAGCGCGACGGCACCGAAGCGCTCCAAGGCGTGGATGCGGTGCTGGTGCCCGGGGGCTTCGGCAAGCGCGGCGTCGAGGGCAAGATGCAGGCGATCCGTTTCGCCCGCGAAACCGGCCGTCCCTATCTTGGCATCTGCCTGGGAATGCAGCTAGCGGTGATCGAATATGCGCGCAATGTGTGCGGACTGGCCGGTGCCAATTCGACCGAATTCGACCCGGATACGCCGCACCCGGTGATCGCGCTGATCACCGAATGGCAGGATCGCGACGGCCGCATCGAGCGTCGCGACAGCGACTCAAACATGGGCGGCACCATGCGCCTGGGTGCGCAGCAGGCGCAACTGGAACCGGGTTCGCTGGCGCGAAAAGTCTACGGCACCGATACCATCAACGAGCGCCACCGCCACCGCTACGAAGTCAACAACCAGTATCTGCAGCGCCTGAAGGACAAGGGACTGCGCGTTGCCGCCAATACCAAGGCGGAGCAATTGTGCGAAATCGTGGAGCTGCCCTCGCATCCGTGGTTTGTCGCCTGCCAGTTTCACCCCGAGTTCACGTCGACGCCGCGATACGGCCATCCGCTGTTCAAGGCATTCGTCGAGGCCGCGCTCAGTCGCATCGCCGACAAGGCCAGCTCGGCCCTGGCGGCCTGATCCCGATGGACCTGTGCGGCTTCCGGATCGGGCTGGATCGCCCGCTGTTCCTGATTGCCGGGCCGTGCGTGGTCGAGT
This sequence comes from uncultured beta proteobacterium, assembly GCA_903859155.1. GTDB lineage: Bacteria > Pseudomonadota > Gammaproteobacteria > Burkholderiales > SG8-39 > 2-02-FULL-62-17. The sequence continues at coordinate 163,104 of CAIOLO010000019.1, forward strand.
CGCGCCAGCTCGCCCTTGACACCGCGGGCACGCTAAAGGAGATCACTGCTGAACTGGGCATCCCGTTCATTTTCAAATCCTCCTATGACAAGGCCAACCGCAGTTCCGGCAAATCCTACCGCGGCCTGGGGATGGACAAGGGGCTGGAGATTCTTGCCGAGGTCCGCAGGCAAATCGGCGTTCCGGTGCTGACCGATGTGCATGCCGAGAACGAAATCGCCGCGGTGGCCGGCTGCGTCGACGTCTTGCAGACCCCGGCGTTTCTGTGCCGGCAGACCGATTTCATCCACGCGGTCGCAGCGGCGGGACTTCCCGTGAACATCAAGAAGGGCCAGTTCCTCGCCCCCGGGGACATGAAGAACGTGGTCGACAAGGCGCGCGAGGCCAGCGGCCGCGACAACATCATGGTGTGCGAGCGCGGCGCCTCGTTCGGCTACAACAATCTGATTTCCGACATGCGTTCGCTGGCGATCATGCGCGAAACCGGCTGCCCGGTGGTGTTCGATGCCACCCATTCGGTGCAATTGCCGGGAGGGCAGGGAACATCCTCCGGCGGGCAGCGCGAGTTCGTTCCGGTGCTGGCACGCGCGGCGGTGGCCGCCGGGATAGCGGGCTTGTTCATGGAAACGCATCCGGATCCCGCCAAAGCGCTTTCCGACGGCCCCAATGCCTGGCCGCTGGGAATGATGAAAGAATTGCTGCAGACCCTGAAAGGTCTGGACGACATGGTAAAACGCAGCGGCTTTGCCGAATCAAAACTTTGAAAAAATGCCGGTGAACGGGAGTAAGAAAAAATGAGTTCAATCGTTGATATTGTGGCCCGGGAGATTCTGGATTCACGGGGAAACCCTACGGTAGAGGCCGACGTGCTGATCGAGTCCGGCGTGATGGGCCGCGCCGCGGTGCCCTCGGGCGCCTCTACCGGCAGCCGCGAAGCGCTGGAACTGCGCGACCTCGATGCCACACGCTACGGCGGCAAGGGCGTATTGCGCGCGGTTGAGAACATCAACACCGAAATTTCCGAGGCCATCATGGGCCTGGACGCCCAGGAACAGAGCTTTATCGACCGGGCGCTGATCGAACTGGACGGGACCGAGAACAAGGGCCGGCTGGGTGCGAACGCCATTCTGGCGGTGTCCATGGCCGTGGCCAAGGCGGCGGCGGAAGAATCCGGACTGCCGCTGTACCGCTATTTCGGCGGCTCGGGGGCGATGCAGATGCCGGTGCCGATGATGAATGTGATCAATGGCGGCGCGCACGCGAACAACACCCTCGACCTGCAGGAATTCATGATCGTGCCGATCGGCGCGCAGAGTTTCCGCGAGGCGATGCGCTGCGGCGCCGAAGTTTTCCAGTCGCTGCGCAAACTCCTCGACGGCAAGGGCATGGCGACCACGGTTGGCGACGAGGGCGGCTTCGCGCCCAGCCTGCCAAACCACGAGGCCGCCATTCACCTGATACTGGAGGCCATCGACCGCGCCGGTTACCAGCCGGGCACCGAAGTGGTGCTGGCGCTCGATTGCGCCGCCTCGGAGTTCTACAAGGACGGGAAATACCGCCTCGAATCGGAAAATCTGAGTCTGAGTTCGGCAGAGTTCACCGATTACCTCGCGAACTGGGCGGACAAGTACCCGATCATCAGCATCGAGGACGGCATGGCTGAGTCGGACTGGGAAGGCTGGCGCGTGCTCACCGAGCGCCTCGGCCGCCGGGTGCAACTGGTGGGCGACGATCTGTTCGTCACCAACACCAAGATCCTGCGCGAAGGCATTCAACTGGGCGTGGCAAATTCCATCCTCATCAAGGTCAACCAGATCGGCACGCTGACCGAAACCTTCGCCGCCATTGAAATGGCCAAGCGCGCCGGATACACGGCGGTCATATCGCATCGGTCCGGCGAAACCGAGGACACCACCATCGCCGACATTGCCGTGGGCACCAACGCGCTGCAGATCAAGACCGGGTCGCTGTCGCGATCCGACCGCATCGCCAAGTACAACCAGTTGCTGCGCATCGAAGAGGATCTCGGCGATTCGGTTGCCTACCCCGGCCGGGACGCCTTTTACCAGTTGCGGGGCTGAAAGCGCCGCTAGAGGCTGCGATGCGTGCGCTAGCGCTGGTACTCGGTGCCCTGATCGTGCTGATCCAGTATCCGCTCTGGTTCGGCAAGGGTGGCTGGATGCGCGTCTGGGACATCGACCGCCAGGTGATCGCGCAACGGGAGAACAACAGAAAATTTCAGACGCGCAACCGCGCGCTCGATGCCGAAGTGCGCGATCTCAAGCAGGGGACCGACGCGGTCGAGGAACGCGCCCGCTACGAACTGGGCATGGTGAAGCAGGATGAAATATTTTTTCAGGTATTGCAGCCAACTGCCGCCCTACCCGAAAAAGCCGTAAAGTAAGCGGCGCGACGCGGGCGTCGCTGCTCCTTCGGGTGAAACATAAGAACGGGGCAAGGGAAAGCTCCTTCCCTTGCCCCGTTACCCCCAATCCTTCCGGAGAGCAATGAACCCATAAGGGTCGTTGTTTTATCGCGCTGCGATTTTCACGCGCCATCGGGGCGGTGCGGATAATGCGAAAGGGGAGCTGGTGTTTTCGCTGTCCCGCGGCGTTTTCCGCAGGGGTTTTGCACCACTCGCATCGCTGCGTCTCCTGACGTAGACTACGCCTCCGCTGGCGCGGCCGCCGCGCCCTGAACCACAATTTACCTTACGACAATCTGGGGAATCGCCTTGTACTCATTCACTTACACTCGCGCAAAATCGCTCGCAGAAGCCCGCGCCATGCTTGCCAAGGACCACGATGCCAAGCTGCTCTCGGGCGGGATGACGCTGATCCCGACGCTGAAGCAACGCCTGGCATCGCCCTCGCAACTGATCGACATCAGCCGGCTCGCCGAACTGCGCGGCATCGCCGACAAGGGTGATTGCGTGGAAATCGGTGCGGCCACCCGGCACGTCGAGACCTCGCGTTCCGACGTGGTCAGGCAAAAGATTCCCGCGCTGGCCCACCTCGCCTCGCAGATCGGTGATCCGCAGGTGCGCAATCGCGGCACCATGGGCGGCTCGGTCGCCAACAACGATCCGGTGGCCGACTATCCGGCCGCGGTGCTCGGGCTCGGGGCGATCGTGAAGACTTCGCAGCGGGAAATCGCCGCCGACAATTTTTTTAAGGGCATGTTTGAAACCGCGCTCGAGGCCGGCGAGATCGTCACCGGCTTTTCCTATCCGGTGCCGAAACGTGCTGCCTACGCCAAATTTCCGCATCCGGTTTCAGGCTATGCGATGGCCGGTTCATTTGTGGCCGATACCGGCGCCGGTATCCGTGTTGCCATCGTCGGCGCCGGACCGGGCGTGTTCCGCTGGAAGGAAGCCGAAGCCGCGCTGAGCAAGAGCTTTTCGGTCGCCGCGTTGAAGGGACTGGCCATGCCCTCCGCGGGGCTGAGCAACGATCTGCACGCGACCGCCGAATATCGCGCCAATCTGGTTGAAGTGATGACGCGCCGGGCCGTGGCGTCGTTGACCGGGGAAAAATAACGATGTGGCACGCCATTCGGCCGGCAGGCAAATAAAAAACTCCACTGAACACTGAAAACAAGGTACTGAAATGGCAAAAATTGAAATGACGGTCAACGGCAAAAAGGTCTCCCATGAGGTGGAGGACAGGACCTTGCTGGCAAATTTCCTGCGCGACCAGCTCGGGCTGACAGGCACGCACATCGGCTGCGATACCAGCCAGTGCGGCTGCTGCACCGTGCATGTCGATGGCTTGGCGGTGAAATCCTGCAGCATGGTGGTGGGGCAGGCGAACGGCGCCGAGGTCCTGACCATCGAGGGACTGGCCAATGGTGAAACGCTGCACCCGGTGCAGCAGGCTTTCAGCGAATGCCATGCGCTGCAGTGCGGTTTCTGCACGCCGGGCATGATCATGGCGGTGAGCGGATTGCTCAAGGACAATCCTGCGCCCAATGACGAGGAAATCATCCAGGGTCTCGAAGGTAATCTTTGCCGCTGCACCGGTTACATCAATATCATCAAGGCCGTCAAACATGCCGCTGTCGCGATGAAGTAGTCGCAACGCGAAGAGCTGCCTGTTACTTGGCGGACGGCTTCATAACTGAGGAAGAGGGGGCGCATTTTCGTGACTGCGCCTCAGTTACCGCCAACGCCCCGAGCCGATTTCGGCATTTCGCGCTGTATTGCGCGCGTGAAGTTTGCTATTGAATGTGGAGACACCATGAGTACAGAATTCAAAGGCCGGCGTGAAGACCGGCGCCTGATCACCGGCACCGGACGTTACACCGCCGACTGGAACCAGCCGGGTCAGCTCTACGCGGTTTTCCTGCGCAGCGATCGCGCCCATGCGCGCATCCTTTCGGTCGACACCGCGGCGGCATCGGCCATTCCCGGCGTGCATGCCATCATGACCGGTGACGATGCGGACATCGCCGCGATGAAGAATCCTCCCAGCAACGTCACCTGGGAGGGTCGCGGCGGCATGAAGATGAACCAGCCCGATCGCCCGGTGATGGCGCGCGGCAAGGTGCTGTACGTGGGCGAACCGGTGGCCATGGTGGTGGCGCAAAGCGCGCACGCGGCCCAGGACGCCGCAGAGGCTATCGTCGTCGATTACGAGGATCTGCCTGCGGTGATCGACCTCGAAGAGGCGCTGGCTCCGGGCGCCCCGCAATTGCACCAAAGCGTGCCCGGCAACCTGCCGTTCGATTACGAGTGGGGCGATCCCGCCAGGGTCGCGGAAATATTCTCCGCTGCTGCGCACGTGGTGAGGCTCAAACACGTCGACCAGCGCCTGGTGGGCAATCCCATGGAACCCAAGGCTTTCCTCGCGGTCTATGACGCGACCAGGGATATCTATGACGTCTGGTCCAGCACCCAGGGCATGACGATGATGAAAGGCAGCCTCGCGGCCACTACCGGCGTGCCGCCGCAGAAAATCCGGGTGCATGCGCAGGACGTCGGCGGCGGATTCGGCATCCGCAGCAATGCCTATCCGGAGTACTGCGCGGTATTTGCCGCGGCCAGGCGCACCGGCAAGCCGGTGAAATGGGTGGCGACCCGCGCCGAGTGCTTTGTCTCGGACTGGCATGGGCGTGATTTCGTGATGAGCGGAGAAATGGCTTTTGACCGCGACGGCAGGATCCTTGCGGCGCGCTACGACTGGATTGCCGCGATGGGCGCCTATTGCAGCCCCACCGGCGCCAACGTCCACACGCTGACGCCGGCGACCACTTCGGTGGGTACGTATGCGATGGCGGCGGTCCATGGACGCATCCGCTGTGCCCTGACCAACACCACTTCGGTAACCGCCTATCGCGGTGCCGGGCGGCCGGATATCGCCTACATGGTGGAGCGGCTGGTGGACGAGGCCGCCCTGCAGCTCGGGATCGATCCGATCGAGCTGCGCCGCAAGAATTTCATTTCCAAGGATGCATTTCCCTACACCACGCCCAACAAGGTCACCTACGACAGCGGCGATTACGCCGGCATGCTCGAGGACGTGATCAAGGTCTCGGACTGGAGCGGCTTCGAGAAGCGGCGCTCCGAATCGAAGGCGCGCGGCAAACTGCGCGGCATCGGCCTGGCGGTGTTTGTCGAGCCCTCAGGGGGCGGGCGCGGCACCGATCCGAATCAGGCGATGATCAAGTTCGGCAGTTCCGGAAACATTGAGCTGTTCAGCATCGCCGGGCCGACCGGACAGGGGCACGAAACGGTCTTCCCGGAAATTGTCGGCCGCGAACTGGGCATCGATCCCTCGCTGATCACGGCGCGCATCGGCGATCCGGACGGCCCGCCGCTCACCGGCCTGGGAACCATCGGCTCGCGCTCCATGATCCACCACGGCAGCGCGTCGATGCTCGCCGCGCGCGAAGTCATCAGGAAGGGCATGGACCACGCGGCCCGGGAACTGGAGGTTGCCGCACAGGACGTGGAGTACGCCCAGGGCAACTACCGCATCAAGGGGACGGACCGCGCCATCTCACTGGTCAATCTTGCGAAGAAACTGGGGGGCGTGGCCGGTGTGCATCCCCTGGATGCCGGCGCCGGCATGGCGCACACCAGTGCGTTCCCAGGTGGCGCGCACGTGGCCGAGGTCGAGATCGACCCGGCCACCGGCGTGACCGAGGTGTTGAAGTATTACGCGGTGGATGATTGCGGCAACATCGTCAATCACACCCTGCTCGAAGGCCAGATGCACGGCGGCATCATGCAGGGCGCGGGGCAGGTGTTCGGCGAGCACGGCATGTACGACAAGGAGAGCGGGCAGCTGCTCACCGGCAGTTTCATGGATTACTTCATGCCCAAGGCCGGCTTGCTGCGCGACATCTATCTTGGCGATCATCCGATGCCCAGTCCGACCAATCCGCTTGGCGTCAAAGGGGCGGGCGAGGCGGGTACCACCGGCGCCTTGCCCACGCTGATGAACGCGATACTCAATGCACTGCGACCGGCAGGCGTCACCCATCTGGACATGCCCGCGACACCCAGCCGGGTGTGGGAGGCGTTGCGCAAGGCGCGTTGACTGTAGATTCCCGTCCTGGTTCCCCGCGTTCAGTCTTTTTCGCCCTCTGAAATCAGCAGAAACAGCCTGTCCGGCATCACATTGATTCCCGATAGGCTGGTCTATATACTAGTCTGATTAAGTTTGTGCTGAAAGGGGCGGTCATGAAAATTGAAATTGGTTCTTATGAAGCCAAAACAAAGCTTCCTGAATTGCTGCGGCAGGTAAAAAACGGCCGGAGTTTCACCATCACCAATCGCGGCGAAGCGATCGCCGATCTGGTGCCCAGCTCCGGATCCAGGTCCAAGGACAAAAATGCCGCGGCGGAAAAGCTCAAGACCTTCATGGGAGCCGACCCGGTGCGTGGGGTGGACATCAAGGCGCTCATTGCGGAGGGGCGTGCGTGAGCTTTGTGCTGGATACCTCGGTCACCATGCGGTGGTTTTTCGGCGACGGCAAGCCTCAGGAACTCGCTTATGCCGGCAGGGTGCTTGATGCAATGAAAAAGGCTGAAGCCCATGTGCCCGTGACGTGGGGGCTGGAGGTGGCAAATGTCATCGCCAGGGCGGAAGCCAAAGGTCTGGTGGCTGAAGCCCGCAGCGGCGCGTTTGTTGAAATGCTGGAAGGTGTGGACATCGTGGTGGACGAGGCAACCTTCGCGCACGCGCTGTCCGATACCCTGCAACTTTCGCGGCGCTACAAATTATCAGCCTACGATGCCTCTTACCTGGAACTGGCTTTGCGATCAGGCATGCCGCTTGCGACACTCGACGATGATTTGCAGAAGGCCGCAAAAAAAGCGGGCGTCAAGTTGTTGGCGTAAGCCGTCGAGTCATCAATGACTGTAGGGCAAGGAAGATCCGGTTCTCGGCCAACACGCGAGGGGGCGGCGTTATTATTTATCGGATTTGCAGATACGACGGCCGCGTATTGACGCTCTCGCTGTCGAAACCCGCCGAGCGTTTGTAGTTCTCGGTGATCGCCGCCATTTCTTCGCGGGAGATCACCTCTTCGACCTTGTTGAATCCGCCGGGCGCCCGGTCCTCGGCGATCTGCATCGCCAGCTCCGGACCCAGCTCGCGATTTTTCAGAGTGATTGCGGCCATCGGTTTGAGGCGCTGGGTCTCATAGCTTTTCAATGCTGCCTCCACCGAGGGCTCGGTGATCAATGCCTGCGCCAGCACCCGCGCATCGACCACCGCCTGCGAACCCGCCTGCGATCCGGTGGGCAGCATCGGATGCGCCGCGTCGCCGAGCAGCGTGACACGGCCGAAGGTCCAGCGATCCACGGGATTGCGGTCGCACTTGGGGAATTCGAAAATCTCCGCTGTTGCGTCGATCAGGGCGGGGACATCCAGCCACGGGAAGCGCCAGCCGGCAAAAGCGCCGGCGAAAACCTCCTTCGATACTTTGCGGTCCCAGTCCGGACGCGAAGTCTCGGGCATGCGGATTTCACAGATCCAGTTCACCAGCACGCGATCGCGCTGCAGGGCCTCCTGGCTCATCGAATAGCCGACCAGGCGCTGGTTGCGGTTGCCGACGATGATCTGCGTTTTTCCATCGAGGAAGGAATCGATTTCCACCGATGCGCGCCACTGCATTTCGCCGCTGTAGTGAATGGGGCCTTCATCGGGATAGTAGTTCGCGCGCACCGCAGAGTGAATGCCGTCGGCGCCGATCAGCAGGTCGGCGCGCTCGCTGTGCACGGGTTTGCCGCTTGCCCGGTCGATGAAGTGCGCTGTCACGCCATGGGCATCCTGCTCGAACGAGGCAAGGTGATGCCCGGTGAGCACGTTGGCCGCGCCGATGCGCTCGAGCGTCGCCTGCAGCAACAGCAGCAGCAACTGGCCGCGATGGATCGAATACTGCGGCCACCTGTAGCCGGCGGCGATGCCGCGCGGCTCCGACCAGATCAGCTGGCCGTGCTTGTTGTAGCAGCTCCATTGCTGCGTTGCGACCCCGGTGGCGGCGAGCGCGCCACCCAGGCCCATCTCGTCGAGTTCCCGCACCGCATTGGGTTGCAGGTTGATGCCGGCGCCGGCCGCGCCGATTGTCTTGATGGATTCGAACACTTTCGCTTCGATGCCCGCCTGGTGCAGGCTGAGGGCCATCGACAGACCGCCGATGCCACCGCCGATGATGATTGCTTTCATGCCATCCAGTTTCGAGGGGGATTGAGGGGATTTGGCGCGCCGCTGGTTGCCGTCGCTGCCGGATGTTTGTTCCCGGTATAGTATGCCGTAAGGCATCTTTTGAGGGAAAGTGCGGCCATGAAAATTAGTCGGGTGGAGTCGCTGGTCTGTGGCGTCGGCTTGCGGTTCGTGAGCGGCGTGGCGCCTCAGCGGGCGGCCTGAGACTCATTGCGCCGGCCGGATTCCGCAGCCATGCATGAAAGGCATCCCTTCCCCGGCGCGCTGACTTTCGCGGCGGCATGGCTGATGGCCGCCTGCGGCGCGACGCTTGCCGTTGCGGCGGAGGATCCGCTGGCGCCGCTCACTTCGGCCTATGTTCGCGCGGTCAAGCCCGGTGAGCAGGTGGAGACCTATCGCGAATTGTTCGGCACCGTGATGCAGCGGGTACAGCGCGGCTACGCCCAGGAAGTGGAACTGCCGCCGCTGATCGCCGCCGCGTTGAAGGTGATCGAGCTCCTCAAGCCGGAGTCCGGCGAGCCGGCGGCGGTGTTCAAGTCGGCCATCAACGCCGCGCTCGCCGCGCTCGACCCGCATTCGAGCTACCTCGATGCGCGCGAGCAGCGCGAGCAGCGCAGCTCGATCTCCGGAAGCTTTGGCGGGCTGGGGATTGAGGTGGACATGACCGACGGGCTGGTGCGCGTGGTCGCGCCCATCGAGGATTCGCCGGCGGCGCGCGCCGGCCTCAAAAACGGCGACCTGATCGTGCGCTTTGACAACCAGCCGGTGCTGGGCATGACGCTGGCCGATGCCGTGTCGCGGATGCGAGGCCAGCCGGGAACCCCGATCACGCTGATCATCCGCCGTCCGGGGCGCGACGACGAATTCACCGTGTCGCTGGTGCGCGAGACCATCCGCACCAAGGCGCTGCGCTGGAGCATGGAAGGCGATGTGCTGCTGTTGCGCCTGGCAGGCTTTACCAGCTCGGTCGGGGTGCTGCTCGATAACGCGATCGTCGAGGTCACGGCGAAGCGCGTCCCGCGCGCGGTCATTCTCGACATGCGCGGCAATCCGGGCGGACTGCTCAATCAGGCGGTGGCGACCGCGGACATTTTTCTGAGGCAGGGGGAGATTGTGTCCCTGCGCGGACGCACCGCAGGCAGCCGCCGCAGCTGGAAGGCCGATCCGGCTGAGCGTCTGGCCGGCGTGCCCATGGTGGTGCTGCTCGACGGCGCCTCGGCCTCGGCGGCGGAGCTGGTGGCCGCTGCGCTGCAGGACAACGGCCGTGCCACGGTGATGGGCCAGCGCAGTTTCGGCAAGGGCAGCGTGCAATCGGTCATTTCGCTGGGAGCGGAAAAGGGCGCGTTGCGCCTGACCACGGCGCTGTATCACTCGCCCTCGGGGCGCACGGTGCAGCGCACCGGCGTCGGCCCCGATATTGAACTGGTGGCCCCCGGCGCGCCGGTGGGGCGCGGTGGACGCCGTGAAGCCGACCGTGCCCATGCGCTGCCCGGGGCCGACGAACCGGTGCCGCCCAAGGCACGGGTGGAGCAATCGCGTTGTGCGCTGCCAAAACCCGGCGGGGATCAGGCGCTGGCCTGCGCGCTGGCCTATCTCAAGGCCGGCGGCATCGAAACCTTTCTCGCGGAACTTGCGCCGGCGGGACCGACCACACCGCAATGATATTTCACCCAAGAATAAAAATATTCAGGAAATATCCGCCAATCCTGAATAAGCCATCATGAATTTCTGCAAATTGGAAAAAACACCATGCTCGAAAGACTGACTCTCGCCGCTGCGCTCGGCCTCACCGCCACGCTCGCTGCGGCGCAAACTTTTCCCGCCAGGCCGCTCACCCTGGTGGTGCCCTTCGCCGCGGGCGGTCCCTCCGATGCGCACATGCGCCAGTTCGCCGCGGCGCTGGGCCGGCAGTTGCACCAGCCGGTCATCATCGAGAACGTCGGTGGCGGTGCCGGCAACATCGGGCCGGCGCGCGTGGCGCGTTCGCCGGCCGACGGCTACACCATCATGCAGCACAACCTCGGAATAGCCACGGCACCGGCCTTGTACAAGAACCTGGAGTTCAATCCGCTCACCGATTTCGATTACCTGGGCACGCTGGTATTCGATCCGAGCCTGATGATGGCGCGCAGCGACTTTCCGGGCGGCAATTTCAAGGAGGTCATCGCCTATATCAAGGCCAACCAGGACAAGGTCACCATCGGCACCTCTGGGCCTTCGCACCTCTCGGCGCTGCTGTTCATGGAGGCCACCGGCACCAAGCTCACCACCGTGCCCTACAAGGGCGGCGGTCCGGCGATGAACGATCTGGTGGCCAAGCACATCGACCTGCTGTCCAATTCGGCTTCCATCGTCGGTCCGTTGATCAAGGCGGGCAAGGTCAGGGCCATCGGTGTCACCGGCAGGCAACGCGTGGCCAATCTTCCCGAGGTGCCCACGCTGGATGAGCAGGGACTGAGCGGATTCGAGATGGTGGTGTGGACCAGCATGTTCGCGCCGAAGAACCTTCCCCGCCCGGTGCTCGAGCGCCTGGTCGCCGGACTGCAGGGAACCTTGACCGACCCTGACCTGGTGGCGCATTTCAATCGTACCGGCGGGCAGATCGCCACGCGCGAGCAGGCGACGCCGGCAGCATTGCAGGCGCTGGTGCGCTCGGAGGTCGAGAAGTGGGGGCGTGTCCTCAAGAACGCGGGCATTCAGCCGGAATGACAACCGCAGCAACGACAGCCGCCGCAACGAGAGCCGCCGCAATGACATCAAATGCAGGGAGCAAGGCATGAACCATCCCGGATATGAGGTCGTCAGCCCATTGGGCGACGCACGCGATGCGCAGGACGCGGTGAAGCAAGCCTCTTCAGCCGCGCCGCTCGCCGAGCTGCAGGGAAAGAGAATCGGACTGTGCTGGACCGCGTTCAGCAATGGCGACATCGTGGTGCGCGCTTTTCAGGAGCATCTGGGCAAACGCTATCCGGACCTCGAATTTGTCGACCTGATGCCCGGGCGCGGCCTGCGCTGGGGCGAGCACCCGGACCCGAGCATCGCCGAACTGGCCCGCGAGCAGCGCCTCGATGCGGCGCTGATCAGCGCAGGCTGTTGAGGCACTTGTGCGCCCGCCGTGTCGCGGGCTACAGCGTGGATAGAAGCCGCCGGCATTCCGGCGGTCGGGGTGACCTGTCGCGGTTTCTCGCCGCCCGCAAGGCTGGTCGGACGCGCCGAAGGCGTGCCCAATATGCGGCTCCTGGAATTTCCGCCGCCGAACATCGGTGCCATGCGCAAGGACGATCTCTACGCCGCTGCGCTTGAGCGTCTGGACGAACTGGTCGCCCTGCTGATGCAGCCGGCGCCGGGCGCCGTTGCGGCCGCTGCAACGACAGCGGCCGCCGCACCGGAGGCGACCTCTCGCGACATCGTTTTTCGCGGCGACCTGCGCGAGGTCAACGATTACTTCCTGGCAAATGTCTGGTCTGACGGACTGCCCATCGTTCCGCCGACGCCGGAAGAAGTCGAGGCAATGCTCGGGTTCACCGATCGCGCACCCGGCGAAGTCATCGGTCTGCTGCCGCCGACGCGCCTGCCCGCCACGGTGTGGAAGGTGGCGGTCAACGGCGTCATGGCCGGTTGCCGCCCGGAGTACCTGCCGGTGCTGCTGGCCATCGCCGAGGCGGTGGCCGACACGCGTTTCGGCATTGAAAACGTCGGCAGCACCGTGGGGCTCACGCCGCTCATCATCCTCAACGGTCCCCTCATCAAGGAGCTGAATTTCAATTCCGGGCAGGGCGTGTTGCGTCCGCAGGCGCAGGCAAACATTTCGGTCAGCCGCTTCCTGCGCCTGCTGATGGTGAACATCGCCGGGTATCGCCTGGGCGAGAGCGACATGGCCACCTTCGGGCGCAATTACTATCCGGTGCTGGCCGAAGCCGAGGACGAGAGTCCCTGGGCGCCGCTGTCGGTCGATCGCGGCTTTGCCGCGGGCACCAACCTGATCACCGTGCAATCGGCGGATTCCACCGGGCACAGTTTTCTGACCGAAGGCCCCGCGGAGAGCCATCTGCGCGTCATTGCCCGCGAGATGGTCCGCGAGCTGGGCGGCAATCTGCTGGTGGCCATGGAACATTTCGGCGGGCATGTCTCGCCCGTGGTGGGGCTGACGCCGCTGGTCGCGGGCATCCTTTCCAAGGCCGGATATGCCAAGCCCGACGTGAAGCGCTGGCTGTATGAGCATGCGCTGGTGCCGGCGCGCCTGTTCGACGAACAGCTCGCGCGGGTGGAGCAGGGCTACACGCTTCACAGCGCGGTGGCGCGCGGCTCGCTCGAGCGGCGCTTCGCCCTGAACGACGATCCGGAGCGCCTGGTGCCGTTGTTGCACCACCCCGAAGAACTGCAAATCGTGGTCTGCGGCGCTCCCAACCGGAATCGAACTTTCATCGCCGGCCAATTCGGGAAATACGGTGGCGATGTCTCGCGCGAGGTTCGCCTGCCGGCAGGGTGGAAGGAAAAGCTTGCGAAGGTTCGCCGTTGACGGTTTTCGCGATTCTGGTAAACTTTGTAAAACATTGTTTTATACCGCGCCAGTTTCGCTCGGAAACGCCCCGCGTCCGGGCCGTGGTGTCGCGATCTTAATAGGGAGAAGCAGACATGCTGAAAACCATCACCAAGGTTGGCAATTCCCAGGGATTGATTCTGGATGCGGCGCTGCGCGAACTCACCGGCTTGCGACTGGGTGATCAGTTGAATGTGACGGTCGATTCCGGAGGGTCGATTATTCTTACGCCGATTCGAAAGGCGGCATCTGAAAAAGTCGTCAGCGCAACTATTGGCAAAACGGTCAAGGATTACGGCAAGACGCTTCGCAGACTGGCATGAGTGCCGGGCCGCAGGATTGCATCCACCTGACGGTTGAAATAGTCCATGAAATTCACACCGCGGTGGTGGATGCGTTCGGTGGAATGCCTGGCGTGCGCGATGTGGGGCTGCTGGAATCCGCGGTGGCCGCGCCCCAGGCAAGCTCTGGCGGCAAATCGCCTTTCAATGATCTGATTGAACTCGCCGCCGCCTATCTTTTTTATCTTTGCCGAAATCATCCGTATTTGGACGGTAACAAGCGCACCGCGATGACGGCGGCAATTGTGTTTTTGCGCCTGAACGACCTTGAGCCCACGCCGGACAGCGATGAGTGGGAGCAACTGGTGCTCGATGTCGCGGCCGGAAAGTGGGATCGCGAGCAAACGACCAAGGGAATGCGCAAGCTCCTGCGCAAGCGCCGCTGAGAAGGTGCTGTGCTACAGATCCTGCCTGGGGTAATCTCAGCGTATTGCTTGTGGAGGAAGACACGGCATGAACACCTTTGGCCGGCTGTGTGCCATGAAGTCGCTGCCGGTTTTGCTTGCCGCGTTTGCGTTCGCGGCTCCGCTCCAGGCCCAGGACTATCCGGTGAAAAATGTGCGTCTGGTCGTGGAGGTGCCGCCAGGCGGCCTGCAGGACACCATTGCGCGCGCCACCGCGCAGGAGTTGTCGATGCTCTGGGGACACGCGATGATCGTCGAGAACCGGCCTTCCGCGGGCGGCATCGCCGCGGCCGAGTCGGTGTCCCACGCCGCACCCGACGGCCACACGCTGATGCAGACCGGCGGCAGCACCATCCTGGCCAATGAATTCCTGCGCAAGAACCTGCCCTTCGACTGGAACCGGGACTTCATGCCGGTCACCATTCTGATCGGCTCCAACAACATCCTCGTAGGCAGTCCGAAGTTTCCGGCCAACACATTGCAGGAGATTATCGCGCTGGCGCGGGCCAAGCCGGGCTCGCTCAACTACGGCAGCCTGGGCATAGGCCACGCCACCCATGTCGATGTGGAGTGGATCCTGCGCGAGTCTGGGGTACAGGTGACGCATGTGCCCTACAAGGGCGGGGCGCAGGCGCTGCAATCGCTTGCCAGCGGTGAAATTGCGTTTGCCATTACCGGCATTACCGCCGCGATACCGATGGTCAAGGGCGGGCGCCTCAAGGGCATCGCCTATGCGGGACTCAAACGCAGCGAACTCTTCCCGGATATGCCCACCGTGGTCGAAGCCGGTTTCCCGGGGTTCGAATCGGGCAGTTGGTTCGGCTGGTTCGCTCCCTCCGGCACGCCGCGCTCGACCATCGAGAGGATTGCCGCCGACGTAAAACGGGTGATCAGCGTGCCGGCATTCAAGGAGAAGTTCATCACCGCCGGCGGCCATGAACTGATGGCCACGCCCAGTGTGGAATTCGCCCCCATCATGGAACGCCAGCGCAAGGCGTTTGCGGCGAAGATCAAGCCGCTCAATCTGAAGATGGAATGATCCATTCCTTCCAGGCGCGCTCGTTCTTGTCGGCGCAACCGGCGGCGATGTCGAGCATTTCATCGATCCAGCGCGGCTTGCTGCCAAAGGCGATCAGCGCGTCGGCATTGGCGGCACCCTGCCGCCCGCTGGCGCGCAGCTGATCCCAGGCGGTGAGCCGGCCCAGTTCGCCGGCAAGGGTCTCCAGCAAGGCCTGGCTGCCACGAGCGTCCTCCAGGTGGATCCGGTCCTGATCCGGCTGCAGGCCTTTCAAGACGTAGCTGGTGGCGCCGAGCGTGACTGCGTGCAGAAAGGCGGGCGACACCGCCTGCATGCGATGCTGGATGGCAACCACGCGTTCGGCCTGCGTGCGCCACGCCGGTTGCGGCGTGGAGAGAAAGGGAGCGAGGGCCGAAGGCAGCGCCTGCTTGAGATCGAGCAGGTAATGCCCTTCGGGGCCGCCCTTGCCATGGATCAGGATGACATAGCGTTCGATGCCCAGGCTGCCCAGGCCGGCGATGCGGCGCGCCACGTCAATCACGCGGTAGAACCCGGGGTCGTCCCGGGCGGCTGCGAATTGCCGCATGAAGGCGGTCACTTTTGCGCGTTGCGCTGCCGCCACCGGCAGGGCTTTGCGCCCGTCGGTGTTGAGCGTCATTTTGCCCTTGTGCAGCAGCGTGCGGCTGGCAATGAAATCGGCGCGCTTGCGCTCACGGACGTTGTCGAACAGTTTCGCGAGCAGGCCGGTCGCCGCATCGCGGTCGATCCAGCGCGCCTTGCCGCCTGCCAGTGTCTCGGCGTATGCGCTCAGGTAGCGCCGGCACAACGCGGTGGCGGCATCGGTGGCCAGGCCGATGGGCTTGCTGGCCACAAGAATGCTGGTTGCCGCGCGCGCAATCTCCCAGGTGCAGGGGGCGAGCGCGGCTTCGTCGAAATCGTTGATGTCGAAATACACCAGGCGGTTGTCGCCCTTGTAGGTGCCGAAATTCTCCAGATGCAGGTCAGCGCAGATCCAGGCCGCAGGCGCATTGCGCAACAACGCCCGAGCGGGCAGGTCGGCATGGAAAAGGTGACAGGTTCCGCGCAGGAATGCGAACGGGTCGGCGCGCATGGCGCGATACTTGAGCGCGAGCCGCTCGCTTTCACGTCCGCGGTTGTAGAGGGCGATGCGCGCTGATAGCGAAGATGCTTTCATCATGGAGCAGCCCTCGGGCATTCGTGCTTTGTTGATCTTCAACGGGATATCGGCTATAAAGCCTTTTATACGCCGAGTTGATTCAGCTTGCGGGGCGTGATCCACGAAAATGAATGAAGCCCGGTTTCGGCGTGATTGCCAGCCGGGCTTTTTGCTTCTGTTTGGGTGCGACGGTTCCGTCATTCGCGACGCTGCGGAACCCCCGCGCTTCTGCCTCGGGCGTTAAATGTGCAATTCTGTCGGGCCCTGTGAATGATGACTGACGCCGCGCGGACAGATGGCGGACTCGCAGGCGATTTCTGGGGCGGGCTCGCGTCGATGCTGGTCGCGCTGCCCTCGGCGATTGCATTCGGCGTGCTGGTCTACAGCGCGATCGGCCCGGAATACGCCGGTGCCGGCGCGCTCTCGGGCATCCTTGGCGCCGCGGCACTGGGCATGGTCGCGCCGCTGGTCGGGCGCAACGGCGGATTCATCACGGCGCCTTGCGCACCGGCCGCCGCGGTGCTCGCCGCGATGGCCATCGAACTGTCCGGGCATGGCGACATGTCCGCTGAGCGTCTGCTCTCGCTGCTGGCACTCACCGCGCTGCTCTCGGCGCTGTTCCAGCTGGTCTTGGGCATTGTGCGCGCCGGGCGCCTGATCAAGTTCATTCCCTATCAGGTGGTGACCGGCTATCTTTCAGGGGTGGCCCTGATCATCGCGGTCGGGCAACTGCCCAAGCTGCTGGGGCTGCCCAAGGAGATGAGCCTCGCGCACGGCGTGCTCGCGCCCGAGGCGTGGAACTGGACCGGCATCGGCGTGGGGCTGGTGACCATCGCGGTCATGGTGGGCGCCTCGCGGATCACGCAGAAGGTGCCCGGCGCAATCCTCGGCCTGGCGGCGGGCATTGCGGCTTATTTTGCGGCGTCGCTGCTCGATCCGGGGCTGCTGCAGTTGGCGCACAATGCCCTGGTGATCGGGCCGATCGACACCTCCGGTTCGATCGTCGACGCGGTTACGCAGCGGGCCGTTTCCCTCATCGGGATCCGACCCGAGGACGTGGGCATGGTGCTCGCCTCGGCGCTGACGCTGGCGGTGCTGCTGTCCATCGATACGCTCAAGACCGGGGTGGTGCTCGATGCGATGATGCACAGCCGGCACAATTCGAATCGCGAACTGCTTGCGCAGGGTTCGGCCAATTTTGCGGCGTTCATGATCGGGGGCTTGCCCGGCGCCGGCACCATGGGCGCGACGCTGGTCAATTTTTCAAGCGGCGGCCGCTCTTACTGGTCCGGTGTGGCCGAAGGCGTGCTGGTGGTCGCCGCTTACGTGCTGCTGGGCCGCTTGATTGCCTGGGTGCCGATCGGGGCTCTGGCGGGCATCCTGCTGGTGGTGGCGTTTCGCATGTTCGATCGCGGCATGTTCCTGCTGCTCATGCATCCGGCGACGCGCGTCGATTTCATCGTCATCGCAACCGTCGTCGTGGTCGCGCAGTTCGGGCTGATCGCCGCCTCCGCGGTCGGCATCGCCATTGCGATCCTGCTTTTCATCCGCGACCAGATCCGCGGCACGGTGCTCATCGCCAAGCACGACCTGCGCAGCGCCCATTCCAAGCGCCGGCGCCTGGAGGACGAGCGCGACGTGCTCAACGTGGCTGGCGAGCGCGCGGCGGTGGCGCAGTTGCAGGGCAACCTGTTCTTCGGCACCACCGATCACTTATTTTCGCAGCTGGAGCCGGACCTGGCGCGCCTGCGCTACCTGTTGCTCGATCTGCGCCGGGTGCAGTCGATGGATTACACCGCTGCGCACCTGGTCGAGCAGATGCGGCACCGGCTGCAGGAGCGGGGCGGGGAGTTGCTGTTCAGCGGCATGCCTTCGAGCCTGCCCACGACCCCGGACTTCGAGCGCTACCTGGAGGATCTGGGCATGGTCAGCAGCAGCGGCGGAATCCGTGTTTTCGACACGCGCGACAGTGCGATCGAATGGATGGAGGATCGCCTGCTCGAGGCGGCCGGGGTGACGCCGCAGGAGGACGGGCTTGCGCTGAACCTGGGCGAGATCGACCTGCTCTCCGAACTCGACGCCGCGTCGCTGGCAGAATTGAGCAAGATGGCGCACGAACTTTCGGTTCCCGCCGGCGGCCGCATCTGTTCGCGCGGCGAGGAGGGCAACGAGATGTTCCTGCTGCGCCGCGGCCGGGTGCACGTGCTGCTCCCGCTGGAGGGCAACCGGCGGCACCATCTGGCCACATTCTGCCAGGGGGATTTTTTCGGCGAGATGGCGTTTCTGGACCGCGAGCGGCGTTCCGCCGACATCGAGGCAGCCACGCCGACCGAGCTCTACGTGCTGTCGCGCGAGAATTTCGACGCGATGGTCAAGGCCAATCCGGCGCTGGGCGGGCGGCTGTTCGAGCAACTCGCGCTGGCGGTCGCCTTGCGCCTGCGCACCGCCGACAGCGAGCTGCGCATGCTCGAGGAGCGCTGAGGCCTATCTTCAACCGCTGCCGCGGCAGCAGGCGGTTTCAATAAACCCGGGGCACGAAGCGCTGGCTCGACATCTTCGGCCGCTTGTAGCCGATGTCGCCCTGCCGCGGCGGAACTTCGATCTCCACCGGCGTCAGGTTTTCGTAGGGGATCTGCTTGAGCATATGCGCAATGCAGTTGAGGCGTGCCTTCTTCTTGTTGTCCGCTTCGACAACGCACCACGGGGATTTGGCCTTGTCGGTTGCCGCAAACATGACGTCCTTCGCCTTGGAATATTCCATCCAGTGCTTGCGCGACTCCATGTCCATGGGGCTGAGCTTCCAGCGCTTGGTGGGATTGTGGATCCGTTCCTGGAAGCGCTTTTCCTGCTCCTCGTCATTCACCGAGAACCAGTATTTGAGCAGGTAGATGCCGGAGCGGATCAGCATTTCTTCGAACAGCGGACAGGATCGCAGGAACTCCCTGTATTCCTCGTCGCTGCAAAAACCCATCACGTGTTCCACCCCGGCGCGGTTGTACCAGCTGCGGTCGAAGAGAACGATTTCCCCCGCCGCCGGCAGGTGGGGAACGTAGCGCTGGAAGTACCACTGGCCGCGCTCGCGCTCGGTGGGCGTGCCCAGCGCGACGATGCGGCAAATGCGGGGATTCAGGCTCTCTGCGATGCGCTTGATGACGCCCCCCTTGCCGGCGGCATCGCGTCCTTCGAAGACCACTGCGACCTTCAATCCCCTCATGCGCACCCATTCCTGAAGCTTGATGAGTTCGACCTGCAGGTGCGCAAGTTCGTCGACATATTTGTATTTCCGGGGCGGTTTGCGCAACTTGGGACGGCCCGCGGATTTCCAGTGCTGCTCTATGGCGGAGGTTTCCCTGGCATCGGCCAGGACCTCGTCGCCGTTACGTTTCACAGGTTTCTTCTTTGCCATTATTTATCCTCCGCAAATCGATTGGGAACGCAATCCTGATTTGTTCGCGCCTGGCCGGCGGTGTGGCGCTCATGTGGCGCCACCGGGGAAGGCACGGCTGACATGTTGCACCTGCGCCTGGCCGAACGCAATACCGGCCGCGGGAACGCTGCGGGAACCCGGTCCCAACTGAAATGATTGGCGGTCAGTTGGCTACTGGCGCGGAATGTTGAAATTGCGCACCACCTCTGCCGCCATGGCGCGATCCTGCTTCATGTAGTCGGCAAACTCCTCCGGGGTGCCGGCCATGTTATCCACGCCCTGTGCCACCAGGAATTCGCCGAACTGCGGCTCGCGATACAGGCGCAGCACTTCGCTGTTTAACCGGCGGATCAGGGCATCGGGGGTGCCCCCCGGTGCCGCAAGCCCCTGCCAGGAGGTCATCGGCGCGTCGGCGATGCCCACTTCGGTGAAGGTGGGGACATCCGGAAATGTCGGGTAGCGCTTCAGGCTGCTGATCGCCAGCATCTTCACTTTCTTCGCCTGGATCTGCCCCAGTGCATTGAAAAAGCCGATCCACACGAAGTGCACATCGCCGGCCAGCAACGCGGCAATCATCGCGGTGCCGTCCTTGTAGCCGATACCCACCATGTCGCTCTTCCAGCGTTCGTTCAGCCAGCGGCGGTAGATATCGGTGGGTGTGTTGGATCCATGGGTGGAGAAGTTGATGGCGCCGGGGCGGGCCTTGGTGTAGGTCTCGAACTCCTTCATGGTGTTTGGCGCCAGCGCCGCGCTGATGAATATGCCGCTCACCAGCGAATACAGGTTGGTGATCGGCCGGAAATCCCTGTCCACGTCGTAGGACAGTTTGGCCATCACATGCGGATTGACCGACATTTGCGTGCTGTTGATGTGGCACAGGGTATAGCCGTCGGGCGTGGCGCGCGCGCAGGCTTCGGCGCCGATCACGAAATTGCCGCCCGGACGGTTTTCAATGACCAGCGGCTGACCGAGGCGCGGCAAAAGATCATTGCCGGTGCGGCGCATGATGACATCTGGCCCGCCGCCGGCGGGGAAGGGCAGGATGAGGCGTATCGGCTTGGCGGGATAGGGCGCTTGCGCGAGCACCGATGCCGGAAGAATCACAGCAGCGCCAAGCAGCGCCAGGACCAGCGTTTGTAATGAAATTTTCATGCGCACCTCCGGTGAATAAAATGGATCCGAATCTCAGTCTTTTTTCTTCGCTGCCTGCGGCAACAGCATCCGGATTGATTTGCGAAGGCGCTTCGCCGCGGCGACCGCATAGCGCGCTTCGGATAACGGGATCTCCTCTGCGCCGGGATAGCGCGTGACAGTTGCATATCGCTTCAGGCGCGCAATGTCATCCAGCGATAGTCCGAGGCTTTTTCCATTGCCGAGACGCACGACCAATGCCTCGAGATCGTGTGTCTTCGGAAAGTCGAGTCCGCGCAAAACAAGGAGTGCCTTGAGGTATTTTTCCGTGCATTGCTGCGCGTGAAAGCAAACCGTGTCGGTAGGGCATCGAGGCCCGAGTTTGAGCGTGTGCGTTGCGGTCAGGAGGTCGTTCTCCGCTTTCGCGAGCCACTCGCGAACCACCAAAATGGTGGCTTCAGCCTTTTTCATACAGGACGCGGCCCGCGCGCGCGGCAGGGCGCTCGATCGTCCCGGGAATTTTTCTGCGCCACGCAAAATCCTCCGGCGTAGTTACGATGATATCTTTCGGCACGCGATAGCGGCGCAGAGCTTTGAGGATATCGAGTTCCTGTTCCGCTTTCGACCGGTTCGGGGTCATGACGATGAGCAAGTCCACGTCGCTGTCAGGCCCCGCGCGTCCAGTGGCGTGGGAGCCGAAAAGAATAATTTTTTCCGGCGCAAAACGTTTCACTATGCGCTCGACCATTTGCCCGAGAGTTCGCTCTTCACTGGCTTGCATGCTATCGGCCCATTCACACGTATCCGGTGCAAAGCATAGCACTGCGTGGTGTGCCGCCGCTGGAGGGCGGCGTGGGCGCCGGGCAGGGGATAAGCCCGTCACGATAGTAGCCGTTGACTGGTAAAGTCAGGTGCAATTGGAAATTAACCTCGGGAATTGAGGCGTGAGAGACTTGTCCGCTAAAGAACTGTGGCGCCGCCTTGAGATTATGAAGAGCATTTCCCCATCTCTGACCCTTTTCGCGACAGCCGCGGCCTTATCCGGTGCCGCGCCCGATCCTGTCCTGCCAAGCCGGTGCGCCGGTTGACCATTTTCGCCGCAGGCAGCAGCGGTGACCGGTTCGCGCGCGTGTTCGCGCCCGGGCTCACCGAGAGCCTGGGGCAGCTGGCGATCGTCGCCAACGTCACCGGTGCGGGCGGCGTGGCTGCCGCTAAACGCATGGTGCGTTCGGCAGCGGATTGATCAGGCCTGGCCGTGAAGCGCACAACCAGACTGAACTGCATCGGCGCGCGCCGTTGATGGATACGCTGATCATTCTGATCAAGGTGCTGGTGTCAGCGTACGCCGCGCTGCTGGTGCTGGCCTATTTTTACCAGGACGGTTTGATTTTCCTGCCGCAGCAGCTCAGCGGACTCGAATTGCAGGCCATCGCTTCCCGCCATGCGCAGGCCGAGCAGGTGCATCTGCCCGCGGACGACGGCGTGACGCTGCACGGCTGGTTCCTTGGCGCCGGCGGCACGCAAGCCTCGAGAGCGCCGCTGCTGGTCTACTACGGCGGCAATGCCGAGGAAGTCTCGTGGCTGCTGGACGAGGCGGGGCGCTTTGCCGGCTACTCTCTGCTGCTCATGAATTACCGCGGCTACGGCGGCAGCAGCGGCAAGCCGGGTGAATCGGTCCTGTACGCCGATGCACTGCGCGTCTTCGACTATGCGGCCTCCCGCGCCGATGTCGATGCCAGGCGCATAGTGATCATGGGGCGCAGCCTCGGCACTGCCATGGCGGTGCGCGTGGCCGCGCGCCGCGCGGTTCGCGCGGTGCTGCTGGTATCGCCCTACGACAGCATGGTGGAACTGGGCCGGCGCCATCATGCCTACCTGCCGGTATCGCTGCTCCTGCGCCATCGCTTTGATGCGAGCGCCGATGCGCCTAAAGCCAAGGCGCCGCTGCAGGTGCTGGTTGCCTCGCGCGACAGTATCGTCCCCCTGGAACATTCGCGCCGCCTGGCGGGCGCCTGGGGCGGGCCGCACAGCTGGCGCGAGATCGCCGACGCCGATCACATCGACATTACGAGTTCGCCGGCATACTGGAAGGCGATTGCGGAGTTTCTGGCGCAGATGCGCGGTACCTAGGCATTTTCACGACACTGCGGTGTTCAGGCGACGGATTCTTTTTTGGGTGTCAGGCGGGAACGCCCCTGCTGTGCGGCGCTGGGCACCTTGTCCGGAGCGGCGACTCCATCCAGTCCCACCGATCCCGGCCAGGGTACATCGGTAATGTCGAAGACGATGTCATCCGGTCCCTGATACTTGATTTCGTATTGCGCGTTGGGCGGAATCTCCGCCTCGCCCACGATGAGCGGCACGCCCTGCGCTTCGAGCTTTTTCGCCCAGGCGGCGACGTCATCGACCACCACGCCCATGTGATGGAAACCCTCGTAGTCCAGGCCCTTGTTGATCTGGTCCGTGGCGAATTTGAGGATGGTGATGTTGATGGAGCCGTCGGAGAGGATCACGCCGGTCGGGTTGTCCGGGTCCTTGCCGCCGCGGCTGACTTCTCGCCAGCCAAAGGTCTTTTTGTAGAACTCTGCGGACTGGCCGGGATTCTGGCTGGAAAAGGCAATGTGGCGGATTTTGTTCATGGCGGCGCTCCTCAGCGGCGGATATGAGCGCCTAGGATACTACCGCGCTGCGATGCCGTGGAGGCCTCGGTACCGCTGCGCATAAAAATTGCCCGGCATGTTTGTCCGCGGCAGTGCCGGCCAGCGCAACCGGTTGCCTATCGCGCCAAGTCACGAGCGGCCGCGAAAACCGGCTGTGTGCAAGGCGTGGCATCATCGCCTGCCCCCCTTTCAGGAGTCGCAGGTGATGCAGAATTTCGTCCCGCCGGGCATCGTGCCCGGCCCCAAGGGAGCGCGCGTGTTTCTCGACTACGACAAGGCGGAACTCGACTGGGCCTATGATCAGGCGCCGTGGTCGCCGAATCAGGCCGAAATCGCAAAACGCAACGCGCAGAAAAGCGCAGCGGCGCTGGCGCGCCTCGGTCCGCCGCGACGCGTGGCCTACGGACCCGGGGACATCGAACAACTCGATATCTACACCACGCGCGAGCCCAACGCGCCGATCAACGTATTCATCCATGGCGGGGCGTGGCGCGTCGGCGATGCCAGGGCTGCAGCCTACATGGCCGAAACTTACGTGGATGCGGGCGGCATTTTCGTTTCCGTCGATTTCAATAACGTCGGCGACGTCGACGGTGATCTGCTGGTCATGGCCGATCAGGTGCGCCGCGCGGTCGCCTGGGTGAGGCGCAATGCCGCGAGCTTCGGCGGCGACCCGCAGAAGGTCTTTATCTCTGGCACTTCCTCGGGTGCGCACCTCGCGGGCGTGGTGCTCACCACCGACTGGCCGAAGGATTACGGCCTGCCCATGGATACCCTCAAAGGCGGCCTGTGCTGCAGCGGCATGTACGAACTCTATCCGGTGAGCCTCTCGGCGCGCGCGGGCTACGTGAAATTTACCCCGCGGATGATCGAAGAACTCAGTTCACTGCGGCATCTGGACAAGCTGGTCGCGCCGGTGGTGGTGGCGCACGGCACGCTGGAGACCCCCGAGTTCCAGCGGCAGAACCGCGAGTTCGCCGCCGCAATCAAGGCGGCAGGCAAGCCGGTGAGCTTTCTGCTGGGGCAGGGGT
Organism: uncultured beta proteobacterium; assembly: GCA_903859155.1. Classification (GTDB taxonomy): domain Bacteria; phylum Pseudomonadota; class Gammaproteobacteria; order Burkholderiales; family SG8-39; genus 2-02-FULL-62-17. The sequence continues at coordinate 187,504 of CAIOLO010000019.1, forward strand.
ACAACCACTTCGAGATGTTCGAGACGCTGGGGAATCCTTATGGGTTGCTGGGGAGGGCGATGCTCGAATTGATGAAGCTAAAGCCAGGTTGTTGACTTGTCATCTTGTCCAATTGCAACGCGCACTGGTGTAGACACCGGATATAGTCGCTCAACATGGTGCGCCCGAATAGTTGGCTGACGAAATCGCCATCGGCCTGTGCAGGTACTGGAACCTCATGCGTGTCTGCCGGTTGGCCCTATAATCAGGTGACGGAGGTGCCTATGAAATATCGAATTGCACTGCACAAATCGGAAGAAGGTGTCAGCGTATCCGTTCCCGGACTTCCGGGATGCTGGTCTCAGGGCAGCACAGAACAGGAGGCGGTGGAAAATATTCGCGATGCCATTCACGAATACCTGGCCGTTGTCGAAGAACAGCTACGCGGCGAGGATATTCGCGAAATAGAAGTTGCAGGTTAGTCTTGCCGAGCATTCCTGGTGTCAATCACCTTGACGCGGTGCGCGCACTCGAGAAAGCCGGCTTTCGTATCGCGCGTCAAGGCAAGCATATCGTCATGAGCAACGGGCAACGCATTGTGACCATCCCCAGGCACAATCCCGTCAATGCATTCACCTTGGGTGGTATCGCTCGCGATGCCGGTTTGTCGGTCGAACAGTTTCGCGAACTGCTGTAGTAAGCCGGCACAAATCTACGCATTATTGCGCCGCGAGCGCGGCCATCAGGACAGTGTCCCGCCGCAGATTCCTGCCGATGCGGCCATGCCGCGGGCGTCGTATGATTGCCGGCACACCGCGAAGCAGGACGCCAGCCGCGACCGCGGTGGCTGCTGGTTCCGACCCGCGAGTCGCGGCACGACGGACCGAAAGGGCCGAGATCCCGTTCGGCAAACCGCATTTCCTTTGGAGGACGCCGCCATGCAAAAAATCCGCCTGCTGTGCAATATCGCTTGCGCCACGCTGTTGCTGGCCGCCGCGAATGGCTGGGCCCAGGCGCCATCAAAACCGATACGCTGGATCGTGCCCTTCTCCCCGGGCGGGATCACCGACGTGCTGGCGCGGGTGATCTCGGTGCAGTTGCAGCCGGGCCTGGGGCAATCCGTCGTCGTCGAGAATCGCGTCGGTGCCGGCGGTATGATCGCCGCCGAAATCGTCGCCAAGGGGCCGGCCGATGGCAGCCTGCTGTTGATCGGCGGGCCGATCATCCCGACCGCGCCTTCGCTGTACAAGTCATTGCCCTTCGATCCGCTGCGCGATCTCGCCCCGGTGGCGCAGATCGGCAGCGCGGCCAACGTTCTGGTGGTCGCGCCCGAGCATCCGGCCAGGAGCGTCAAGGATCTGGTGGACATGGCGCGGCGCAGTCCGGGCAAGCTCAATTACGCCTCGACCGGCAATGGCTCGGTGCTGCAGCTGAGCGCCGAGATGTTCAAGAGGGACACCAGGACCTTCATCGTGCAGATTCCCTATCGCGGCTCGCCGGAGGCGGTGACTGCGGTGCTCAGCGGACAGGTCGACTTCCTGTTCGACAACATGGTGGTTTCGCTGCCGCAGATTCAGGGAGGAAAGCTGAGGGCGCTGGCGGTGACCTCGCGCGAGCGCGACCCGTCGGTTCCCGGCGTGCCGACGATGCTGGAGGCCGGTTTCCCCGATTTCGTGATTGCCACCTGGAACGGCATCTGGACCACCGGCGGCACGCCCGCCGCGCAAGTGGGCCGGCTCGAGGCGGAGGTGCGCAAGGTGCTGGCGATGCCCGATGTCGTGGCGATGATCAACAAGACCGGGGTGCGAGTCAATTATCTCGGCTCTGCCGACCTGGCGAAAATCATCAAGGACGAGGCTGCGCACTGGGCCGGAGTGCTCAAATTCGCGGGCGTCAATCCGGAATAGAACCAAGCCGGATTTAAAGCGGCGAGGTGGTGCGGTTTCGCATGGGCATCGTCGTAGATGCCCATGTGACCGATGCTTCGGCGACCCAGCGCTGAATCTTTTGCCCCCGACAGACAGGCTTTGCCGGCCTCAGAAGCCGGCTATCGCCTCCAGCGTTTTGCCCGCCTGCTCGTGCGCGCGCCGCGTTGCCGCGATATGCGCCATCACCTCCGGCGGCGAGGCGATTTCCCTGGCGAAATCCGGCCGCGCGGCAAGTTTGCCCATCCAGGCAGCGACGCGCGGATGCAGGCGTGCGATCGGATAGCCGCCCAGCGACAGCCGGTGGGCGTAGATGAACCAGGCGATATCGAGCACGCTGAGTGCATCGCCGAGGAGGTAGGGGCTCGCCGCCAGGCGCTGGTCGATTTCGGCGAACGCCACGCGGAATTTCTGCGCCGATGCGCGCGAGCGCTCGTCGCTGAAGCCTTCCCTGGCGGCGCGCTCCCAGAACGCGATCTGCGCCGCCTTGTCGGGGTCCGCCGCCCCCTGCACCGTGCCCGAGCCGTTGGCGGCATAGCTTTGCAGGGCTTCGGCCGACTTGGGCGGTCCCGGCGGATTGAAGACGAAGCGAAAGCTCAGTGTCCGCAAATCCATATGCAGGTCGTCCTCGTGCCTTAGCAGTTTCGCGACTTCGTTTTCGAACCCGGCCGGGATCAGCTTCGGCGCTGGAAAGCTCTTTTCCAGGTGGGTGATGATGTCGTTGCTTTCGATATGAACGACGCCATCGTGCACCAGCACCGGCACCAGGCCGCGCGGATTGATTCCCAGGAACCAGGGACGGAAATTCTCGTTGGCGTGCAGATCAATCAGATGCGATTCCCAAGCGATTCCTTTTACGCTGAGAAAGATGCGCAGCTTCTGCGAGCACGAGGACCCGCTCGCGTGCAGCAAATGCACGCCCTTCCAGTCAAGCACCTCGCGGGTCTTGATGTCGCCGTCAACCAGTTGAACCATGTTGCCTCCAGTGTGTCTTGGAATTCCTGTTTGCGCCTTGCGGCGCGCCTATTGCACGTCGAGCAGTTCGACGTCGAATATCAGCGTGGCATCCGGCGGGATCATGCCGTTGCCCGCGCCGCGCGCGCCGTAGGCGAGGTCGCCCGGGATGACGAGGGTGCGCTTGCCGCCGACTTTCATGCCGGCCACGCCCTGGTCCCAGCCCTTGATCACCCGCCCTGCGCCCAGCGGAAACGAAAACGGTCCGCGACCCACCGAGCTGTCGAACTGTTTGCCGTGCTGCTTGTCCGCCTTGAGGTCCTGCAGCCAGCCGGTGTAGTGAACTGCAACCGTCTTGCCGGCCGCGGCTTCCTTGCCTTTGCCGACCACGGTATCGGTCTTGACAAGCGCTTCGGCGGCGAAGGCGGAGCCGACCGCAGCGACGAGGGTGAAGACCAGGGCAATTAGCGCTGCGTGCAGGGGTTTCATGAGAGCTGTCCGATTCGGGAAATGGGAAGGACACGGAGCTTGCCTCGTCGTGCCGATGTCTGTCAATGCGACACCATCGGGAGGCGGCGCCGAAATCCGCGCCGGCGACGGGCCTTGGCCGCTGACCGGGCTTGTTGCGGTTCGGTTTTTTGGATCATCAGCGGCTTTTTTGATTCGGATCAAACTGGTTTCAGTGAAGCGGCATAGTGTTGCGGGTGCGCCGGGAGTCCGGTCTGGGACAGTCCGATGGCCCCCGCCATTTAAAGGAGCCTTGTCATGTCCGTTGCCAGACTGTTCGCATCGCTGATTCTCGCTGTTGTGCTGCTGCCGTTGCAGGCCCAGGCGCAGCCCAAGCCGGCGCCCTTCGTGTTCCCGCAGGCCTGCGCCGACTGCCATGGCTCGGCGGGCAAGTATCCTGTGCGCGGCGTGCGCAGCCAGTATCTGACCTCGGGCCACCGCACCCTCCCGGATGCCTCCTATTCGAACGGGGAGGGTTGCCAGAGGTGCCACACCAACGAGGGCTTCATCGAATACGCCGCCACCGGCAAATCCGATCCCAAGGTAACCATCAAGAATCCCTCGGAGGTCGGCTGTTTCACCTGCCATGCGCCGCACGAGAGGGGTAATTTCTCGCTGCGCAAGGAAAATCCCGTGAAGCTGGCCAACGGCGTCATGTTCGACATGGGCAAGGGCAACCTGTGCGCCAACTGCCACCAGGCGCGCGTGATGCCCAAAGATGAAGTCAGGTCACGGGACATCCTGCGCGAACCCTGGGGCGCACACCACGGGCCGCAGTCGGACATGTTGCTCGGGACGAACGCCTACGAGTTTCCCGGCAAGGCCTATTCCAGCTCCGCGCATGCGAGCCTGAAGGATGCCAATTGCGTCACCTGCCACATGACCCAGCCCACCACTGCGCGTTACGCGCTGACCCCGGCCATCGGTGGTCACAGCATGAAGCTGGGCGGTGAAGTGCACGAGGTGCCGACGCTCAACGTGGCCGGCTGCAAGACCTGCCACAAGGACATCAAGCAGGTACCCCGGAGAGAGGTGTTCGACATCAAGGCGAGCGCCGACTACGACGGCGACGGCGCCATCGAACCGGTGCAGGACGAGGTCCAGGGACTGCTCGAAAAATTCAGCAACAAGCAGGGAACCGGGGCGCTGCAGAAGATCAGCAACCCGATCTTCGATGCCAAGGGCAAGTTCGTCGAGAACAACAAAACGCAGCACCCGCTCGAGGTGGTCGCCTCCCTGTACAACTACAAGTTCGTCCTGGAGGACAAGAGCCGCGGCGTGCACAACACCAAGTATGCGGTCCAGTTGCTGATGGATTCGCTCAAGTCGCTGGATAAAAACTACGACGACTCGCGCCGGCCGAAATAGCGCGCCGGAACAGGGGAGCGGCGCGCCCTCAGGGCGTGGTGAAGAAGCGCCGCTCCATTTCCTCCAGCCCCAGGGTTTTGAGGATTTCATGCAGGCGCCGCGCCGGACGTTCGCGCGGCAGCGCCTTGCGGGTGGCGATGATGAGTTCATTTTTCATCGAATGTTCCCAACCGACCAGTTCGGTGACGCTCACCTGGTAGCCGTGCGCCTCGAGTTGCAGCCCGCGCAGCACGTTGGTGACCTGGCTGCCGAATTCCCGGGTATGCAGGGGATGGCGCCACAATTCGGTGAGCGCGGCGTTGGCCAGGGCCTGGCCCTTGTTCTTGCGCAGCACCGCGGCCACCTCGGCCTGGCAACAGGGTGCCAGCACGATGAAGCGCGCCTCGCGCTCCAGTGCAAAGCGAATCGCGTCATCGGTTGCGGTATCGCAGGCATGCAGCGCGGTGACAATGTCCACCCGCGCGGGCAATTGCTCTGTCGCGATCGCATCGGTCACCGCAAGGTTCAGGAACGACATGCCGGGAAAGCCCAGCCGCTGCGCCAGTTCGCGTGATTTGCGCACCAGATCGTCGCGTACCTCGACGCCGTAGATGTGCGCGCCGCCGTCACCGGCGCCATAGCCCCTGAAGAACCGGTCGTAGAGCATGAATCCCAGGTAGGACTTGCCGGCACCGTGGTCGACCAGCCGCACGTCGGCATGCTCGGCGCGGATTTCCTCGAGCAGCGGTTCGATGAAGCGGCACAGGTGGCTCACCTGCTTGAGCTTGCGACGGCTGTCCTGGTTCATCTTGCCGTCGCGCGTGAGGATGTGCAGCTCCTTGAGCAGTTCGGTCGATTGCCCCGGCTGAATTTCGTGCACGCCTGTCATTTCCTGTCTGCGCCTTCCAAATCACCTGCAAATTGAGGACAATAGCCAGACAAACAAGAACCGCGCCTGGAAATTGCAGTTTCGCCATTCAATCAGCCCTGCCGAGGAGAGCCATGAATACCATAGAAAAGACCAGCTTAGCCACTTTGGATGTCGGCGTCAGCGACGCTACAGAAGGAGGGGCGGACGCGGGGCGGCGTCGTTTTGTCGGCGCGGTGGGTGCGGCCGCCATTGTTTCCAGCAGCTCGCTGATGCGTCCGGCCTGGGCGCAAAGCGCCAAACTCAAGGTCGGGGTGCTGCTGCCGCGCTCGGGCGTGCAGGCCTTTGTCGGCCAGTCCTGCCAGTTCGGCGCCGATGTGGCGCCGGCGGTGCTCAAGTCGCTGTTCGGCGTGGACATCGAGCTGATGAATGCCGACACCGAGACCAATGTGGACACCGCCCGCAGCCGCGCCGAGCGCCTTATCTCCGAGGGCGCGCAGGTGCTGGTGGGTGCATTCGATTCCGGCGCCAGCCTGGCGATCGCGCAGGTAGCCGAACAAAAGGGCGTGCCCTTCGTGATCAATATCGCCGCCGCGCCGCAGATTACCGAACAGGGCTACAAGTTCACCTTCCGCAATTTCCCGACCAGCGTGGATCTGGTGGTCAACGGACTGGGCCTGGCGCGCGACCTGTTCCTCGCCACCGGCACCGCGCCGCGCACCGCGGTGTTCATGCATGTCAACGACACCTTCGGCCAGGCCAACAAGGCGGCCATTGCGTCCATCCTGCCCAAGCTCGATTACCTGCCGTTCAAGCTGCTCGATACCATCGCCTACGACCCCGCCGCCAAGGACCTGACCGTCGAGGTCGCCAGGGCCAAGGCCACCAAGGCAGATTTCCTGCTGCTGGTGTGCCGCCTCAACGACGCCATCATCCTGCGCCGCGAAATGGTCAAGCAGCGCTGGAACCCGATGGGCATCATCGGCCCGGGCAATCCGGGCATGTACGAAGCGCAGTTTTATGCCGCGCTGGGAAAATTGTCGGATCACTGCATCTCGAACGTGCCCTGGTACGACCCCAAGTCGGTCGTCACCAAGGCCATCGACGCGCAGATGCGCAAGCAGTTTCCCAAGGAGAAGCTGATGTACCACGCGCTGAATGTCGGCTTTACCTTCGAGTCGATCCAGATCGTCGCAGATGCCTTCAAGCGCTCGCGCAGCAACGACCCGAAAGTGCTGGCCGAGGCGATACGCCAGACCAACATCGCGAGCCGCATGATGCTGGGCGGGCCGATCAAGTTCAACGCCAAGGGCCAGGTGGAGGGCATCGCCTCGGCCTGCATACAGAACTTCAACCAGCGCCCGATGGTGGTTCTGCCGGCCGCCTCCGCGGAAGCCAAGCCGGTGTTTCCGGTGCCCGGGTATGTGAGGGCCTGAAGGCGGCTGGGACGGGGTGAAACTGCTGCTTTGTTTTGGCGTCCAATTTTCCCGCTGATTTTGCAAGTTGCAAAAGCGCAACTTGCAAAATCAGCGGGACGTATGCAAACCCGGATTCTTTGCCAGATTTGTCAACGCCGGGTTCCTCAGTAACGGTAAGTAAAAGGTTTAACTTTACGGACGGGCCGGCCTAGCCGGCCCTTTTTATGTCATTCGAACTGATCGGTAACGTTCTCATCGCCGGAGTGCTCAGCGGGCTGGTCTACGGGCTGATGGCGCTCGGGCTGTCGGTCATCTTCGGCGTGGTGCGCGTGGTCAATTTTGCGCACGGCGAAATGATGACCGCCGCCATGTTTGCCGCCGTGGTTCTGTTCAACACCTGGGGCATCGATCCGTTCATGGCGGTGATTCCGGTGGTGGTGGTGTTCTTCGCGCTGGGCTACCTGCTGCAGCGGGCCATCATCAACCCGTTCATCACCCGCCCCGAGCATTCCCAGTTCATGCTGCTGGTGGCGGTGGCCATCATCATGGTGAATGCGCTGCTGATCGCATTCGGACCCAATGCGCGCAACGTCCAGGTTGACTACCAGCTCGAATCGTTCGAGCTGGGGCCGCTGTTGGTGGATGCGGCGCGCCTGTATGCCGCGGGCGCGGCGCTGGTGTGCAGCGCGGCGGTGTTTTCCTTTTTCCGCTTTACCATGACCGGCAAGGCGATACGCGCCTGCGCCGACAATCACATGGGCGCCAAGGTGGTGGGGCTGGATATCCGGCACCTGTATGCGCTGACCTTCGGTCTGGGCTCGGCCTGCGTTGCCGCGGCCGGCTGCATGATGGTGCTGCTGGTGGATGTCACCCCGCAGCTCGGTCCTGCCTATACGTTGATGGCCTTCGTGATCGTCATCGTCGGCGGCCTGGGGTCCATGCCCGGCGCGCTGCTGGGCGGGATCCTGATCGGCGTATCCGAGGCCGGCGCGGGCCTGTTCATCACCCCCTCGGCCAAGAGCATGGTCAGCTTTGCGCTGCTGGTGGTGGTGCTGCTCTTGCGGCCGCAGGGCCTGCTCGGCAAAAGGCCGTGAGCGCAATGTTCAGCCAGATAAACCCGCGCGCGCGCGGCCTGCTCGCGGCGCTGGCGCTGCTGCTGCTCATCCTGCCGTGGATCGCCAACAACTACGTGCTCTCGGTGGCGGTGCTGATTCTCTATTTTGCCTACACCGGCCAGGCCTGGAACGTCATGATGGGGTTCTGCGGGCAATTGTCGCTGGGGCATTCGCTCTATGTCGGTATCGGCGGTTACAGCGCCGCCGCGCTGTTCGTTCATTTTGGCATCGGCCCGTGGGGCGGGGCGCTGGTGGCGGTTGCGGCGAGCATGCTGGTGGGGGCCATCATCGGTTTTCTCGCCTTCCGCTTCGGCATCGGCGGGGTGTATTTCGCGCTGCTGACCATCGCTTTCGCCGAATTTACGCGCCTGGGTTTTGATCACTGGCAGTGGCTGGGCGCCTCGGGCGGATTCTTCCTGCCGGTGAAGCAGCGCGAATTCAACGACCTGCTGAACCTGCGCGGCTCGCCGGTCATGTTCTATTACGTGATGCTGGCGCTCGCCACCGCGGCGCTCGCGTTTTGCACCTGGCTGCTGCGCACGCGCATCGGCTATTACTGGCTCGCCATCCGCGAAGACCAGCAGGCGGCGCAGGCCCTGGGCATCAACACCTTTCGCTGCAAGATGATTGCGGTGCTGATCTCCTCGGGCATGACCTCGCTGGCCGGGGTGTTCTTCGCGTTCTATTACAACAACCTGTTTCCCGAGCAGATCTTCAACATGGGCCGTTCCATCGAGATCATCCTGGGGCCGATCATCGGCGGCATCGGCACGCTGTTCGGGCCGATACTGGGCGCGGCACTGCTGGCGCTGCTAGCCGATGGCATCACCGAACTGATGGCGCAGATCGGCATAGAACTGCCCGGCATCAAACAGGTGTTCTACGGCAGCTGCCTGCTGCTGGTGACCATGTTCCTGCCCAACGGCGTCTGGCCCGCATTGGCGCGCCGCCTGGGGCTGGTATCGGCGCCAGGCCCGGACCCGGCCGGCAACACGGTGAGGCACCCCGATGGCTGAGCCGCTGCTGGAGGTGGTCGCCATTGCCAAGCGCTTTCGCGGATTGAAAGCGGTCTCCTCGGTGTCCTTTGCCATCGAAGCAGGGCATATCGTGGCGCTGATCGGCCCCAATGGCGCCGGCAAGACCACCCTGTTCAACATGATCGCCGGCGTCTACGCGCCCGACGCCGGGGAGATCCGCTTTGCCGGGCAGCGCATCCAGGGCTTGCGCCCCGATGAAATCTGCGTGGCCGGCATCGGCCGCACCTTCCAGCTGGTCAGGCCGTTTGCCGGCCTGTCGGTGCTGGACAACGTGGTGATCGGCGCGCTGCGCCGCTCGCCGCGCATCGCCGAGGCACGACGCAAGGCCGGCCTCATCCTGGAGCGGCTCGGTATCGCCGAGAAGCGCGACCTGCCGGCCGCCTCGCTCACGCTGCCAGACCGCAAGCGCCTCGAGGTGGCGCGCGCGCTGGCCACCGAGCCGCGCCTGCTGCTGCTCGACGAGGTGATGGCCGGATTGCGCCCCACCGAAACCGACCGCATGGTGGAGGTGTTCCGCGAACTGAACCGGGAGACCGGCCTCACCATCCTCCTGATCGAGCACGTGATGCGCGCCGTGATGGCCTTGTCGCGGGAGATTCATGTGCTGCACCACGGTGAACTCATCGCCAGCGGCGCGCCCGACGAGGTGGTGCGCAATCCCGCGGTCCTCGAGTGCTATCTGGGCGAGGACGCGGCCTGAGCATGAACCGCCTTGACGACATGCCAGGCGCCGCTCCGGCGCGGCCCATCCTGAGCATCCGCAATCTGGATCTTTATTACGGTGATGCGCAGGCGCTCGACGATGTTTCGATTGAAGTTGGCGAGGGGCAGATCGTCGCCATCATCGGCGCCAACGGGGCCGGCAAGACCAGCCTGATCCGCGCCGTGGCCGGCATCGAGAAACCGCGCGCCGGGCGCATCGTTTTTCGCGGCCAGGATGTGACCGGCCTGGAGAGTTTTGCCACCTGCAACCTGGGGCTGGGGCAGGTGGCCGAAGGGCGCCAGATATTCCCGACCCTGAGCGTGCTGGAGAACCTCCAGGTGGGCGCGATGCTGCCGCGCGCGCGCGCCAAGGCGCAGCGCACGCAGGAGGAGGTCTATGCAATGTTCCCGCGCCTGGCGGAGCGGCGCGGACAGCTGGCCGGGACCCTCTCAGGCGGCGAGCAGCAGATGCTCGCCATCGGACGCTGCCTGATGGGGCAGCCCGAATTCATCATGTTCGACGAACCGTCGCTGGGCCTGGCGCCCACGGTGGTGCAGGAAGTTTTTCAAACCATACGCAAGCTCAACGCCCGCGGCCTCGCGATCTTGTTGGTTGAACAGAATGTCGCGCTGTCGCTGAAGCTCGCTGCGCACGCCTATGTGCTGGAGAACGGGCGCGTGGTCATGAGCGGCAGCGGCGCAGCGCTGCTCTCGGACGACCGGGTAAGACGGGCTTATCTGGGGCTGTAGGGCGGTTCTGGGCGACGGGATTACTGCTGTAGAATTGCCCACGCCCGTTCACCCGGGCTGATCAATAATCTGTCCCCATTTGAGGTGGGGGCGTATCCAAGATAACCGAATGGAGTTGCCATGACTGTTTTCGCCCAAGTAGCGCTTCCCTATGCAAAAGATGCACTGGTGCCGCACATTTCCGTCGAGACCATCGATTTTCATTACGGCAAGCACCACGCCACCTATGTGACCAATCTGAACAACATGGCCAAGGGCACCGAGTTCGAAAACCTGACGCTCGAGGAAGTGGTCAGGAAAGCCCCGGCCGGGCCGATCTTCAACAACGCCGCGCAGATCTGGAACCACGACTTCTATTTCCTCGGCTTCAAGCCGGCCGGCAATGGCGGTGGCGGCAAACCCGCCGGCGCGCTGGCGGCGGCCATCGACAAGCAGTTCGGCTCGTTTGACGAGTTCCAGAAGCAGTTCGACGCCAAGGCCGCCGGCACCTTCGGCTCCGGCTGGGCATGGCTGTGCAAGAAGGCCGATGGTTCGCTGTCGATCGAGAGCACCAGCAACGCCGCCACGCCGCTGACGCAGGGCATGACCCCGCTTTTGACCTGCGACGTCTGGGAGCACGCCTATTACATCGACTATCGCAACAGCCGCCCGAACTACCTCAAGGGCTTCTGGGCGATCGTCAACTGGGACTTCGTCGCCGCCAATTTCGCGAAGTAGTTTCAGGGAAATAACCAAAAAAGGGGGCCTGTGCCCCCTTTTTTTGTGTCCCGCGTGCAGATGGAAATGCGGGTCGGGCTTGGCCGGATGCAACGTGCGCTATACCTTGGAATCGTAGAACGTCAGGCCTTCGATCCGGTCCGCCACTGCGCCCGAAATGAACAGCGGATGTGGTGGCAGTATTTGGAATAACGCGCGGGAAAAGAGATTTGGCCAAAAAATCTTGCTGCATCCACATGCCGGCTCGATTGAGCGACATCGGCTATAGAAAGATATTGCCTTGCTGAGCATACGCAATTTGCGTATCTTTAACTGAACTCCAGGAGATAGCCGTGAAACGTAACGTATTCGCCGAACTGACCGAAGGCTTCGACGCGCTGAAAGCGCAGCACGAAGGCAAACTCACTCTGCGCACGCATGCAGTCGAGAAAAAACCGGCGCCCGTCGTGACCGCGAAGGAACTCGTGCGCGTTCGGGAAAAGTTGAATCTTTCACGGTCCGTTTTTGCCCGTTATCTGCGCACCAACGAGCGCACGCTGGAAAACTGGGAGCAGGGCCGCGCCAAGCCGAATGCCCAAGCGGCGTTGCTGATCCGCCTGGTTGCGCGCTATCCGGATACGGTCCAGCGGCTGGCGGCTGTATAAATTGGATATCAGGGGTGTGCATCAGTGTCCCAAGAAACAATTCCAATATTGATATTTAAATGGCCCAATTACGATCGCCAGTTATGGTGATAGAACAACAATTGTATTAAATTATTGAGCGTAACCGCCGTGCTTGGTTCGCCGATTGGAAGTCCAGCTTCGCCGTCATTTCAGTCCAGAACGTCACTTCGCGGTGTATGCGTTCGGTCATTTTCTTAGGTGTCGAGCGCAGCGGCGCCGTCGGCTGCGAATGCTGGCTGGGCCGACCGGCTCGGAAAGAAACGTACCCTAATTTTTCCGGCTGCTGCATCATAGTGAATCACTGATGTTTTTAGTGCGCTCTGATGGTTCGAAGAAGAAAAACAACCGGAATCGATGTCTTCTTGGCTGCACCATGGTGGGTGTCAGCGATAGTCGCTATTGCGGGTTTTATTGCGTTCCAGTGGATTGTTCCTGCCCTCACCGCGCACAGCCCGATCCTGCGGGTTTTTGGCCTGACCTTTAAGCCCGTTGGGTACTTCATTGGGGGGATTTTCGGTGTGATTGCAGCGGTGAATCTTTTCCGGCATCGACCTACGCACAGAATTGCTTCATCTGAGTCCGTGAGGGAATATGTTCCTTTCCCAATACCGCCAGACACGCCGACTACGGACCAAGTTGGCAGGAGCTGGGAAGAGATGATGGCGAGGGTTTCTGAGCCAGAATTTATACCTTCAACATGGTCGCTCGAACTCTTGCGACGAATAGAGTGGAAACGATTTGAGGAACTCTCCGCTGCTTTTTATCGCGAAATTGGACTCCGATCGGAAACCATTCGATGCGGCGCCGACGGGGGCATCGACGCCAAACTATTCAAAGGAGACTCGTCCGAGCCGGTTGCCATTGTCCAATGCAAGGCTTGGAACTCTCGGCCTGTCGGGGTCAAGCCTGTGCGTGAATTGCTCGGGGTTATGACGCACCAAAATATTCCCGAAGGTATTTTTGTCGCTACCGGAGACTTTACCAAGGAGGCAATTGAGTTCGCTAAGTCGAATCCCATTGATCTGGTCAGTGGCTCGACCTTCATGGGAATGATCCAGAAGCTATCTGCCGAACAGCAAGAAAAATTGTTGGCTGTTGCCACGGAGGGGGATTTCACTACCCCTACATGCCCGTCCTGTGGAATAAAAATGGTATGGCGCAAATCTGAGCGAGGCGACTTTTGGGGGTGCAGCAGCTACCCTCGGTGCAGGCAAGTGTTTCACGTGGCGACTACAAAGTAAGGTCGCGCTCAGTTCTCCGGCTTGATGCCCAGTTTGGTGATCATCTCGGTCCAGAAGGCGACTTCGCGGCGCACGCGTTCGGTCATCTCCTCGGGCGTGGTGCGCAGCGGCACCATGGTCATGGCGTCGTAGGCCTTGGCCATTTCCGGGCGCTGGCTCACCTTGTTCACCGCCTGGTTGATGCGCATGACAATTGCGCGCGGCAGTTTGGCCGGCCCCGAAAAGCCTCCCCAGCCCGATACGCCCAGGTTGCCGACGCCCAGTTCCTCAAAGGTCGGTGTATCCGGCAGGGCGGCGAGGCGTTTGTCGCTCATCGCCGCCACCGGGCGGATGTTCCCGGACTTGATGCGGTCCAGGATCAGGGGTGTCGGCGGATAAAACATCATCAGCAGGCGCCCGGCGAAAAAATCCTGCAGCGCCAGGGGCGTGCCTTTGTAGGGAACGTGGACCATGTCGGTGCCGGTGCGCAGCCTAACCATCTCGCCTGCCAGGTGGAAGGTCTGGCCGATGCCGGAGGATCCGAAGGCGACCTTGCCCGGGTTGGCCCTGGCATAGTCGACCAGCCCCTTGAAATTGGCGGCGTGCATCGACTCGTGCACGTACAGGCCCATGGTCAGCTCGCCCATCATGCCGATGTAGCTGAAATCACGCACCGTGTCGTAGGGCACCTTGCCGACGAACAGGGGATTCAGGATGGCCTGGCTCACGCCTATCTGCAGCAGCGTGTAACCGTCGGGTTCGGCGCGTGCGACCGCCTCCAGGCCGACCACGCCGCCGCCGCCGGCGCGGGTCTCGAGCACGATCGACTGGCCCAGTTCCTCGAGCAGCAACGGCTGCATGGCCCTTGCAATGGAGTCATAGGCGCCGCCTGAGGTGGGCACGATCATGCGTATCGGTTTGAGCGGATAACTCTGCGCGCACGCCGGCAATGCAAGGCACAACGCTGTTGCGGCAAGCACAAGCTGATGCTGGATTTTCATGGTGCCCTCCGAAGTTCCTCAGTTGATCTTCAATACAATTTTGCCGACCTGCGAATTCGATTCCATGAACTCGCGTGCCTTGGGCAGGTCCGCGAGAGCGAAGACCTTGTCCACCAGCGGCACGATGCGGCCCTCGGCCAGCAGGGGCAGCAGGTCGCGGCGGAAATTGGGCAGCATGGCGGCGCGTTCGGCGACGGGGCGGTGCTTGGCCGATACGCCGAACAGGTGCAGGCGCTGCGCGTGCAGCTTGGCCAGGTCGATCTCGGCGCTGAAGGTCTTGTCCAGATAGCCCACCGTGGCAAGGCGCCCCTGGAACGCCATGCACTTGACGCACTCGGCAAACACCGAGCCGCCGACATTGTTGACCACCAGGTTGGCCCCCTTGCCGCCGGTGGCGTCGAGGACCGCTGCGGCAAAGTCGGGCTGGCGCGTTTCAACGCCGATATCCAGGCCGAGCGCCTTGAGCCGCTCGAGCTTGGCGCGCGAGCCCGAGGTGCCGATCACTTTGGCGCCGATGGCTTTGGCCGCCTGCAGGCAGGCCACGCCCACCCCTGATGACACGCCGGTGATGAGCAGCCATTCGCCGGACTTGAGATGTCCCTGGGCCCAGAGCATGTCGTGCGTGACCATGAAGGTGATGGGTGCGGCGGCGGCCTGTTCCCAGGAGAGCTTCTCCGGCGCCGGATTGGCCAGGCGCGCATCGAAGATGGCGTACTCGGCATAGGCGCCGCGCGCCGTGCCCATGACGCGATCGCCGAGCTTCCAGCCGCTGACATCGGCGCCGATGGCGTCGACTTCACCGGCGCAGTCGGAGCCGGCGGGCGCGGCGCCGCCGCCCGCGAGCAGCGACGGGGAGCTCAGGAATTCACCGCGATTGAGCGAGGCCGCGCGCACCTTGATGCGCAGCTCGCCGGCCTTGGGCTCGGGGTTCGGGACATCGCGAAGTTCCAGCGTACTGGGCTGCGTGTCGGTGCGCAAAAACCATGACTTCATTGACTGTTCTCCTGTTTCAGACGGTTGCCTGCGCGGTGCGAGGTCGCGAACGCGCCAGTTCGGCGCGCAGTTTTGCAGTGGCCTGCGCATCGACAGCCAGATCGTCGCCGAGCACCACGCCATAATGTTTGCGCGCCGCCTCCCTGCTGACGAAATCCTCGATGACATCCCAGCTAACGCGCTGCACATCGCGTTCCAGCGGATCGCCCCAGCCGCCGCCCGAGCCGCCGTGGATCAGCACCTGGGTTTGCGCATCCACGGGGTGGCGGCTGACATCGACTTCTTTGAATTCTTTTTCACCCTGCTTTTTCATGAACTTCTGGCCCGCTTCGCCGGGCGCGCCGCCGCCGATGCCCCAGGGCGGGCAGTTCTGGCGGCGCGGACGCTCCAGGTTCCAGCGGCCCTCGGCCAGGTTGTGCACGCGCATCACGCTGCCCAGGCCGCCGCGGAATTTTCCCGGGCCGCCCGAGTCGCGGCGAACCGCGCGCGAATCGATGATGATGGGCGCCTTCATTTCCATCTCCTCGATGGAGGAATTGCGCACGTCACCCTGGCACACGGTCACCGAGGCCGGCTCGCCGTCCTCGAAGGGCCTGCCGCCCCAGCCGCCGCCCGAGGTGACGCTGACGACAAAACGGCGTTTGCTCTTGTGGTTCATGCCGAAGAACACGCCGCCGGCGGACATCAGGCCGAAATGGCCGGCGGGAATGCGCTGCGGCACCGCCGGTTCCAGCGCGGCGACAATGGTGTCCACCACCAGCGGCAGCATCATGCTCCAGTGCGCCATCGGCGCCGGGTAGCGCGCCATCATGATGTTGCCCTCGGGTATCACGCACTTCAGAGCGCGGAACGAGCCTTCGTTGACCGCGTCATTGGGCGCGGTGAGCGCCTTGTAGGCGATGCGCGGCGCGGCCAGCGTGCGCGAATTGATCGCTGCCTTCCTCTCGCCGGAGCAGCCGGAGAGGTCGATGGTCATGTCGCCGGCCTTGACCGTCACCTTCGCGTGCAGCCTCACGCGCTCGCCGCGGGCGACGCCGTCGTCATCCAGCCAGGCCTCGGCTTGGAACTCACCCTCCGGAAACCGGGAGATGACATTGCGGCATTTCTGCTCGGTTTCATCGAATATTCTCGCGATCGCCGCGACCATGGTGTCGCGTCCGTAGCGCTCGAACATCTCGTCCATGCGCCGCAGCGCCAGGCGGCAGGCGGCCATCTGCGAGGTCATGTCGCCCAGCGAGGACTCCGGATAGCGGATGTTGTCCTTGATGAGGCGGTACAGCGGCTCGTTCAGCCTGCCTTCGCGATAAATTTTGACCTGATCCAGCTGCAGGCCTTCCAGCCAGGGATCGGCCACGGTCACGCCGGCGCCGAAGCCGGTGCTGGTGCCGCCGACATCGATCCAGTGCGCGCGCACCATCGCGAACATCAGCAACTCGCCTTTGAAAAAGTAGGGCATGTAGATGACGACATTGTTAAGGTGCTGGCCCGCCACCGCCTGATGATTGGTGATGATCACATCGCCCGGCTTGAAGCCTTCGCGGCCGTAGCGCTTCATGCCGTCGACGATCAGCACACCCAGGTCCGCCACGAAGTGCGATACCCCGCCCATGTTCTGGCTGACCAGTTCGCCCTGCGGGTTGAGCAGCGCGGTGCAGAAATCGCGCACTTCGTAGATGATCATGTTGTAGGAAGTGCGTTGCAGGTCCACGGCCATCTCCGTGGAGATCGCCGGCAGCGCATTGCGGATCACCTCCAGCGTGACCGGGTCGAGTTGCGAATCCCTGACTCTCGTGTCCAATGCGCCTCCTCGGGGCGGGGCGGCAACAGCGCCGCCGCGGGATTGTCAGCGCAAATGCCGCCGCGCGCAATACGCGCGCAATACGCGCGGATTTGGGTGCGGATTTGCTGTCGGATTTGCTTGCGGCGGAGCGGGCGTGCGGATACATTGTCGCCTCTGCGGAGGTTTCCGCGACGCGGTCGATTGGGGTAACCGCGTTTGATTCAAGGCGGCGTCAGACCGGTCAAGCTTCAACAGCACGCCGACCCGGCCAATTCATCAGGAGAGCAATGTGAAGCTGGTGTTGTTCCAGAACGAGGGCAAGGGCGAGATATTTCCCGGCATTCTCACCGAGCGCGGCGTGGTCAGCATTGCCGGCGCGGTGCTGCGCGCTTACACGCCGCAATTGACCATGCAGGGCATCATCGACGATTTCGACAGGCTGCGCCCCTCGCTGGACAAGCTGGCCGGTGATGGCATGGCGTTGCCCCTGGACAAGGTGAGATTGCGCGCGCCGCTGCCGCGTCCGGGCAAGTTCCTGTGCTGCATCGCCAATTACTGGGAGCACGCGCAGCGCGAACGCCGGCCGCTGTCGATGTTCCTGAAAAACCCCGACGCCGTCATCGGACCGGGAGACACCATCGAACTGCCCGAATTCACCGAGCCCTGGGCTTTCATGCACGAGGCCGAACTGGCCATCGTGATCAAGGGGCCGGTCAAACGCGTCAAGCGCGAGAACTGGCGCGACGCGGTGTTCGGCTATACGGCGATGATCGACGTCACCGCCCGCGGCGATGGGCGCCGCACCTGGCCGGCCACCACGCCGGCGAGCTGGATGGGAAAATCCTTCGACACCTTCGGGCCGCTCGGACCGTGCATTGCCACCGCCGACGAGATTCC